>JAQVVM010000001.1:0-2247 GCA_028698995.1 Bacteroidales bacterium
ATGGATGAAAATGTATATCAAGAATTAATAAAAGTAAAAATAATCAAGAAAATTCAATATCAAATGAAAAAACTAAACATTGTAACTAGCGAATTATTAGTCACTTAAAATAAGTTAGATGGAATTCAGCATAAGAAAATGCTGAATCGATAACTGATTTATTTCCAATGCTTTTCAAAAAAACCATCGAATAAATCATATCGGGGTTACCCTCATGGAATCATTAGTTCATTTTTACAAAACTCCTAATGATTAATTCGAGTTTAATCAGATAATGATATTGCTAAACTGATGAGCTAACGGTTTCACATTTTGTATCTACTCACTTGGATTAATTTTTTATAATAAAAAAGTCCGTCAGAATAATGATTCGACGGACTTTTTGTAGAAATGCAGTTGTTCAGATAAAGGTTTGAAAACCTGAAAAAATGTTTTAGTTTACAATAATCTTACCTCTGAATACTTCTTCGCCTGTGAGTTCAATCATATAGAAACCGGTACTGAGGTAGTCTCTGTCGAGCTCTATAAAACCATCGTTTATGTTATCAATGGTTTTTACGAGTTGACCTGCAACATTGTAAACATCGAGTCTATATGTTGTATTTCCAGGGTTGGGGAATGTGATGGTGGTTTTTTCTCTGAACGGATTGGGGAAAATAATCATTTCAGAAAGGTTACCAATTTCCTCATTACCAACATTGCTAAATTCAACTGAGTTTGAAAATGCTTCTGAATAATACTCAATGTTTTTATTTAAGCTACCGCTTGCAACACATGGAATATCTTTCTTAATAGCAATTTTGTAAGAAGCCACGTTAATGCCGGTAGGTGTGTCGGTATAGCTGTCCATATCTGAAGATATGGAGTCAATTACAACCCAGCCATTGTTCCAGTCAAATCTGTGAATGTAATAGGTCAGGAAGTCAATACCTTCGTAATGATTCCAGTTGAGGTTAACATCGTTTCCTAAACCTAAACTCATGGTCAGATGAATGGTCTTATGTGGTTCACTCATGGTACTTTCTATACCACAGGTATCAACGACCGACACTTTATATTTCCATGCTCTTTGTTCGGGGTCGCTTTGCATGTCAATCCATGTGCTCATATTGGTGTATGGAACAGAGCCTGCCAGCTCATAAACACCCAGAGTGGTCGTTTGACGCCAAATGTTGTAATGAGATAAAATGGAAGAAGGTTCTTTTTCCCATACAACCATATTCCTGTCAGTATTCGTATCCACCGTAACAATGCATATTTCCAGAGGTGCAGGGGCTATTACATGGACCGAATAGCTTCCAACAGCTTTACAATTGTTGGCTCCTGTAACAGTTACCGTATAGGTTCCGGGAGTAAGACCATCTATATTTTGTGTTGTTGAACCATTTGACCACATAAAGGTATATGGTTCGGCCCCATCAAAAGCATCAATATATAATTCTCCATCTGAACCGCCACAATGTGTTCCTACTTCAGAAATAAGATACGTCATTGGGCTTGCAATTGTGTAAAGGTGTAAAATATATGTACTGTCGCAACCATTACTATTGGTGTAGTTTGCTATATATTCGCCTGCAGTAGTATAAACTTGACCCTGCCATTGATAGATAGTGCCATCGCAGATAGTTACATCTTCTACAAACCAGTCGATTGGATTTACGGTTAAGTGCAAGGTGAAAATACTATCACAGCCATCAACAGTCGTGTAATTTACTGTATAAGTGCCGGTTTGATAGTAAGACTGTCCCTGCCACATATAAGTATTGCCGCCACAGATTGAAACATTTTCTACATCTTCATAGCTTGGATTTACGATGAGGTTCAGTACATAAATACTGTCGCAACCGTTAATGGTTGTATAGTTTGCATAATAAGTACCTGATTGTGTGTAAACCTGGCCATGCCATTGATAAGTTTGACCATCACAAATAGAAGCATTCTCAACAAACTCGTAAGAGGGGAACACAATTAAATTGAGTATGTAAATGCTATCACAGCCATTAACAGTAGTATAATTAGCAAAATAAGTACCTGATTCTGTATAGGTATTACCCTGCCATTGATAAGTACTGTCATCACAGATGCTGACATCTTCTACGAATTCATATTTAGGATACACTTCAAGGTTAAGGTAATAAATGCTATCGCAGCCATTTACAGAAGCATAAACAGCATTGTAGGAGCCTGCCTGAGTGTAAATCTGACCGTGCCACTGATAAGATTGACCTGCACAAATAGCCGCATCTT
>JAQVVM010000001.1:2347-204613 GCA_028698995.1 Bacteroidales bacterium
GTTGACCTCCACAAATCGCCGCATCTTCGTTAAATTCATAGGTAGGATAGACTTCTAAATTAAGTACATACATACTGTCGCAACCGTTAATGGTTGTATAGTTTGCATAATATGTACCTGATTGTGTAAAGATTTGGCCATGCCATTGATAGGATTGACCATCACAAATAGAAGCATTCTCAACGAATTCGTAATTAGGATTTACATTAAGAATCAGTTTGTAAATACTATCGCAACCGTTAATGGTGGTATAGTTAGCATAATAAATACCTGTTTGTGAATAGGTATTGCCATGCCATTGATAAACGTTTCCATTACAGATGTTAATGGTTTCTTCAAAAGTATAAACAGGTAATACATCAAGGTTAAGGTAATAAATGCTATCGCAGCCATTTACAGAAGCATAAACAGCATTGTAGGAGCCTGCCTGAGTGTAAATCTGACCGTGCCACTGATAAGATTGACCTGCACAAATAGCCGCATCTTCTATAAACTCATAAACAGGATTAACTTGTAAGTTTAACGTGAGGATGCTGTCGCAACCTAAAGCACCAGTATAGTTAAAAGAATAAGAACCGGCTGTATTGTAAGTATTTCCTTGCCATTGGTAAGAATCTCCATCACAAATAGCGGCATTTTCAACATAATTATAATCAGGATTAACATTTACATTTATAAAATTAGAGCTTGGTATATTGTTGTTATACAAATCAGCAATTTGTTGAGGAGTAAATGCCTGTTTGTAAATGCGGACATCATCAACAGAACCGTTAAAGATATTATTAGCAGCCACTAGTAAATTGGCGTTGTTAAGTGGGAAGCTTGCTTGAGTTTTTTGATTTTGGAAAATGCCATTAATGTAAAACTTAATGGTAGATCCATCTTGTACAAGACTTAGTTGATGCCAATTTCCATCATTAATTAATGTAGTTCCGTCAATATACGACACATCAACTCCATTGGTAGAAACGATTAAGCTTGGGAAGTTTTTCCCTTGCCTTTGAAGAAATCCCCAAACTCTTTTGTTCACATTGTTATCCCATCTAGACAAAATAAACTGATTTGTAGAAGGAGCTGTCGTTGTTGTTTTCACCCACATACTTACGGTAAAGTTTTGATTTATTTGCAGGCTGGCATTATTACCACAGTTTACATTGCTGTTAGCAGAAAAAGAGATGGCGTTGTTTGGATTTCCAATGCGGTCAGAAGTAAAAGATGCACCATTATTAACGCCATGGTTGTTGTTTCCGGAGTAGTCTAATGTGTTATTATCAAATTCCCAGTAAGCAGCCAGTCTGTTATCAATTACATTAGAAAAAGCAGAACCACAGATATTGGTAACCATACGTCTGTAGCATGTGCTTTGAGATAAAACCGGTGGCTGGTAATTATCAGCCTGAGCACCTGGAATATCTAACCATAATCCGGTGCAGTTAGGTTGTTGTTGCCATTGATAATAGTATGGAGCTAAGCCACCTGATGGAGAAGCGATATTAATCAAGAGCTCAGGTGCATTGTTTTCGCAAATGGTTTGATTTTTTCCGATAATACCTGCTTTGAATTCCGGATAGCTGTTCAGATGAAGAATATAAATGCTATCGCAACCATTAACGGTAGAATAAACAGCATTGTAGGTACCGGCTTGAGTGTAAACCTGACCGTGCCACTGATAAGGTTGACCTCCACAAATCGCCGCATCTTCGTTAAATTCATAGGTAGGATAGACTTCTAAATTAAGTACATACATACTGTCGCAACCGTTAATGGTTGTATAGTTTGCATAATATGTACCTGATTGTGTGTAAACCTGTCCTTGCCATTGATATGAAGAGCCGTTGCAAATAGAAATAGTGTCGACTTGTTCAAAATTGCCACATGTTGTGAAATAATTCTCTGCAATCCACGGGCTATAACCATTACTACAAACAGCACGAATATGGAATTGATATGCTGTATTTGGTGTTAATCCACTGAATACTATTGAATTATTCGGAGATGCTACAGTATGAGTAGCAGTACCTGTGGGCTGGAAGCCAGATAACCCGAGTTCTATTTCCCATCCTACTTCTGACCCTTGGACAGTCCAGGTTGCATTTGCCTGTGTGGGCAGAATATTGCTTACTGTGATGTTTGTTGGCTCAGGACATTCACTTAAAGTTTGGAAAGTAAACGGACCTACCCAGTTGCTAACATTATTAATATCGCAAACCGCTTGTACATAAAACTCATAAGCAGTAGAAGGTATAAGCGCTGTGGCATCAAACTGAACACTGCCAAAATTGGCAGACCCTGCCACAAAAGTATTTGTGCCAGGTGTAAATCCTTGTAATCCTACTTCAACATTCCATAAATACTCGCTGCCGCCTGCAGTCCAACCCACGATGGCTGAATTACTGGTAACACTTGTGGCATACAAAGTATTAGGTTGTGGGCAAGAAATTGTGTTGTCGTCTACGGTAACATTGTCAATATAAAGGTTGTTGCCATAACCACTTGTAGCTCTGAATTTAATGGCATTGGTACCCGAAGGCAAAAGAATTTGTTTTGTGGCCCATTGGCTTGTAGTTGGAACAAAAGGCTGCGTTGAGCTACCGCCTGTATTGAGTTCACCTTTGCCCGACATATTTACAAGCAGGGTAAAGGTATTGCCGCCATCAGCAGAGGTTAATATATCCAGCTGGTCGTAGTATAAGGTGGTATCGTAATTGGCATAGGCATAATCAAATGTAAGGGAAGGAGAACTTAATGCACCGGTATTGAAAGTAAATGTTATAAGATCTTGTGGGGTATTGCCACTGATATTGTAAAAATCAATCATAGCAGAAGCATTAGAATTGTTGTAACCGCCTACATTTGAAGCACGGTGCCAGATGCCACTCCCTTGTATAGATTTCCAACAGTCGGGAGGAAATGTGACAGATTCAAATGTTTCTGTAAATGGCGCTGTAAACACATTGCAGGCCGTTTGAAACACAAAAGGTCCTGTCCATAAACTCACTTCGTTACCACATAATGCTCTTACATAATAATTATAAACCGTATTTGGTGATAATCCTTGAGCTGAGTATTGTATGTTTGTCAGTGTATCAATGAGAACATAATTGTATGTTTCAGGGGTAAAGCCATCATATCCCACTTCAATAACCCACATTGTTTCAGAACCGCCGGGTGACCAATACAGTTCTGCTTGTGAGGACTGTACATTATTTGCTGATAAAGCAACTGGATTAGGACACATAGCCTGTGTTGCAAAGCTATAAGGGCCAGACCATACGCTTACATCTCCAATATCACATTTCGATTTTACATAAAACTCATAATTAGTACTTTGATTTAAATTGAATACAGTTAATGATGTGATATTCATCAACGAATCGAAAAAGACATAATTACCTGTACCCGGTATGAAGGATGGATAACCTACCTCAATAAGCCAATTATTTTCGGTACCACCTGCAGCCCAACTCAGGTCAGCCTGATTGGGCATTATGTTATAGGCATTAAGTGCTGTGGGTGCGGGGCATCCTACTAAAGTTGAAAAAACATAAGGACCTACCCATGCAGTTACGCCAATACTATCACATACTGCCTGCACAAAGAATGCATAATTTGTTCCCTGATTTAAACCTGTAACTGTCCATGGGTTACTTGAAGTAGTTATGCTGCCAACCACGTTAGGACTGCCTGTACCAGGTGTAAATCCAGGTGCAAATCCAACTTCAATATTCCATTGTGATGTAGGTCCGGTCTGATTCCAACCTAAGTCAGCGCTATTTGATGTAATGTTAGAAGCTGTAAGGTTTGTAGGATTTTTGCATAATGTACTTCTGACAGAAATATCATCAATTCTTAAATTAAACATGTCTGTACAACCCCAATGCCTGATCGCAATGTAGATGTTTTGGCCGGAATAGGTATCCAGAGGAACAATTACTTCGTTGTAATTTGTAGATGTTGCTACTGTTGTGAACACTTCAGTAAAATCAGCAGGGTTTGTTCCGGTGGTTGAGATTAATACAGAAAACTTTTCACTGACATAACTGGGATCTAATCCTGCATACCACATACTGAATTCAAGATTTGGATTATTTATTGAAAGCTGTGGTGTTATGAGCCAGTTGTCAGGATTGAGAGCTCCGGGCCCAGGCATCCACGATGCAGAAATGGCCAGATTATAGCCCGTATGTGGTTGCATTGCAGGTAAAACTCTTTGTTCCCATTTATAACCATCATTATCTTCGTCCTGGTTTATCCAGCAAACAGGCGGAAATGTTGTTCCTTCAAATCCTTCGTACCAAGGATAATTAGAAATTAAAATACCACAGTCCTGTGTCGTTGCAAATGTAAAAGGTCCTTCCCAAATGCTATAATCGAAGGTGTCGCAATGGGCTCGAACATAATAATCATAGGTTGTATTTGCTTGTAGTCCTGTATAAGTATAAGTGTTGTTTGTTATATCTGATTGTGTAGGGACACCCGTAGGTACAAATGCGTTGAAACCTAACTCTATGTCCCATTTGGGTTCACTACCTCCTGCCATCCATGTAAGGTCTGCCTGTGAGCTTTGTATGTTGAAAGCGTTAAGTGAGTAGGGTTGAGGACAGGAAAATAATGTGGTAAAATTATAAGGACCACTCCATGAGCTGGTTCCATTTGCATCGCAATCGTGCTGTACATAAAATGAATAGGTTGTTCCTTCTGATAAATTAGTTAACTGCCAAGAGTTTGAAGTTGTTTCATTCTGGCTGTATAGAGCTGTTTGTGTTCCCGGAGTAAACCCAACGTTGCCTACTTCCACATTCCATAGGGGCTCATTCTGTGTATCCCATAATAAATCAGCAGAAGAGGTTGTAATATTGCTTGCATTCAAATTTGATGGCGTAGGACAAACATCGTATAAAAAGCAGAAACCCATTGGATTAAACTGGATAGTGTCTTGCCCTTGGTTTTGAACCCTTAATACATAACCAGAAGCAGCAGGATTTGTTGTATTCAAAACAAGCATGTAACAACTTGGTGAATTGATTGATTGAACAGAAAACCATCCTTCATTTAAAGTAACATTATTTGGTAATTGAATTGTTAAATCATAATATTGTTCTGCATAACCTGTATTTATGGGATTAGGAACAATCGGCACAATATACGAGGCAACTTGAGTCCCAATGCTGCCATTATTATCTTCATAAAAACCAACTTCAACATCAATTGAGCTGGGTGTACATGCATTGTAAGTATCGTGGAAACGCCCCCAGAAGTGAAGTACATTAAATGGTGAAGTTATCCCGGAAAAGTTCTGGTGTACTTTTCTTCCAAAGTCCTGTGATGACCATAAGGAATACTCCATTGGTTCAGGATTTTGACCGTAAACAGCACCAGGAAAACAGCTAAAGTTGCTACCTGAGAAATTATAGAAAGGCCCTTTCCACTCACTGGTATCCTGACTGCAAATGGATTGTATCTGGAATTGATAAGAGGCAAAAGCAACAAGGTTTGTTAGAGTAATAGCATTTGTATTAGTGTAAGTGGTTTGTGTAAATCCTTGACCAGCTTGACCATAGTTTACAGCCCATTGTGTTGCATTACCAAGGTCTGTCCAGCTTATATCAAATGTATTTGAAGTTATATTGGATACCATAACAGAGAACATATCAGGCCCGGGGCATTGAGGTTTGGCTTCCCAACTTACATCATCAATTGACACAAGGCCTGAAGGATTTCCTGTATGTTTGAAAGCAAAAACAGTATTGTTAGGTAATATTCCAGGATTGATAACATATTTATTGTAGTTGTTATCTGCAAACTGTACGGTTTGAATAAGAATAAATGAATTTGGATTTTGTGGGTCAGTAAGATATCCTACTTCAATATTTGCATTGGTATTACCTTTTGCCCAGAATTTCAACCAATGGGAGTCATCACCTGCATTATTAACTTTTGGTAAGGATACAATAAGAAAATCAGATGAATCATTGGCATTCATGTCTAAATTATTAGGCCATGAATATGCATTTTGTGAGTAAGTATAAGTATTTCCTGTTGTAGTTACTTTTTTAAAGCAAACAGGGAGTGCAAAATTATTAGTTGCATCAAAGTTTTCAAAGAATTCAGAAACAGCATCACATAAGGTTGTAAAATAATAGGGGCCGGCCCATTCACTTGTATCAGCTCCATTATTGCAGAGAGCCCTAATATAGTATCTGTATTGGGTTGCAGGAGTTAAAACACCAAATAGTGAGTAACTGTTATTGGATACGTCAACATAGTTTCCATAACCAAATTGTAATGATTTTTCACCCCATTCTATTTCAAAGTAAGAAGCACTTCCGGAAGCATCCCATAATAAATCAGCAGAATTTGATGTAATATTAGTAGCTAACAAATTTACCGGAGATTGACATGCAGGAGCCACATCAACAACAATATCATCAACAAAAAGATAATATTGGTTTGCAGCAGAATAACAATTAAAGCCGAAATAGTAAATACCTGTTGAATCGGGAGTGAAGTATTGCAGTGCGTTTTGTGGAACAGCTTGATTAATTGAAAAGAAATCTAAGAGTTGGCTGGTCATTGAAGCACTATTTGGCATCTTGCCATACATAACCCTGAGGCTTTCTGTCCATGCGGGTGTATTATTGCCGTATCTGAAGCCTATTTTGTAGGTTGTTCCTCCTGTTAATTCTATGCCCTGTGTGAAATACCAAGCGTTTGCTGGTGACATATTCGGTAAATAATATAAAGTATGATCAGGGAAATCTGAATTTGGGTTATAGATTGTTTGCCAATTGTTTCCTTGTCCTGCATTTTCAATACTATTGCATAAGGGAACCTGTGGCAAAGAGGATGTTTCAAAGTTTTGCAAATAAGGTGCCTGTGCAAAATTACAAATAGTTGAAAAATTGTAAGGTCCTGCCCATGTACTTACATCTCCTGAGTCACAATCAGCTTTAACATAAAAATCATATATTGACATAGGATTTAGTCCTTGAACCGTCCAAAAGTTATTAGTAAGACCTGTTTGGCTCTGTAAATAGTTCATGGTATCATGTGGTGAAAACCCTTGATATCCTACTTTAACATCCCAAATGGTTTCATTTCCTCCTGCCGTCCATGAAAGATCGGCTGAATTTGAAGTTATATTTGTAGCATTTAAAGCAGTTGGCATAAGGCATGTAGGCATAACATCAATTAATACATTGTCAATTACCCACGATGGAATTTCTTGGCTCATTCCATCAACAAACCAAGCTAATTTAATTGTCTGATGTGCATACGCACTTAGGTCAATCATTATTTCCTCAGGGTTTATATTTGCTGTTGGCACTAATGACCATGCTGTAGTCCAGTTATTACCATCTGTTGTTACTTCAATACCAATCATGGGAGCAACACCTGTATCCTGCATTATTTGAAGCGCATGTTTAAATGTAACCATCAGGCTATTTGCAGCCGTAGCATCAATAAATGGAGTTATAATCCTTTGTTTTCCTGTATTGAAGTTGTAATTACCATTGTATAATAATTCTCCATAATAACCACCTACTGTGCTATTAGGATAATTATACCAGTTATCAGCTGTTCTGAACCAGCAAGTAGGTACATGGTAAAAATTGTAACCAAATTCTTCTGAGAAAGGTAAAGTGTAATTTGCACAAGGAGTCATAAAATTATAAGGACCAGCCCACGTACTGAGGTCATTACTCCCACAATTTGCCTGAACATAAACAGAGTAGCCTGTATTTTGATTAAGACCAATAACATCAAGCATATTATTCGCTACATTAAAATTGCTGTAAACGTAATTATTTGTATCGAAGGGTACATTTTGGGGAGTGATAACTACATGCCATAATTGTTCATTTGAACCTGCAGTCCAGTTAAGTGTGACAGAGTTGGAATTCAGGTTGCTAACAAATATATTTGTAGGTTTGGGACAAGAGGGAATCAACCCAATGTTAACATCATCTATAAACATTTCAACATAATCATTTGTATCGGCAGTTAATCTGAATGCCAGATAAGAATCTGAACCTAAGTAGGCATTTAAGAGGTAAGAATAGGTCTGATAATTTTGTGTTAAATAATAGTTTGTCAGAGGGTTAAAAGTATTTTCGTCTGTAGGGTCTGACATAGTACCTAAAGTAATTATAGGAATAAATTGATTTTGTGATTTGGCATTGAATTCTATTTGAAGCTCATTTAAAGGTGTATTTAACTGGGGCGTAATTAAATATGTATTCATGGTGTTATTGGCCCAGTGCATGCGCACACTTTTTGGTTGACTGGTGCCTTGGTAATAGGAAACTACGCCTACGGCACTTCCGTTGGAAGTTATTCTGTTCCAGCAATTAGGCACATTACCGTCGGGTGTGTTTTCAAAATTCTCGAAGAGGGGTATGTTGACAAGTCCGCAATTGGTTGTAAAGCTGACTTTTGTCCATGGACTTACATCGCCACCACCACAGTCGGCTTGAACGTAGATATCGTACATTTGACCTTCTTCCAAAAATCCATTAAAAAAGAAATTGGGTGATGTAAGACCATACAACGGTTGGGCTATTGAAGTGTCCTGAGTTTCAGGGTCGTAACCAGAAAAACCGTATTTTGCATTCCAGAGTGTTTCATTATTTCCTGCCTGCCACATTATTTCAGCAGAATTGGTTGTGATATTCTGTGCCGTCAGGTTTTGAACAGGCAAACAACTGGGAATAAACCCTATCATTATATCATCAACCAATACATTGGCACCATAGCCCTCATCTGCTGTAAGCATAAGAGCAATGTACTTGTCATTTCCTGTATAGTTATTAAAATAATATGAAAAAGTATTATAACCCGGCATCAATGCGAATGCATTTAATGGACTGAATGTATTCAGATCCTGAGGGTTGGTCATTGTTCCCAGATACATGGCCGTGTTCTCAAAGGAGTTCTTTTTAGCAGCAAACGAAATGAACAAATCGCTCAGGTTGTTGTTTAAATAAGGTGTTATAAAAACACAGTTTGTATAGGGTTGAAGGTTCATATTCAGAAACTTATTGCCGGAATAAGGTTCGCAGCAATCGCTGACTTGAATATTGGCTCCATTAGTGGTAATTTTGTTCCAGCACATGGGAATAGCTCCTTGAGGTGTGTTTTCAAAACCTTGGGCTATAGGAATATTCTGTTCCTTGCAAATAGTAAAAGGCCCTTCCCATTGGCTCATATTCGATGTGTCGCAAAGGCTTCTTACATAATATTCATAGGTACTACTGGTATCTAAGCCGTTTAAAAGGAGTTCAGGGGTGTTGTTTACATTGACAAAAGTGCCATTTCCTAATTGAAATCCTGCTATTCCCCATTGAACCTGCCATTGGGTTTCAAGAGCTCCGGTTTCCCATGTGAGTTGGACAGAAGTAGTCGTTGTATATTGTCCGAAAAGGTTTTTGGGCTTGATACAACCAAATTGAACCTCATCAATATACAATATTGATCCTGAATTTTCACCTGCCTCAAAATTTATCTCTAACCTGTCGGGTTCTTCAAATAAGTTATTAAGGTTTACTTCAACTTTTTTATATGTAGTATCATAATCCCCAATTTTTGAACTAAAACCTCCAATATGATTGCCTGTTTTAAAAAAGTTTATACTTACTCTTGCAGAATCCGAACCATTAGGTTCATATTTATAATAAAAACTAAAATCCTGAGGTTTGTAGTTATAATTATTGTCAATATATTTTATTTCAGCTCTTGTGTGGTTCCCATCCAAATCTATATTTGAAAGTTTTACAGCGTAAGGTGCTGATTGATAAGAGGATGTTTTGGTTACATTTGCAGTATCAAAATAGGCTAATAATAAGTCACCGTTACTTGTTATCCAGCTAAGTGGATTTTCTGATACGGCATTTCTCCATACTTCTATACTACTGTTAGGAATTGGGTATAATGGCGTGTTGTTTGTGCCGCTTGTAAAATAGATATTATCAATAAAAAGCTGAGTGCCGGCTTTAGGATTACCATTGCCAAAGGGATCTCCGCTGAGAAAACCTAAAAACAGAGAATCAGGTTGAACAAGACCCGAATTAAACCCCAACGACATGTTTATCCAACTGGTACTTGGAACATCTATAGGCATAACAACAGAGTCTATCGTTACTCCTCCGGCATATAAAATTAGCATAACCATAGCATAATCACCCGTTTCAATATTGGCTTTGTAAGAAAACCTAAGAGTGTCTGCAATCAGCGTAAAAGGAAAGCCCATTAGGTCGCCATCATTTGGTATTCCGTATAATAAATATCCAATGTCAATACCATTTTGGGTATTGGCAGTATTTAAAAGCATAGAATAATTGCCATCCTGAGCATCATAACTTTTCTCCTGCAAGATATTAATGTTGTTATGCTCTGTGTTAATAACCCAGCCATCAGGGTACTCATACAGATTTTCTACTTGCCAGTTTGTAAAACTACCATTTTGAATGAGCTGTCCGAAAGACAAATTAATGGCAAAGAGGGTACATGCCAAGAGTATTAACTTTTTCATGATAAATAAGATTTGGGGTTAAATTAAATACAAACATAATAACAGTAATATTAATAATAAAAAATATTTTGTTAATATTAAAAATATTTTTAATATTAATAAAAGCTTTTTTTTTTATTTTGAAACTAATAAATGTAACTTACTAAAATTAAATTATTTATTTCCCTTTCTAATCAAATTTTCAATATTTGAAGTTTTGAAAAATTTGTGATATATGGTTTTAACTTATCAAAAATGAATAACTTTTTATTTAATAACAATTCCATTTTTGATTTTTTTTTGCTTAGAATCATAATTCCTTACATTTTTAACTGATGAATATCTCTTAAAAATGCAATCTCTTTTAGGAAAATTCATAACCCTTCTTCATTAAAATAAAATTTTGTGAACTACTTAAACTTTTGTGGTTTTCTTGACGTTTGACAAGAAATATTATAAATGCCAGTAAATCAATTAAATAGATTTATATTCTGACTTCTGAATACCAGTAATTTTGAGCTGTATTTTTTTAAATAAATTGAAATAAAAAACGCCCATTTTTTTAACAAAAAAAATAAAAAATATTTGCTTTTGATTAAAAAAAATGATTTAAAATTGCAGGCTTTTTTATGTAATCTTTATTGGATATATAAGAACTTGAAATTTAGTTAATTGTATATTTTCAGCGAAATAAAAAAAGCTTATAAATAAAAAAATTGATTTAATTTAAAAACCCAATAATGTTAAAAATCAATAATGAAGTTCAAAACATTGAACATGAATTGCAAGAAATTGACGAACCTCCAAGTTCGGAGTTTATAAACTGCGATATTCAACCCTTTTTGGAAGTGAATAAAACATCAACAAAACTTCCACCAATCAATGAAAAATCATTAGCATTTCTCGAAAAATTCTATCCTTTGTCTTCAGTCGATGACTGGAATAATTGGCATTGGCAGATTAAAAATAGTATTACATCTTTTGACGCACTGAGTAAGGTCCTTAATTTATCCGAAAAGGAAAAAGAATATTTTGAACACAAACTAACCAATAATATTCTGCCGGTACGTATTACTCCTTATTATGCATCATTGCTGGATGCTGATGATGTTAATCAAGCATTACGAAAAACAGTAGTCCCTGTTGTTGATGAATTTTCTCTTAGCAGGGGAGAGACTTCTGATCCCCTATCTGAAAGTGCTGATCACCCTTTTAGAGTGAGTAATATTGTACACCGCTACCCAGACAGGGTTTTATTTCTTGCCACAGGTTTCTGCTCTGCCTACTGCAGATACTGCACACGCTCTCACATGGTAGCTAAAGAAAAATGTCATGTGGGCATTAATGCATGGCATGAAGGTTTAAATTATATCAGGGAACATGAAGAAATCAGAGATGTGCTTATCTCTGGCGGGGATCCCCTCACAATGCCTGATTCTCAAATTGAATTTTTATTGTCTGAGTTGAGAAAAATTGAACATGTTCAAATCATCCGAATTGGAACAAAAGTACCAGTGGTTTTACCACAACGTATCAACAAAAGTCTTGTTTCCATCCTTAAAAAATACCATCCTTTGCTAATAAGTATTCATTTTACACATGCCGATGAAATTACACCGGAAGTTAAGGATGCATGCATAAAATTAGCTAATGCCGGCATACCTCTAGGAAGTCAGACTGTGCTGCTCAAAGGTGTTAACGATGATGCAGAAACCATCAAAAATCTTATGCACAATCTTCTGAAAATTAGGGTTAGACCCTATTATTTATACCAGTGTGATCCAATTCCCGGCTCTAATCATTTTCGTACTCCGGTTCAGAAAGGGCTTGACATAATTTTTGCTTTACGTGGTAATACAAGTGGTTATGCCATCCCTCACTATGTGATTGATGCTCCCGGTGGTGGTGGCAAAATTCCTTTATTGCCGGATTATATTGTAAAGCATGAAAATGGAGAAGTCGTGCTCAAAAACTATGAAAACCGGCTCTTTACTTATACTGAAGCCGAATAACCAAAAACGATTAACCCCTCAAGGATGACCTATGCTTGTTCCCTATTGATTGGAATCTTGCTGATTATTTACTTTTCGATGCGCTTTTGTGCTGATGCTTCTTTAAATTATTAATTTTATAACCACACATAAATTCATGAATATTGGTATTACGTATGATTTAAAATCCGATTATCTCAAAATGGGATTTTCTGAGGAGGAAGTGGCCGAATTTGACACAGAAGAAACTGTTGAAGGTATTGAAAATGCTCTTAAATCCCTTGGATATGAAACAAACAGAATTGGCCACGTTAAAAATTTGATTCAGCTCATCCAGCAGGGAAAAAGGTGGGATTTGGTTTTTAATATTTGTGAGGGACTCAAAGGTTCCGGCAGAGAAGCACAGGTACCGGCTGTTCTTGATATTTATGACATCCCCTATACCTTTTCAGATGTTTGCATTATGTCCCTTACCCTGAATAAAGCTTTTACCAAGCACATTGTTAAAAATGCTGGCTTTAAAACAGCCGATTTTCAACTTATTCATCATATCGGTGAGCTTGAATCCATTAATTTACCGTATCCTCTTTTTGTAAAACCCGCTCTCGAAGGTACAGGAAAAGGGATTGATGAAACTTCTCTCGTGAACAATAAAAATGAACTCTTTAGTGCTTGTCTCCAAAGATTTAATAACGGTTATACTCCTTTACTTATCGAAGAATTTTTGTCGGGCAGGGAATTTACTGTAGGAATTATTGGCTCGGGTGAAAATTGCAAAGCTGTAGGAGCCATGGAGGTTGTTTTTAATAAACACAAAGAGGACAATATTTATTCCTTTGATACCAAAGCCCATTATGAAAATCTCGTAAAATATTCAATTCCTGAAGACTCTATTGTTCAATTGTGTGCTGAAATGGCCGTTGGTATTTGGAAGTTGCTAGGTTGTTATGATGCAGGTCGTATTGACGTTCGTATGGACAGAAATGGGGTGCTGAATTTCATTGAAATCAATCCCCTGGCCGGTCTTAATCTTATCCATTCCGATCTGCCCATCATCTGCCGTTTGAACGGTATCAGCTTTCAGACACTAATACAAGAGATTGTGGATGCTGCTAAACTTAGATATAATCTTAATAAGTAATGAATTAAAATATTAAATCATGAATGTTGTTATTTATCATAGTTATCTTGCCCCCGATGCACCTTTAGACGAATTGGACGTTTTAGACGAAGTTGCTTTTTATAAAGAAAACCTTGAATCAGCCGGATACACCGTCTTTTGTAAAGCTTTTCCCTTTGATTTCAGAGAGCTTTTGGCTGATAAAGAGGAATTAAAACCGGTTTTTATTGTCAATTTGGTTGAAACTATTTACAATGATGGCAGACTGATACATGTGGCACCTGCTTTTTTCGACTTCATGGGTGTCCCCTATACAGGGTGCCCATCCGAAAGTGTTTACCTGACTTCAAACAAACTTACCACCAAGCTTGTTCTAAAAGCCCATAATATAAAGGCTCCTGCTTATGTGTGCCGCAATAATATTGCTGAATCCTTTAACCCTGATTTTAATTATTTAGTTAAATCTGTTTGGGAGCATGCATCAGTAGGATTGGATGAAAGCACTCTGCGGTTGTTGAATTTAAAAGATGACATTGAAAGTGTTATCAAAAACGCATCTGCCAAAGGTAAAGAAGTTTTTGCCGAGCAATTTATCGAAGGGAGGGAGTTTAATATCGCTGTTTTGGGTGGTGAAAAAGGGCCACAGGTGTTACATCCTGCTGAAATTAAATTCGTCGATTTTCCCGAAGGTAAATTAAAAATAGTAGGCTATCGAGCCAAATGGATTGAGGATTCTTTTGAGTACAAAAACACTATCCGTTCCTTCGACTTTGTTCCCGAAGATGCCCCACTGCTTGAAGAGCTAAAGCAGATCTGTCTCAAATGTTGGAACGTTTTCAATCTCAAGGGATATGCCCGTGTTGATTTCAGAGTGGATAAAAACGGCATACCCTATGTCCTCGAAATAAATACCAATCCCTGCATATCACCTGATAGCGGTTTTATTGCTGCTGTGAAAAAAACCAATATCGGGTTCGAAGAACTCTTTCAAAGAATCATTTACGATACATTCCAAACTTACTAGTTCATAACTAAATCTATCAATACTTATGAATCTTACTGATGTTACCCTCAAATTTGAAATAAATAGTGATGACAGAGACTGTATTTTTGACATTCTTAATTCTTCCGGTTTTTTTTACAGTTATGAAATTGATGTGGCGGTTGAGATAGCCGATGAATATTTGAATAGGGAAGACCACAATGGTTATTTTTTTATTGCGGCATTACAAAATGGAAAAATGATTGGTTTTACCTGTTATGGAGAAATTCCTTGTACCAAAGGCAGCTACGATCTTTATTGGATAGCCGTTCATAACGATTTCAGAGGTAAAGGCATTGGTTTTAAGCTCATTGAAGAAACAGAGAAACATATTTTGTCCCTTTCAGGCAAACGCATTTATATAGAGACTTCCTCTACTGAAAAATATGCCCCAACTCAAGGTTTCTATTTAAGAACCGGCTATTTTCTCGAAGCAAGGCTTAAGGATTATTATAAAGATGGGGACGACAAATTGATGTACTCAAAAGTATTATCCTGACTCTTAGAGTTTTTTAAAAATAGAAGTCTTTATACCATACATGGGCTGAATATCGCCTCCATCATCTCCCGGTTTTCCTTTTCCAGGCTTACGGCAACCACTGAGGAAAAAATTAGAAAAAACTAAAATGAACAAAATCAACCGTGCCCAGAATTTAAGGTTTTGTTTGTTTATAAATCTCATGGCTGTTTTTTTTTATTTCTGTAAATTTATGGAATAAAAACAAAGGTAGGAAATTATTAAAATATATACGCCATTAGATTGTAAATTGTAAGTGCTTCGCACATTGTAAATTGGAAATTAAAAAAAATATGGATAAGTGGTTGGTTTGTGCTTTTTAGGAAATTATTATTTTCTTCGAAAGAATTAAATTATTTCCTGAAATCTGGATTAAGTAATGCCCTTTTGCAGCCTGCATGTCAAAAGAACGTTCAAGCTGTCCGGAAGAAGCAAGGAAATGCTCTTGTAAAATAAGTTTTCCCTGCATGTCAAAAATTTTAATGTCTAAAGGCATAGCTTCTCCAATTTCGAAGCGCACTGTAAATATGCCATTACTGGGATTAGGGAAAACAATGAAGTCGAAAATTTCCGGTATGTTAGCAATCTGAATTTCATCCTGATTATTTACGGATGTTAGTTCAGGTGTTGTGGCAAGTATATCTTGGTTTGGGTTTTCATCAATTGGAGTGTTTGTGTCTTCCGAAAGACAGGGAGGTGTGCCCTCATATTCAAGAACCACATTCAATGAATCATTTCTGCGGTTATGGCGGTCTAAATGATAGGTGCTTTCCAATGTTTTGAATGAGCCTCGATTCAGAGGGCCGTCATTATCTTTAAAAGTAAAGAGCAGTTTATTGTTACCCCAGTTTGATTCTCCTGAAACAAACAGATGGCCGTTTTCGTCAGATTTGAGCTCATACGTATTCCCAACTGAAGGATCTTCAATTTTAACACTGATATCTTTAAGCGGCTCGTTGCATTCTGCTGAGAGGATGTTGACATTTATTCTGTATAAATCAACCGGTGCTCCGTATTGAGCAAGGACTTTTGATGTAAACCCAAGCATGAAGCCTATAAATGCAAGTACCAACCTTAAACTTTTCAGATATATTGAGCTCATAATATGAATTTTTATATAGAATATCAGGGAATAAACCGTTATTTCGTTTATAATTAACTCAGCTTATTAAAAATTATTATTTTTTTATAATATTTTTGTGTAAAATTCATTTAAAACTAATACAATGGAAATTGATAATAAAATTCTGATGGCATTAGTACCAATGGTACTTATTCAGCTCACACTTATTGTGTTTTGTCTTCTGGACTGGCGCAAGCGTATTCATTTCAAATTGCTGGATAAATGGGTATGGTTGTTTGTTTTTCTTTTTCTGAATTTATTGGGTCCCATTTTATACTTAACTTTAGGCAGAGATCATGAGCGTGATTAAATGTAAAGATGTCTGTAAAATTTACAAAGACAGTAAAACTTTTGCATTGGACAATCTAAGTCTTGAAGTGGAAGCCCACACTGTTTTTGGTTTTCTTGGTCCGAATGGTGCAGGGAAAACGACAACCGTAAAAATTTTAACGGGACTTATGAAACCCAGCTCAGGGGAAGCCTGGGTTTGTGGAGAAAATGTTAAACGAAATTCAATGGCATTAAGACAGAAAATTGGCTACTTAGGTCAGGAACTTGCTATGTATAAATGGATGAAAGGAAGGGAGCTTCTGTTGTTTGTTGGAGATATTTTCGGACTAAGCAGAAAAGAAAATTTGAAAAGAGCCGACTATCTTTTGGAAATGTCGGGTTTGACACAGTCTGCCAATAAAAAAATCACCTCTTTCTCAGGAGGCATGAAACAGCGACTTGGAATCGCACAGGCTCTTGTGAGCAAGCCACAGGTATTGTTTCTTGATGAACCGACTTCTGCTCTTGATCCCATAGGCAGAAAAGAAGTACTTGAGTTTATTCAGGGTATAAAGAATGAAACAACTGTTTTTATGTCAACCCATATTCTGGCTGATGTGGAACGTGTATGTGATGATGTGGCGATACTAAATAATGGCCGCTTGTTAGCCATGGAAAGCCTTTCACATTTGAAGAACAGGTATGCTTCTGATAAATGTGAGATTGAATTTGAAACCGGTTCAAGTACAGAACTTTTTGAAACGGCACTGAAAAATCAGAGCAGATTTAATTTTACCAGAAATAATTTCCTTTTTTCTGTTTCTCTAAATGTTGTTGAAAAAGATTATGCCGGTTTGCTTAATCTCTTGTGCGCATTAAATCTGACAGCCAAAAGAATTGAAATTACCGGTGCCTCTCTTGAAGATATTTTTGTTAAACTTATTAAGCATGATTAGCTATATGAGATTTATAGTCATATTCAAAAAGGAACTTCTTGAGTACAGCCGAAGTAAGAAGTTGGTTGCCGTTTTATTAATTTTTTCTTTTTTTGGCATTGTTTCTCCTCTTACGGCCTACTTTCTACCCGATATCATGGAGCATTTTACAAAAAGTCAGAATGTGAATATTGATATACCCGCTCCAACTTATGATGATGCTGTATTTCAATATATTAAGAATTTAAGCCAGATGTGCGTTTTTATATTAATTCTTATGAACATGGGCATAATTTCGGGTGAAAAAGAAAAAGGAACAGCCGTTTTCCTTTTGGTAAAACCTGTTAAACGAAGTTCTTTTATTCTGGCAAAATTTTCTGCTGTTTTTACAATTACTGTCACCAGTATTTGTCTTTCAGCATTATTTACAGCTTTTTATACTTTTTTGTTTTTTGACACCCTTAATATTTTCAATTTTATTGTTCAGAACCTGCTTATTACGCTCTACATTTTGTGTGTTATGTCCATTACACTAATGTTCAGCACAATTGCCAGATCTCAGATTTTATCAGGTATTCTCACTTTTTTTATGTGGATATCTTTTTCAATTTTTGCACAATTCGGTGAGATAGGGCGGTATTCTCCTGATGGTCTTATTTCTGCTGCATTTACTTTTCCAACTACTGGCCAAATTTTTCCCGAGAGCATCGTTTTAACAGCATTGATAATACTTTTGTCAATTGTTGTTTCGCTTAGTGTCTTTGAAAAATGGGAGCCGAAATAGCTGCAAAAGTTCATTCAATTTCATTTAAGAAATTAATAATATCTTTGCAGCTTAATAAATGTCATTTTAAAAAATGATGTCTTTGAACAGTGTTATGTTATGTGTCATTCTGAACGAAGTGAAGAATCTATATTTCTGTAAATCAGAAATTTTGCTTCGAAAATAGGATAAATACATTTAATTTAATACTAGCTGCATGTAGAACTTAATGTTTTCTGAAAATGAATAAAAACGTTAACTTTAATGATCTGGGCTTAATTGATTATAAGGAGTGCTGGGACTATCAGGAAGAGCTGTTTTCTCAGATAATAAATATAAAAATGCAAAACAGAGCTTTGGAGAAAGACGGTATGAATACACTGTCTACACCCAATCATCTGCTTTTTTGTGAACACCCTCATGTTTTTACTCTCGGTAAGAGTGGCTCTGAAAATAATTTGCTTCTTAACTTTTTGGAATTAAATAAAATCAATGCCTCTTTTTATAAAATCAATAGGGGAGGAGATATCACCTATCACGGACCAGGGCAGATTGTGGGATACCCTGTTTTTGATATGGAAAACTTCGGGCTTGATGTCAGAAATTACATACATGGTTTGGAAGAGGCTGTCATTCGAATGCTTAAACACTATAATGTCAATGCATACAGGCTTGATAAAGCAACCGGTGTATGGCTGGATGTTGATTTCCCCAACAAAACCAGAAAAATTTGCGCCATAGGTGTTAAAGCCAGCAGGTATGTTGCCATGCACGGTTTTGCTCTGAACATCAATACCGATTTAAAATATTTTTCTTACATAAATCCCTGTGGTTTTATTGATAAAGGTGTTACCTCTCTGGAAAAGGAAGTAGGAGAGAGGGTAGATATTGAAAATGTTAAAAACATCCTTAAAAATGAACTTTCGGAAGTTTTTGGAATGGATATTAAATAATGATAATTTTGCCAAAATAAATGATATTTGATGAATAAAAGCCTGCTGATTGTTTTCTTGACATTTAATTTTGTGACTATTTTTGGTCAGTCTCCTCAAAAAGAAAGACTCTCGCATGATGTTTATGATACATGGAATACACTTGAAAATCCTATTGTTTCAAATAATGGCGCCTGGGTTGCTTACCAAATTACCCCCTTTAACGGAGATGGGTTCCTCGTTTTAAACAACCTGACTACAGGTCATAATGATACTGTTCAAAGAGCTTATGATGCTGCTTTTTCACCCTCATCAGAATTTATTGTTTTTAAAATAAAAGCTTACGATGCAGATTTAAGACAAGCCAGAATCGAGAAAAAGAAGAAAGATGATATGCCCACCGATTCCATTGGAATTTTAAATCTTCAAAGCAATCAGATTTTAAAGTTTGCAAACCTGAATGATCTTAAAGTCCCGGAGGACGAAAGCTCTTGGCTTGCATTCACTTTGCAAAGTGCTAAAAATGATACGGTTAAAGCTGAAGATAATCAAGTCATTAAAAAAAATAAAAACAAACTTAAAACTTTTATACTTCATATTTCAAATCCAACTGAAAGTGATGACTATACTTTTCCAGATGTTAATGATTATGTCATTTCTGAAAATGGACAATGGATTGTTTTTGCAACCAATTCATTAGACTCTGTTAATGAAACTGAAGTCAAAATTTTTAATACCAGAAATGCAAGGGTGAAAACCATTTTTAAAGCTCAGGGCCTAGTTAAAAAACTGACTTCTGACAAGAGTGCAACTCAACTGGCTTTTATTTATTCAGCAGACACTGCTAAGGTGAAAAATTTCAGTATCTATTACTTTTCAACAGATTCAAGAGAGCCTGTCATGGTTATAGACAGCAGTCATCAGCTGTTAACTGGTAACTATAGGGTGAGTGAAGATGGGAATATGTTCTTTTCAGATGATGGCCGTAAGTTGTTCTGGAGATATGCTCCTTTAACCCTTTTGGAAAAGGAAGACAGCCTCCCTGATGAGGATAAGGTTGTGCTTGATTTGTGGTCTTGGACGGATGACTTACTTCAGTCTCAACAGTTGGCCGAACTTGAAAAAGAATTGAAAAAGAATTTCCTTGCCGTGTACATTCCTTCTGATCAGACTGCAGCTATTCTTTCAAGCGAAGATATGCCGGAGCTCAGAATGTTAGAGAAAAACAACGATTCAATAGGCTTGGGAATTTCGGATGTTCCTTACCGCCTTGAGTCTTCATGGGAGCCCACTTTAAAAGATTATTACATGGTAAACATAAATAACGGGAACAGAGTTAAAATCCTCGAACAACAGCAACATACTGTAGTTCTGTCACCGGCAACCAAATTCCTTTTATACTTCAACAGCAACGACAGTGCATGGTATGCATATAACATTTTGAATAAATCTGTTATTTGTCTCACAAAAAAGATTGCTTCCCCATTTTATGATACCGATTTTGATCAGCCTGATAATCCCCCGCCCTATGGTATTGCAGGCTGGATGGAGAATGATACGTATGTGCTTATTTATGACAAGTTAAATATTTGGAAAATTGACCCTGAAGGAAACCAGCCTGCAGAAAATCTGACCAAGGATATTATTCGGGGTAATTTTGAGCATCGTTACATAAAATTAGATAAAGAAGAAACTTTTTTTTCGCCTGATGCGCAGTTATTGATTAAATATGTGAATAAGGACAATTTTGATGAGGGCTTTTATACGCTGAACCTGAGCCAGAAAACAACACAACTGCATATTAAGGGTGCTTTTAGGTACCTTTCGGTTTTAAAGTCAAAAGATAGCCCTGTGCTTCTTTTCAGACGTTCTTCTTTTCAGGAATACCCCGACCTCTGGGTAAGCAATACCTCTTTTGAAAGTGCCGCGAAAATTAGTAATGCCAATCCACAGCAAGCAAATTATTTATGGGGTAGTGCTGAGTTGATAAGTTGGATTTTTAATGAGAAAACCTATAAGGGCCTTTTATTTAAACCCGAAAATTTTGATCCAGACCGGCAGTACCCGATGATTACTTATTTTTATGAACGGACTTCTCAAACACTTCATGCCCATTACACGCCAAATCCCAGCAGATCTGTGATAAATTTCCCTTTATACACAAGTAATGATTACCTGATATTTGTTCCCGATATTGAATATGAAATTGGACATCCCGGTGAAAGTGCTTTGAATATCACCCTCAGTGGGGTGTATCATTTGTTGTCACAGGGCTTTGTTGACCAGAATCACCTCGGTATTCAAGGTCAAAGCTGGGGCGGTTATCAGACTGCTTATATTGTTTCCCGGACTAATCTTTTCAAAGCTGCAATGGCCGGTGCTCCTGTTACGAACATGACCAGTGCCTACGGTGCCATCAGACGAAAGACAGGCATCAACAGAATTTATCAGTACGAAATAGGTCAAAGTCGTATTGGTGCAAACCTTTGGGAAAGAAGAGACCTGTATATAGAAAACTCCCCATTGTTTTATGCAGACAAAGTAGAAACACCCCTCCTTATTATGAGTAATGATAATGATGGTGCTGTTCCATGGGAACAGGGTGTTGAAATGTTTTTAGCCCTTCGCAGACTTCAGAAACCCGTATGGCTGCTTAATTATAATAAAGACGAACATAACCTTGAGAAAAAAGCCAACAGAAGGGATTTAAGCATTCGTATGCTGCAGTTTTTCGACCATTATCTTAAAGATGCACCCATGCCATCATGGATGAAATATGGAATAAGAGCTGTCGAAAAAGGCCGAAATGATGGGTATGAATTGATAACAGATTAAAAAATATAAACATGAATTTAAAAGACAGTTTTGTATATCAGGGTAATTTACTTTTTAAGTACCGAAGCTATTTCCCTTTAATTCTTTTTGTATTGGCAGTTCCTTTTATTTATGTAAGTTCAAGAACATCTTGCACCCTGAAAAATGAGATTATATTAATAATTTTCTCTATACTTGTTTCCATCTCTGGTTTTATTGTCAGGGCTTTTGTTGTTGGAAGCACACCTAAGGGTACTTCTGGCCGAAATACAAAATCTCAGGTGGCTGAAACCCTGAATTCATCGGGCATATACTCTGTTGTCCGACATCCTCTCTACCTTGGCAATTTTTTAATTTGGGCTGGAATTGTCATTTTTACTTTCAGCCTGTACTTTTTTATTGTTTTTTGTTTGCTCTTTTGGATTTATTATGAACGCATTATGGTCGCCGAAGAGGATTTCTTAAATACCAGGTTTGGAGATAATTTTCAAATGTGGAGCCAACAAACGCCAGCATTTTTTCCAAGCTTCAAAAATTATCAAAAAAGTCAGATGTCCTTTTCTTTCCGAGCTGTGTTGCGAAGAGAATATTCAGGATTATTAGCCACAGCTGTTTCTTTTACCTTTGTAGATTTATGGCGATTATTCTTTACGGAAAAAAATATATATGCTGACAGAATATCAATTTATGTTCTTGGTGTAATTTTAATTATTACCCTTGTGCTTCGAACTTTAAAACACAGCACCAAAATTCTTTCATCATAATGAATCAGGTCGGGCAAAAATGATCAAGAAACATTTAGTATCTTATAAATCTGAATTACTCTCGTTGTAAAAATTCTAAAAATTTACTTTAAACTCATTTTGTAAATTACATTTTCTAAAACTTATTATGCTGATTCTATGAATTTTCTTTTTAAAAGTATTTTTGTTTTTTTCTGTTGTTCCATTCTTAGATACCAGGAACTCCCTGCACAGAATATATCTTATGCAAGAAGTATAATTGAGAATCTGGCATCACCCGAAATGCATGGCAGAGGCTATGTCCTAAGGGGAGATAGCATAGCGGCTGATTACATCAAATCGGAGATGACACAAATTGGCCTTAAGTCCTTTAATGATACTTACTTGCAACCATTTAATATAAACGTAAATACATTACCGGGTGCTTTGGAATTAAAAATCAACAGCAATACACTCATGCCCGGAAGGGATTATATTGTTCTCACACCTTCTTCTGGACAAAGAGGCTGTTTTAAAACCAGGTCAATCAGCCACCAAACAAAACAAAGAAGACTTAAACGTTTGCAGAGAAAAGGGCTGGAAGGAAAAGTACTGATAGTTGATAATACAGGAGAAACAAAAACGAATGCCAAATTGTTTGATGAACTCAGATTCTACAATACTTTTAATGCGGAAGCTGTTATAAGCTTGACAGACAAAAAGACCCCAATGATGTGGAGCGTTTATTCGGGGCACTTACTTATTGATTTTCCTTCTGTTGAATTGAATGTAGAGAAAAAGATTAAAATCAGAAGAGTTGAAATAAATATTGAAAATGAATATCGAGAAAATTACCCTACTCAAAATGTGGCAGCTTATGTAGAAGGAACCAAATATCCCGATTCTTTTTTTGTCTTTGTTGGACATTATGACCACCTTGGACGTATGGGAAGGGATACTTATTACCCCGGTGCCCATGATAATGCCAGTGGCATTGCCATGATGCTTGACCTTGCCAAATATTACTCTGAAAACCCTAACGATTATTCTGTTGCCTTTATAGCAATGGCAGGAGAAGAAGCCGGTCTTCGTGGTTCAAGGTTTTATTCTGAGCATCCCTTGTTTCCCCTCGAGAATATTAAATTCCTGATAAATCTGGACATGGTTAGTACAGGAGAGGAAGGTATGATGGTGGTAAACGGCGATGTCTTTGAAAATGAATTTCAGGCATTGCAAACAATAAATAATAATTCAGGGTTTTTATCAGAAATCAAAAGCAGGGGAGAAGCTGCCAACAGTGATCACTATTTTTTTTATACTAAGGGTGTCAAATGTTTCTATTTTTACACCCTCGGGGGAACAACCTTTTACCACAATATCAATGATAAACCCGAGGTTCTTTCCCTTTTTGCCTACAATAAACTTTTCAATTTAATCACACATTTTGTTGACCATTTATCAAAAAACTAAATCATGCCTAAACTTTATGTTGTGCCTACACCCATTGGCAACCTCGAAGATATGACATACAGAGCTGTGAAAGTCCTTAAGGAAGTGCAATTGATTTTAGCAGAAGATACGCGTACAAGTGCCTTTCTACTCAAGCACTTTGACATCGAAACCAAAATGAAATCATACCATAAATTCAACGAACATAAAATCAGCAGCTTTGTTGAAGAATTGTTTGATCATTACCGAACAATAGCTTTAATAAGTGATGCCGGGACACCGGGAATTTCTGATCCCGGATACCTCATTGTTCGAAAATGTATTGATGCAGGTATTGAAACAGAATGTTTACCGGGGGCAACTGCATTTGTTCCTGCTTTGGTTAATTCAGGATTGCCTAACGACAAGTTTTTGTTTGAAGGATTTCTTCCCGTTAAGAAAGGTCGCCAGACTAAACTTAAAGAACTTGCTGAATGTCAATTCACATTTGTATTGTACGAATCTCCCTTTAGAGTGATTAAAACTCTTAACGACTTGTCTCTCTTTTTGGGAAAAGACAGAAGGATATCCGTCTCAAGGGAAATTTCAAAGAAATTTGAAGAAACTTACAGGGGAACTGTTGAAATGTGTATTCAATATTTTTCTGAAAAAAGTATCAAAGGTGAGTTTGTTTTTGTTATCGAAGGGAAAAATAACTAATTTTACATTTATTTTCAAATCCTAACACCTATGCCTTATAAGGAAAGAAAAGTTGAAAAAGAATACTATGCTATTGGAGAAGTAGCAGAGATGTTTAAAGTCAACACCTCCCTCATACGATTTTGGGAAAAGGAATTTGATGTGCTTAAACCCCATAAAAATAAAAAGGGTAACCGCCTATTTACCAAGAAAGATATTGATAACCTTTTTCTCATTCATCACCTTGTAAAGGAAAAAGGATTTACGCTTCAGGGTGCAAAAGATGTACTGAAAACCAAAAAAGCAGAAACTTACGACAAGGCTCAATTGATTTTTGCCCTCAACAACATTAAAGACTTTTTGCTTGAGATGAAGAAGCAGCTTTAATTTAAAATTATCAATAAAACTTGTTTTTTATTCAACATAATTTTATACTTTTACGCTCCCAAAATTTAAGTATAAAGTTTTATTAATTAATATATTACAAAATGAAGATTTATCAACCGTTTGAAGTGAAAAACATCGCCCTTATCGGGGGGGCTAAATCAGGGAAAACGACCCTGGGAGAAGCTATGGTATTTAATGGCGGCGGACTTAACCGACGTGGCTCTGTTGAAGAAGGAAATACTTTGTCCGATTACAGAGAAATTGAACTTGAAAGAAGAAACTCAATTTTCTCTACAGTTCTTTTTACTGAATATGCCGGTAAAAAAATCAATATTATTGATGCACCAGGTTTTGACGATTTTATTGGTGAGGTAGTGGCTTCCTTAAAAGTGGCCGATTCTGCTGTCATGATGATAAATGCTCAAAACGGGGTTGAAGTGGGAACCGAAATTATTTGGCGTTATACCGTAAAAGACCATACTCCTCTTCTTTTCGTCGTTAATCAGCTGGAACATGATAAAGCCAATTTTGAAGAAACCATTAACCAGCTTAAAAGTCAATTCGGAGAAAAAGTTACACTTGTACAGTATCCTATAAATGCAGGTATTGGTTTTAACACCATTATCGATGTTTATAAAATGAAAATGCTTAAGTATCCTAAAGGTGGTGGAAAACCTGAAATACTACCTATTCCGGATAGCGAAAAAAATAAAGCCGAAGAGCTGCAAATGAAACTCATTGAAGCTGCTGCTGAAAGCGAAGAATCTTTAATGGAGATCTTCTTTGAAAATGGTACACTTACTGAAGAAGAAATGGTTAATGGTATTAAAAAAGGTATTGTTAACAGAGACTTTTTCCCATTATTCTGTGCTTCTGCCAAAGAAAATATTGGCATTACTGAATTACTCGATTTTGTGGCATCTGTTTGCCCGTCTGCTATAGATGTACCTTTTCCTAAAACGACCAATGGTAAAGAATTGAATTTTGATATCAATCAACCTGCATGTGCTTTCGTTTATAAAACGTCTATTGAGCAGCATTTAGGTGAAGTTTCATTTTTCAAAATTATGTCCGGTCAGATTACTGAAGGGATGGACATGATAAATTCTGTAACAAATTCTAAAGAAAGAATTTCCCAATTATTTGCAGTGTGTGGTAAAAACCGCACTAAGATTGAGAAAGCTTTTGCAGGTGATATTGTGGCAACAGTTAAGTTAAGAGACACTTATACAAATAACACACTTACCACAGCCAAATTTTCAGATGACATTGTCGAACCTATCGTTTATCCTGAACCAAAATTCAGAACAGCTATCAAGTCTAAGAATACATCTGATGATGAAAAATTAGGCACTGTATTAAAACGTTTAAGAAGTATTGACCCAACCATTATAATTGAACACTCAATTGAACTAAAACAAATCCTTGTTCACGGACAGGGTGAATTACATCTTAATATTTTAAAGTGGCAGGTAGAAAATCTTGATAAAATTGAAATAGAATTTATCACACCTAAGATTCCCTACCGTGAAACCATTACTAAACCGGCAAAATCAATGTACCGACACAAAAAACAATCCGGTGGTGCTGGTCAGTTTGGCGAAGTGCACATGATGATTGAACCTTATATTGAAGGAAAGCCGGACCAGACTGAATTTCCAATTAGGGGTCGTGATGAAATAAAATTAACTTGGGGCGGAAAACTTATGTATCATAATTGTATTGTTGGTGGAGCTATTGATGCACGTTTTCACCCTGCCATCATCAAAGGTATAATGGAAAAAATTGAAGAAGGTCCTCTTACCGGTTCTTACGCCAGAGATATTATTGTGAGTGTGTATGATGGTAAAATGCATCCGGTAGATTCTAACGAAATTTCTTTCAAATTAGCTGGTCGTAATGCCTTTAAAGAAGCATTTAAAAACGCCGGTCCCAAAATTCTTGAACCTATTTATGATGTTGAAGTAATAGTTCCGGAAGATAGAATGGGAGATGTGATAACTGATCTTCAAGGACGTAGAGGTATTATGATGGGTATGGAAAGTGAAGGCAATTATCAGAAAATTAAAGCCAGAGTACCCCTGGCTGAAATGAATAAGTATTCTACATCTTTAAGTTCTATTACAAGTGGCAGAGCAACTTACTCTTTGCGCTTTGCAGAGTATCAGCAAGTTCCTGCCGATGTTCAGGATACACTTATTAAAACATACGAAGCTCAGGAACAAGACGAAGATTAACAGCCTAACGAAAAAGTGCTGTAAAAACTTCTTCAATTTTACCGACGGGAATAACTTTAATTTTATAGTTTTTCCCGTCGCTTTTTTGGAAGTTGTACTTAGAAACAAAAATGGTTTTAAATCCAAGTTTTTCGGCTTCTGTAATACGTTGTTCTATACGGTTTATGGCGCGTATTTCCCCTGAGAGACCAACTTCTGCAGCAAAACAGGTTTTTGAGGCTATGGGTATATCTTCCGAAGAGGATAATACCGCCACAACAACCCCCAAATCAATTGCCGGATCATCAACTTTTATACCTCCGGTAATATTAAGAAATACATCTTTAATCCCTAATTTAAAACCGCATCTCTTCTCGAGAACAGCTAGTAGCATGTTTAACCGTCTTAAGTCAAATCCGGTAGCAGAACGTTGAGGAGTACCATAAGCAGCAGAACCTACTAATGCCTGAGTCTCTATAAGTATAGGGCGCATACCTTCAATAGTGGCCGAAATAGCAATACCACTCAATGGTTCATCAAACTGACTGATGAGAATTTCAGATGGATTTGATACTTCCCTAAGCCCTGAATTTAACATCTCAAAAATACCTAATTCCGATGTAGAACCAAAACGATTCTTTGTCGAACGCAATATCCTGTAGATATAATTTCTGTCTCCCTCAAATTGTAGAACAGTATCAACCATGTGCTCAAGAATCTTGGGACCTGCAATTGTACCATCTTTTGTTATATGTCCTATTAAAAAAACTGGTGTGTCTGTTTGCTTGGCAAAACGGTTTAGTTCTGCAGCACATTCTCTAATCTGTGAAATACTCCCTGCTGAGGAATCGAGCACATTGGTGGTGAGTGTCTGAATGGAGTCAACAATAACGATATCTGGATTTAATGTTTCAATATGTTTAAAAATATATTGGGTAATGGTTTCTGTAAGAACATAACATTTTGAATGGGAAAGGTTTATACGCTCGGCTCTCATTTTTATTTGCTGGTCACTTTCTTCTCCAGTTATGTATAGAACCTTAAGATGTGACAGTTCTAAAGCCATTTGAAGCATTAATGTAGATTTTCCTATGCCGGGTTCTCCTCCGATTAATATGAGTGATCCTGGAACTATACCCCCGCCAAGAACTCTGTTAACTTCATTGTTTTTGGAATCTATTCGGGTTTCATTTCGTGGTGATATCTCATCAATAAGAGTAGGTTTTATATTTTTTTTGTCGGCTAGCTTATCAAGACTTTTATTTTCATTGTCTTTGTGTATGACCTCTTCTTCGTAGGTATTCCAGCTTAAACAGGAAGGGCATTTGCCTATCCATTTTGGCGATTGTGCGCCACAATTTTTACAAAAAAAAGCAGTTTTTATCTTACTCACAAAAATAGGTGATTTATTCTCTGTAGAATTCTTTCATAACCAGTCCCCCCGCTGTAGCATTATAAGTATCTGTGGTTAATACCAATACTTTACTGTCAAGTCGGTGTACCTCCCATTCGGTATTACAGGCAGGATAAAATATATTACTTTGAGCGTATTTGTAATTTTCAAATCCACTGATAGTTATGGCAGGAACTTTAAAAATATTTTTGTTAAGTAAACGGCCATGAGTATAGTTCACTATACTTAATTCGTATGTGCCTTGTGCAGCTGTATCTCCTGAAATACCTGCGGTAGGCATATCAAGAATGACTAAAATTTTGTTATCGGGAGTAAAAGTCCATTTTTCAGTACCATCATGGTCAAAGACAACAAGTTCCCATGTCCCTTCTAAACCGGCTTGTACACTGTCTGTTTTTTGACAGGATAGGAAAGTATTTATAAATACTATTACACACAGAAATAACAAGTTCCGTTTCATTGAAAAAATATTTAAACAAATTTATATAAAATTATTTATATAATTATGAAATATTTACCTCATTTCGGGTTTGTTAACAATTTTCTTGTGTACAAGCGATGATATGATGATTCTCTGGAAGTATCATTAAACATCTATCAGATGGGAGCGTTTTTTATTTTATTTTCAATAGCTGTAGTTGAAAAACCTTTAACCAGCTCAAATGTTACAATCTTGCCCCCATTAGCCTTGACCTCTTTACTTCCCACAATTTCATCTTCAGAATAATCATTTCCCTTCACTAGAATGTCTGGCATTATTGTTTTTATGAGCTCGATAGGGGTATCCTCTTCAAAAACAACTACAGCATCCACAAAAAATAAGGATGCCAATAAAAATGCTCTAGATTGTTCCTCATTTATAGGACGCTTCTCACCTTTTATTCTTCGGACAGAACTATCGGAATTTAATCCGATAATTAACAAATTTCCAAGCTCTGCTGCTTTAGACAAATAATCAACATGGCCTACGTGTAGAATATCAAAGCAGCCATTTGTAAAAACAATCTTTTTATTTTCCGACTTCCATCTGCGAACTTCTTTTTTAAGGCATGCAGCTGATAAAATTTTATTCTGAATTATCTGCGTATTAGACATCAGATTTTGATTTATTTTTTTGTAAAAAAATAGCAAGAAATGAAACAGCTCCCAAAATTCCGATTAAAACACCTTGACTGGTATGACTGAGATATGCAAAGCTTGTTGCAGAAGTGGTATTGATATTGTAAACTTCAACCAAAGTTGAAATGACCATAAAATGATAGGCCCCGATACCTCCGGGAACAGGTGCTACGATGCCCGCACTACCCATGACTAAAACAGTAAACCCTGCTGAAACCGTTAATATCGAAGTAGATGCCATAGCAAAAAAACAAAGGTAAGTCATAAGGAGATACATGGCCCATATCATGACGGTGTAAAATAAAAATTGGATTTTCTGTGGTAAAAGCATTATTGTTCTGAACCCTTCCGAAAAACCATATAACATTTTCTTTATTTTATAAAAGAAAGAGTTATTGTCTTCCGTTTTGCTTTTTGATTTGATAAAAATAATAAATGCAATTACAATGATAATAAAAGCAACAAATATCAATATAAAAACAGAGAAGTTGTTGCTTATTTTACCCATTAATGGAGCATACAAATAGGTGTAAATAAATCCTTTAAGAAAATCAAATTGAAAATACAATACAAAAGCAGCAACCAATAAAAGACAAATCATATCAAAAACCCTTTCGGCAATGACAGTCCCTAATAATTCATTAAACGGAATTTTTCTGTTCTTATGCAGAACAACACAGCGACTCACTTCTCCCAATCTAGGAACAACCATATTGGCAAAATAACCTATCATGACGGCATAAAAAGTAGTGGAAAATACTGTTTTATGCCCCATGGAATTAATGAGCAGGTTCCATCTTAAAGTCCTGAAAATATGACTAATGCCACCACAAAACATGGCGAAAACAATCCAATAATAATTGGCATTTTTGAATTCATTAAAAAACAAATCATAATCTTGCCCTTTAGTTACGTACCAAAGCAATAATAATCCAATACTTAGAAAGAAAATATATTTTACAACCGAAAGTAATTTCTTGTTTTTCAAAAACTAAAGGATTTTGTTGTCTGTTGGAAATATGATGGTAGGATTGAAAGTTTTAGCTTCATTAAAATCCATCAGCGCATAGGACATTATAATAAGGTAATCATCTACTTGTGCTTTACGTGCAGCCGGTCCGTTCATTGTAATGGAACCTGAACCTCTTGGTGCTTTAATCACATAGGTTTCAACCCGTTCACCGTTGTTAAGATTGACCACATGGACTTTCTCGTTTTCAATGAGGTTAACAGCATCCATTAAATCCTCATCAATACCAATGCTGCCAATATAGTTAAGATTAGATTCGGTAACCTTAACTTTGTGAATTTTCGATTTCAGTATTTGTATTAACATGATGCTGCAAAATTATAAAAAAAACTAAAACAAAAGAATATTGTCAATCAAACGAACTTCACCGAGAAAAACAGCAGTGCAAGCAACTCCTGAACTGCTTGAATGTAGTGTTTCTAAAGGTTTTAATGTATCTGCATCACAAATTTCAATATATTCAACACGCATTTCAGGAATGGATTTTAAAGAATTTATGAAGTCATTTTTTAAATTGTCAATAGTTTTATGAACAGTATTACTTTTTAAATTGCTTAAACATTTATAAATATTTGATGCGTTTTCTCTTTGTGTCTTGGTAAGTCTTGAATTTCGAGAACTCATAGCAAGCCCATCATGCTCTCTGAATGTAGGACAAGGAATAATTGTAACAGGCATCTCAAAATCTTTCACCATTTGTTTTATAACGGCCAACTGCTGGTAGTCTTTCAGACCAAAATAGGCTGTGTCTGGCCTTAAAATATCAAAGAGTGCCTTAACAATAAAAACTACCCCCATGAAATGACAGGGTCTGTGAAGTCCTTCCATGACAGTATCCAAAAATCCCACATCATACTGAAAGAAATCCTTCCCGTCCAAAATTTTTTCATCAGGAAAAAAAACAATGTCACATCCCACCTCTTCTAATAGCTTTAAATCACTTTCGTGTGTTCGGGGGTATAATGTAAAATCATTTTTATTGTTAAATTGTAAGGGATTTACATAGATACTGCAAATAACCAAATCATTCTCTCTTTTTGCCTTTTCAACAAGGGCTATATGACCATGGTGTAAAGCCCCCATTGTGGGTACAAATCCCAATTGTTTATTCTGAAATTTTAGTGTATTGATGAATTTTTTTGCCTCTGCACAGGAGTTTAATATTTGCATAATGAATTCAATTAAAAATAAATTAAAATTTATAAATAATAAAGGTCTTTATTTATTGTTTATCAGAATAAGAAAAAATGCTCCTTGTTTGTAAATGATTTTACTATTGCTGAGTTGTGTGTGAAATCTTTTTAAAAAAAAGGCAAAAATAGTATTATTATCAAGAAAATATATTTATTTTTTGTAAATTTGCATAAATTAAAAAAACATAATTTTAATAAAATGGAAAAATCCAAAATTTTATTTGCTCAGCAAGAAATTTATCCTTACATAAAAGAAAGCTCAATGAGTCTGATAGGAAGACATCTGCCTCAGGGTATTCAGGAGAGGGGAAAGGAAATACGTACATTTATGCCACGTTACGGATGTATTAATGAAAGAAGAAATCAACTGCACGAAGTTATTCGACTTTCAGGAATGAATCTCATAATTAATGAAAATGACCATCCTTTGATTATAAAAGTTGCTTCTATACCTTCGGCCAGAATGCAGGTTTATTTTATTGATAACGACGATTACTTCAGCCGTAAAGCGATGCTTACTGATAAATCACAAAAATACTATAAAGATAATGATGAACGCTCGATTTTCTATTGCAGAGGCGTTTTGGAAACTGTAAAGAAACTTGCGTGGCCTCCTGATGTTGTTCATTGCCATGGATGGATTTCTGCTTTATTACCCATTTATATCAAAAAAGCTTTTAAAGACAATCCTGTTTTTTCTGATTCTAAGGTTATTTATTCTATTTATGATGATGATTTTTCAGGTTCTTTCAGTAAAAACTATGCTGATAAAATTAAACTTCCCGGCATCTCAACTGAAGACCTTAACTTATTCAAAGATCCAACTTTTGTAAATATTACAAAAGCTGCTATTCATTTTTCGGATGCAGTTATTATAAGCAGCCCGAAAATTAATCCTGAACTCGAAGCCTATATTAAAACAATTGATAAACCCATCCTCGAATATCAGAACCCTGATAATTATATTGATGCATACTCCGAATTTTATGATGAAATTTTTATCAATAATAGCGTTTTATCTTAACATACCTTTTATTAAATACAACTGAATTTGAAAGCATCTGTTTATTTGCAGCTTCTGATTAGAGTATCTGCGGCTGTTTTTATTTTGAACTCATTTTATTCATGTAATGAGCCCGATTTTATTGGTCTTGATGTGCAACCCGAAAATGATAAATTCAGTGTTTGCTTTGAAGAAAATCTTGATATCAATGCTTATACTGTAAGAGAAGATTCGGTACGTGCTGATAAAACGATTCAGAATCTGCTTGGAAACTATAATGATCCTGTTTTTGGACGAACTTCTGCCGGCTTTTATACACACTTGCGTTTGTCTTCAAATAATGTTGATTTCGGACCTAATCCTGTGGCAGATTCTATAGTCCTTTCTCTTGTTTACAAAGGTCATTATGGCCCTCTCAGAAAAATCAATGTTAAAGTTTTTGAGATTTTAGACAGCTTTTATAAAGATTCGACTTATTATTCAAACCTTAGCCTGAATATTGGTCAACAGTGGGGAAGTGCTTCTGTTATTCCAAATTCTCTTGATAGCTTATATATTGATGGAGAACTTAAAGCTCCCCAGCTAAGAATCAAGATGGATGATGCTCTAGCTCAGCATTTCTTTAATGAATCAGGTACTACTAATTTGTCTGACAATAATGCTTTCCTTGGTTTTTTTAAAGGAATTTTTGTAACAACTTCTTTTGTCAATAATGAAGGTGCTATTCTTTATTTCGACCTCGTAAATACGGAATCACAATTAACGCTTTACTATAAAAATGATTTGAATGATTCTCTTAAATATAATTTTGTTATTAATGAACATTGCAGCAGAATCAATATTTTTGAACATTATAATTACAGCAATGCCAATCCTGTTTTACAACAACAATTAAATGGTGATTCATTACCTGGAGACAGTATCCTTTACGTTCAGGCCATGGCAGGGACAAAAATTAAATTATCTTTCCCTAACCTCAATAATTTTACTGAAAATGATAAGATTGTTCTCAATAAAGCTGAATTAATAATTCCTGTTGAAGAAAATGATGCCTCTCAGGCAACTTATTCTATCCCTGAGAAACTGACCTTGGTAAGAATTAAAGAAAACGGAGAAATAGACTTTATAATTGATCAGTTTGAAGGAGAAAGTCATTTTAAGGGGATGTATGATCCTGACAAAAAACAATACAGTTTTGTAATTACGCGCCACCTTCAGAATATTTTGAGCGGAAATATTGAAGATTATGGACTTTATATTTTGGTTTCAGGTTCTGCCATTAATGGAAGCAGAATTGTATTAAGAGGACCGGCCCATTCTCAAAATAATATGAAATTAAAAATCACCTACCTAAAATTGTAAAATATGTGCGGAATTGTTGCATACATCGGACCTAAACAAGCATTTCCTGTTTTAATCAAAGGACTTTATCGCTTAGAATACAGGGGATATGACAGCGCGGGAATTGCACTTCTAAATGATTCTTTAAACGTTTATAAAACAAAAGGAAAAGTAGCCGATCTTGAAGCTCATGTGATTAATAAAGACATTAAAGGAAATATTGGCATAGGCCATACCAGATGGGCAACTCATGGGGAGCCTAACAATGAAAATGCCCATCCCCACCTTTCACCTTCTCAGAATATTGCCATCATTCACAATGGGATAATTGAAAACTACGCTTCTTTAAAAAAAGAATTGGTAAACAGAGGATATACTTTCAGAAGTGAAACTGATACCGAGGTACTTATACATTTAATTGAAGACATTCAAATTAATGAAAAAGTTGACCTCGTTGAAGCATTGCAAATTGCATTAAGTCAGGTTATTGGAGCCTATGCGCTTGTACTCATTGCAAAAGGTGATAATGATAAACTTATTTTGGCAAAAAAAGGCAGCCCCTTAGTTATTGGTATCGGTAATGGCGAATATTATGCTGCTTCTGATGCTACTCCCATTATTGAGTACACCCGTGAAGTTGTATATCTTGAAGATGAGGAAATTGCTATCATTCCAAGATATGGAGAATTAAAAATAAAGACTGTAAAAAATCAGGATAAGACACCTTATTCACATAAACTCGAAATGCAATTGAACGAAATTGAAAAAGGCGGTTTTGAGCATTTTATGTTGAAAGAAATTTATGAACAACCTCGTTCTATTAAGGACAGCATGAGAGGACGTCTAAATGCTATTCAAGGTGTTGTTAATTTGGGAGGTATAGCTCAGTATGAAAACAAATTGGTAAATGCCCGAAGAATCATTATTGTGGCTTGTGGTACTTCTTGGCATGCTGGTTTGGTTGGTGAATACTTAATAGAAGAACTTGCAAGAATTTCTGTAGAGGTTGAATATGCCTCAGAGTTTAGATACAGAAACCCCATTATTTATGAAGATGATGTAGTTATTGCTATTTCTCAATCAGGTGAAACTGCTGATACTCTTGCAGCTATTGAATTGGCTAAATCTAAAGGTGCTACAATTATTGGAATTTGTAATGTTGTTGGTTCAAGCATTGCCAGAGCTACTCATGCTGGTTCTTATACACATGCCGGTCCCGAAATAGGTGTGGCATCAACCAAAGCATTTACTGCACAGGTTACCTTATTGAGTTTATTGGCTTTGCAGCTGGCATATACAAAAGGTCAAATCCCCTATAAAAGATTCAGAGAATTAACCTATGAGTTGGAAGCAATTCCAAAGAAGGTTGAAGAAACCTTGGAAGCAAACACCATAATTAAGGAAATTGCGGGTATTTTTAAAAATGCATCAAATTTCTTATACCTTGGACGAGGTTATAATTTTCCTGTGGCTTTAGAAGGCGCGTTGAAACTTAAGGAAATTTCTTATATTCATGCTGAAGGATATCCTGCTGCTGAAATGAAACATGGTCCTATTGCTCTTATTGATGATCACATGCCCGTTGTTGTTATTGCACCTAATAAAGGCATTTACGATAAAGTTCTAAGCAATATTCAGGAAGTAAAGGCACGTAAGGGTATTATCATTGCTGTAGTTACAAAAGGAGATATTGAAGTAAGACGCATGGCTGATTATGTCATTGAAATTCCTGAAACAGAAGAAATGTTTGTCCCCATTCTCGCTACCATTCCTTTGCAACTTCTTTCATACCATATTGCACTTTTAAGAGGCTGTAATGTCGACCAACCTAGAAATTTAGCCAAATCGGTTACGGTAGAATAATTTTTTTCTATTTCTCAGTATTTAAAATCTCAAGTTTACGGTGAAGATCTTCCCAGTCTTTTAGCTTTAAGTCATTATGTTTTTTTAACCCCTGATACTCCTCAAATAATTTTGGATAGGTGTCATGGGTCATATCTGTTGCAGGATTTTCAAGGATTTTCTCAATTTCTTGCATGCGAAATTCTGCTTTTGAAATCTCCGTTTCAATTTTTTCAATTTCTGAATTTATTTTGCGAATAAGCCTGTCAGTTTCCTTTTTCTTTTCCCATTGTTGCTTATTGCTAGTTGTTTTTGAATCTGTTTCTTTTGAATCAATTACTTTTGTTTTATATTCAAGCTCCTGTAAACTCTCAAGGTTTCGTGTTCTCAAAAAATCAAACACATCACCATTATATTGCTTAATACACTGATGTCTGAACTCAAAGACTTTATTGGTGAGACCTTGAAGAAAATGTCGGTCATGTGAAACCACTATTAGAGTCCCATTATAATTGATTAACGCTTTTTTCAAAATCTCTTTTGCTTTCATATCGAGATGGTTGGTAGGCTCATCAAGAATTAAAAGATTTACGGGGGCCAGAAGCAATTTTGCAAGAGCAAGACGTGCTTTTTCTCCACCGCTCAAAACCTTTACTTTTTTTTCTATGTCATCTCCCCTGAATAGAAATGAACCTAATATATGTCTCACTTTTTGCCTGATGTCTCCAACCGCAATATCATCAATTGTTTCAAAAACTGTTTTATTGGGATTAAGTAATTCCGTTTCATTTTGTGCGTAATAACCGATGGCAACATTATACCCTATATTACAAATCCCCTCAAATTCAATTTCTTTATTTATTATACGTGCCAGAGTTGTTTTTCCTTCTCCGTTTTTTCCGACAAAGGCAATTTTATCGCCCTTATCAATTATAAATTCAATGTTTTTTAAAACAGATTTGGTATCATACCTTTTACTTAGTTTTTGAACTTCAACCACAACCTTTCCTGATTGAGGTGCAGGAGGAAATTTAACATAAATACTGCTGTTGTCTATGTCATCAACTTCAACAATATCTAACTTTTCCAGCATTTTTATACGTGACTGTACCTGACGTGATTTTGTAGCTTTATACCTGAATCTTTCTATAAATTTTTCAGTCTGTTCTATTGTTTTTTGTTGATTTTCATACCTTGACTTCTGTTGTTCAATTCGTTCTGTCCTTTTAATTATATATGTTGAATAAGGGACATTGTAATCAAATATTTTTGCAAGATTGATTTCAATAGTTCTGTTAGTCACATTATCTAAAAAAGTTCTGTCGTGAGATACTACAACAACGGCACCATGATAACGGCATAAAAAATTTTCCAACCACTGAATGGACTCTATGTCAAGATGATTTGTAGGCTCATCAACCAATAATAAATCAGGTTTTTGAAGCAATAATTTAGCCAGCTCAATGCGCATTCGCCAACCGCCGCTGAATGTATTTACCGGCATATCAAGTTGTTCTTTTGTGAAACCCAATCCCAAAAGAATTTTTTCGGTTTCAGCATCAACATTATGCCCGCCCAACATTGAAAAGGAATCATTGGCATCTGTGAGTTTCTGAAGCAACTCATAATAATTATCACTTGAATAGTCAGTTATTTCTTTTAATTCCTGTTCAAATTTGGTAATATTTTTTTTTAATTCAATAATCTTTTCAAATGCTTTAAGTGTTTCTTCAAAAACCGATTTGCTCCCTTTGAAGCTCATTTCCTGAGGAAGAAATCCAATGCTCGTGTCTTTTGGATAGGAGACATTGCCTTCATCGGGCTGCATTATTCCTTTAAGAATTCTTAGTAAAGTTGTTTTTCCTGCGCCATTTTTTCCGACCAAACCAATTCTGTCTCCTTTGTTAATTACAAAGGAAATATCCTGAAGAATATATGCGTTTGAAAAAAGTACTGAAAGCCCGTTTATATTAATCATTCAGAATTGTGCTGTTTTTTTATTCAGCCGCAAAAATAGACTAAATTTTTCTAACCCATTCTTGTGAGATGATAAAACGACAAATAAACAATTTTATTCAGCAGCCTGTGATTTTATTTCTTCGTATGTAAGTTTAGAAATCTGCTCTATTACATTAGCCATTTCATTGATGTTCTGACCTCTAACCATCACACACAAGATATATGGATTATCTGGGAAATAAATAATCCCACATTCATGTAGCTGAAATACAACATCGTCTGTAACAAAACCGGATTTATGAGCAATAACAATATTATCATCAATACCCTTCATAATTCCATCTTTGAAGTCTGTTTCAGAGAGGATGGATAATGCTTTTTCAGAGTGTGTACGGCTTAGATAAGAAGAATTATACAAAACCCTGAAGAATGAAGCATATTCTTTTGTTGTCAGTTGATGAATTTCATTTTTTGAAGGCGCTGTCATTCCCAAGTCTACAAATACATTGTCAATAAGTCTTTGGTCAATTTTCATGGAATAATCCAGAAGAAATCCTGCAGTTGGATTATGAGAATATTTAATCATGTATTCTATGACATCATAAATATCAAAAACCTGTGTTCCATCATTAATCACAACGTTTGAATCCATTTTAGAGAAAATTTCAGTAGTTTCGTTGAATAGAAACTTATCTTGCAATACACTTGGATGTTCTTCTATTAATCTGAATGTTGAAAGCATCAATGGAACCTGATTCAGACCTGCCGGTATAAATTTCTCTCTTTCATTAACACCAAACCAGTTGCCTCCTTGTAAACCTCTGAAGTAAACAGATATTTGATTTATTGATACATTCCTTTTTAATTCAGTAACTTTTTCCTGTAATTTTTTTTCAAGAATTGGATTAATATAATTAAATTCTCCGTCACAATCAAGTAAGGGGTTTGTAAATTTTGTTTCGCTTGATGTTACTCTGTATTCAGAATTCATTTTATGTTTTTTTTGGTTTTCTGTAAAAATCTTGTTTATCAACAGACCAAGTGCAAAAAATGAAATGCATAACAAAATGATTAGTAGATAGTTTGTGCTTCTCATATGAATTTATTTTTTTGTAAAAATAGTATTTTTTTGTATGACTGCAAAATTTATTTTATTCAAATAGAGAATGCTTATCTGGAAAGCCATTCAACAGGATTTACAGACGTATTACCTTTCCAGATTTCAAAATGCAGTTCTGTTTTTGATTCCTCGGTGTCAGTAAATACCAAGCCAATATCTTGTCGGACTCTGACTCTTTCTCCCTGACGTACTAAAACCCTGTCGAGTTTGGAGTAAACACTGAAGTATTCACCATGACTTATAATTACGACATTTCTGTACATGGGCATCTCAACAATTCTGATAACAGTTCCATCAAAAACAGCTCTAGCTTTAGCACCTTGAGTAGTTGACATATCAATACCCCTGTTATTAATTTTAATTCCTGGTAATACCGGATGTGGATTCTCACCGTAAGCACCTGTTACAACAGCTCTTAATAAAGGCCAAGGCAATCTGCCTTTATTTGAGATAAAATTATTGGATAAGGCCATTTCTTCTGGTGTTAAAGCTATCTCTGTATTTCCACTGCTTCTCCTGGCTCTTTCTGAGGCAAGTCTGATTTCCTCAGCTATAATTGCTTCTATAGCCCTCTGAAGTCTTTGTGCTGCGGCTTGTTTTTCCCTGATGGTTCTGTTTAATTCCTGCTCCCTTTGTCTGAGTTCGGATATGCTTCTGTTTTTGTCGCTCTTCTCCCTGTCAAGCTTCCCTTTTTCTTCATTCTGGGCGGTTAACAAGTCCCTGCGATTGTTAAGCATCTGCTCTAATTCATTAACTTTTATAACTAATTCTGCCTGCTTTTCAATAATCATTTCTGCCTGTTTCTTTCTGTAAAATGAATATTGCTGAATATATTTCATCCGCTTATAAGCCTGATTAAAATCCTTTGATGAAAAAATAAACATGAGCCTATTGTAGGCACTTCGGTTCTTATAAGCGTAGTAAATCATTTTTGAATATTGTTCCTTTAATTCTGTCAATTCTTTCTTTAGTATCTCAATTGATTCATTGTTGGCAGAAATACTGTTGTTCAACTGTCGGATTTCCGAACTTATATTTTGTATGAGACTTTCACGTTGACGGATCTGATTATTAATAAGAACCAACTGGCTTACCGATGTCTGAGTATTTCTTTTTGTTTCATTTAAAAGCCGGTTTGTTAATGCAATTTCTTCTTCAAGTCTCCTCTTGTCTTGTTGTAATCTTTCTTTTGATTGGCTATAAACAGCGCTATTTAAAAATAAGGCTGAACAGAATGCCAATGTGATAGTCAGAAAAAATAAATGTGTTTTACAATTCATGATGTATTAAATTAAGGCATAATCTGATATTTTTCTGGTATTGTAAAAGGAAAGTTTAAATCCTTATTAAGAGTGATTTTTGAATATTTTATCAACCCTTCAATCTGATTGTCTGAACTATTTGCTTCTATCGCTATTTCAAAAGGAAAAGTCTGTTCGTCTAGCGCTTTGAAATCTCTATAACTTACATTTAAATTAAAACTATCTTTTACCCCTGAAAATAATTGATTAATAATCTTATAACTTGTTTTCTCTAATAAAATACTGTGACTGAATCGTTCAGTATCGAGAGAGTCACTTTCTTTTAGTCTGTTTGAATAAGTGATTTGAAATGCATTATTATCTTGATTGATTCTTAAGTTTCTCAAATCATATGTGCTTAAATCATTGCCTGTTAAAACCGATTGAAGCATGTCAAAATCCATGTTGGCATGCAATTGGTTTTTAAGAAATCTGATATCATATAGATAACAAATATTTTCCATTCTGTTTAATATTTTTACCGAATCGGGTGTTATTAGAATGCGCGCAACCTCAATGCCGGCAAAAGGAACTATACTAACCCAAAGCACACTGTCTCTTAAAAGCCTCATGTTGGCATTGAAAGATTGATTTATATCTGCTGTATTAACATTCAGCAAAAGGCGGGCTTCTAGAGTATTAAAAGCAACTTCGTTAATTTTTAAAAAGTAATATATAGAATCAGTATTAATATCAGAAATTTCTAAAAGGTTACGAGGTTTTCTTGTTTTACAGGAATTAAGAAATACAACTGCTGAAAGGAATGCAAATAAAATAAACACAAGAAAAGGTGATGTTATTTTCAATTTTTTATTCTTCAATTAGTGTTTTTGTTCTTATTTTTTCATCAAGAAATACTGATCCATTCCCCACTTCTTTGGCTTTTTCCCATTGTTTTATTGCGTCATCCTTTTTGTTTAAACGAAAAAGCACGTCTCCATAGTGTTCAAGAATGACAGCGTTGGTAATACCACCATTTTCCAATGCTTTTTCAAGCCATATGAGGGCGTTCTCGTAATCCCCTTGTTTGTAAAGAATCCATGCATAGGTATCCTGAAAAGATGGTGAATTTGGAACAATTTGGTTGGCTTTTTCTGAAAGTTCTTTAGCTAAATCAAGTTTGTCGGCACGTAAAGATAAATAATAACTGTAATTATTTAAAAGATAAGCACTGTCTGGTGATATTTTAATGGCTTCATTAAAGGCTGAATCTGATTTTTCGTAATTTTTAAGATGATTATATGATTCGCCCAGTAAGGTGTAAAATTCAAGCGTCATCTGTTCACTATAGAAAGAATAAGCCACACCCTGATTTAGAGTTTCAACTGTTTTTTCAAAATTGCGTAAATTAAAAGTGGCATATCCACTGTATAAATAAAGTAAAGCATGTTCCGGAAAAAGTGAAATAGCAATGTTTGCTAAAGTATCAAGGCTTATGAAATTTTTTTGTTCAAGTTCAATACTGAGCAACTGTTCCCATACTAGATATTTTGTTTTGTCAAGCTCAATAACCTTTAACAACATGTCTTTTGCTTCATTAAGCTTTTTGTCACGAACAAGAAAATCAGCATACATGGAGTATCCGACTGCCTCCTGAGGGTGTGTGCTTATTAATATATCTAACAGAATATAGGCTTCTTCTTTATAAGCAACATTGTTGTTTGAATCTGTGAATTCGTAATATGATAGTAAAATATTAATTTTTTCCTCTGAATTGATGTCGGGATTTGCAAACGCTTTTTGTGTATAAGTGAATGCCTTGGTATCATCATTCTGAGTTCTGTAATAATTAGCTAAAGATAAATTTACGGAACCATTGTTTGGGTCAGTTGTAAGGATATTTTCAAAGATTCTGAAAGCTTCTTCTTTATAATTGAGTCTTATATAAACATTTGCTAGAAGCAATTGGTTTTCAATATTTTCGGGATCGGCAGCAATAAGCTTTTCTAATTCCTCAATGGCTTTTTGGATTTTCCCCATATAAAGATAGATAGTGTGTTTCTGAACAGAAATTTCTTCTGTAATTCCGATAGTTTCCTCAATGTGGTTATAAATGTTTATGGCTTCTTTCAACCTCCCTGTGTGTAAATAGGAATTGGCAAGCTCATACTGATAATTAATGTTTTCTGGTGATAACTCAACAAGGTCTTTCAGTGTTTTTATAGCCTCATTATATAGCCTGGATTTTTGATACAATTCTATTAATAACACATAATACCATTCATTTCTATCATCTAATCGAACAGCTTCCCTTGCCAATAGAATACCATCATTGAAATTTTCCTCAATCAGAAGTAAACCCGCCAGTTCGTACATAGCTGCATGATTCTTAGGATCCTTACGGATACAATCAGCATATAAAGCTTTTGCATTGCTGAAATTTCCAATGATTTTTTCTTTGTTGGCTTCAATAAATAGTGCCGTAACTTCAATTTGCTCTAATGGACTTAAAGAAGATTGGTTTTCATGTCGAGGGCTACTGCCCCCTTTTCTAAAAATATTACAAGAACTTATCGAAAAAATGACTATAATTATGAGAACCAAATGTTTAATAGTATTTTTCATGTTGTTATTTTCTCAATTCTTTAAAGCATTCTCATTTTATAGCGCATTAAATAAATGTGGTATAATCACCAATACTGACTTCGTTGTATTTTAATTTAAAATCAACATAGTTGCCTATCATAGAATTGTCAATATTAACACAATTTAATTTTGTGTGGGATTGTACAATACTGTTAGTAACGATAGAGTTTTCAATTTTAGTATCATTTTCAACAGAAACATGTGGGCCAATGATTGAGCCTTTAATAATAACGTTTTTATTCAGATAGCAGGGTTTTATAATAACAGAATCTATTATCTGAACAGAATCATGGATAAAATTATTATTGTAATGAAGATCAAGTATTCTTCTGTTTGTAAATAATGTGGCGTCTTTATTACCACAATCCAACCATTCATCAACCTGTCCTATAGAAAAAATACAATTCCTGTTTTTCATATTTTCAAGGGCATCTGTGAGTTGAAATTCTCCACCCTTATTTATATTATTGTCAATTAAAAACTGAAGTTCTTTTTTAAGATAGTTCCCATTTTTGAAATAATAGACACCAATGATAGCAAGGTCTGAAATAAAGCTTTGCGGTTTTTCAATAAAGTCAGTGATGTTTTTGTTTTTGTTGATTTTAACTACACCGAAATTTGAAGGATCACTTACCTGATGTACCCAGATAGTGCTGTCAGAAGTTCTGTCAAGAGTAAAGTTGGCTTTAAAAAGAGTGTCTGCAAATGCTACAATAACCTCTCCCTCAAGTGATTCCTTCGCACACAAAATAGCATGAGCAGTACCAAGGGCTTCTTTCTGATAATAAATACGCCCTTTGCTACCTATATCGCTTGCTATTTTCAGAAGTTGCTCTTCCGTTTCTTTTCCGAAATCACCGATAATGAAAGCTATTTCTTCAATTTCTTCTTTACAGATTCCGGTAATGTCTTTTACAAGCCTTTGAACAATTGGCTTCCCTGCTATTTTTAACAATGGTTTGGGTACTGTCAGTGTATGAGGACGCATTCTTTTTCCCATCCCCGCCATTGGAATTATTATCTTCATGAGGTGTTTTTTTTACGCAAATGCAAAATTACAAATAATAATGTGTTTATCTAAAGCATTTTTTTTCTATGTTGTCCCGGTATGGCCAAATCCCCCTGCTCCTCGCTCTGTTTCATTAATCTGATCTACCTCAACAAGTGTAGCTTGCTCGTGTTTAGCTATAACCATCTGGGCTATTCTTTCTCCATTTTCGATGGTGACTTCTTCCTGTGATAGGTTTATAAGTATAATTTTTATTTCTCCACGGTAGTCTGCATCAATTGTCCCAGGTGTATTAAGTACTGTTATTCCTTTTTTTAAAGCCAGACCGCTTCTTGGACGTATTTGTGCTTCAATACCGGCAGGAAGTTCAATAAATAATCCACTTGGAATCAATGCTCTCTCTAAGGGCTTCAATACAATACTTTTCTCAAGGAATGCACTAATGTCCATTCCTGCTGATAATTTTGTCTGATAGTGGGGTAAAGGGTTTGTTGATTTATTTATTATTCGGATATTCATAATCTTTAAATTTTAGTTTATTTATCTGCGAACAAACTTACTTAAAAAATGGCATTGCTTAAAGCATTTTGCTTAAAAATCATTTGTGTCGAAAAATATATTTATATTTACCACAAAATTTAATTTCAAATGAAAACTGTCTCATTTGTTATTCCTGTTTTTAATGAAGCCGGTAATATTGAAAAATTATTCGATCAATTAAAGACAAATATGCTCGATTTCCCTGAACTTCTACAAGAGTTTATTTTTATTAATGATGGTAGTTATGACAATTCCCTAGATATTATCAAGCTGATTGCTGCAGCAAATAAAAATGTTAAAGTAATTAGTTTTACCCGTAATTTTGGTCATCAGGCTGCAATAATTGCTGGCTTAAATGTAGCTAAAGGAGATGCTGTTATTACTATGGATTGCGATTTTCAAGACCCACCTCATATTGTTCCTGTACTTATAAGGAACTGGCTTGATGGTTACAAAGTCGTTTATACCCGAAGAACTTTAAGAAGTGACAACTTCTTTAAAAAAATGACAGCACATTGGTATTATAAATTATTAAATTGGTCTTCAGAAGTATCACTCCCCGGTCATATTGGAGATTTCAGACTAATGGACAGTGTGGTACTTAAACACTTTCAAAATCGAAAAGGCAAAGAAGAATACCTTCGTGGATTGATTCCTTGGTTAGGGTATAAATACATTGTCGTTGATTTTGAACGACCCAAGAGAGAAAAAGGTGAAACCGGATTCAGCTTAATCAAAATGATTAGGTTTGCCATGAAAGGAATTCTTAGCTTCTCACTTCTTCCGTTAAGACTTGGCCTTGTTGTTGGAGCTTTCTCAATTTTTTCTGGTATGGCCATGATGATTTACCTTTTTATTAATTATTTTGTTTTCGGACAGTTTTATAAACTTCTGGAATGGCTCGCTGTAATGAACTTTATTCTTATTGGGTTTCTGTTTATCCTGCTTTGGGTATTGGCTGAGTACATAAATGGTATTAAAAAAGAAGTCAAAGAACTGCCCGACTATATTATTGAAGATACATGGAATCTTGATTAGTTCGGAAAAAGTTTATTTAATGAAAAAACATAATAATCATAAAATAATCGAAAAAAAATCAAATCTTGCCGATTTTCAAATGGGTTATATTATCATTATTCTTGTCCTTGCTTCCTTTATTTATCTTAAAAGCTTAAATGGTGAATTTCTAAACTGGGATGATAATGATGTTGTTGTTTACAACGATGCGGTTAAAAATTTGAATTTTGAAAAAATAATTTTTTTCTTTACAAATATATATTCAAACGACTATCGTCCCATTACCTTTATAAGCTATGGTCTCATATATTCAGTTTGGGGACTCAATCCTGTGCCTTTTCATTTTTTCTGTGTTCTTTTTCACTTAATTAATATTGTTTTAGTTTTTCTTCTTGTTAAAAAAATAAGTCATTCCAAAACTGTTCCTGTTCTTACGGCTCTAATTTTTGCTGTGCATCCGATGCTTGTAGAATCTGTTGCTTGGATATCTGCACTTAATGATGTTCTTTATGCTTTTTTCCTTTTGAGTGCTCTATTGTTTTACATACAATATATAAATTCAAATCAAAACTTAAAATACCTTTTATTTTGTTTTCTCTTATTTTCCCTTTCAGCTTTTACTAAACCCTTAGGTATTGTAATTCCATTCCTTTTATTCCTTTTCGATTATTTTTTAAAAAGGAAATTTAGTCCGAAAGTTTTTTATGAAAAAATACCTTTTATTTCCCTTTCACTTGTTTTTATTTTGATAACTTTCGTAAGTCGGGAAAGTGAAGTTATTACTGCTCTTAAATCTTTTTCTCTTTTTGATAGGTTCTTTTTTGTTTTTTATTCCTTGAGTTTTTATCTTACAAAATTCTTATTTCCTTTTGCTTTATCTTCATTGCATGATTTTCCTGTAAAAGAAAATAATGTACTCCCACTTGTATATTACCTCAGCCCTTTGCTTATAGCAGCTTTGTTTTTTTTATTTTATAAAATGAAAAAACACAGAACTCTTTTGGTTTTTGGGTTTTTATTTTTTTTGATTAATATAGGTCTTGTTGTTCAAATTATACCCTTTGGAAAATTTATTGTCGCCGAAAGATATACTTATGTGCCTTATATAGGTTTGTCTTTTATTGCGTCTTCATTTTTCTGCATAATATTGCAAAAAATAAACAAAACTTATTACACCCCCATGCAGCTTTTAGGCGCATTGTTTTTGTTGTTTTTTATTATAAGTTCTTTCAATCGTGTTAAGGTATGGAACAATAGTTTTGCATTATGGGAGGATGTTTTAAAAAAGAATCCAATGGTTGCTATTGCACACAACCAAATTGGACTGCTGCATTATTTTGATGGAGACTATAAAAATGCCATTGCCCATTTCGACACGGCTATCTCTTATGACAATGAATTTTACGTGGCTTTTAATAATAGGGGGAGCATTCACCTAAATTTGAATGAAAACGATAAAGCTCTAGAGGATTTTAATTCAGCTATCAGTATCAATCCTGAATATTCTGATGCTTATTATAACATAGGTTATATCAATGGAGAAGAAGGCAAAACTGAAATAGCAATTGAATATTATAATCAAGCCATCAGTAATAATTCTGATAATTTTAATGCTTATTTTAACAGAGGCTTGGAGTATGTAAAGATTAATAAATATGAACAAGCTGTTGCTGATTTTTCTTCCTTTATTGATGCCCGTAAAAATGACCCTGATGCATTCTACAACAGAGCCATCGCTTACATGAATTTGAATCAATACAGTAAAGCTCTTATAGATTTCGATGCCGTTACCAGACTTCAACCTAATAATTCAAATGCCTATTATAATAAAGGTATTATTAATTATTATTATGATAATTTGTCTGAAGCTTGTATTAATTTCAGAAAAGCAGGTTCTCTTGGGCACCCAGAGGCTGCTGGAAAAATCACGGAATTGTGTAATTAAATTTTCAAAATCTATTTTTATTTTGTAACTTTATACAATAATTTGTTGTAGAATGATAATTTACTCAACTAAATGAAAAACCTTCTTTTTTCGATACTTTTATTTGTAATTATTTTCAATGTTTCTTCACAGACTTTGCAAAATGGAAACTTTGAACAATGGTACATTAAAACACACTACACATATCCTGATGACTGGAATATTACAGGAATTGTTGAGGTCATAAATCAAACTGTTTTTAAAGACCTTGATGCCTATGTTGGTAATTATGCTCTAAAATTAAAGACGTTTAGTGAAAGTAGTTATGGATTCGCAACGCTTGGAGATGTAGAAATTGATGCTCAAAATAATTACTCTTTTAAAGGTGCACCTTGTACTATTAATGGTGATACACTTCACTTATGGTATAAATCCAATATTGGTGTTGGGGATGCCTCCCTAATTCTTGTCAGACTGACAAAAAACGGAAACCTTGTTCATGAAGAACAACGTCTTTTAACCGGGTCAAATGCTTCTTGGACTCACCTGAAATTGGCAGTTAATCCATTGCTATTACAAATTGATTCTCTTTTTGTAGGATTGACAAGTAGCTTCCCTTTTGGTCAACCCTTTGTTCCTTCTTCCGACTCATGGATTATTTTTGATAATATTTATTTTACTCAAGGTACAAATCCTACGCCCCTAAATATCACAAATTATAGCTTCGAAAATTGGAGCTTTGCTCAGAGTGAAGAACCAGCTGATTGGCTATCAAGTAATGCTGAACTGATAAGCTTTCAAATGTTAAATGTGTATAAAACCTTCGATGCATACAGTGGAACAACTGCTCTTAGAATGACAAATGCGCCTTTAAACGGTGACACTGTAAGTGGGTTTTTATCTAATAGCACTCTTAATATTAGTTCAGGTGGTGTACCATTTGCATTTAAACCGGATTTTATTTTTGGAGCATACAAATACCTTCCTTTTAATAACGATACCGCACATTTAGATGTTAGTTTTTTTAAAAACGGCTCATGGATTGGAGGAGAATTTATTACAATTTATGATTCTTCTAATGTTTATCAAACTTTTCAAAAGCCTTTCTCTTTATTTGAGTTCCCAGATACAATGAGAATTGAGATTTCTTCTGGGAAAAACCCCAACTCTGTGCTTTTTATTGACAATATTGATTTTTCATGCAATAGACCTATTAATATACTAATTTCCGGGATAACAAACAATAGTGCTTCATTTACATGGGAAGAAACCGGTACAGCATCTCTATGGGAAGTTGAATATGGAGTCAGACCTTTAACTTTGGGAACCGGCACTGTCTTGCAAGCCACTTCAAACCACCTCACTATAAACAATTTTAATGCAAATACAACCTACGATTTCTATGTCAGGGCCTTATGCGACTCGGTTAAAATTAGTAACTGGTCTGATGCTTCGGCATTTACAACACTTTGCAATCCTGTCAGTGTACCTGTTTCTGAGAATTTTGAAAACCTGAATCAATTCTCAATGCCCGAATGCTGGCAAAAAATCCAATTAGGTTCTGCTCAGATTTCGGCAGGTGGTTTTAATAATTTTACATCTGCCTCAAATAGCCTTAAGGTTAGTTTAAATCCGAATGACACTGCATTAATAATAGCCCCTTATGTAACTGAAAATATAAATTTACTACAAGTGTCTTTTCAGGCAAAAAAAGTAAACCAGCAAAATCAGGCTGTTTTAAAAATCGGTGCAATGAGTAATGTTCTGGATGCTGGTTCATTTGAAATTCTCGCTGTTTTCAATCTTACCAATGACTTTAATAACTATAATTTTTTCTTAAATAATTATTCAGGTAGTGCTCATAATTTAGCATTCATGATTACTTCAAATGATCTTAATGAAGTATATCTTGATGACATTGAAGTTAATTACCTCCCTTCTTGTATGCCCCCGGTTGGTGTTAATGCAATTAATATAACCAACAATTCTGCCTTTATTTACTGGGCCCCTGGTGGAAATGAGCTCTTGTGGGATGTGAAATATGGTTTGTCTGGATTTGATCTTTTAACCGAGGGACAAAGTTTGAATGGATTAACGGTAAGCAACACAACGATTGGTGGCTTGTTGCCGGGAACTCCCTACGACTTTTATGTTCGTGCAAACTGTAGCGGTTTGAATTTCAGCTCATGGGTTAAAATTAATTTTGAAACCCTTTGTTTGCCATTTGATGTTCCTTTTGTTCAGAATTTTGACAATACCCTCTCCGGTAGCATTCCCAATTGTTGGTCTGTTTATTCTGGACCAAATTCTCAAGTCGGTGTTATTGACTGGGGTATTTCAACAAGTGGACTTCAATGTTTAAATATTAACACAGGTACTGCTGACAGTGCATTTATTATCCTCCCTGAAATTAACTCTGATATTGACACCTTGATGCTATCTTTTAATGCAAGGAAAGATATTTCTACAAACGCAGCCACCATTGAAATCGGAATCATTAGTAATTCTTTAAATGTTAACACTTATGTGGCTCTTTCTCAGTTTAATCTAAGCGACTCTTTCATGCCTTTTGTTTACCTGTTTAATGATTATCAAGGTACGGATGGATATATTGCGCTACGCCTGGTTTCTTCCTCAACGGCGGTCGTTTATATTGACGATGTTGAGATTAACTTCCTCCCTTTTTGCATGCCACCCAAAAACATTGCGGTCAGCAATCTGGCAGATACTTCTGTTCAGATAATGTGGAGCCCCGGAGGGAGTGAGCTTTTATGGGATATTAAATACGGCTTATCAGGGTTTAATCCGATTACAGAAGGGCAGTTTCAAAGTGGTTTAACTCAGAATTTTGTTTCTATTAATGGCTTATTACCCGGTAATTCTTACGACTTTTATGTCAGGGCAAATTGTGGAGGCAATGACTCTAGTATGTGGACAGGAATAAGTTTCCAAACTTTATGCTTAACTTTTCCTTTACCCCTGATTCAGAATTTTGAAAATACACCGATTTATAACCTCCCTGATTGTTGGAATAAATATACCAGTGGTTTTGCCCAGGTAAATGTAGTTAACTGGGGCATTTCTACGAGTGGATCGCATAGCTTAAACCTTAATTCCGGCAATGCTGACAGTACATTTATAATACTTCCCCAAACAGCATTTGATATTGACACATTAATGCTCTCCTTTAATGCCAGAAAAGATTTTTTTACAAATAGTGCAAGCCTTGAAATTGGAACCATAAGCAATACTTTAGACATCAACACTTATTCCTCCCTTTCACAAATTATTTTAAATGATTCTTTCTTACCTTTTGTTTATCTCTTTAATAATTATCAGGGCACTGGGGAACGTATAATTTTACGGCTTGTTGCGCCATCATCAGCTGTCGTTTTTATTGATGATGTGGAAATTAACTTTCTCCCTTCATGTATGCCACCTTACAATATTGTTGTTGGGAATCTTTCAGATACATCTGCTCACTTATCTTGGAATTCTGGTGGAAATGAAACTTTATGGGATATTATGTATGGCTTTTCAGGGTTTGATCCCCTTACAGAAGGACAGACTATTTGGGGGATAACACAAAATGATACGACCATTAGTGACTTAACACCAGGTAAACTTTATGACTTTTATTTGCGCGCTGACTGTGGAAATTCTGATACCAGCATGTGGACAAAAATAAGCTTTGAAACCTTGTGCTTGCCATTTGATATTCCCTTATTTGAAAGTTTTGAAAGCGTTTTTTTAGAAACTCTGCCCAATTGCTGGCAAATTTTTACAAGTGGGGGTGCCCAAATTTTTGTTTCCGACTTTGGCGTTTCTACAAGCGGTATTATGAGTCTGAATGTCAGTGCTGAAATCGGTGACAGTGCTTTAATTGTTTTACCCGAAGCTTCGGCCGATTTAGATACATTAATTTTTACTTTTAATGCAAAAAAAGAAAACTGGACTGGTCTCACTTCTATTGAAATTGGTACTGTCAGCAATACCTTGGACATCTCTAATTACGCACCTTTATCTCAGTTTAACATCAGTAATTCCTTTAAATCATTTACTTTCGCATTTAATAATTATCAGGGAACCGATAAATATATTGTGCTTAGAATTTTATCCCAAACTTCCTCTTCCGTATTCATTGATGATATTAGTATTAACTACCTGCCTTTATGTAAACCTCCCTACAATATTAATTTCAGTACCATCTCCGACTCTTCTGTAAATGTGTCTTGGACTCCCGGTGGAAACGAACTGATGTGGGATGTTAAATATGGAATTACCGGGTTTAATCCTGCAAACGAAGGCCAGGAAATTTTAGGTTTAAACCAGAGCAATATTATAATTAATGGTTTGAACTCTGGTACATTATATGATTTTTATGTGCGGGCAAGATGTGGAGCATCTGATTCAAGTATATGGATGACTGCTGATTTTCAAACAACTTGCACAAATGTTCTTTTACCACTTTCAGAAAACTTTGACAACACAGCTTTGAATTCTTTACCAATCTGCTGGAATTCTGATATAACCGGAAACAGCATAGCTGGAACTGTTAATTGGGCTCAACCATTTTCAGGAGATAATTGTTTGCGGATATTAAATTATGAAGGGCAATTTGTAAAAATTATTTCTCCTGAATTTGCTCAAACTGTTGATACAATTTATGTGGGATTTCATGCACGTAAAAATCCGAATCTGGGCGATGTTCAATTAATTGTTGGTACAATGCTAAATCAGACTGATAGCCAGTCCTTCATGCCGGTTTCTACTTTTAATTTGTCAGATCAATATAACAACTATAACACATTCTTTCTGAACCTTACAAATCAACACCACTGTGTTGTTTTTACCTTAAATTTACTTGGTCAGGATGCAGAGGTATTTATAGATGATATAAGTTTTGATTATGTGTCCGAATGTAACGCTCCTATTAATGTAGATTTTAATTTTATTAATGAGAACAGTACCTCTTTTTCTTGGCAAAGTGTTGGCCCTGATACTTTATGGAATCTTAAATATGGACCCAGAGGATTTGATGTTCAAAATGAGGGCACCTTTATTCAAGGCCTGAATTTAGAACAATACTCAATTTCAGGATTACAGACTGCAACATCATACGATCTTTACTTACAGGCTGATTGCGGTAGTGGAATGCTTAGTGATTGGCGAGGACCTTACCCCTTTGATACGAGGTTGACCTCTACTCTGGATTTTGTTAATCACCTTATCTGTCCCGGCGATTCAAATGGTATTGCTCATGTAAGTGTTAGTGGAGGATCTCCTCCTTATTCCTATCATTGGCTCACTACCCCTCCTCAGTTTGGAGACACTGCTTTTGGATTATCAGGAGGCCCAAATATTGTTAAGGCTCAGGATGCGAACGGTTTTTATGTCATTGATACTATTATTATTTCTGAACCACAGTATTTTAATATTGAAAAAATTATTGACAATGTTGTCTGTTATAATCAAAGCAATGGGTCTGTCGCAGTAAATATTACTGGAGGGACCTCTCCTTACAGCTATTTATGGTCAAATGGAAGCACAAATTCTCAAATTTCCGGTTTATCTTCAAATAATTACTACCTTACTATTACTGATGCCTATTCATGTAAAACCTTTGACACTATTACTATTTCTCAGCCTGATGAAATGATTGTTACACCTGCTATTTACAACAATATATCTTGCAGAGGTTATCATAATGGTAAAATTGCTGTTGGTGTTACAGGAGGCACACAACCTTATAGCTATATTTGGAATACAAATCCTGTCGTTTATGACTCTGTTGTAACCAATTTAGGTGTTGGGTTTTATAAGGTAACTGTAACTGATGCCAATAATTGCATTAAAGTTAGAACCTATAGTATTACTCAGCCTGGTCAAGCTTTAAATGCTTCCATTATTGTGAATAACGCATTGTGCGCTAACGATAGCACTGGGTCGATTGTTTCAAGTGCAGTAGGAGGGACACCGCCTTATTCTTATTTGTGGAGCAACGGGGCAACAACTCCTGGTATTTTAAACATTAATGGTGGTAATTATATGCTTACCATTACCGATTACAATGGCTGTCTTTTTGTTGATACTGCAAATGTAAAACAGCCCGAAATTTCATTTTCAAAAACAGATGTTTTGTGCAATGGTTTAAATACAGGGAATATTACTCTTAAATTAGAAAATTTTATTCATGGATTTAATATTCTTTGGACAAACAATATTGATAGTGTGTCGTCTAGCTCCTTCTTTGGGGGTGCATATTTCCAGTATGTTAACTTTTTATCTGCCGGAACATATTTTGTAGAAGTCAGCGACTCAATGGGATGTACTGTCAGTGGTTCTGTTACAATAAATCAACCCCAGCCAATGTCTGTTACTGTTTCTAAAACAGACCTTTTATGCTTTGGGAATAGCAATGCTTCTATTTCGTTATCTCCACAGATTTTATACCCACCTTATACCTATTTGTGGAACAACGGTGCAACAACTAACTCTGTTAATAATCTCTCTTCGGGAACATACTTTTTTACTGTTACTGATGGTCTGCTTTGCAAGTTTACTGACAGCGTCAATATCATTTCTCCTCCACAACTATCTTTTGCTGAAAGTATTACTGATAATCTTTGTAAGGGTGACTCCGCGGGAAGCATCAATCTCAATACTTCAGGGGGAACACCTCCCTACTTTTTCTTATGGAGTAACGCTGGAGATAGCGCTGTTGCTACAAATCTCGTAGCCGGAAATTATAGCGTTACTGTTACCGACAGCAACTTTTGCTCTTATTCCGATGCTTTTACTATAAATGAACCCGATTCCTTTTTTACTCTGACATCTGAAGTTATTGATAATCTTTGTTACGGGGACACTTTTGGTTCAATTAACGTTATCCCTGATGGTGGAGTGGCGCCATATAGCTATTTGTGGAACAACGGGCAAACTTCTAATCAGGTGTATAATTTGTCTGCTGGCGACTATATAATTACCATCACTGATTATATAGGTTGTAAAAAAATTGATACGGTAACTGTGTTGCAACCCTTAGTTCCTTTTGAAATTCACTTTCAGACAACATCCTATATCTGTGAAGGCGATACTTCGGGAGGAGCTTTGGCTGCATATACTTCAGGAGGAACCCCCCCGTTTTATTTTATCTGGAGCAACAACCAGAATACAACAGAAATTATTAACTTGTCTCTTGGAACTTACACCCTTACTGTTGTAGATGGTTTTGGATGTCTTTCAATTGATTCTTTTATTGTTCAACCTTTAATTATTAATATTGACAGCATATATGGAAGCAGTAATGTTGATGAGGACAGTGTGGAAATTTATTATATCGGCGACAATCCTGACCAACTCAATTTCAACTGGTCTGTCATAAATGGTACTATTATCAACGGAAATGGACAGAATACAGATACTGTTCTTGTCCTTTGGGATAATTCCGGATCCGGCCTTATTAATATCATTGCAACTGATACCAATGGATGCTCTGCTGAAAAAAGTATAATTATTAATATTATTCCTTCTTCAAAAATCTTTTATATTGAAGATATTGGATTTGTCCACATTTACCCCAATCCATTCCAAGATGTTCTTAATGTTGATTTTGAAAGAACTCCGGATTTGAAACTGATTAAGCTCTATGATGCTAATGCAAGGTTTGTTTCAGCATATGAAGTCAATACATCTAATAGTTATTATATGGTTAATATCAAAAAGGGAGTTTTCTTTCTTAAAATAGGACAATCCATGTTCCCCCTTATTAAAAATTAGCCCTCATGTGAATTAGATAGTATCAATTTAACGCCTGCAATGCATATCAAGCATGTATTGTGCTTGTTGGACACCCATTGATACAGCTTTTTCCCAGTCGCTGCATGCTTCGGGGTTTCTTAACTGATGCTTGATATTTGCAAGATTTAAATACAAACCACCATCTTCAGGATTCAATGTTATTGCCTTCTCTATATCACTTTTTGCACTTTCGAAATCATTTATGGATGCATAACAATTAGCCCTATTCGATAAGGCATTAATATTTGTTGAATCATACATCAGTGCGTAATTGAATCTTGTTATGGCCGACTCGAAATAACCATTTATAGCTTTCTTCAATCCTTGCTCATTAAAAAATGCTGATTTTTCAGGATTAAATTCTACAATTGTTGAGTCAGAAACCTCTTCAAATAATGATTGAGCTTTTTGTGCAATCTGAAAATTGTTATAAGCTTCCGGATATTTTGGATTTAATGTTAGGGCATATTTAAAATCTTCAATTGCTTTATCAAAAAAACCTGTTTCAAAATAGGCACTCCCTCTGTTGTTAAAGGCATATGAATCTTCAGTATTCAAAAATATGGCTTTAGTTAAATCATCAATGGCTTTTTCATATTCTTTAAGTTTTACATAAGTAGCTCCTCTATTCGAAAAATATTTTGAATCCTCTTTATAAAGTTCAATTGCTTTAGTATAAACGGAAATAGCTTTGTTGTAGTTTTCGTTTTCATAATAAGCAAGCCCTATACTGAAATAGGCATAATGATTATTGGGATTTTTATCTATGGCATCATTCCAGAATGTCATGTCGTTTTCCCAGACTTTATTTCTAGTATATGTTTGATAGCTGAGTAAAATGAAAATGACAATTGCCAGTACACGAAATATTTTTTTTATTCGGGATTTTGAGACTCTTGTATATATATAATGAAAGAAAACGACCCATGTGAAAAATAAACCAAAATAGGCCAAATAGGTGTACCTGTCTGCAACAACAACCCTTCCTAAAATTGGAACTATATGCAATACCATCCCTATATTTATGAGGAAAAAAAGTAAACCAAAAATCATTTGTCCCCTAATGGTTTTATCTTTTACAAAATATAAAATTGTTAAAATTATGGAGGTAAGTAAAAGTAAAAACAAAGCAGAAATTCTAAAAATAAATGGTAGCGTTTCGTAAATATCTTCAGGAAGAGGATGCATGGCATTTAAATGTAAGGGGTAAAATAATCTTGACAAATAATAGCTCAAACTGTAAAATGCAAGATAAACTCGATTTGTTGTAAAAGATAATAAATCCGCATCTTTGTCAGTATAAAAGGATATGCCTCGTTTGAATAAAAAGTAAAATGCAAATGAAACTATAAATATTCCTGTTAGTTGTATGAGCACCTTCTTCTGATTAGTAAAAAAATTGAAAGAAGTAGATCCTTTAAGTAATAAGAATGGAGTTAAAAACAAAATTATTTGCCATATAAAGATATTAAAGTCATTATTGTTATTTAATTGTATCCTTATTATAAATCCAATTGTTAATGTAAGTATTAACACATCAAATTGAATTCTTTTTAAAAGTTTAATAATGCCGATTTCTAAATATAAATTGCCTGTCAATTTTAAATACAAAACATAAGTTGATATAATGAAAAATAGACTATTAAAAAGATCTTGAATTGAGGAAAAGGCCGAACCTCCAAGAACAGTTAAAAGAAGCAAATTAAAAGATAAAAAAGCAACAACTAATTTGTTCTCAAGTTTACTGCTAACATCTAACTTCTTTTTTCTAAGAAAATTAATGTAAAATGGAATGATTAAAAATATAAAAAGCTGAAATAAAATAAAATTTATTTCAAACCCCTGAATAAAAAGAGCGTAGAAATAGAAAATAAAAAGCAGATATAGGTTTACTGCATTTAACTTGATTTTGTCCTTCCATATTGATGGAACAACGATGCCATCCATACCCTTATGAATTTCATCCTTTTTGAGGATATAAATGGAGGGTATGATAATAGTGAAAATATAAATAAAAAAATATGAAAAAAACTCGCGGTTTGCAAAAAAATGAAAATAATGCTGAGTGCATAAAACAATAAAAAACAATATGAATGATTTATTATCAATTTTCTTTCTTATAAAAAATTCTACCAACAAAACAATAAATGGTAATGTGTAGGATTGAATCTTACATAATTGAGCAAGATAAGCACTAATTAAAAGGAGCAATAAATAAAAGATATTTTTACTTTTTAAAAAATTTATGTGACTGATCATGCTTAACAAAAAGAAAAATGAATACATAAGATCTTTGCGTTGGATGATCCAGCCCACAGTCTCGCTACGCATGGGATGTATGGCAAATAATAGCGCAATGATAAAGGCCAGATTGTTTTGCTTTAAAAAAAATCGGCTTAAATAAAAAATTAGAATAACATTTATTGTATGAATTATAACATTAACCAAATGGTAAGAAAAAGGGTCTGCCCCCAAAATATGATACTGAATTAAAAAAGTAAATAGTGGCAACGATATAGAGTATTCAAATGCTTTTAATGCCTGAAAACTACTGAGGCTTATTGGTGCTTTGATAAGTTCATTATTCAAAATATAAACAGTGTCATCCCAATTTAAAAAACTACCGTTTAAAGCATTTGTAAATAGTAGAAAAGTAGCTGTGCTTAAAATACAGAGATAAAATATTGAATTATTTGAAATTTTATTTTCAAGGAATTTTGTTGCCAATTCTTATTTTTTTGAACCTGTAATGTTTTGAACAAAATTACATTAAATTTTTAGTAATAAGTTTGATAAACACTTTTTTTTATTCAAAAATTTTGTTGCCATTTATCCTGAAAATCAGACCGAATACTGATTTCTTTTATTTATACCAACACTTTTTCTTTTGTGTTTTAAATTTCTTTTATAACGTTAAACAAATGTAAATCACACACCAATATTAAAATTATTTATTTATATAATTAAATGTGTTGTTCCAGAGCCCTTAATACAAGAAATAATTAACAAAATAATTAACAAAATACTTGCGTAATGAGATATTTTTTTGTATTTTTATAGATTAATATTTAATTGTTTTTCAGCATTTTAGAAGAAATTAAAATTAAATATTTAAAATTAATTATTATTTGACTAAATAATGTCTTTATGAAACATAATTACATCGCCAGAATATTGGTAACAGCTTTTTTGTGCTCAGTTTTTTTTATGAGTACAAATAAATATGCATTTTCCCAATGTACTAACTGTGGCTCTCAATATCCGAGTGGTACTTATTCAACTACTTCGAGCACATGGACAACAATATCTTCCGCTATCTATGGTTCAGAGTGGCATTATGCAACACTTGATGCCAACTATATTTATCAATGGAAGTCCAGCTCAAGTTACTATAATACCCAACTCACCCTTTATCCATCAGGTACCTGTGGTGGCACTTATTTATCATACAATTATTATTATCAACTGGAGGGTTCATATTATAACTCATTAATGGTTTATAATCCGGGAACCACAAGTGTACGTATTCTTAATACTTTGTATTATTGTTCAAGCAATTCCTCTAGCGCAACTGTTCAAATGCGTGCTATCAATAAAAATCCTGTAATTACATCCAATTGGTCAACTGTCTGTTCCGGTGCTCCAGTTACTTTAACCAGAGATGTCCCTAATGATAGTTATGTTACGACCTCATGGTGGGGTGGTTCACCAGCAATTAGTGCTTCTGGTTACTCTGTCGTTGTTTATCCAACATCATCGTCAACCTATTATATGCAACATAGTGTATTAGGTGGATCCTCGACACAATATACCAACAGTGCCAGCTACACTATTACAGTGCAAGCTCAACCCAGTGCCCCTACTACTTCTTCACCTAATCCAAATGCCTCTGAGGTTTGTAATGGTACTAATCTTACATTGGGTGGAGCTGCTTCTGGAGGTAACCCCGGAATCAATTGTTCAATTGGATACCAATATTCAACAAATGGTGGTGCAAGCTGGATTTCAACAGGTACCTCTATTCCTTCATTTTCAGCTGTTCAAAATAATTACAATTACATTCAAGCACAGCGTTACAACTGTCAGTCAGGGTGCAATACAACCGGATGGGCTACTGTTGCCACCTGGTATGCTAGGCCTCAGGCTTCTGCTACTGCTGCAAGCGATCAAACTATCTGTACCGGCGGTACTGCTAACCTTTCTGTGTCTTACTCCGGTGGTGCAGGTACACCCGGTTATACATGGCAGTATCTGAATGGAGGAACTTGGACAAACACCGGTGCACCCAGTTCTCCAAATTTTACAACACCCGCCCTTACTGCTACCACCTATTACAGATGTCTTGTCAATTTTAGCGTTACCGGTTGTTCTCAGGCTGTTTCTAATACAGTTACAATTACTGTTGTTCCTGATCCCACAATATCAATTGCCATTTCTGCAGGCTACCCAAGCACAATTTGTAATGGAGCCGGAACTCAGCTTTACGTAACAGGTGGCAATGCCGGAACCGGCACTGTTACTTATAACTGGCAAAGAAGAGGGCCAACAGGTTCTTGGGGAAATACAGGTGCAGGTGGAACTACACTTAATACAGGCGGTCTAAGTGCTGATGGTACTTGGACTTTCAGATGTGAGAAAGTTGTTGCAGGATCAGGTTGTAATACCTCCTACTCCAATGAAGTCTATGTTACTGTTGTGCCTCAACCCGGAGCTCCATCCACCGCCACTAAATCACCTAATGTTGCATCTGTATGCTCAGGAACTACTCTTTCTCTTAGTGGTGTTGCAAGTGGTGGAAATGCAGGTATAGGATGCTCCATTCAATACCAGTATTCTACAGATAATGGCTCTAATTGGACTTCTACGGGAACATCTGTTCCTTCGTTTGCTGCTGTCACCAGTACCAGCAATATAATTCAAGCTCAGCGTTCCGGCTGTCAGTCTGGATGCAATGCTTCTGCTTGGGCTACTGTGGCTACATGGCAGGTTGTTGCCCAACCTGATGCTCCAACTACAGCCACTAAAAATCCTAATGTTGCTTCAGTTTGTGCCGGTACAACATTAACTCTTTCTTCTGCTGCCTCAGGGGGAAATACCGGTGTCGGATGCTCTATTGAATACCAATACTCTACAGATGGAACTAATTGGACAAATACAGGGACTTCTATTCCTTCTTTTGCATCAGGTGCTGCCGGTTACACAAATACAATTCAAGCCCGACGTAGCGGTTGCCAGGCAGGTTGTACAGCTACCGGTTGGAATACTGTTGCAACATGGTCGAGTGTCGCTCAACCTTCTGCACCCACTACAGCAACCAAAAATCCAAATGTAACCAATGTCTGTTCTGGAACAACCCTGACTCTTAGTGGTGCTGCTTCCGGTGGTAATGCAGGTATTGGTTGTTCCATTGAATACCAATACTCTACTGATGGTGGCACTAACTGGACTGCCACCGGAACTTCTATCCCTTCTTTTGTTGCTGCTCAGGCAAATAACATCATTCAAGCCAGAAGAAGCGGTTGCCAGGCAGGGTGCACAACTACCGGATATGGTACTGTTGCCTCATGGACAGGCGTTGCTCAACCTGGTTATCCAACATCTGCAACAAAATCACCCAATGTTGCCTCTGTTTGTGTTGGCACAACTTTAACTCTGAGCGGTGCAGCTTCCGGAGGTAATGCCGGTGTGGGTTGTTCTATCGAATATGCCTATTCTACCGACAATGGTTCCAATTGGACATCAACAGGAACTTCTATCCCTTCTTTCGCCGCTGTTTTAAGTACAACAAACCAAATCAGGGCTCAGCGATACAATTGCCAGGCCGGATGTAATCCATCCGGATGGAATGTCCTTGCCTCATGGACCATTGTTGCAGCTCCTGATCCTCCAACAACTGCAACTAAAAACCCAAATGTTACAAGTGTATGCTCCGGCACAACTTTAACTCTTTCTGGTGCAGCAACCGGTGGTAATGCCGGTGTAGGATGCTCTATTGAGTATGCATATTCTGTCGATAATGGCGTTAACTGGACCAGTACCGGTACTGTAATTCCTTCTTTTGCTGCTGCAACAAGTGCTACCAATAGGATTCGTGCCCGAAGATATAACTGCCAGTCAGGATGTACGGCCTCTGCATGGAACGAATTGGTTTCTTGGGTTGTTGTTGCTCAACCAACTGCTCCAAATACTTCAACTAGAAATCCAGATGTGGCCTCGGTTTGTGTAGGGACTACTCTTTCTCTTACATACAATGGTGGATTACTCGACTTTTCAACATGGCAGGCTGGCCAGACCGGAAGTGTAGGACAATTTTCAATGAACGGCGATGTTGCCGAAAATGCCAGAGTTATTGCCGCTGACCCCTGGGGTAACAATGCTGTTGTTTGGGAAACCAGAGCATCAGGAAATGGAAATGCTGATGGGGGTTGGAATAGCAGTATGTTTAACATTGATAATACAAAATTATACAGAGTATCTGTCTGGGTACGCAGAACAAGTGCGACTTCAAGCGGAACTTTTTATTTAGGAACAAATGGTAATGTTGAAGTCTTAAGGGTTGATAATGGCGCTACAGCGAGTAATCCTTACTGGGATTGCCAGGGGACTGGTACATTAGCACAAAACCAATGGTATCTTGTTGTTGGACACGTTTTCCCTTATACCTATACAGGCACTACTGCGCATCCGGAAACCGGCTATTATACTGTAGCTTCAGGTACTACTAAAGTGAAAAATGTTAATTTTTGCAATATTGGCCCGGATGTTAAGTTTGCCCCTACTACCACTCAGTTAAGACACAGAGCTTATCACTATTACTGTGGTGATGCTACGACCAGATTGCAGTTTGCGTACCCGAAAATTGAAGTTGTTGACGGCACCGAGCCTTCAATAAGTGATTTGGTGAAAGGTATTGCCGGTTTTGGTGGCTCATCAGGTGTTGCTTGTGGTATGGAATACCAATATTCAACTAATAATGGCAGTTCATGGTCAACTGCAAGTACATCCATTCCTTCTTTTGCTGCTGTTTCAGGCACCAATCTTGTTCAGGCTAGACGTGTTACTTGCCAGACCGGTTGTAATCCCGGTGCATGGGGACAAATTGCCAGTTGGTCTGTTATTGCTGATCCAACCGCTCCGACCACTGCTACAAAATCGCCAAATTATGCTTCTGTATGTGCCGGAACAACCCTTTCATTAAGTGGTGCTGCATCCGGTGGTAATGCAGGTGTTGGATGTGCTATTGAATATGCCTACTCAACCGATAATGGTTCAAACTGGGTTAGTACCGGAACTTCTATTCCCTCTTTTGTATCTGTAACTTCTACCAGCAATAAAATTAGAGCCCGTAGATATGCTTGTCAGACCGGTTGCGATGATAGTCCCTGGGGTGAAGTTGCATCATGGGGTGTGGTGGCTCAACCTGCTGCACCTACAACTGCAACAAAAACACCAAATGTGGCATCTGTGTGTGCCGGAACAACATTATCATTAAGCGGAGCAGCTTCAGGTGGTAATGCTGGTATTGGTTGCTCTATTGAATACCAATACTCTACTGATGGTACTAACTGGACAAACACAGGAACCTCTGTACCTTCCTTTGCAGCAGGTGCCGGAGGAAATACAAATACCATTCAAGCCAGACGTAGTGGATGTCAGTCAGGATGTACAACAACGGGTTGGAATACTGTGGCAACATGGACCAGTGTCCTTCAGCCTGGGGCTCCAACAACTGCTACAAAAAACCCAAATGTAGCTTCTGTTTGTGCAGGACAAACTCTTACTTTAAGTAGTGCAGCTTCAGGTGGCGATGCCGGTGTTGGTTGCTCTATCGGTTATCAGTATTCTACAGATAATGGTGGTACTTGGACTTCAACAGGAACTTCAATACCATCTTTTGCTGCTGTAACAAGTACAAGCAATATTATTCAAGCGCAACGTTATAATTGTCAGTCAGGATGTAGCAACTCAGCATGGGCTACTGTTGCTTCGTGGCAGGTTGTTGCCCAACCTGGTGCACCTACTGCTACAAAATCACCCAACTATACTTCTGTCTGCTCAGGAACAACTTTAACTCTTACAGGTCCAACAAGCGGTGGTGGAGGTACTGGTACTTGTAGCTTTGAGTATCAGTATAGTACTGGTGGTGCCTATTCCGCATGGAGTACAACGTTGCCTAGTTTTGCTTCTGTTACCGGAACAAACGCTATCCGAATCAGACGCTATTGTAATGGAACCGGATGTAATGCTTCTGCTTATACAGAGTATTCTTGGACTGTTGTTGACCAACCATCTGCACCAACTGCTGTTACAAAGTCACCTAATACTGCTTCTGTGTGTGCTGGTACTCTTGTAAGTGTAAGTGCCCCAACAGGTGGAAATCCCGGTATTGGTTGTTCATTCCAGTACCGTTTTCTACGTGGTGCAGTTGTTATTCAGGACTGGAGTGCAACGGCAAGTTATACCACTCAGGCTGCTGATGTTGGAAATACTATTAATGTTGTTGTCAAGAGAACAGCTTGTCAGACCGGATGTAATGAAGCAATAAGTGGTACTTTGGCATCATGGACAGTGTCGGCCCAACCCGCTGCTCCCACCGGGACAAAATCTCCGAATTTAGCTTCTGTCTGCTCAGGTGTAACGTTATCACTAACCGGTGTTACAGATAATGGTGGTGGTACAGGAACTTGTAGCATTGAATACAGACATACTACCGATGGTACAAATTGGACATCGTGGTCAACCACTCCTTCTAGTTTTACTTCTGTTGTTGGTACAAATACAATTCAAATCAGAAAGAATTGCAGTGGAAGCGGTTGTAATTATTCTTCAACTTCAGCCTATTCATGGACTGTTGTTGCTCAACCTTCAGCACCAACTACTGCAACAAAATCTCCGGATATAGCAACTGTTTGTACAGGTGCTTCTTTGACTCTTAATGGAGTTGCCAGTGGTGGTAATGCAGGTGTAGGTTGTACAATTGAATATCAATATTCAACAGATGGCACAAACTATACTGGAACTGGTGCTTCTGTACCTTCATTTACTGCTGTTACAGGAACCAATACCATTCAGGCTCGTAGATCAGGTTGTACAGCCGGAGCCGGATGCTCAACATCTGCATGGAACACCGTGGCAACATGGACAGCTGTTGTTCAACCTATTGCCCCAACAGCTACTAAATCTCCTAATGTTGCATCTGTATGTTCTGGAACTACCTTAACACTTACAGGCGTTACAGATAATGGTGGTGGTACCGGCACATGTAATATTGAATATAGGCACAGCACTAATGGTGGTGGCACCTGGACATCATGGTCAACATCTCCTTCAAGTTTTACTGCTGTTACCGGAACAAATACTATTGAAATACGTAAAATTTGCAACGGCTCAGGTTGCAGTGTCTCTCCTTCTTCTGTCTATTCATGGACAGTTGCTGATCAGCCTACTGTACCTACGGCTACTAAGTCTCCAAATGTTGCTGCTGTCTGTGCCGGTCAAACTTTAACTTTAACTGGACCAACCAGCTCCGGTGGAACCGGTACTTGTAATTACGAATATCAGCACAATACAGGTAGTGGATATACCTCATGGAGTACAACAGTTTCAAGTTTTGCTGCTGTTGCAGGTACTAATTATATTCGTATTCGTAGGGTATGTTCTGGTACTGGTTGTACAACAACAAATTATACAGAATACTCTTGGACTGTTTATGCACAGCCGGCAGCTCCAACTGCTACAAAGTCTCCTAATGTTGCATCTGTTTGTTCGGGTCAAACTCTTACACTTTCTGGAGTAACTGATAATGGTGGTGGTACAGGTACTTGCAATATTGAATATAGGCATAGTACTAACGGAGGTGGTGCTTGGACAGCATGGTCAACAACTCCTTCAAGTTTTACCGCTGTTACAGGTACAAATTTGATAGAAATACGTAAAAACTGTAATGGTACAGGATGTTCAGTGTCTTCTAGCTCACAATATTCATGGACTGTTACAGATCAACCATCAGTTCCAACTGCAACTAAATCACCTGATGTTGCCAATGTTTGCGCCGGACAAATTTTAACACTGACCAATCCAACCAGCGCCGGTGGAACCGGTACTTGTAATTACGAATATCAGCATAATACAGGTAGCGGTTATACCTCATGGAGTACAACAGTTTCTAGTTTTGCCGCTGTAGCTGGTACTAATTATATCCGTATTCGAAGGGTGTGTTCTGGTACCGGTTGTTCAACTACAAATTACACTGAATATTCTTGGACTGTCTCAGCTCAACCCGCTGCTCCAACAGGAACAAAATCACCAAATTTGGCATCAGTTTGCTCAGGGGTAACTTTGTCACTCACCGGAGTTACAGATAACGGTGGAGGAACAGGTACATGTAATATTGAATACAGACACAGTACCGATGGTTCTACCTGGACATCTTGGTCAACGACTCCATCAAGTTTTGCTGCTGTTGTTGGAACAAATACAATTCAAATCAGGAAAAATTGCAGTGGAAGCGGCTGTAGTTTTTCTTCTACTTCTGCTTACTCATGGACTGTTGTTGCACAACCTTCATCACCTACAACGGCAACAAAATCTCCTAATGTTGCTATAGTTTGTTCAGGCGCTTCTCTTACGCTTAACGGAGTTGCCAGTGGCGGCAATACAGGTGTTGGATGTACAATCGAATACCAATATTCAACAGATGGCACAAACTATACAGGAACAGGGTCATCTGTACCTTCCTTTGCCGCTGTTACAGGAACTAACACTATTCAGGCTCGCCGATCAGGTTGCACAGCCGGAGCAGGGTGTACTAATCCCTCTGCATGGAACACAGTGGCTACATGGACAGCAGTTATTCAACCAAATGCACCTACAGCCACCAAAAATCCTGTAGATGCTTCAGTCTGCGAAGGAGTAACATTAACGCTTTCCGGTGTTACTGATAATGGAGGTGGTACCGGTACATGTAATATTGAATACAGACATAGCACAAATGGTTCTACTTGGACCACATGGTCAACAACTCCATCAAGTTTTACAGCTGTTGCAGGAACCAATACTATTGAAATTCGAAAGAACTGCAATGGCTCGGGTTGTAATGTATCAGCATCCTCATCTTATTCATGGACAGTTGCAGCACAACCATCCGTGCCAACAGCCACGAAATCTCCCAACGTGGCAGCAGTGTGTGCCGGTCAGTTTTTAACATTAACAGGACCAACAAGCACAGGTGGAACCGGTACATGTAATTTTGAGTATCAGTATAATACAGGAAGTGGATATTCAGCGTGGAGCACTACAGTTCCAAATTTTGCAGCAGTGGTCGGTACTAATTATATCCGAATCCGAAGGGTATGTACAGGAACAGGTTGTACAACACCGTCCTATTCTGAATATTCTTGGACTGTATATGCCCAACCTGCGCTCCCAACTGCCACTAAGTCTCCAAATTTTGCTTCCGTTTGCTCAGGGGTAACTTTATCACTCACCGGAGTTACAGATAACGGTGGAGGAACAGGAACATGTAATATTGAATACAGACACAGCACCGATGGCTCTACGTGGACACCATGGTCAACAACCCCATCAAGTTTTACGGCAGTTATCGGCACCAATTTGATAGAAATTCGTAAAACATGTAATGGAACCGGCTGTTCTGTATCTTCCAGCTCACAATACTCATGGACTGTTGTTGCACAACCTTCTGCACCAACTGCTGTAACAAAAACACCGAATACTGCTTCCGTTTGTGTTGGCACTTTAGTAAGTGTAAGTGCTCCATCAGGTGGAAATGCCGGCGTTGGCTGTTCATTCCAGTACCGTTTTCTACGTGGTGCAGCAGTCATTCAAGACTGGAGTGCAACGGCAAGTTATACTACTCAAGCAGCAGATGTTGGAAATACTATTAATGTACTTGTAAAAAGAACATCCTGCCAGACCGGATGTACAGAAGCTATAAGCGCTACTTTGGCATCATGGACTGTTACAGCACTACCTGCTGCACCAACAGGGACTAAGTCTCCAAATTTGGCATCTGTATGTGCTGGAACTAATTTATCACTCACCGGTGTTACAAATAACGGTGGAGGAACAGGAACATGTAATATAGAATACAGACACAGTACCGATGGTTCTACCTGGACATCATGGTCAACGACTCCATCAAGTTTTGCTGCAGTTGTTGGAACAAATACAATTCAAATCAGACAAAATTGTGATGGAAGCGGTTGTGGTTTTTCTTCTACTTCTGCTTACTCATGGACAGTTGTTGCTCAACCAGCTGCCCCAACTACGGCAACAAAATCTCCTGATGTTGTTAATGTATGCGCTGGTACTACACTTACTTTTAGCGGTGCTGCCAGTGGTGGTGATGCAGGTGTGGGTTGTACTATTGAATACCAGTATTCAACTGATGGCACAAACTATACAGGAACAGGTTCATCAGTACCTTCCTTTGCCGCTGTTACCGGAACTAACACTATTCAGGCTCGCAGATCTGGTTGTACTGCCGGAGCTGGTTGTACAACATCGGGATGGAATACGGTTGCAACTTGGACAGTAAGTGCGCAACCCAATGCACCTACTGCTACAAAGTCTCCAGTTGACGCTGTAGTGTGTGCAGGACAAACCCTTACTTTAACCGGTGTAACTGATAATGGTGGTGGTACTGGTACTTGCAATATTGAGTACAGACATAGCACAAATAACGGCGGTACTTGGACAGCATGGTCAACCACTCCCTCTAGTTTTACTTCAGTCGTAGGAACTAACCTTATAGAAATCCGAAAGAACTGTAACGGTTCTGGATGTACTTACTCCCTTACTTCACAGTATTCATGGTCAGTAGTTGCCCAACCTTCTGTGCCTACGGCTACAAAATCTCCTGCCGTAACAAATGTGTGTTCCGGTCAGACACTAACATTGACATCACCGACTGGTACAGGTGGTACAGGAACCTGCAATTTTGAGTATCAACATAATACAGGAAGTGGATATTCAGCTTGGAGTACTACTGTTTCCAGTTTTGCTGCTGTAACAGGCACTAACTATATACGCATACGAAGGGCTTGTTCGGGAAGCGGATGTAATCCTTCAAACTATACTGAATATTCCTGGACAGTTGCTGCCCAACCATCAATAACTTTAACAGGATCTAATCAGACAATTTGTGCAAGTGGTTCTGTTACTGGTTTTACAGCTACTATTTCAAATGGAACAGGTTGCGGATATCAGTGGCAAAGCAGTAACGATGGTGTCGCATGGTCGAATATTGGAGGTGCTACAACTTCTGCTTATACACCTTCAGGAGTAACAAAAACAACTTTCTACCGATGTGTAACCATAAGTTGTGGAACCGGTTGTTCTCAGGCTACTTCTCCGGTTAGAATTGTTACTGTAACTTCTGTGCCTACTGCTGTTTTAACTCATCCCAGTCCTTCTTCTCAAACAGTTTGTGAGGGTGCTAATGTGAGCTATAGTGCTCAGGCTGATATGGGTTCTGGAACTAAACGTTACAGGGTTGTCTTTACTTCTGCTCATGGTACTGGTTGGCACGGTGTTCAGGAAATTTTGGGATACAATTCAGCCGGATCTTTGCAGGCACTTTCTTGTATTACTGCCTCTTCTGCTACTTATACGGACGATTTGTGTAACTATGCGTCTTATGGAGCTGCAAATGCTTTTGATGGTGTTTACAATTCCGCTAATTCATCAGGAGATCAATGGCTTACCCCAAAAAATAATACATCTCCAAACACCAATTGGCAAAACTATAATACTGTTAATCCTTTCTTTTCTCCTGAATGGGTTGAATTCAGTGCTCCTCAACCACTGAGCGAAATATGGATATATAATGGCAGGTATGCATCAGGAACAAGTACTACATGCTACAAGGATTATTACATACTTATAAGCCATGATAATGGAACTTCTTGGTATAAAGTTAAAGAAGGTGCCATGACAAATGTTCAAGGATTTGACGGCAACAATAATAAGTTTGTAATTGAACCAACTTATACATGGAAAAAGGGTGCAGCAACTGTAGGTAGTGGAAAAACTCTTGATTTGAACTCTGTAACACTTGCAAGCGCAGGAAATTATAATGTGGAATTGACTTATGGTTGTGGAACACCAACAAGCTCAAATTCAGCAACTTTATCAGTTGTTGTCCAACCATCAGCACCTACTGCAACAAAATCCCCTGTTGACGCTTCAGTTTGTGCCGGTCAAACACTAACTCTTACAGGTGTTACCGATAATGGAGGTGGTGCAGGTACATGTAATATTGAATACAGACATAGCACAAATGGTGGTGCTAACTGGACAGCCTGGTCAACAACACCTTCAAGTTTTGCTGGTGTTGCAGGCACAAATCTCATTGAAATACGTAAACTTTGCAGTGGTTCCGGATGCACTGTTTCATCAAGTAATCAGTATTCATGGAACGTAACACCTCAACCATCAGTGCCAACTGCTACCAAATCACCCGATGTCACAAATGTTTGTGCAGGTCAAATGTTGACGCTGATTAATCCCACAAGCACAGGAGGCACAGGTACTTGTACTTATGAATACCAACACAGTACAAATGGTGGTACTAACTGGACAAGTTGGTCAACAACTGTTTCAAATTTTGCTGCTGTAGCCGGGTCAAATCTGATTCGTATCCGAAGAGTATGTAATGGTACTGGTTGTAATACTACTACTTATAATGAATACTCATGGACTGTTTCTGCACAACCTGCAGCTCCTACTGCTACCAAATCACCTGTTGATGCTACTGTTTGTGCCGGTCAGACACTTACTCTTTCAGGTGTTACAGATAATGGCGGCGGTACTGGTACTTGCAGTATTGAATATCGTCACAGTACTAATAATGGAGGAACTTGGACATCATGGTCGGGTACTCCTTCAAGTTTTACATCTGTTTCAGGTACTAACCTAATTGAAATTAGAAAAACATGTTCTGGAGCAGGTTGCAATGTATCTTCAAGCTCATCCTATTCATGGACAGTTGTGGATCAGCCTTCTGTACCAACTGCTACCAAATCCCCTGCTGTTACAGATGTTTGTGCTGGACAAACATTGACACTTATTAATCCTAGCAGTACAGGAGGCACAGGTACATGTAATTATGAGTATCAACATAACACTGGAAGTGGATATACAACATGGAGTACTACTGTTTCAAGTTTTGCAGCTGTAGTCGGAACCAATTATATCCGAATCCGTAGGGTTTGTTCAGGCTCAGGTTGTAACACAACAAACTATTCGGAATATTCATGGACAGTTACTGCTCAGCCTGCTGCACCAACAGCAACTAAATCACCAAATCTGGGAACTGTATGTTCTGGAACTACTTTATCTCTGTCAGGTGTAACGGATAATGGCGGTGGTACAGGGACTTGTGCAATTGAATATCGACATAGCACAAACAATGGCGGTACATGGACATCCTGGTCCGCAACACCTTCAAGTTTTGCTGCTGTAACAGGAACAAATTTGATTCAAATTCGTAAATCATGTACAGGTACAGGTTGTAGTGTTTCATCATCATCCTCCTATTCATGGACTGTTGTAGCACAACCATCTTCTCCTAATACCGCTACAAAATCACCAGATGTAGCAACTGTTTGTTCAGGTGCAACACTTACTCTAAGCGGTGCCGCCAGTGGTGGTAATGCAGGTGTTGGCTGCTCAATTGAATATCAATATTCAACAGATGGTACTAACTATACAGGAACCGGAACGTCAGTTCCTTCATTTACTGCTGTTACTGGTACCAATACCATTCAGGCTCGAAGGTCGGGTTGTACAGCCGGTACCGGATGTAGTACTTCAGCATGGAATACTGTAGCCACTTGGACCGTTGTTGCACAACCTGCAACACCTACTGCTACTAAATCTCCAAATGTTGCTTCTGTTTGTGAAGGTCAAACACTTACTTTAACTGGTGTTACCGATAATGGTGGAGGTACTGGTACTTGTAATATTGAATACAGACACAGCACAAATAATGGCGGTTTGTGGACAAGTTGGTCAACATCTCCATCTTCATTTGCAGCGGTTGCAGGAATAAATTTAATCGAAATTCGTAAAAATTGTAGTGGTGCAGCTTGTAATGTGTCTTCTACTTCTCAATATTCATGGACAGTGGAAGTTCAACCTGTAACTCCTACTGCTACAAAATCACCGGATGTTTCAAATGTTTGTGCAGGTCAGACTCTTACACTTATAAATCCAACAGGAAGCTCTGGTGGTACAGGTGTTTGTAATTATGAATATCAACATAGTACTGGAGGTGCATATTCATCTTGGAGTACAACTGTATCCAGTTTTGCCGCAGTGGCTGGTACAAATTATATCCGAATCCGTAGGGCATGTTCCGGATCCGGTTGTAATGCCTCTGGCTATACAGAATATTCATGGACAGTTGGTCAACAACCTTCTGTTACTGTTCATCCTATAGGTGCAAGTATTTGTTATGGTGAAACTCACAGCATGAGTGTTACAGCTACAGGTGGTTCTCCTACTCTTAGCTATCAGTGGCAATCTTCAACGGATAATGCTACATGGACTAATATTGGAGGTGCAACTACCTCAACTTATACAACACCTGTGCTATATAGTTCTGTTTATTACAGAACTCATCTTTCGTCAGGTGGAGGTGGTTGTAGTAGTATCAGTACTAATAGTGCACAAGTTGTAGTTTATGGAGATCTTACTGCTGGTAGTATTGGTTATGATCAAACTATATGTAACAATACTGCTCCGGCTCCATTTGAATCTTTATCTTTACCAACAGGTGGTGTTGGTAGTTCTGATGCTTACAATACTGTTACCATCGGAAGTCAGACTTGGATGCAAAATAATCTGAGTAACGCAAGGTATAACGATGGAGTTTCTATTGGTAGCGATTTTTCAGGAACATCTGGTGCTTATGCATGGTATAACAATGATTCTGTTACGTATTCTGCTACATATGGCGCTTTGTATAACTGGTATGCAGTAAATTCCGGTAAATTATGTCAGGCGGGATGGCATGTGCCTACGGGTGCTGAATGGACAACTCTAGCCACATATTTAGGAGGTGAGGCCATTACCGGTGGAAAACTAAAGGAAACAGGAACTGTTCACTGGGATAGTCCTAATACAGGAGCAACAAACGTAAGTGGATTTACTGCTTTACCTGCAGGAAGACGTGCCACCAATGGAGCTTTTTCATCACTAAACACACAAGCAAGGTTCTGGACTGCTACTGAGTATAGTTCGCTTAATGCTTGGTATAGACGACTTAATCATATTACTGAAAGTATTGAATATATAGATACTTGGACAGAAAAAAATGAAGGTTATTCAGTTCGTTGTATAAAGGATTCAGACCCCTATTCATATCAATGGCAAATAGATGTGGGATGTACTGGAAACTGGTCTGATATAATAGGTGCAAATGCAGCTACTTATCAGGCTCCTGCATTAACCCAAAACACATGCTATAAACGCCTTGTAACGTCGGGTAGTTGTGGTACTGTTGGAACAAATACCGTTACAGTTACTGTAAACACCGTGTTAAATCCAGGTGTAGTTGCAGCTGATCAGACAATTGATTATGGCGCAAATGCACAGACTCTATCAAGTACTTCTTCAGCATCCGGTGGTGTAGGTAGTTACACTTATCAGTGGCAACGTGACGTGGGTTGTTTAAATTCATGGTTAGATATCTCCGGTTCAACTTCAACCACTTATTCTCCAGGAGCACTTTACGAAACTACTTGTTACCGAAGAAAAGTTACCAACACTTGCGGTACTCTTTATTCAAATGAAATACATATTACTGTTAAAGCTCCGCTTACTGCAGGTGCTATTGCTGCTGAGCAAACTATCTGCTACAATGCAGCTCCTGCTCAGTTTACAAATGTTGCATTACCAACTGGCGGAAACGGTACATATAGCTATCAGTGGCAGTCTTCAGCTGATAATATAAGCTGGTCTAATATCAGTGGTGCAATAAATTTGACCTATACTTCTTCTGCACTTACATCATCCTCTTATTTCAGAAGATGTGCAACGTCAGATGGTTTAGGTCCGGTATGTACAGGTGCAGAAGGAAATATTTTATGGACAGATATGGTCAATACTGCAGCTACAAAAGCAGTTGATACTATTACCCCTGCACATACAGGTCTTATGACTTCTTTCTCAAACTGGATACATAATAACTGTACCCAAAGAAATGCATCAGGTAACGATTATTTCTCAATGACTGTTAATACTGCATCTGTTATTACACCAACATTGACATTTGCTGAAAATGAACAGAAGGAACTATACTTCCAAGCTAGAACTTACGGCTCTGTAGGTGTGTATAATACAATAACTGTTTCTATCTCAACAAATAATGGTTCTTCATGGACTGTATTAGGAACAAGAGTTCCTGTTAATACCAGTTTACTAAATATGCAGGGATTTGATATCTCTGGGTACTCAGGTAATCAGATTCTTATCAAACTGGAAACACTCAGTGCTGCAAGTGGCAATGGTGTTGGTATTGATAATATTACTATAAGGAAAGTCAAAAGCTATGATTTAACCAAAAATGCCGGTACAAATAGCCAGTGGAATGCAGGCGCTGCATCCATTCAGAAAGTTTGGGAAGGTGGCTATGCTTATACAGTTGCAGCTGAAACAAACAGAGCAAGAATGTTCGGTTTAAGCCAGTCTAATACTGATGCTAATTACACAACTATTAAGTATGCTGTTTATTTAAATTCAAGTGCAGTGGTACAAATTTATGAAAACGGTTCAAACAAAGGTTCATTCGGAGCCTATGCAACCGGTGATACATTGAAAGTTGCCGTAGTGGGTGGTGTTGTGAAATATTATAAGAATGCAACACTTTTATATACAAGTTCTTTGACACCAACACTTCCTTTATTGGCAGATGTATCTCTTTACACTACAACTTCATCAACATTAAAAGTAAACAAAATACGATCTCAGCAATCGCTTCATGTTACCGTTAATGATGAACTTGCTGCCGGACAAATCGGAACAACCCAATCTGTTTGTTATAACGAAGCACCAGCATTGTTTACTAATGTTGCAAGCCCTACAGGTGGTAATGGTACTTATACTTACCAATGGCAAAATCAAGCAGCTTGTTCAGGTGGCTGGTCAAATATATCAAGTGCTAACGCAAATACTTATCAAGCACCTGCTCTTACACAAAATATATGTTACAGAAGAGAAGTTAAATCTTGTGGTGAAACCAAATATTCCAATACTATTACGGTATCTGTTTATGACGAAATTAATGCGTATGGATTATCCGGTACTGGAGCACAGTGCGATCCCAGCCAGACATTATATTTGGATGACAGTGATAACGGAATAACTTATGCTTTGATTTATGGTGGATCAACCGTAGCAACTGTTGCCGGTGATGGAGATTCCATAAGCTTTGGCTTCCAAACAGGAGGAGGTTTATACTATGCAATTGGTTATAATACAACTACAAATTGTACTATTCAAATGGCCAATACTTATAATATCAGTACTTTACCTTTACCTGATGCTGCCGGTAATATAACAGGAACAGCAACGGTTTGCCAGGGACAGAATGGCGTAAGCTATTCCATAAGTGCTGTAACCAATGCTGTTTCTTATGTTTGGACATTGCCAACAGGAGCAACTATAGCAAGCGGAGATGGTACTAACAGTATTACAGTTAATTTCTCTACTTCGGCAGTTTCAGGAAACATCTCCGTTTATGCAACCAATGATTGCGGAGATGGTGCTTCTTCTCCAAATTATGCCGTGACTCTAAACTTGTTACCTTACTTTACTGCACATCCTCAGGATGTTGGAATTTGTGAGGGTACTGATACTGCGTTTTCTGTTACTGCAAGTGGACAAGCAACTATTAATTATCAATGGCAGGTTCATAATGGAAGCTCATGGTCTAATATTACTACTGCAGGTTCCAATCCTACTTATGCAAACTGGACAACATCCACATTAGATTTAACCGGTGTGCAGAATGCAAATAATGGTTACAAATACAGGTGTGTTGCAAGCAGTACAACTTGTACTGCCCAATCTGCTACTTCAAATGAAGCCATTCTTACTGTTCATGAGGCTCCGGATATTACCGGACAACCGGCTAACCCTTCTGTTTGTGAAAACACCAATACTTCATTTGGTATTTCTGCTTCAGGTTATGGATCAGCTTCATTTACTTATCAATGGCAAGTTTCAACCGATGATGGAGGTTCTTGGAGTAATATTACAACCAGTGGGTCAGACCCTGAATACGGCAGTTTTGATGAAGATACCCTCTATTTAACGGGAGTTGTTTTATCTAATGATGGGTATAAATACAGATGTCATGTGTCAGGTGTTTGCGAACCTGCTGCTACATCAAATGCTGGTACTTTAAGTGTAAATCCTGCTCCTGTAATAACTGATCAGCCGATTCATTCAACTATTTGTGTAAGTACGAACACAACATTTGGAGTTGCTGCATCCGGATATGGAACATTAACATATCAATGGCAGGTAAGCACTGATGGTGGAAGCTCGTTTAACAATATTACTACAGCAGGCAGTAACCCTACTTATGCTAACTGGACAACTGATTCTTTAGATGTAAATTCTGTCGTTACAGGTAATAACGATTATAGATATAGGGTGCTTGTAACAGGAAGCTGTCAGCCACCTTTGTTATCTGATTATGCTATCTTAACTGTTGAACCTTCTCCCGCTGTTTCAGATGAACCGGATGATTTAAATATTTGCGAAGGCTTAACTGCTAATTTTAATGTTATTGCAACAGGACCGGGATTGACCTACAGGTGGCAAGTAAGTACTAATGGAGGCTCAACTTGGACTAATGTAATCAATGGCGCGCCCTATTTCAATGCTACTACAACTGAACTTACTATTAATCCAGTGTCTTTATCTATGAATGGATATAAATATAGGGCACATGTGATGGGTACATGCAGCCCTGCTACTAATTCAGCAGCTGCACTACTTACGGTTTATGCTGCACCGACAATAAGTAGCAATCCATCAGATAGTGTGATATGCGAAAATACTAATGCATCCTTCAGTGTATCTGCTTCTGGTCAGGGTACTTTAGGTTATCAGTGGCAATTGAGCACAGATGGTGGTACAAACTGGATTAACCTTACAAATGTGGGTGTTTACAGTAATGTTACAACTAATACTATGAATATTACAACAGCTACAGCAGGTATGAATGGATATAGATATCGTTGTGAAGTAAGTGGTGATTGTGATCCGGAAATACTTACAAATAGTGCCTTACTAACGGTCTTAACGGCACCTGTAATAACAGTAGATCCAATAAGTGATGAAGCTTGTGAGAATTCTTGGATTGATTTCACAGTTACTGCAACCGGAGCCGGTCTTAATTATCAATGGCAAGTCAGTGTCAACGGTGGTTTAGCTTGGTCAAATCTTTCTAACAGTGGTTCCTACAGTAATGTGAATACAACTACATTATCCATTAATCCTCTGGAATTAACAATGGATGATAACCAATACAGGGTTGTTGTTACAGGAACTTGTTCTCCTTCCGAAACCTCAGATGCAGCAGTATTAACTGTTCATGCTGCTCCTGTTGTGATTACACACCCTGAAGATAGTACTATCTGTGAAAACAATAATGCAAGTTTTTCAGTTTCTGCTACAGGTTACGGAGCTCTTGAATACCAATGGCAATCCAGCTCAGATGGTGGTTCTACATTTATCAATATACTTAATTTAGGTCCTTATACTAATATTGATAATTCAACAATGAACATAACCAATGCACATGACAGTCTTGACGGTTATAAGTTCCGTTGTCTAGTATTTGCTAATTGTTTGCCTGCTGATATTTCGGAAGCAGCAACATTAACTGTTCAAAATGCTCCGGTAGTAATTACAGATCCAATTTCACACAATGCTTGTGAGAATGCTTCAACAAACTTTACAGTTGTTGCTTCAGGTGTAGGGCTCAACTTCCAATGGCAAATAAGTACCAATGGAGGCTCATCGTGGAATAACCTTTCTAACAGTGGATCCTATACCGATGTTACAACCGCAACCATGGGCATTAATCCTGTTTTGTTAGGAATGAATAATTACAAATACAGGGTTCTTGTGATGGGAACTTGTGCACCAGATGACACTTCTGCTGCCGCTACATTAACTGTTAATCCCGCACCTACAGTAAGTGTTAATCCTTTAGATAGCACAATTTGTGAAAACACAAATGTATCTTTCAGTGTGACAGCTTCTGGTTATGGTACTCTCGGTTATCAATGGCAATTAAGTACAAACGGTGGAACTGTTTGGAGTAATATAAGTAATGGTGGTTATTATAGTAATGTTACAACAAATACAATGAATATAACCGGGGCTCCTCTCTCAATGAACACTTATCTTTATCGTTGTGAAGTAAGTGGTGATTGCGACCCAGCATTGGTCTCATCTGGGGCTCTATTAACAGTATTACCTGCTCCTGTAGTAACGTTGGATCCTGTGTCTCACAGTATTTGTGAAAACGATGCTACTACATTTACAGTCGGTGCTACCGGCTCAGGCCTTACTTATCAATGGCAAATCAGTACTACTGGTAGTTCCAGTTGGAGTAATTTATCAAATAGTGGCTCTTATGATGATGTAACTACAGCAACATTAAGTATTGATCCTGTTGAGTTGACAATGAATGCTTATCAGTACAGAGCTTTGGTTTTAGGAACTTGTTCTCCGAATGATTTATCAAGTGCCGCTACTTTAACTGTTAATCCGGCTCCTACTGTAAGTGTTAACCCTGTTGACAGCACTATTTGTGAAAATACAAATGCTTCATTCAGTATAACAGCCTCAGGGTACGGTACATTAGGTTACCAGTGGCAACTAAGCACTAATGGTGGTGGTGCATGGGGAAATATCTCTAATGGTGGTTATTACAGTGATGTTTTAACCTCAACATTACATATAACAGGGGCTATCGCAAATATGGATAGCTATATGTACAGATGTGTTGTATCCGGTACCTGTACACCTCCCGAAACTTCTGACGCTGCTACTCTTACAGTATTAACTGCACCGGCTATTGTAACTCAACCACAATCTCACAACACATGCGAAAATGCACCTACAAGTTTCAGTGTTGCAGCAACAGGTTATAATTTATCCTATCAATGGCAACTTAATACAGGATCAGGTTGGGGTGATTTAAGCAATAATGCAACATACAGTGGAACCAATACAAACTTACTTGATATCAGCAATGTAACCCTTGGTATGGATAATTATCAATATAGGGTTATTGTTTCAGGAACATGTAATCCCAAAGATACCTCAGCAACTGCTATATTGTCTGTAGATAATGCTCCAATTGTAACACAAGATCCTGTTGATGATATTATTTGTCCACTCTCTAATACAAACCTTGAAGTTACAGCAACCGGATATGGTAGTTTGAATTATCAATGGCAATATAATAATAGTGGTTCATGGGAAAATGTGGCTAATGGAACACCTTCAGGTGCTACTTATACAGGCGCAACACTTAACCAGTTAAATGTCAGTGGTATATCTATTCCAGGGGTTTATCAATTCGTTTGCCTTGTTAGTGGCGATTGTAATCCTCCTGCTTATTCTGCATCGGCTGAAATTACAGTTTTAGATTATACAGAGGTAGTTGTTCAAGCTGAAAATGATACAGTATGTCAGGATTTGATGGCTACTTTTGAGATACATGCACAGGGAACCAATTTAACTTATCAATGGCAGATTAATAATGCCGGCACATGGGAAGATGTTCCAAATGCTGTTCCATATATTGGTGTTAATTCACCTGAACTCAATATAACCCCTGCTGCTTTAAGCATGAATGGATTTGAATATAGGGCAGTAGTTACAGGGAATTGTACCCCATATGCTGATACCTCTCAAGTTGTCACTTTAATCGTTGAGCCTGCACCTGTTGTTGATGTACAACCGGTAAATGATACCATTTGTCCTTTAGGAACCGGATTTATTGGTATTGAAGCTAGTGGTAGTGGAACACTCACTTATCAATGGCAGTACAATGACAGTGGATCATGGGGAAATGTTTCAAATGGAACACCATCAGGTGCTACTTATACAAATACGACAAATGATACTTTAACTATTTATGGTATTACGGTCCCTGTAGCACATGAATACAGATGCGTTGTTATGGGAGATTGTGATCCTCCTACTATTTCTTCGTCTGCATTCTTATTAGTAACTGATTATACAGCTATAAGTGTACAACCTGTTGATGAGACTGTTTGTCAGGATCTGATTGCTACATTTGAAGTAACAGCTCAAGGAACTGACTTAGCATATAAATGGCAGTACAACAACAGTGGCAGTTGGGAGGATATTCCTTCAGGAGCACCTTATACAGGCGAAACAAGTACTCTTTTGACAATTAATCCAGCAACATTAAGCCTTGACGGACAAGAATACAGAGTTGTAGTTACAGGTTTATGTACGCCTTTTGGTGATACTTCAGATGTTGTTGTACTACATGTAAACCCGGCTCCTGTAGTAGATGTTCAGGCTATAAATGACACTATTTGCCCCTTAGGCACTGCTTATTTAGGTGTAGATGCAAGTGGCACCGGTTCTTTAACATATCAATGGCAGTACAACAATGGAGGTACTTGGGAAAATGTTGCTAATGGTACACCAACAGGTGCATCTTATACTAATGCAACAAGTGATACAATAACTATTTCAGGTATTTCTGTTGTAGAAACTTATGAATACAGAATTGAAGTTTATGGTGATTGTGATCCTCCGACCTTATCCAACAGTGCTCAAGTTGTGATTTTGGATTATACAGCAATAACCACAGAACCAATAGATGCTATTTTATGTCAAGATCTGATAGCAAATTTTGAAGTCACTGCAGAAGGAACAGCATTAAGTTATCAATGGCAATATGAAAACGGTGGTTTATGGGTCAATGTTCCTTCTTCATCTCCTTACTCTGGAGTAACAACTTCTACTTTAAGTGTTAATCCTGCATCTCTTGGTTTGAATGGTCAAGATTACAGAGTTGTTGTTTATGGCTTATGTACGCCATATTCAGACACCTCTGTTGTTGTTGAACTTACTGTTAACCCTGCTCCTGTAGTTGATATTCAACCTGTCAATGATACCATTTGTCCATTAGGATTGGGCACCATGAGTATAACAGCAAGTGGTAGTGGTACTTTAGAATATCAATGGCAGTATAATAACGGTGGTACTTGGGAAAATGTAATTAATGCAACGCCTGCTGGAGCAACCTATACAGGAGATGATACTGATGAATTGTCAATTAATGGCATTTCTGTTTCAGGTCCTTATGCATATAGATGTGCTGTTACCGGAGATTGTAATCCTCCAGTAAATTCAAATCAAGCGCTTTTGGTAGTATTAGATTATACAGAAATAACAGTTCACCCGGTTAATGATACTGTTTGTCAGGATCTTCCTGCAAGCTTTGCAGTAACAGCACAAGGAACAGGTTTAGCTTACAGATGGCAGTACAATAATGGAGGTAGCTGGGAAAATGTTCCATCAGCAGTACCTTATTCAGGAGAAACCACGACAACATTGAATCTCAGTTCAGCAAGTTTAAGTCTTGATGGTCAAGAATACAGGGTTGTAGTAACGGGATTATGTACTCCATTTGCCGACACATCAACAGTGGTTGAATTAACAGTAAAACCTGCGCCTGTTGTAAATGTACAGGCTGTGAATGATACCATCTGTCCATTAGGAAGCGGAACTTTGGAAATTACCGCCAGCGGCAGCGGAAGTTTAGCCTATCAATGGCAGTATAATAATAGCGGCTCCTGGGTAAATGTTTCTAATGGCACACCTGCAGGAGCATCATACAGTGGTGCGCTAACGAATGGAATAACAATTAATAGTGTTTCAGTTGCAGGTACACATGAATATAAGTGTATAGTCATAGGAGATTGTGATCCTCCTACAGAATCCAATTCAGCATATCTGGTAGTGAGAGATTACACAACCATAAGTGTACAACCAGAAAATGATACAGTATGTCAGGATTTGACAGCAACATTCGAGGTAACTGCACAAGGAACAGATTTAGCCTATAAGTGGCAATACAATAACAGTGGTACATGGTTAAATGTTCCGACAGGATCACCCTATTCCGGTGAAACAAGTTCTGTTTTAAGTGTCAATCCGGCCTTATTAAGTCTTGATGGACAGGAATACAGGGTTGTCGTAACGGGTTTATGTACACCATTTGCAGATACTTCAGATGTTGTAGTGCTACATATAAATCCTGCGCCAGAAGTAGATGTACAGGCAGTTAATGATACCATTTGTCCGTTAGGTACCGCTTACCTTGGCATCGAAGCCAGCGGAACAGGAACTTTGACTTATCAGTGGCAGTATAACAATGGAGGTATCTGGGTGAATGTCGCCAATGGTACACCAACAGGTGCATCTTATACTAATGCAACAAGCGATACCATAACAATTTCAGGTATTTCAGTTGTAGGAACCTATGAATATAGAATTGAAGTTTATGGTGATTGTGATCCTCCAACGCTATCCAATAGTGCTCAAGTTGTGATTTTGGATTATACGGCAATAACTATAGAACCAACAGATGCCAGTGTATGCCAGGATTTGATAGCAAATTTTGAAGTCACAGCAGAAGGAACCTCTTTAAGTTATCAATGGCAATATGAAAGTGGCGGCTTGTGGAACAATGTGCCATCTTCATCCCCATATTCGGGAGCAACAACCTCAATACTGAGTATAGATCCTGCATCCCTTAGTTTGGACGGACAGGATTACAGAGTTGTTGTTTATGGCTTATGTACGCCATATTCAGACACCTCTGCAGTTGTTGAACTTACTGTTAACCCTGCTCCTGTAGTTGATATTCAACCTGTCAATGATACCATTTGTCCATTAGGATTGGGCACCATGAGTATAACAGCAAGTGGTAGTGGTACTTTAGAATATCAGTGGCAGTATAGTAACAGTGGTTTGTGGGAGAATGTAGCAAATTCAACTCCAACCGGAGCAACCTATACAGGAGATGATACTGATGAGCTGACTATAAGTAGTGTTTCAGTTTCCAGTTCATATATGTACAGATGTATTGTTACAGGAGATTGTGATCCTCCAGTAAATTCAACACCGGCCCATCTAATTGTATTAGATTATACAGCTGTTGTGGTTCAACCGGTCAATGATACTGTTTGTCAGGATCTTCCTGCAAGCTTTGCAGTAACAGCACAAGGAACAGATTTAGCATATAGATGGCAGTACAACAATGGAGGCACATGGGCTGATGTTCCATCTTCTACACCTTATTCAGGAGAAACCACAACAACATTGAGCCTCAGTTCAGCAAGTTTAAGTCTTGATGGTCAAGAATACAGGGTTGTAGTAACGGGATTATGTACTCCATTTGCCGACACATCAACAGTGGTTGAATTAACAGTAAAACCTGCGCCTGTTGTAAATGTACAGGCTGTGAATGATACCATCTGTCCATTAGGAAGCGGAACTTTGGAAATTACCGCCAGCGGCAGCGGAAGTTTAGCCTATCAATGGCAGTATAATAATAGCGGCTCCTGGGTAAATGTTTCTAATGGCACACCTGCAGGAGCATCATACAGTGGTGCGCTAACGAATGGAATAACAATTAATAGTGTTTCAGTTGCAGGTACACATGAATATAAGTGTATAGTCATAGGAGATTGTGATCCTCCTACAGAATCCAATTCAGCATATCTGGTAGTGAGAGATTACACAACCATAAGTGTACAACCAGAAAATGATACAGTATGTCAGGATTTGACAGCAACATTCGAGGTAACTGCACAAGGAACAGATTTAGCCTATAAGTGGCAATACAATAACAGTGGTACATGGTTAAATGTTCCGACAGGATCACCCTATTCCGGTGAAACAAGTTCTGTTTTAAGTGTCAATCCGGCCTTATTAAGTCTTGATGGACAGGAATACAGGGTTGTCGTAACGGGTTTATGTACACCATTTGCAGATACTTCAGATGTTGTAGTGCTACATATAAATCCTGCGCCAGAAGTAGATGTACAGGCAGTTAATGATACCATTTGTCCGTTAGGTACCGCTTACCTTGGCATCGAAGCCAGCGGAACAGGAACTTTGACTTATCAGTGGCAGTATAACAATGGAGGTATCTGGGTGAATGTCGCCAATGGTACACCAACAGGTGCATCTTATACTAATGCAACAAGCGATACCATAACAATTTCAGGTATTTCAGTTGTAGGAACCTATGAATATAGAATTGAAGTTTATGGTGATTGTGATCCTCCAACGCTATCCAATAGTGCTCAAGTTGTGATTTTGGATTATACGGCAATAACTATAGAACCAACAGATGCCAGTGTATGCCAGGATTTGATAGCAAATTTTGAAGTCACAGCAGAAGGAACCTCTTTAAGTTATCAATGGCAATATGAAAGTGGCGGCTTGTGGAACAATGTGCCATCTTCATCCCCATATTCGGGAGCAACAACCTCAATACTGAGTATAGATCCTGCATCCCTTAGTTTGGACGGACAGGATTACAGAGTTGTTGTTTATGGCTTATGTACGCCATATTCAGACACCTCTGCAGTTGTTGAACTTACTGTTAACCCTGCTCCTGTAGTTGATATTCAACCTGTCAATGATACCATTTGTCCATTAGGATTGGGCACCATGAGTATAACAGCAAGTGGTAGTGGTACTTTAGAATATCAGTGGCAGTATAGTAACAGTGGTTTGTGGGAGAATGTAGCAAATTCAACTCCAACCGGAGCAACCTATACAGGAGATGATACTGATGAGCTGACTATAAGTAGTGTTTCAGTTTCCAGTTCATATATGTACAGATGTATTGTTACAGGAGATTGTGATCCTCCAGTAAATTCAACACCGGCCCATCTAATTGTATTAGATTATACAGCTGTTGTGGTTCAACCGGTCAATGATACTGTTTGTCAGGATCTTCCTGCAAGCTTTGCAGTAACAGCACAAGGAACAGATTTAGCATATAGATGGCAGTACAACAATGGAGGCACATGGGCTGATGTTCCATCTTCTACACCTTATTCAGGAGAAACCACAACAACATTGAGCCTCAGTTCAGCAAGTTTAAGCCTTGATGGTCAAGAGTACAGAGTTGTTGTTACAGGTTTGTGCACACCTTTTGCCGATACTTCTTCTGTGGTTGAATTAATTGTAAAACCCGCTCCAATTGTTACAGTTCAGTCTGCAAATGATACTATTTGTCCATTGGGAACTGGAAATCTTAATATTTCAGCCAGTGGTAGCGGTAGTTTAACCTATCAATGGCAGTATAATAATAGCGGCTCCTGGGTAAATGTTTCTAATGGTACACCTTCAGGTGCATCATACAGTGGTGGTCTAACTGATGAACTAACAATAAGTAGTGTATCTGTTGTTGGCTCACACGAGTATAAATGTATTGTATTTGGAGATTGCGATCCTCCATCTGAGTCCAATTCAGCATATCTTGTAGTAAAGGATTACACTTCAATAATTGTTCAGCCAGTTAATGATACGGTATGCCAAGATTTAGTCGCCACTTTTGAAGTAACTGCGCAGGGAACAGATTTAGCATATAAGTGGCAGTATAATAACAGTGGCACTTGGGAAGATGTTCCTACAGGAATACCCTATTCCGGAGAAACAAGCAGTGTTTTGATTATTGATCCGGCTTCTATAAGTCTTGATGGTCAAGAGTATAGGGTTGTTGTAACCGGTTTCTGTACACCATTTGCCGACACATCAGATGTTGTGGTATTATACATAAATCCTGCACCATCAATTGATGTTCAAGCTATAAATGATACTATCTGTCCGTTAGGCACTGGAGCTTTTGGAATAGAAGCCGGCGGTACTGGTACCTTAACATATCAATGGCAGTACAACAATGGGGGCACATGGAATAATGTAATTGATGGCTCTCCATTAGGTGCGATATATACAAATGCCGATAATGATACTGTTTCTATAAGTGGTATTTCGGTAGTAGGCACTCATGAATACAGATGTGAAGTAAGTGGTGACTGTGATCCTCCTTCATTATCATCTGTCGTTAGTCTTTATGTAATGAATTATACTTCTGTCTCTGTTCAACCAATTAATGATACAGTATGTCAGGGTCTTCAGGCAAACTTCGAAGTTACTGCATTAGGTACTAATTTGACTTATAAATGGCAATATAAGAATGGAGTTTCATGGGAAAATGTACCATCCGGTGCACCATATACAGGAGAAACTACATCAATACTAACAATTTATCCTACGACTCTCCTCATGAATGAACAAGAATACAGAGTTGTAGTAACAGGAACTTGTACACCTTTCGGAGATACATCTGATGTTGCTGTTTTATATATTAATCCTGCTCCGGTTGTTACTATTCAGCCTTTAAATGACACTATTTGTCCTTTAGGAAATGGTTTGATTGGTATTGTTGCAAGTGGTAGTGGTACATTAAATTATCAATGGCAATTTAATAACAGCAGTGTTTGGGAGGACGTAGTAAATGATGCTCCGTTAGGCGCTTCCTATACAGGTGCAAATGATGACACATTAAATATAAGTGGTGTATCCGTAAGTGGAGCACATCAATATCGTGTTATAGTTACAGGTGATTGCGACCCAAGTGTAACATCTGAAATAGCATCTTTGGTTGTACTACCTTCAACTGATATTACAGTTCAACCGGAAGATCAGGCTGTATGCCAAGATTTACAAGCTGATTTTGTAGTTTTTGCCGTAGGATCATCACTTACTTATCAATGGCAGATTGATACTACAGGTGTTTGGGAAAATCTGTCTGATAATAGCCCTTTCACAGGTGTAAATACAAGTACATTATCTGTAAGTCCTGCTTTCCTATTCTTGGATAATAGCAATTATAGGGTTATCGTTTATGGCAATTGCTTACCAGATTCAGTTGTGTCTGATATAGTTCAGTTAAATATAAATAACCCACCCTACTTTATTATCAATCCTGCAAATGATACAATTTGTGCCGGTGGTTCGGGTGATTTCAATGTGTTAGCATCCGGATATGGCACCATAGGCTATCAATGGCAATATAATAATGGTGGGGTGTGGGAAGATGTTTCTGATGGATCTCCAATAGGATCAATCTATACCGGTCAAAATAGTTCAAATCTTAATGTAAGTGGCGTTTCTGCAAGTGGTTTGTATGAATATATTGCTATTGCATCGGGTACTTGTGAGCCTCCAGCTGTTTCAAGTTCTGCTTTTCTTTATGTAGAACCGGCTTTGGCCATAACATCTCAACCGCTGGATCAGAATGTTTGCGAAGGCTCTTCAGCTGACTTTGTTACAGTTGCTGTTGGTGGTGGTGTAACATACCAATGGCAGTTTTATGATGGTGTTGACTTCGTTAATCTATTAGATACAGGCAACTATTCAAATGTTACAACTAATAATATGACTATCAGTGCTGTTAACATGTCAATGGATGATTTTATTTACAGAGTTGTTATTGGTGATAGTTGTACTGTGGGAAATATCCCATCTGATCCATGTACATTAAATGTACTTTCTGATCCGTTTATTGTTACACATCCTTCTGATAGTTCTGTTTGTGAAAATAGCAATGTGGCATTCGGAATTGTTGCTAATGGATATGGTGTGTTAACTTATCAATGGCAGGTCAGTGATGATCAGGGTGTTAACTGGACAAATTTAACAAATACAGGATTTTACTCTACTGTAACAAATGATACATTAATTATTACAGGTGCTGATGTTACTTTACAGGCAAATTGGTATAGGTGCGTTGTTAATGGCAACTGCTCACCACCGGAAGCTTATTCTAATCATGCTGTATTAACTATTTTAACTTCGCCGGTAATCACACAAGACCCTATAGAAAGTGAAGTTTGTGAAGGCACAACTGCAATGTTTAATGTTATTGCAACAGGATTTGGATTGCAGTATCAATGGCAGATTAAACCAACATCAACTGGTATATGGGTCAATCTTAATGACGTTCCTCCTTATACAGGTAGTTCCAACGATGTTCTTAATATTTCACCGGTTACTGCTTTAATGCACAACGACTCATTTAGAGTTGTAATTGGAGGTACGTGCTCTGCATTACCAACAATTTCTGAAGCAGCAGCATTAAAAATTCTTCTCGCTCCATTTATAATTTCAGATCCAACAGATACTGTCGTATGCGATAATGGAAATGCAACTTTCACTACTGAAGCCGGTGGATATGGTAATCTTATTTATCAATGGGAAGTATGTACTGACGGTTTTGGAAATTCATGGCTTGAAGTTCAGGATGGAGGTGTTTATTCAGGAGCTTCGACTGATGAACTTTTGCTTACGGGTGTGAGTACTTCAATGAGTAATTATTGGTACAGGTGTAAAATAACCGGAGATTGTTCTCCTCCCGATGCATACTCTGAAAAAGCAATTTTATGGGTGAATTCAGGACCACAGGTTATAACACAACCTGTCGATACAGCATTTGTTTGTGAAGATGATAACTTAATTCTTGGTATAGAGGCTAGTGGTGGTTTCCTATCATACCAATGGCAGGTAAACACCGGAAGTTCATGGGAAAACATAACATTATCTCTTGGAGGTAATCATCCTGTTTACAATAATTTCGACAATGATACTCTCGAAGCAACTAATGTTAGTATTGCTCATAATAACTATAAATACAGATGTATTGTAAACAGTATCTGCCAACCCTATGTTGCCCAATCTGATGTGGCAGTACTTTCAGTTATGTTAAAACCTTATATTATTACTCAACCTCATGATACAACAAGCTGTGAAGGCTTAGATGCAGGATTTTCAATAGTAGTAGGAGGTCAGGGTATTAACTATTACAAATGGTTTGAAAGTGATGATTCGGGCTTTAGCTGGACCAGTCTAAATGATGTTCCCGGATCATATTCCGGAACAAATACAAATTCTCTTACTGTTGAGAATGTAAATTCCAGTATGCACGAATATATGTACAGGGTAGAAATTGGAGGTCAATGTCCTCCAAACATCTTCTCTGCATATGCAGTTTTATATATTGGAAGCCCTCCAAGTGTATTACTGCATCCTACAACAATTGATACTGTTTGTGCCGGTGTTACACCAGCTGTGTTTAGTGCGCTTGGTACGGGTTATGGTACTATAACCTATCAGTGGCAACAGTTGTTAGATGATACAGGAGCTGTATGGACAAATTTAATTGATACATTATCTTATACTGGATCAACAACGAGTCAATTAACAATTAATCCTGTTGAGGTTGAGCTTGATGGTTCTGCTTACAGAGCTGTAATTTCCGGTTCTTGTGACCCTGCTGATACTACAGATGCAGCTTATATCTTTGTAAAATCAGAACTTATCGTTTCATTAACCAATCCATCTCCTTACGAATACCTTGCTTCAAATGGTAATTATACATTCTCATGGGTAACTTTGGGTGATGATCCTGTTGTTTGTGATTTAACGGTTGAGGGTTCCACAACTTATAATGTGCCTGCCGATTCTTCAGGTTATTATAACAGACCCGGTACAACAGGCAGTTCCCTCCCAACAGCTAATTTTTATCAATGGTCGGTTGAAGGCACAAATCAATGCGGATATGATAATGTCACGTTCCAATATTACAGAAAAAAGGAAATTTCTCCTATTGATAATTATATTGTTGAACCTATTTTCAATCTTCCAAATGCAAACTCTGTTTTCTATTATTACCTGACAATGGAAAAGGATGTTACCTATTATTTCAGAACTGATGGGCAATTTAATTCATATGGAAATAGAAATATTGAAGTGTTGAATTCTGCAGGTACTGTTGTTGCAGGGCCAAGTACTTTTGTTTCCTATGTATGTGATGCAAATGGTATTTATTATGTAAAAGTTTCTGCTGGTTCAGGTAGTGGAGGTATATTTAGCTTAGCTCATAGGTATTTCTTTAGTTGTGACAATATATTTGTAACGGGTGATACCACTATATTAAGTAATTCACTTATGGGTGGTGTTTATACCTGTACAGGAGACTTTATAGTGCCTCCTGGTGTTGTTATTACTGTACGTCAGGCTTGTAGAGAACTTGTAGTACATGCAAGAAATATTAGAATTCAGGGAGATATTGTTGCAAATGGTTCAGGTGATTATTATTCGGGTGGAGGTTACGGTGGTACATGTTCAAGAGGCGGATGGTATGATCCATATCAAGGTTGGTTGATTTACGGGGATTCCGGTTTAACATGTGTTGGATTAGACTATTGTGATAAGAACTCGAGTACAGGAATCAGAACTTATGGTGGAGAGGGCGGATATGTTCCCTATGAAAATTGGCCAAATTCAGCCGGAAGACCCGGAGCTGATGGAGGAAGTGGTTTTGGAAGTGACCAATTCTGTAATACTTTTGGCGATGAAGCCGGAGCTGTAGGTGGTGCCGGTGGCGGCGGTGGCGGCGGCGGAGGCGGCTATGGGGGTTCCGGTGGAACCGGTGGAAACGGTGGAAACGGTGGCAATGCAAATACCAACGAAGCTACTCCCGGTAATCCTCTTTTCAGAGGATTGGGCGGATCCGGTGGCACTGGTGGTTTGTCTCATGGTTATGCAACATTACCCGACAGTATTAGATGGGGTGCCGGTGGAGCCGGTGCCGGTGGTGGTGGTAAAGGTATGGGTATTTCTGGTGGTTCTTATTTTAATTATGGTGGATCTGGTGGTGGTTCAGTAAAACTTTATGCAACTTTTGACGTGAATATTCCTGGCAATATTACAGCAAATGGAATGTCCGGATATGCCGGCGGAGCCGGTGGTACCGGTGGTAGGGGAGACAGATGTTGCTCTGATATGTCATCAGGATGTGATGAATATACCTACGTCGGAAGTGGCGGTGGAGGCGGTGGTGCCGGTGGTGGATCAGGCGGCGGTGTTTTGGTATCAGCTAATGGCATCATGGAATTCACTGGAAGTATAAGTGCAAACGGAGGCGATGGTGGTCTTGGAGGAACAACAAGTGGTTCTGTATCATGCGATGGATATTATGGTTACACAGGTTCAAATGGTTCAAGAGGTGGTGGCGGTGGCGGTGGCCGTATTATTATTCAAAGAAACCCTTGCTTTATTAATAATATCAATCCTTCATCTTTAAGTGTAAACGGAGGAACCGGAGGTAGCAACGGCGGTACTGGAACTATAGAACATGTTAATTCAGGTTCCATTGATAATTATTGGATTGGTGTTATTGACAGTAACTGGTTTAACTTAGGAAACTGGAGTTGTAATATGCTGCCTGATATTGCTACTGATGTGGTCATAAATGATTCAGCAACCATTAATGGTGTGTGGTCTAAAGTGCCAAATATGCCGGTTATTCATATAACACCTACTTCACTTCTTAATGCTTATACCAAGTCACTTGATATTAGGTTAAATGCATCGGTGAAATTTAAACCTGATATTTCAAACCCCAAAACTTTGATAATTGGGCAAGATCTCAGAGCTGTTGGGCCTTTGTATTTCACAGGCAGTGATGATGTTGATATTATATTAACAGGTGCCAATGCATCAATAATTGTGACTAATAATAGTATTAAAAATACACGAATTAAAATTGATAATGGAGCTTCCTATAAAACATACGGAACATTCCCTGTGTATAAACTTAATATTTTGGGCAATTTAACAGTAAATAACTTTGACACTGTGTACACATATAAGTTGTTTATTGACGAAAATGTTGGACAATTTAATCTTGAAGCTTTTGCATGGGTTGGATTTGCAGGTGCTGATGATGCTAACCATTTTAATATTGAACTTGATACATTTAATACTAGATTCAATGTGTCAGATGGAGGTGTTATTTTTAATAATGGCGATACGATGTGGAATGGAATTTATAACTCTGAATTCGAGTCACAGAGAATACGTTCGTTTAATTACAGATGGGTATTAGCAAATGCAGGAAATACTGGAAGCTCTAAAGTTTTAACTATAGGCTCTGCTATACCCAATAAACCTGTTTATGTTCAAAGATTGGAATTGCTGAATACCAGTTATAATGGTGTTATAGAAACGGCAAATGATGTTATTATGAACTATGGGGAACTTAAAATTGCGCCAAATTATAATGTGGGAACTGCAACCTTCCGATTAAATTTGAGGCATAACATTAGAAATGTTTCTGGTACAACTACGTTCAGTATGGGAGATAGAGATGAAAACAGTGTAAGAGTTTACTTTAGTAATGACACGGTTCATGCAATCAGCGGTTTTGGACCTAAGGTGTTTTTTGGTACTGTTTATTATCAGGGAACTTCTAAACAATTAGTAATGGACAATACTTACAAACATCTACGTATTGAAGGAAATAATAGTAGAGTACTGACAAGTGATATTGTTGTTAAAGGTCACCTTATATTAACAGGAACTGGTAGTAATAACACTGTGTTATCTGTAACAAATAACAATACACATTATAATATGTATTTATGGGGAGATTTTAATTTCGATGTGGGAGCCAGTGCTGCTGCTACTTTTAATGCAGGCGAAGGCACCGTTGTTTTTACAGGAGAATCAACAAAAAATTATCGTTCACCTGTAACCATTCAGACTTTTAATAATATTTCCATTTTCAAGCAAACAGGTCAGGCATATTCTACTTTAAATATTAATCATGAAATTAATGTTAAGAATGAATTGTTAATTGATGGAGGTACTATTGATGTTACTGCAAACAATAGCAGAATAAATGTGATAGATACCAACAGTATTTTTGCAGCAGTTAATGGTGGTACATTTGTTCCTAGAGGCGGTACTGTTAGATTTATGGGCGCAGGAATACAGCAAATAAGAAGTGGCGGTAATTCGCTATTTAATTTTGTGGTAAATTCTCTAAATAATACAAGTGAAGTTAAAATGCTGGACTCCTTGAGATATACCGGTGTCATGACGTTGAATAGAGGACGGTTAAACCTAAACAGAAAAATGTTAACTATAGATAATTTTAGTGGCGGTGCAATTGTAAGGAATCCTGTAACAGATACCGGTTACATTTATGCAGAAACTGCTCCAAAACAAAATTTTGAAAACAGAGTCAAGTGGCTGGTTCAGGACAAGTTAGATACTATCATTATCCCATTTGGGAAAAACTATGATAAGTATCTGCCTTTCAAATTTGCACTCACAAAGAACAAGCAAAATGCCTCAACTGGTTACATTGACTTTTCTACCTATGGTACAGGTAATGACAACTTACCATTACCAACCTATATTACCCATTTAGGTGATACTTCTCAGGGGTATGCTTCAGCTGATGAAGTTGTTAATAGATATTGGTTTGTTCATTATCCCAAAGACAATTCAAAAGGTCAGGCTAAAGCTTCAATTGAAGGATATTTCACTTTCACATATCTTGCTGAGGAGTTGAATAATGTTGCTGAAGTAGGAATGTTAGCTCAGAGGTTTAACGATTCTCTGGATTTATGGGCCGATTTGGTTTACTCACAAAACCTCTTCTCTACATTTACAAACCATGGTTTTTCTTCAATTATTCCAATTGCAGCCCCTGGAAATACCGGTAAGTTTTTGACTCCTTATGTTGATACGGCACAACTTTTCTATGTGTGGGTTCTAACAAATGAAAACGCACCATTGCCTATCACTCTTAGTGATTTTGGAGCTTCTTGTATTGATAATGGCGTTGAAGTTAAATGGACAACGGAAACTGAAACAAACAATCATTATTTTACAGTTTACAGAAGTAGAGATGGTATTACATGGAACGAAGTTTCTAAAGTACAGGGTGCTATTAACAGTAGTACAACTAAGCAATATTCCATTATTGATTTTAATGCGTACAATGGACTCTCTTACTACAAATTGACGCAAACTGATTTTGATGGTAATACAGAAGAGTATGATCCTGTAACAGTTAATTGTAATATCAGTAAACAAACAGATTTACTTATCTATCCTAATCCATTCAATAGTACAATAACACTTAATTTTGTAAACTTACCTGCTGTCAATGCAAACGTAAAAGTTTATGATGCTTTAGGTAAATTGGTGGTTGATAAATCTATAAACGATATTGAAAATGGTCAGGGTATTATAACACTAGATCTAAGCTATCTTGCTAATGGTGTATATCATATCAAATTCGTTTCAGAGGATTTCATCAGACATGAAAGAGTAACTAAGCAAGATTAGGATTTCTTTTAAACAAAAACGACCTCTTGAGATGACTCAAGGGGTCGTTTTTGTTTCTTCTCTATTGATTTTATATTCAATGAATATTAGGTACATACATAGGTGCAAAATGAAGTTATTTTAGTTATTATCTTTTGCGTAAAGCAATTTGAAATCGAAAATTCTACTTCACATAGCATCTGACATATTCAAATACTCTGAATTATATTTATCAAAATTTTTATTCTATTACCGGCAGGGAACTAATACTTTAATTTTTTACACTTGAGCAAAAATGAATTTTTATACATGAAGTTTAAAAGTTGTCTTATCCTACAGAAGCTAAAATTTAAAATCCCAAAGGACATAAAATATAAGAAAAAAAAGAAGAGGATACTAAAACGAAAAGTAAACTTAGTATGTTTTAGTCATGCTTGCAGGTACACAAATAATAAAATCAGCTCTGCCAAGGTGTTCTTCATCCAGGGAACTGATATTATCTTGTTCAACAGTTGATATAGTCAATATATTTATATTTGAATTTGATTGCTTCAGATACCAATAAATCCCATCATAAAAATCAGAATGGAAAGCTCCATGAAAATGTAAAAAAATGCTTTCAGAAATTAAGTTTTGGACTATAAAATATGCCATGGTAGCGTCTTTGATGGCTTGAGCTTTTGGAAAATTTTCATTTGTCTGTCTGCCTTGCATGCCTCCCATATTTAACATTTTTTGATATCCGGGCAAATTTGGGTCGTAGCGCACAGGTAATGGTGCAATATATCTTTTTGCTTCATTGCTGAGAACATCTAAGCCCTCAAAGCCACTATTGTTAACAATTGATGCATATCTGCGTGGGATGTTTGATGCGATAAATGAAAGATTTTTTTCTTTAGCAAAATCTAGCAGAGGTTTATAGTCTGTTTCAAAGTTATCCCACAACCGCGCATCTGCCTGAAAATTTCGAATTGCAATCAAACCTTTTAAATATTCGTTAAGAATAATTTGATTGTCTGCTTCAAACATTTCTGCACCAAGAACAAGCCGGTTTCCAATACGTTCATAGATTTCTTTTGTAAGTTCATATTGCAACCAATGACTGATGGGATTGTTATGTAACTCTCCAAATAAGACTATATTGTTTCTGATGGCAGATTCTATCAATAAACTGAATGTCGTGGCCTCTCCATCCTTATTATACAGGATATAAGATGGTTTTTCCTGTGTGAAAACAAGACTAATTGAAAAGAAAGCAACAGTAATTGTTAAAAGTATTTTTTTCATTTTTGATTTAATTATGGTAAGCAAATTTAGTAATTTTAAGAATTAAAAATATTGTATGTAATAATTACTTTATAATGTTCTCTTTTTCATAGTTACCGGTTAATACCTCCAATGCTGTTAAATAAGCTAATTTTGTGATCTTATAAAAAAGAGAGTGGTTAAGTGTTTCAAAAGTATCATCAGGCAGATGAAGATATGTATAGCTGTTTGTTGTTACAAAATACAAGCAGGGAATATCATTTTTGTGAAAAGCTGTTGCATCTGCACCACCGCCTGACCATGTTCCTGGTGATATCATATTGTCGTTTTGTAAATCAATTGTTTTTGATAATTCCCAAAGGATTGGAGCACTTTCACCATTTCCAATTTTAATACTGTCTCCATGTCCAATGCAATCCAAATTAAACATTGCAACAGTGTTCTCAAGAGGAATTAAGGGGTTTTGAGTGTAAAAATCAGAACCTTTAAGTCCTTGTTCTTCGTTTCCAAAAAGAATGAAAACAACAGAACGTTTAAGTAATTCCCTTTTTTTAGAGAGAAGAGCTGCAATATTTAAAACTGCAGCCACACCGGAAGCGTTGTCATTAGCACCGGGAAAATATAATTTATCACCTTGGCTTCCTACATGGTCAAGATGTGCCCCAATAACGAGGTATTCTTTTTTTAATTGAGGATCGTTCCCTTCTATCATACCAATAATGTTCATAGTTTGTGCATCGGGTTGATAGTCGGCATGAACTTCTGTAAAAACATTTGCCGTGAGAGGAAAAGAAAAGGGCTTTTGAGTTGAATCAATAAGGTTTTGAAGGATGTTGATTTCTTTTCCGGAATCAATCAGGAGCTTATTGGCAACACTTGTGTCAATGTGGATATTTGTTGTTTGTAATGTATGCTCTGATATTTCACCTGTTGCTATACTCCCAATGGGTTTAGTGCTTCGAGAATTGAAAGTTGAAACCAATAATACACCTTTCGCTCCATGATTGGCAGCTACTTGAGCTTTATATCTGGGGTAGGATGGTGTCCAGTCAGATTCAGAAATTCTCCAATGAGGATTTTCCTTGAAAATAAGCACAACTTTATCCTCTACATCTATGCCGTTGTAATCATCATAACCAATTTCAGGCATTGAAATACCATAGCCACAAAAAACAACTTCAGATGTATAGGTTCCGGAACCGGTAAAACCCCTGCAAACAAAATCATTGCCGGCTATAAGCTTAACTGTATCTGAATTCTTAATGAGATAGAGCTTTAAAGGTTTATTTATCTTGTTATATTCTGTAGAGAAATATTGATAGTAACTTTGACCACCAATAGCCTGAATATCGATTTTTTTTAGTTCAAGTTCGCAATAGGCTGCTGCCTGATTATAACCATCACTTCCTGGTAAACGTCCTGCATATTTGGGGGATGACAACTCATTTACAATTTCTAAAAGATAAGAAGTGTCAATTACTAAATCTGATTGGTTTTGTGAATAGACACAAAAAGAAGTAGAAAAAAGAATAAATAATAAAACAAATATTGAATTTTGAAGCATTTTTAAAGCAAAGTTAATTTTTTTACATAAATTGATGAAAGTGGGGATTAAAAAACTATTTTTTGAAAGTGATATCTTTTCTTTTAAAAACAGTAAAACTTATTTGAAGGATTATTATATTTTAACAATAGAAAAGATTTAAATTGAGTATTTTTGAAAAAATAATTAGTAAATGATATGACATGAGCAACGAAAAATTGCTATTTTACAAATATCTGGCTCAAACAAGCAAGGCGCCCCTTGCCCTAGAAATTGAAAAGGCAAATGGGGCTATTCTTACGGATACCCATCAGAAGGAGTATATTGACTTTATTTCAGGAATAAGTGTTAGTAATATTGGTCATTGTCATCCCAAAGTCGTTGAAGCTGTTAAGAATCAGGTAGATAAATACATGCATTTGATGGTTTATGGAGAGTATGTACAGAGTCCGCAGGTATTACTTGCTGAAAAACTTGTTTCTCTGCTACCAGCTCATTTAAATAATGTTTATTTTGTTAATTCCGGTGCAGAAGCAATTGAAGGAGCACTTAAATTATCTAAAAAATATACCGGGCGTAATGAAATCATATCTTTTAAAAATGCCTACCACGGTAGTACTCATGGTGCATTAAGCATTATGGGGAATGAATTAATTAAAAATTGTTTTCGACCATTATTACCGGGCGTTAAGTTACTGACATATAATAACTTTGAAGAACTGGTTAATATTTCTCGTAAAACAGCATGCGTGGTTGTAGAAGCAATTCAGGCAGAGGCTGGTATCATCGAACCTGAAAATGGTTTTTTGTCAGCACTTGAAGAAAAATGCAAACAAAATGGGGCGTTGCTTGTTGTAGATGAAATTCAGACTGGACTGGGGCGTACAGGGCATATGTTTGGTTTTGAAAATTATAATATTAAACCCGATATCATCACCTTAGCTAAAGGGCTTGGTGCAGGTATGCCTCTTGGTGCTTTTATTTCTTCTGAAAAGTTAATGTCTGTACTTAAATCAAATCCTGCTTTGGGACATATAACCACTTTTGGTGGACATCCTGTGTCTTGTGCTGCTGCATTGGCAGGACTGGATGTTATTATCGATGAGAGATTGACCAAAAAGGCTCTCGAAAAACATGAAGTTATCCAATCCCTATTAGAATTAAAGGACTATAAACTCAGAGGTAAAGGTCTGTTTTTAGCCTTAAAGTTGAAGTCGGCAAAACAAAATCTCGGGGTTATTGATTTTTGTTTAAAAAGGGGACTTATTACAGATTGGTTTTTGTTTGCAGATGATTGCCTGAGAATTGCACCACCCCTAAATATTTCAATCGACTTAATTCACAAGGCTTGTTTAATAATATTAGAGGCTTTAGAAAATGAAAAGAACTGATACTAATTATTGGAAGTCGTTCTATTATTCTCTCTTTTTTCAGTCAGAATGCAATTTGTTTCTATTTTTGTATAAATATTAAATATAATGAAAACACTTTATCCCGATAAAAATTTTTATAAAGACAATCGCAAAGCACTTGTTACAAAGATGCTATCTAAGTCTGTTTTGATGATTTCTGCTGGAGAAATGTTTCCCCGTTCGGCAGACCAATTTTTCCCTTTCAGAGCCAACCCCAATTTATATTATTTAACAGGTATTTCTCAATTTGAGACTGTTTTGATGTTATTTCCTGACAGCCCTAATCCTGAATATAGAGAAATCCTATTTATAAGTGATAGAGACGAGTCTAAAGAAATATGGAATGGAAAAAGGCTTTCAAAAGAGGAAGCTCAGGATGTTTCAGGTGTAAAAACTGTTATGTGGATTAGTACTTTTCAAACTGTTTTAAGGGATGCCATGCTCATGGCTGAAAATGTATACCTCGAATATAATGAGTACAGTGGATATGGGGGCTCAGATGCATTTAAGAACATTACTTTTGTGCAGAATATTCAGCAAGCATTTCCATTACATCATTTCTATAGGGCTTACCCAATAATTGCCGAATTAAGAGCCCAAAAAAAGGAAACAGAAATAAATTTACTCAAAAAGGCCATTGATATTACACATTTTGCTTTAGAAAGGGTAATGAAAACACTTGTTCCAGGCATAAATGAATATGAAGTTGAAGCAGAAATAACTTATACTTTTATTAAAAATAATGCACGTTTTCACGGGTTTCAACCTATTGTAGCTTCAGGAATCAATGCTTGCTACCTACATTATCATGAGAATATCAGCAAATGCAATAAAGGTGATTTACTTCTCATTGATATTGGGGGAGAGTATGATTCATATACTTCTGATATTACACGTGTATTTCCTGTAGATGGGAAATTCAATAAACGACAAAAAGTTATTTATAATGCTGTACTCAAAGTGATGAAGGAGTCTAATAACTTATTGGTGCCAGGAAACACAATAAGTTTTATCAATGAACAAAGTGGGCTTCTGATGAGTGATACCCTTTTAGAAATAGGTCTCCTTACAAAAGAAGATATCAAAGCTGCAGGACCTCTTGCCTATAAAAAATTCATGCCCCATGGACTATCTCATTTCCTTGGTATGGATGCCCATGATGCCGGAAATAAATTCGTAACACTTAAACCCGGCATGATACTTACTTGTGAACCCGGTATTTATATATTTGATGAAAAAATAGGTGTCAGACTGGAAAATGATCTACTTATAACCGAAAAAAAACCAATCAGCCTCAGTGCTCAAATTCCGATTGAAATTGAAGAAATTGAGGAAATAATGTCAAAAAAATTAATAAAATAATAATCTTTAAAATTCATAATCATGTTCGATGCACACATTTATTCAACAAGAAGAAATAAGTTGAAGTCAATTTTAAACAATGGAATAGCTTTGTTCTTAGGCAACAATTATGCTCCTATGAATTACCCTGCCAACACCTATCCATTTAGACAGGATAGTAACTTTCTGTATTTCTTTGGGCTTAATGATGCCAGATTGGCTGCTATCATTGATTTTGAAAGTGGTAAAGAAATTCTTTTCGGTGATGATGTTGATATTGATGATATAATTTGGATGGGAACTCAAGCATCACTAAAAGACAAGAGTGCACAATGCGGTGTGAAAGAAACAAGAACTTACAATGATTTAGAGAAGTATATTTCTGAAAATTCCGGCAGGCAGATTCATTATTTACCACCATACAGAGCTGATAATAGCATTGTTTTAGAAAAACTTCTTGGTATAAAACCCTCATCTCAGAAAAAATTCGCATCAATAGATTTAATTAAGGCTGTCGTATCTTTAAGAGCAGTAAAAGAACCCTGCGAAATTGAAGCCTTAGAAGAAGCTCAGAAAATTGGATATGAAATGCACTCGACAGCTTTAAAAATGACCAAACCAGGTATATATGAAAGGGAAATTGCCGGAGCCATGGAGGGTGTTTGTTTATCACATGGCGCTGTTGTTTCTTTTCCTGTAATTCTTACAATCAACGGGCAAACACTACATAACCACTGTCATGAAAACATTTTAAAAGAAGGTGATTTATTATTGGTGGATGCAGGTGCAGAGGCGCCAAATAATTATTGTTCCGACCATACAAGAACGTATCCTGTTGGTGGTAAATTTACACAAAAACAAAAGGAAATTTATGAGATTGTGCTGAAGGCGAATAAAGAAGCCATACAAATGATTAAACCTGGAATTACATTTCAATCTGTTCACTTTTATGCATGTAAGATAATAGCTGAAGGTCTTAAAGCAATAGGACTTATGAAAGGTAATACTGATGAAGCAGTAAAACAGGGTGCACATGCCATGTTTCTTCCTCATGGACTGGGACATATGATGGGTCTGGATGTTCATGACATGGAGGATTTGGGTGAAAATTACGTAGGTTATGATGAAGAGACCAAAAGAAGTACTCTGTTTGGGACAGCTTATCTTAGAATGGGTAGAAAATTGAAAGAGGGATTTGTTGTTACTGTTGAACCAGGTATATACTTTATCCCTGCATTGATTCAAATGTGGGAAAAAGAGAATAAATTTTCTGAATTCATTAATTATAGTAAAGTCAATGAATACCTCAATTTTGGAGGCATAAGGATTGAAGATGATATTCTTGTAACCAAGGATGGCTATAGAAATCTTGGAAAACCGATTCCCAAAGAAGTGGATGACATTGAGAATTTAATGAGCTGTTAGATTTTAAGCTCATTCATAATATGTCCGGTAAACAAAATCCTATCATCAGTGTCCATGATTTAAGCATCAGTTTTATATCTGATGGTCGTGAGTATGTGGCTATTAAAGATGTGAATTTCTGTGTAGGTCAAGGTGAAATCGTCGGGATTGTTGGTGAATCAGGTTCCGGAAAATCTGTTACCGCACTATCGTTGATGCGCTTAATTAATTGCCCTCCTGGGAAAATCAAGAAAGGATCTATTCTTTTTTATGAAAATGAGCATACGCCCGTTGATTTGTTAATGCTTTCGGAAAATGAAATGCTCAAAATGAGAGGGCGAAGAATGAGTATGATTTTTCAGGAACCAATGACATCTTTAAACCCTGTTTACAAATGCGGAACCCAGGTTAGTGAAGTACTTAAGTTGCACACTAAAATCAGCACAAAAGCTGCTAATGAAAAAGTTATTCAACTTTTTAAAGAAGTGTTATTACCACGTCCTGAAGAAATTTTTAATGCATACCCACATCAGATTTCGGGTGGTCAGAAACAACGTGTTATGATTGCCATGGCTTTAGCATGTAATCCATCTTTACTTATTGCTGATGAACCTACAACAGCTCTTGATGTTACCGTTCAAAAAACAATACTTGAACTTATAAAAAACATTAGAGATAAATTTAATTTATCCATCATTTTTATTACACATGATTTAGGCGTAATAGCAGAACTGGCAGACAGAGTTATTGTGATGTATAAGGGTGAAATCATCGAAGAAAATTCTGTGGATAATATATTTAGTAATCCAAAACATCCCTATACTAAAGGGCTTATTGCGTGTCGCCCTGATATGAAAAAACGCCTTCGCCAATTACCGACAGTGAGTGATTTTTTAAATGCATCTGAGAATTCGGAAACAAAGCTCAATCAAATTCTTAAACAAACAATTACTCCTGAAGAAAGAAAGCTCAATCACAGTATTCTTTATGATTCTGAACCAATACTCAGAATTGAAAATCTCTCAAAATCGTATCCGTTGGGGAAAAGGTTATTTTCTTTCAAACATCAAAATTTTAAGGCACTTAATGATATTTCTTTTGAAGTATATCAGGGTGAAACACTTGGTCTTGTCGGAGAATCAGGGTGTGGAAAAACAACACTTGGACGTTCAATACTTCGTTTGATAGAACCAAGTTCCGGTAGAATATTTTATAGACATCAAGACCTTTCATTGCTTGGTTCTAAAGCTTTACGCTCATTAAGAAAAGATATTCAAATTATTTTTCAGGATCCCTATTCTTCATTAAATCCAAAACTTACTATTGGTGATGCCATCACAGAACCTATGAAAGTTCATGGAATTGGAATAAACACACATGACCGTAAAAATAAAGCCATAGCCCTACTCGAAAAGGTAGGAATGAATGCTTCTCAGCTTAATCGTTATCCTCATGAGTTTTCAGGAGGACAAAGACAACGTATAGTTATTGCGCGAACTTTGGCCTTAAACCCAAAATTCATTATTTGTGATGAGCCTGTTTCAGCTTTGGATGTGTCTGTTCAGGCTCAGGTACTTAACCTTCTTAATGATCTTAAAAAGGAATTTGGTTTTACATATATTTTTATTTCTCATGATTTATCTGTTGTAAAATTTTTAGCAGATCGCATTATTATTATGAAAAGTGGAAAAATTGTTGAAATAAACGAGGCAGATGCACTTTATGCAAATCCGGAAAATTCTTATACAAGAAAACTAATCTCATCTATTCCACAATGCATCAATCAATAGAATAAGCTTCAATGTCAGAGTTATATTTTGATCAATGGAAAAGAAGAAAAACCGAATCCCTCATTCAGAACCGGAAATGGTTAAAGAAAATTCCAAAAAGTTCCGAAAAAAGTATCAATGAAAAAGCAGATATACTTCATGATTTAATTTTTTCAAAAATTGATTGTCTCGATTGTGCAGGGTGCTGTACAGTTTTACCTCCCATTGTAAATGAGACTGATATAAAAAGGGTAGCGCGTTTTTTAGGTATAAAACCTTCTGAGTTTTCAAAGAAATATATAAATTTTGATGAGAATGATATGATTTTATATCCGACACCTTGCCCTTTTCTTGAAAGTGACAATAAATGCCGTATTTATGAAGTGAGACCCAGAGCATGCAGGGAATATCCCCATACAGGACATTTACAGTTTATCAAAAATAAACACTTGCATGCAATAAATGCCCAATATTGTCCAGCTGTCTTTTATATTATGGAGGAAATTAAAAAAAAGTTTTAATTTCTTCCGTGAGTTTAGGGAGCAACTATCTTCCTTAAAAAATTGACAACTCTGTAAAAATGAAGAAAAAAGAATAAATTATTTAGTTAAAAGATTTACACTTTTGCTGAGGATTGAGCAAAAATGAGTAGTTTTGTAGCTTAATTCCTTATGAGAACACAGATTAATCAAAAATAAAAATATAATATTATGAAAATTATGACACAAACAAAACAGACTTTTAGAATGTTAAGTGCTTTTCTCACAGGTGTTTGCGTATTCCTTTTTATGTCCTTTTCATTTGGTCAGCATGTCAATCTGCAAAGGGCTCAAAATGTTGCGAAAAATCTTTACAATCAACAGTTCTCATCAGAACTAAAATCATTTGATGATGTTCAAGTCATTAATGAGAAGATAGTTTACAGGCATGAAATTCCTACACTTTATATTTTTAACATGGACGCAGGTGGTTTTGTCATTACTTCAACTGATGAGAGGATTAAACCGGTACTAGGTTATGCACCTGAAGGAGTTTTTGATACAGAGGATATGTCCTGTTGCGTTTCATGGTTGTTAGATCAATATAGTAATCAAATATATGATGTAATAAACGAAAATAGAAATGCTACTTCATACATTGCTCATGAAGACTGGAACAGATATGAATCTGCTTCACAGAGATCTGTTGAAGAAACTTCAATTGTTACTCCATTATTAACAACTACCTGGTCTCAAGGGTGTTATTACAATGCCATGTGTCCTGCAGATTCAACATTAGGGACAACAAGATGCGGCAGAGTACCGACTGGTTGTGTTGCGACAGCATTTGCACAAGTTCTTAAATATCATAATTTTCCTCCACAAGGTATAGGTACAAAATCCTATACACATCCAACCTATGGCACGATATCAGCAAACTTTGCTGCAACAACTTATGATTGGGCTTCAATGCCAAATAAGTTATTATCAAACAATCAGGCAGCAGCAACGCTTTTATACCATGCAGGTGTTTCTATAAACATGAGCTATGGACCAAACGGTTCTTCAGCCTATACTACAGACGTAAGAAAAGCCCTTGTTAACACATTCAAATATGCCTCCACCACACAATATGTTTATAAAAGTTCTTATACCGATGCACAATGGATCAGTATGATAAAAGCTGAATTGGATGCCCAGAGAGTGGTTATTATCAGTGGCAGCGATCCAAATGCAAATGCAGGACATGCTTTTGTTTGCGATGGGTATCAGAATACAGATCATTTTCATATCAACTGGGGCTGGAATGGCAGCTCTGATGGTTATTTTTATCTGAATGCTCTCAATCCTTCCTCCTATGCTTTTAACACAAGCGTAGGTGCAATAAAAGGGATAAAGCCTTCAACCACTCCAACTGCATGTTCAGGAACACAAACACTTACCGCTGCAAGTGGCAGTATCAGTGATGGAAGTGGAACTGCCAATTATACTGATAATCTAAATTGCAAGTGGCTTATTAAGCCAACTAATGCAGGGACTGTAACTCTTACCTTCACCGCATTTGATACAGAAAGCAATTATGATTTTGTTAAGGTTTATGATGGTGAAACGACATCCGCAACTTTATTGGGTTCTTTTAGCGGGAGTTCAATTCCTGCTTCAATTACTTCAACTACGGGAAAAATCCTTGTTAATTTTACTTCCGACGGGTCTCAAAACAAAGCTGGATGGGCTGCTAATTATGTGGGAAATCCTATTACATCCTACTGCAATGGAACAACAATACTTACACAACCTAGTGCTACTTTTAATGATGGCAGCGGAAGTAATGACTATAAAAATAACACGGATTGTTCTTGGCTCATAAGTCCTCCTGACTCAGCTGTTATAAAACTTACATTTCAATCATTCAACACACAAGCAAGTTATGATTTTGTGAAAGTTTATGATGGTGCCACAACTTCTGCACCCCTATTGGGATCCTATAGCGGAACTACTTTGCCTCCACAACTAACTGCAACTTCTGGGAAAATGCTTGTAAAATTTACATCGAATGGTACCACAACAAAATCTGGATGGAGTGCTAAATATACAACTCAAACTGCATTTTGCTCAGGTATTACAACTCTTACAGCAAACAGTGGCACAATTACAGATGGAAGCGGCAATCTTAATTATAATAACAATGCCAATTGTCAGTGGATTATCAAACCAACAAATGCCAGTGCAGTTACATTAACTTTTACATCTTTCAGTACTGAAGCAAATTATGACTTTGTGAAAGTGTATAACGGTACAACAACCTCTTCTCCTTTACTTGGTTCCTATAGTGGAAATAGTCTTCCCGCTCAGATTACAGCTTCTTCGGGGAAAATGCTTGTGCAGTTTACTTCAGATTATAGTGCAACGGCTGCCGGATTTAGTGCCAACTTCACAAAAGTCTCTAAAGATTTTACCGATATTGAAGAAGCAGACGTTAATGATAACATTGTTATCTTTCCAAATCCTAATACCGGAAATTTTGTATTAAGCCTTATGGCATCTAATGAAGAGAGTTCCTTTTATATTGTTGATATTCTCGGAAAGATTGTTTATCATGGCAGCATAGAATCTGGAGTGGAACAATTAGACTTGAATCTGAATTTATCTGAAGGCATATATTGTCTAGTTATTGAATCTCCAACAGCGAGAATATCAAGAAAGATTGTTGTTACTGGAAGTAATCAGTAATTTCTTTTATCTAAGAAAAAGTATTTTTAATTAAAATCAGTTTAATGAAAAAGATAATATTTGTTGCTCTTTTTTTAGTGGCCTTTATTGCTGTTAATGCACAGAATATCAGGAAAAATGTCAGATTGCATAATATTGAGAGGTTGCCGGCCACTATTAAAGATACCTATCAAAGAACAATGACCCGTAAAGAGATTTCAAGACTTGAAATACCTGAAAGAAACACACACGTGGGTTCTGTTACAAAGAGCGTTAACAGTATGTGGGATGTTCAGTTTGAGAGAAATGTTGACATTGGAAGTGGAATTGCTACTAATGGCACATCTTTTTTTGTGTCACAATGGAGCAATGATACCATATATGTGTATGATTTGAATGGTAATCAAACAGGGAAAAATAAAATTTCTGTAACCGGAATCAGGGACTTAGATTACGATGGGACATATTTTTACGGCTCCAACGCATCAAATAAAATTTATAAAATGAACTTTACAAATTTTACTGTTGTTGACTCTATTACATGCCCGGCCAATATAAGTATCAGACACATAGCTTATGATAATTCTGTAAATGCTTTTTGGGTAGGGGACTGGGATTCTGATATTTATCTTGTTAACCATGCAGGGCAGGTTCTGAATACCATTTCTGCTTCTGACCATGAATTATATGGTATGTATGGTTCTGCTTATGACAATGTAACACCTGGCGGACCTTATCTATGGATTTCTGATCAGGGTGGTGCAGGCTGTGACATCGTTATGCTTAAAATCTCTACAGGAAAACAAACAGGTATTATTCATGATTGCTTTGATGATGTAGCTGACGATCTATTTGAACCCATTGCAGGAGGCTTGTTTATTTATTCGGGTTTAATACCCGGTACTGTTACCCTTGGTGGTATAATTCAACGTCAGAGAATATTCGGATATAACCTTGCATCACTTGTGGCCACAAATGATGTTGGTGTTGAAGGTGTTCTTTCTCCTATTCTTTATAGTGGTTGTACTCTTGGTGGCAATGAAAGCGTCAGCATCCGTATCAGAAACTACGGCCTGAATGCAACAAGCTATTTTACAGTTCAGATGTTACTTAATAATTCAACTTATTCTATTAATGTGAGTACTCCTATCAGTAGTTTCGGGACAGTGGATGTAACTTTTCCGGGCACTTTTAATTTCTCACAACCCGATGTGTACAAAATGAAATTTTATACGAATTACGGGTATGATAATAATACCAGCAATGATACGGGTTATTATAATGTTATTACAGGTAATGGTCTTATTACAGTTGATGTTCTTACTGATGATTATCCCGATGAAACTTACTGGGAAGTCTATAATAACTTTACCTACGATGTATATGGCAATTCATTGGGAATACCTATGCAGGAAAACACATTATACAGTACCGAAATGTGTGTTGACACAAACTTGTGTTACGGCTTTACAATTTATGATTTCTATGGCGATGGCATTTATCCTCCAGGATATTATGAAGTGTTTTTTAATAATTATTCTGTAGCATACAATGACAGCTTTTCAACTCTTTTTGAAGAAATTCCTTATATAGGACATTGTGATTATGCAGACATAGGTGTTGTTGGAATTGTAAATCCTGTTTCGTCATGCCTCCTTACAGATGAAGAATTTATAACTGTTATTGTTAAAAATTTCGGAACTCAAACAGTAACAAATGCTTCAGTCTCTTATTCTTTAAATGGCAATATTTTTTCAGAACCCTTGCCTTTCTCTCTTGACTCTCAGGAAGAAGGAACTTTTACTTTTGTTAATACTTGTGATCTTTCAACCCTTGGTCAGTATAATTTTATTGTTTATACTGAGCTTCCAAACGATATGAATCCTTATAATGATACCACCAGAGATGTTTTTGAAAATTATGTGCCTGCTCAGGTTCCCTATATTATAAATTTTGACAACTCCTCGGTGAATGCACAACTACTTGTTGAAGATGAAAACCTTGATTATTTTACATGGAGTCTTTATAATACAGGTGGAACAAATAATTCAAGTTGTGCTATATATTCGTTCAATCCTAATGAACCTGCTAACGATTGGTTATTTACAAAGTGTCTTAATTTAAATTCGGGACAGACTTATACCCTTAATTTTTACAGTAAAGCTCAAGATCCCCTTTACCCTGAAAAGTTAAAAGTACATCTGGCACAGGTACCTTCATCCGCTGCTGTTTTTTCTGATCCTATCACAGACTTGATAAATATTATTGATACTTTTTATACATTAACTTCTGTCCCTTTTAATGTTGATGATATGGGAAGCGGCAGTTATTATATAGCCTTCAATGTTTACAGCAGTATGTCGGGGTGGAATTTGTACCTTGATGATATTTCCATAACCAATGTAGGTTCTATAAATGAAGATAACTTTTCTGAAAAACTTAGCATTTTCCCCAATCCTGCACAAGATGTCCTTACTGTTACATTACTTGGTGATGAAACACAATCATCATGTGAAAAACAAATTTTTGTGTATGATTTACAAGGTCAATTGTTGTATAAACACAACTTTACGCAACAAAATTGCAACGTAGATATAAGCAGTTTTGAGAAAGGTATGTATATTATTAAGATTGAAACAGAAGATAGTTTTTGGGTAAGAAAATTTATTAAAAATTAGATTTTTTTAAACATCTAAATCCCAATGATTTTCAAATACAGATTTGTTGTTTTAATTCTATTTGCATTTATATTTTTTTCCTGCAAGAAGATTAAAAACTGCCCAGCTTTTAACGAGCAGGATTTGAGCTATATGCCCTATAAAAAACCAGATACATTAACGTTTAGAAACTCTGTTGATAGTATTTTTGAGATTTATATTCAAAATATTAATACCTCTGATGCTTATAGTTTCGAATGTAGAGATCTGAAAATGACTTGTCCGTGCATCAACTCTGTTGAAATACTTACAACAGATTCCCGACGAATAACACCCTATGTTTTTTTAAAAATGGAACAAAGTGATGTGTCGGAAATGCAATACTTCTATTATCTTGTTCAGAATTTTAATTTTGAATTTGATTTCAGAAATGAGCTTCCTTACATTGATCAGATGGGGCACATGGAGTTTGCAGGAGATATTTTAATAGGTAATAGAACCTATAACAAGGTGGTTATTATCAATAACTTTGACATGTCTCCTGCAAATATTTCGAAAGTTTATTTTAATAAAACTGACGGACTTTTGAGATTTGTTGAGAAGTCTTCGGCCATGGTATGGGATATTGTAAACTAAGTTTTTTATGATGAAGAATAAAATTAAGGAATTGTACCGTTTTTTAAGCCCTGCCTTTCAAAAAGCTTACCTTGACTATAAGGTTGATTTATCACCCCGTTATGGTCACGGAAAGGCTCCACATTCTCAGCTGTATGATATAATTAATTCCGAACGAAGCCAATTTAGGAGCTTTCTTTTGAAAGTATTAAATTATAAAGAAGCATTTTGGGCTATTAAGCAATCGTCTGTTGAAACAGATAGTAGAAAACCGGCTTGGAATAACGGTTTTTTACCCGGCTTGGACATTATTACTTTGTACACATTGCTTTCCGAGGTAAAACCAAATAAATATGTTGAGATTGGTTCAGGAAATTCCACAAAGATTGCTTACAAGGCTAAAACAGATAATAATCTGCAAATGGAAATTGTATCCATTGATCCTTTACCAAGAGCGGAAATTGACAATTTGGCCAATCAGGTTATACGAAAACCATTTGAAAAATGCGATTTTTCTTTTCTGTTTGATTTAAAAGAAAATGATGTTTTGTTTGTTGATAATTCTCATAGAATTTTACCCAATTCCGACTCAATGGTATTTTTTATGGAAGTCCTCCCTTTTTTGAAAAAAGGTGTCATCGTTCATATTCATGATATTTATCTTCCTTATGATTATCCTCAGTTCATGTGTGACAGATTTTACTCGGAACAATATGGCTTAGCTATGTATCTACTTGCCAATCCAAATAAGTATAAAACATTGCTTCCCAACTATTTTATATCTGAGGATGCTGAGCTTTCAAAGATAATAACACCTATATGGGAACATGCCAATCTAAAAGATGTGGAAAAGCATGGAGGAAGCTATTGGATTGTAATTGGTTAATAATGTTTTTTCGAGTTTATTTGGGAAGCCATTTAAACTCATTACTTTGAGTTTAAATTTTGTATAATTTTTCATACACACTAAAAAAAATATTTGAATATGTGAATATATTCTTTAATTTTAAAATAATATTCAAAAATGTATATGAAGTTCTTAAATCGGTATTATCTGTTTTTTCTTTTAGTATTGTTCCCTTTAACAAGCTGCCGTCATGATGCATTAATTCCTAGTGATAGTTATTTTAATAAAGATTGTGATTCTGTAAATGTTACATATAATAATTTTGTAAGAAATTATATGATTGATAAAAGTTGCATTCTTTGTCATACAGATGAAATGGGTTTTTCGCCCTATCTTGATGTGTATGACTCAATTGTTAATTATGTTCAGGACACCACAAATGCAGCAATTTTTATGGAAAAAGTCTATACCAATCATAAAATTATTGACACACTAAAAATGAATACCCCTTGTGAAGTCAGCAAATTAAGGAACTGGATTAATATGATCACACAATAACATATTTTAATGGAAAAAGTTTTTTTTGCTATAATATTGTTGATGTTTTTTTTGAGTGCATGTTATAATGACAATGAAGAGGATGTATATGAAAAATTTAATACGGAATTGCCATGTGATACTATTGATGTAAATTATTCCGAAAATATTAAATCCATATTTGAAAAGGAATGTGTTTCTTGTCATGGTGCATCTCACCCAACATGTAAGCTGGATAATTATATCAATGCAAGAAACTATGCATTGCAAGTTAATACAAATTTATATACTGTGGTTTCTGACAATGACCATAAAGGCCGTTTTCTTAGTCCTTGTGAACTAAAACAAATTAAATTGTGGATACAATATGGTGCTCAATAAATCATACATATTTCTTTTCATTTTAATATTTTGTTGTTGGCATAATGAAATTTGTGCTCAGGAGATTGATGTATTTGAAGAAACTGAGTTTATTGAACAAACCTTCTTCAACACACGTGTGGCAAATAACCACTCTTCTGAAACCCTGGAAAGAGGTTATTTAGATTTTCGTCTGTCCCATCGTATGGGAAGAATCAGTAGTGGCGTTTCAGAAATGTTTGGACTGAATCAGGCTTTTTCACAGTTTGCTTTGGAATATGGCATAACCAATAATTTAATGTTTGGTGTTAACACTAATTCATCAGAAAAAATTTATTCGGGTTTCATAAAATTTAAATTTATCAAACAAAGTACTGGTAAAGTAGAAATGCCCTTAACAATGACATGGTTTTCAAATTCTGAAATTAAAACAGGTACATTAGACTATCCAAACAATCAATATTATTTCAGTTCCCGATTATTTTTTACCCATCAACTCATTATTTCCAGAAAATTCACAGATAAGATTTCATTTCAGATTTCACCAACATTGGTACATAAAAACATGGTAAAAACCAGAAATGATAATAATAATATTTTTTTGACAGGGATAGCTTTAAGGTATAAATTCAAAAGGAAAATGGCATTTAATGCAGAATACAATTATGTTTTTCCAGGACAAATTTATTCGGATATTGATGGTCATAGACCTGTTAATTGTTTGTCAGTTGGTATTGATATTTATACGGGGAAACATAATTTTCAGCTTTTTTTTACAAATGCAGTTGCAATGAATGAAAAATCTTTTTTAACGGAAACGACTGAAAATGTTTTTAAAAAAGGGATACATTTTGGTTTTAATATTACTAGATTATTTAATATTGTAAATTATTATGAATAGAAAATTTTACCGTATAATGCAGTCACCCTTGTTATTATTGGCACTTTTATTTATTTTGAGTATTTCTTTCTCCGCTTTTATTTCAACAGAAAATACACCTGCCGGTTATACAGGATCGCCAAAGGATGATAAGGATTGTTCTTCGTGTCATAGGGCAAGACCTAAAAATGAAGAGGGTATTATTTTAAGTAATTGCTCAGGGAATTCGTACGAACCATTAAGAACATATACCCTAACTATTAAGCTTAAAGGCAATGAAAGTTCAAGGAAATTTGGTTTCCAGATAACCCCCCAGACTCCTACCGGAAAACTGCAAGGAAGATTGATTGTTACAGATGCTGAACAAACAAAACTTGCAAATGCCAAATATCTAAATCAGACGGCCAATGGTGTTGATGGAAATGGAGAAAAAACATGGTCGTTTGATTGGCAAGCACCTGCTTCAGGCTCAGGCAATGTTACTTTTTACGGCTCTTTTCTCATTGGAGGAAGACCTGAAATTGTTCTTAATTCATCATTAACCCTTACCGAAAAAAGATAATTTATTAAACTTAAATTTTATGAATAAACAATTTTCTCTATTTGCAAAAATGACAATCATAATGTTCATTTTTATATTGAATTTTAATTCTAATGCCCAAACATCAGGGAATCTGAGCTTTTCATTAACAGTAACTGAACCATCTGGGGGCTATAATAATAAAATCGTTATTGCAATCTGGCTTGAAGATTCACTTACTGGTAATTTTGTTAAAACAAAAATGCGCTATGCAGTTACAGAGGTACAATATTTAAACGTGTGGATTGCCAAATCCGGTCAAAATGTTGTTGATGCCATTACAGGAGCCACTACACAACCTGGCCAATTTTCAATTATATGGAATGGGACAGATGTAAGTGGCAATGTGGTGCCTGATGGTCCCTATAATGTCTGGATTCAGTTCAGCGATAAAAACAGTTCAGGTCCTACTAAATTCTGCTCCTTTGTTAAAGGCCCTAATGCTATTTCCGGTCAGACATACCCAAACTCAGGGAATTTTACCAATATGGTTTTAAGTTGGACTCCTATTACAGCATCAGTCCAATATAATTTTAACCAAAACAATCCTATATATATATATCCCAATCCGGCTCGAGATAATATCAGTATCTCTTTTAACCTTTTGAAAGACAAACCTGTTGATATTTCCGTTTACAATATGAAAGGACAAATTGTTAAACACATTGCTAGCTTAATACAAGCTGATGCAGGCCATAATATTATGAGCTGGGATGCTACAAACGACTCTTTTCAAAAGCTTCCAAATGGCGTTTATTTTATTAGGATAAGCTGCAACGAATTTGATAAAGTAGCCAAGATTATTCTTTTATAGAAAATATATAAGAACAAGTATCTTGCTTTAGTCCAAAAAATGAGGCTGTATCAAAAGCTAAAAACATGTCATACTGAGCGAAGCGAAGTATCTGATTATCAAATTTATAAGATTTTTCACTGCGTTCAAAATGACAAATATGAATGCTTTTGATACAGCCTCTCCAAAAAAAAAGTTGCCCAGGGGCAACTTTTTTTTTGAATAAAAACGCTGATTATTGCATGTTATTTACTCTATTCTCAAGTTCATTTATTTTCTCTTGTTGTTGTTCAATAAGAGCTTTTAAGCTTTCGATAATCTCTTGTTGCTCTTGAATGGCTTTAATTGAAATTACAGAAATCTGAGAATAACTCAAGAGTTTTAATCCTTCGTCTGATTCTGTTACAAGCTCGGGAAACTGTTCTTCAAATTCTTGTGAAATAAAACCAATTTTCAAAGAATTTTGTAGATCATCTTTAAAAGTATATGATGATGGTCTTAATGCCATCACTTTGCTTAATACATTTCCAAGGGGGTTAATGTTGGTCTTTAAAGACCTGTCGGAAATTGTAGAATAGACACCATCAACATTGGAAATATTACCTTTACCTGTTCCGTTATACTGATACCTATAACTTTTTGTTGAAGTTCCAATTCCAGTTTCCCAGTAATCTGTTGCGGTTTCATGTTCAGTTCTTATTGCTGCGTTTGCACCAGTTTGTTTGATGTGAAGACCTAAGCCAGGAGTGGTTGTATTAACACCTAAATTACCACCAACATGTACATCATTTACAAAATATCCGGCCCAGTTTGTTGTTCCACCAGTTGCGGTTGCATAAATACCGTAGTTTGTTGCACCAGTAGCAGCAGAACCGGCTTGGAAATAACCTGCATGAACATCACCAGTACCACCTGAATAACGGTAAGCATAGGCATGAATAGCTCTGTTAGTGCCATTGGAATAGCTGTATGCATAAAACTGTCCTGCATAATTTGAATTACCAGCAGAACCAATACCATTTTGATAAGCATAGGCAGTAATACCTCTGTTGTCTCTTGAAGCTGAGTTAGATAAAAAATAACCTGCATAATTGTAGCCTGGGTTACCGGTGCCTGTAAAATTGGCTTCGGCATATACCCCATAAGAGCTACCAGATGTTGCAGTGTGCTTGAAATAACTACCATAGCCTGTATTTGTACCTGTATTCATATTGTTATAAATCCCATATGTATAAGCAGTATCATTGGCTATTTTTAGTCTATCTCCAATGAGTCCGATTGGTCGAAGGTAAGTGGTTTGGTTTGACCAATTTGAGCCGCCTCCACTTGGGGTTTGCCATGTAGCAGTACCATTGGCATCAGAAGTCAAAACCTTGCCTACTCCGGGTGTTCCTGCGCCAGCAAAACGTACAGTGCCGGTTGTATGAAGTTGTGCAGCTGGACTGACTGTACCAATACCTAAATTATTCTGAATATATGCATCACCTTGTCTGTTGAAAAAGGCTCTCTGAACTCCGTCAATTTCAATAGATAGCGCATACCAACCATTACCAAATGCATTTTTTAAAGACACAGGATAAGTTGATGAGCCCATTAAGATATCACCATAAACACTGAGTTTTTCGGTTGGAGTAGTCGTACCTATACCAATATTTGTATTGTTGTTGAAGAGGATGCTGTTTCCTACCCAGTTTGTACCATCATGTCTTAATGTTTGTCCGGATGTGCCTGGGATATTAATAGAGCCTGTTGGACCTGTTGGCCCTGTTGCTCCGGTAGTACCAGCTCCTGTTGGACCTGTTACACCTGTTGGACCTGTGGGGCCGGTTGCTCCGGTTGGGCCTGGTGTTCCTGAACCTCCTGAAGAAGCTGAATATAAAGCATAAGGAACACTTAGCAGTTGTGTGGCTCCCATATCCACGTATCCTGAACCAGCATTAACTTCTATTTGAATATAATAGTTGTTTGTACCCCATGAGATAGTCGAAAAATTTCCGCTAACGACTGTACCATTACCAATATTCAAATTTACTAAGCCATACTGATTGGTTGTTGGACTGAAAGTCTCCTGATAAACAGTTGTTCCTCCTGATGAACCCTGATGAATAGAAACCCTGATTGGGGTATTCTGATTGGCGATAATATTACCTCCATTGTCACGAAGAACGGCCTGATATTTAAAACTTTGTGGGGCTTGTGCCCAGATTGATACAGCAGTTAAAACTGCAATTAAAAATGTAAATAGGATTTTTTTCATAAGATTAATTTTTAAATTTTACTTTGTTTTAATTACTTTAAAAGTTTTTGATTGATTTGTACTACTGCTTAATACTTGTAAGTAGTATATTCCTGTTGCAAGATCATGAGCATCAAGCGTTTGTAAACCACTTACTTCTTTTTGTTGACTTACTAATCTACCAAGATCATCAAAAAGAGTGATGTTAAGCATGTCGTAACCTGCGGGTATATCAATGTTGATATACTCATTTGCGGGGTTAGGATATACGTTGATTTCTGAAAACAATTCTGGATTCTCAATGGCAACAAGTGTCAGGTTGGTTTGATGAAAACCTTGAGTAATTGTATTACCTCCCGATGTGAATGTTTCAACAACAATCTCTCCAAGGGTGTAATCCATCTTAACATTTCCTGAGGAAGCAGAAGCTCCTGTGCTTGAAATCACTGAATTTTGAATTGTCTGACCAAAAATCATTGAACTTGAAAGAAACAACCCCATTGCTAAAAAAAAGAGTTTTTTGTTCATAGATTTTGTTTTTAGATTAAAGAAATGAATTAATATAATATTTGCAAAATTACAAATTATATTTGAAATTTTAATTTTTATGTTAATATTTTATTTGTACGTTATTGTAAACCATCTTTTATTCGAACAAAATAAGTTATTATCAAAAAATAAGAAATTGTAAATTTTAATTAATGTAGGAGTGAAAAAAATAATTTACCCATAATATTCAAAGCACCTAACTACACAAGATATTGATTATTAGTGTTTTAAAATCAATGTGAATGATTGTGTTTCTGTGTTATAGTGGTTAAAAAGAAGTTTTGTAATGATCTTATTAAATCATAAGGATAAAAATGAATTTTTGAAAATGAAAGCTAAATATTTGTAGTTAATAACAATACTCGTCAAGTAATAATTTTGAGTCATTATAGCCCAAATTGTAAGCTTTTTCCCAGTCTGCACAGGCTTTGTCCATTTTTTCTAATAATGCATACACAATACCTCTGTTGTGATAAGCAATAGTGTAAAAATCAACAATCTCGATGGCTTTTGTGTAATCCTCTATAGCCCCCTCGTAATCTGCAATTTTTCTTTTACTCAAAGCTCTGTTAAAATAGGCCATAGCGAAATCAGGTTGTAATTCAATAGCTTCAGTATATTCTCTAATGGCTCCTGCATAATCACCAAGTTCATCTTTTGCATTGCCTTTTAGTAATGACATTTCTGAATTTTGAGCGTATGACTGACTACTGATGGCTGTAAGAATAATAAAAAATAAGATAAAATTGCTTTTCATAATGTAAATAAATTTTTGAATATTTGACAGGCATATTGAAATGATGCTGTAAAATTAATGATTTTTTAATTAATGGATGTAACATTAACATGATTAATATCGTCATAAGAACAGAAAACCCAATTTTGTTTAATTTTTTTAAAAATTTTAATTATGAAAACGACAATCTTTAAATCAATAAAATTAATGATTTTTTTAATTCCCTTTTTTCAATTTTCCTTTGCATATTCTCAGGATGATTTGATTGAAAGAGAAATCCAATTAGATAACATTAAAGTCCTTAAAGTCAGTGGCCTGGCAAATATCTCACTCGAGCAAGGAACAAGTAATTCTTTATTTATCAAAAGTAGTACACAAGATTATGAAAGAATTGAACACAGCCAGAATAATGGTACATTAAACATTGATGTTTCAGGTACTGAAAGTGGCTATACAATTAAAGTTGTTTTAGTTGATCTTGATGAAATAGAAGCAGATGATGTTTCAAGAATTAAAAGCACAACAACTCTAAGAACTGGAACCCTTAAAATTGAGGCGGAAGGTACAGCAAACATTAATCTGAATCTTGAAGTTGAAGAACTGATAACCGAAATTTCGGGTGCATGTGTTCTAAAACTTTCAGGGAAAGCAAATACCCATAAAATTGATATTTCAGGGGCTTCAAATATCAATGCGCAGACACTTGAAACCCAAAATACTGAAATTAACATTTCTGGTGCAGGAATAGCGAATCTTAATGTTACAAATAACCTCAGCGGTTCTATAAGCGGATTTGGTAATATATTTTATGTTGAAGAACCTTCAAATGTAAATGTTGAAACCTCAGGGTTGGGTAGCGTCAGAAAAGCAGGTGCAGGAACAACTTCTCAAGAAAATTCGGATACAACCAGAATTAGAATAGGGCAAAGTGAGGTTCTTATTTTGTCGGATGAAGATGATGAAGAAAATGGCATTGTCGAAAGAAAGAAATTTGATGGTCATTGGGGTGGTGTAGGATTAGGACTTAATCTACTTACTGACAATAATTATAAACTGGATATGCCTGTAGGTTATGGCTTTTTGGACATTAAAATGAGTAAGTCCATTGCCTTAAATTTGAATATTTATGAACAAAATTTCAACTTAGTTAAAGACAGATTTGGATTGATTACAGGATTAGGTATTACATTTAATAATTATCATTTCTCTCAAAATATTGTTTTATTGCCTGGTCAAAATTCAGTAAGTGCAGTGCAGGATACTGTAAATGATTTTATTAAAAACCGACTTAGGGTTGTTTATGCAACTTTGCCAATTATCTTTGAAGTTCAAACAGGAGAAAAAACGGACTTACATTTCGGTGCAGGTATGATTATGGGGCTTAAAATAGGCTCACATACAAAACAGGAATATAAAACAGGGGATGTTAAATTCAGAGACAGAACCTATGATGATTTCAACTTGAACCCATTTAAAGCTGATGCCACAGTAGAAATTGGTTGGGGAATAATAAATCTTTATGCAAATTATTCAATCCTGCCTTTGTTCAAAACTTCGAAATCTCCTGAACTTTATCCTCTGACATTTGGAATAAAAGTATTAGGTTGGTAGTTTGATTTTCAAAAAACGAAAAAGCCCCTGTGAGTTTTACAGGGGCTTTTCCTTTTTAAAGATTGTTTTTATTGCATTACCAGAGGATAAGTTTGCCCCTCGTAAATTACGTCTGCATTAGGGTCGCAGGAGCCACTGCCATAGTCAACGCGAATGGGAGACATATTATCAATATTAATGTCAATTATTCCACTTTTTATCCATTGGCAACTCAAATGAATATATAATGGGTCAATGATATCTATGGTGTAATTTTCATTTCCGGAGCTTACACCTGCGTAACTTCCTGTTATCATATAACCATCATCATAGGGGTTTAATATGGTGGGTTCTCCTTCAATCCATTCGTGCTCTCTTTGAGAAGCCCATGTGAGAAAAGTATTATCCGGTTTGGTGATTTTTGCATTCTGCACATCTACACTATAAACAAGATTATTGCTTGCATTACGTCCATCGTTGGTAATTATTTCTGTACCTTCAACTTTGTAATTGTCAATATAATAATTATCAAAGCTTATTGTTACAACAGTACCAGGTATTTTCCATTCTCCGGTTGCATGGATAGTAATAATTCCTCTTCTGTTACGTCCATCACTGCCAAGACAATCAGATGGTCCAAAATCAACTGTAATAAGTTTAGGCCAAGTTAAATCAAAAGGAGAGATTGTTACAGTTGGGCAACCTGATTGAACATACTGGCCACTTTTATTTTTGCTTTGTTCTTCCGCATCGGCCACTGATTTTCCTGCCTGATTAAATACATCAGCAAAAATATTATCGGCTATTGCATTGTCTCCAATGGCTTTAAAACTTGGTTTTTTTCTGCCAAATTCACGATCTTTCATACAAGCTGTAAATAAACTTGCTGTTAAAATGATGATGCTTAAGATTAAGCTTGTTCTTTTTAATGTTTTCATGGCTTTTAGGATTTAGGGTTAGTATTTTCTTTTTTTGTAATACACACAGAAATTGTCTTACCCTTATTCCACACTTTTTTATTTGAAGGATAAACAAATTTTAATGTAATTTTATGCTTATCAAATTGTGTTTCTCAATATGAGTATTCAAATTTCAATAGTTGTTCCTCTGTATAAATGTTCGGAAAGCATTATGGGGCTTTATAACGGGCTTAATAAGATATTAAATGAACTTTCTTACTCCTTTGAAATAATTCTCGTAGTAGATAAAAGTCCGGATAGAGATTGGCAGATAGTAAAAGAACTGGCTGAGAAAGACAAAAACCTGAAAGGTCTAAATTTAAACATGAATTATGGACAGCATAAAGCAATTAAATGCGGTATAAATCATGCCTCAGGGGAAATTATTTTAGTGATGGATGGCGATATGCAGGACGACCCCTATAACATAAAACAACTTACTGATGAATTAGCAAAGGGATTCGATATTGTGTTTGCAATAAGAAATAAGATTGATGTTTCAAAAACCAATATTATTAAATCCTTTTTTTATTTTTTATTAAAAAAAGTATTAAAAATTGATTTTATTGATGGCATTGGAACTTTTTGTGTTTTTTATAAAGAGTCATTGCAAAAAATCTCTGATAAAAATTATTTAGAGTTCTTACCTGGTTTGTTTTACGATAAAAGTTTGAATGCCGGTTTAATTGAAATATCAAAAAATATAAGAACACAAGGGCGTACATCTTATAGTTTTATTGCAAAATTATTATTGGGAACCGAGATATTATGCCGCTTTACAAAGCCCGTTCTGAAAAATATTGTATGTGGTTCATTAATTTTTATTTTAGTTTCTGTTTTTTTGACGGGTTTCTGGGTCTGGCCAAATATTTTTTATTCCTTTTCATCCTTTAATCTTTTAATGGGTCTCTTTCTGCTTGTAGTTTTTTTTTCATTGTCCTTTTTTTTATATGTAATTATAAGAGTGATGAAGCGAATAAGGAACAATGATTTGATAGTTAATGAATTTATTAATCTTGTCTGAAAATTCTTATAATTTATGAGTCCTGAGTATTACATGAAACGTTGTCTTGAACTAGCCAAAAAAGGCTTGGGGAATGTATCCCCAAACCCTTTGGTTGGATGTGTTATTGTACATGATGACAAAATTATTGGAGAAGGATATCACATTAAGTATGGTCAAGCTCATGCAGAAGTAAATGCCATTAATGCAGTAAAAGATAAAAGTGTGCTTAAACATGCTGCTCTTTATGTTAATTTGGAACCTTGTTCTCATTATGGCAAAACACCTCCCTGTGCTGATCTGATTGTGAAGCATAAAATTCCAAAAGTTTTTATTGGTTGTGTTGATTCTAATATTAAGGTAAGCGGCAAAGGAATATCAACTCTTGAGGCAGGGGCTTGCCATGTTACATTAGGAGTACTCGAGGAGGAAAGCCGTTTTATCAACCGCAGGTTTTTTACTTTTCATGAGAAGAGAAGACCCTATATTATATTGAAGTGGGCACAAACTCAAGATGGATTTATTGATATTTTGAGATCTGAAAATACCCCCAATTCGCCGAATTGGATTACTGCTGAAGAAACACGCTGCCTTGTGCATAAATGGCGAACCGAAGAAGATGCTATTATGATAGGCACAAAGACTGCAATTGCTGATAATCCAGCTTTGACAGCCAGAGAATGGCATGGGAAAAATCCAGCAAGGATTGTAATTGACAGAAACATGAAATTGCCTAATAATCTCAATATCTTTAATATTGATGCACGTACAATTGTATTTAATTGCCTCGAAAATAAAAAATATAAAAATATTGATTTTGTAAAAGTTGAATTCAACGATAGTTTGATTGATGAAATTTGTACTTATTTGTATGAACAAAATATTCAATCGGTGATTATTGAGGGTGGAGCTATGCTCCTGAATAGTTTTATTGCTGGAAATTTATGGGATGAAGCGCGAATTTTTTATGGAAAAAAAACATTTAAACTTGGATTAAAAGCTCCAGAGATTTATGGATATACACTAAAAAATCAGAAATGTGGCAATGATAGATTGGAAGTTATTATTAATAAATAGAATGATTTTATTTTAAATGGGATTAATCAAATCGAATTATTATAAAATCATGAAAAAAAATATAAAGGATTTAATAAGAAACAGAGAAATTAAAATTTCATTTCTTATTGTGTCGTTTGTTTTTTTATTGACTGCATTTCTACGTGGCTTTATTTATGAGATACTTGATGATATATGGATTGAGGAAGCATTAAGGGGTTTTTACTGGGAAACACCAATTACAAATCATCCTGTTTTTTTTAGAGCTATCTCTCATTTATATGTTTTGTTATATAGATACTTTAATTATGGAATAAATTTTTTTGGATGGTCACTCCTTTTAACAAACTTTGTTTCATATCTGATAATAGTATTCTTTTTAATAAAGAAAGAAAATATAAAATTTTCATTTGTATTAGTTTTGATCTTTCTTTTTGCAAGTTATCAAAATGTTTATTTGATAAATTCTACCCGCATTTCAATAATAACAGCATTTGCTGGATTCCTGTTGAGTGAATATATTTTATTTGATTCTAATCATAAAAAAACAAAGTTTTTCTTATTCATAATTTCATCTTTCCTTATTTTAATTTCTTGTATTTTTAGATTTCAAGGCACATTACTCGCATTGCTTTTATATATGCCTTTCATTTTTTTACATCTTTATAGGAATAATTTTAGGGTTAAAAGTTATTGGATTTTCTTGGTTTTTATGCCTCTGATTTTATTCTATTTTATTGATAATAGTTTTTTAAAGAAAATAGAACCTGTTCCTGAAACAAAGCATTTAGTTAAGCTTATTGATTATAATATGACCTTCTCTCCGAAGAACAAAGAACAGGAGAAACTCTTATTTGAATCAAAAAACTGGTTTTTAACTGATAGCGAAACCATGAAATTAATAGAGTATGAAAATGAATTTGTAAATAATGGGAAAGACTATTTGTTATTAAAGGAGAAGAATTTTATTAAACTTGCTGATAGGATTCTTTGGAAATTTAAAAAATATTGTTCGGAATTTCCCCTTTTAATTTTGCTTTTATTTTTATCCTTGTTGAATGCTTTTTCATTTATTGCAATCAGGTTTAAAGAAAGTATTTTGTTGATTTTCTTTTCATTATGTTGTTTTTTTCTTTGGCTTTACATTTTTTTATTTATGAAACTCGAAAACAGAGTAATAATACCATTCTTTAGCATTTGGCTTTTTAATCTGTTGTTTATTCTGACAGATTTATATCAATTGTACAAAAGGAAAATTCATAAATACTTCCTCATATTTAGTATTTTTTTGATTTTAATTTGTTTGCCCTTTCAGTTTATCTCTATACGAAAAGATCTTGATAAAAGATATTACAGAGCCATACTCAGTTCCGAAATGCAGCAAAGGTATTACATGGCCAATAAAGTAGATTACATTTTTCTGACATTGGCGCATCACGGGTACAACTATTTTGCAACAAGGCAAAGTCCCCAAAAAAACACAGCCGTTCAAATTCCCATTTTTGGTTGGCTACCACTTCTTGAACCGGATAACTATTTGTTCAGGCTGACAGGCAGTAATAATGTGAAAGGTTTATTCGAATGGATGGCAGATAATGCTGAAACTACTTATTTGTACTCTGACGTTGAATGGAATTTAATTTTAGAGGAAATATTTGAATATAATGGGTTTTCAGGAAGGATTGTCCCTGATCTGATATTCGATGAAAAAACTAAAGAAGGCTTTTATAAAATTGAAAGATATTAGGATAACCGGATACTCTATCTGTCTGTTTAAAGTGTGATTTCCACTTTTCAAAGATTTAAGTTTTATAAATTTTAATGAGCGCATTAATTTTGACTCGTAAATTAAAATATTACTAATTTTAAAACTTATTAAAATGGAAAAAAATTATGAACGTAGAAAATGTAATTCTATGAAAAAAGGAGTTTTTGGTTTTATATTGCTGATAGCCGGTGCTTTGATGCTCTCATTCAATCTTGGTGTGTTGCCTGCTGAATTTAAAAGTGTTATTTTTTCATGGCAGATGTTACTCATTGCTATAGGTTTGATAAACATTTCTTCCAAGGATAGCTTTATTCTTGGTGTAGTTCTTATACTTGTTGGAGGTTTTTTTATTTTGCCAAAATTTTTAGTTCTACCTGATAATTTTATTTCTCTATTCTGGCCTGTAATTCTGATTTTGGCAGGCTTAATGATTTTGTTGAAAAAATGGACACTTCGTCACCATTTTCATGTTGCTAAAGAAACAAATAATGACTCAGGTTTTATTGAGGAAACAAATATTTTTGGTGGTAACAAAACCAAAATTAATGCTCCCACATTTAAAGGAGGTAAAATTGTCAATGTTTTTGGTGGATCTGAAATAAATTTAATGCATACACAACTTGATGAGGGTAAAAACCTTCTCGAAATTGTTTGTGTTTTTGGCGGTGTGTTATTGATTGTACCTGCTGACTGGATTATTAAAGTTGAAGTAGCATCAGTCATGGGAGGTTTTTCTGATAAACGTGTCAGTATTAAAAGCAAGACAGATGATACCAGGGAATTAATTATCAAGGGGGTTGTAGTTTTTGGCGGTGGCGAACTGAAAAGTTTTGGTTAAACTGAATTTTGCGAAATGAACCACCCATTTTTTAGAAATCGCAACACGTTTTATTTTTATTGTATAGTATGGATACTTATTGCAAGTATTCATACTGCCGTTTTAATTTTTTTCTACCTCTATTCCTTACAATGGGCTCTGGCCGACAGCCTTATTTTTAATTCCATTTTCTTTGTTCTGGGTTTAAGTATCTGGTTCCCTTTAGAATACTATAAAAAGAAGGAAACAGTTTTTAATGTTATTATCAACCATCTGACAATTTTGGCTATTATTGAAATTATCTGGATTGGAGCCGGGTACAATATGTTAAGCTGGGTAGCTTCCGAAAATGGGACCTACCTTGTTTTTCTAAATGATTCATTGATGATTCGTGCTCTGACAGGTGTTTTTTATTATTCAAATACTGTTTTAATATACTATGTTCTAAGTTATTATAAAAATCTTCAGGATAAAATTAAAAATGAAGCCAGACTGGAAAAATTATTAAATGATGCTGAATTGAACTTTTTGAAAGCTCAGATTAATCCACATTTTTTATTCAACAGTCTAAATTCTGTTAGTGCATTAACAATTGTTGAGCCTGAGAAAGCTCATAAAATGATTATCCAGTTATCCGATTTTTTAAGGTATTCCATTTCCCAACCTGAAAATAGCATTGTGAAATTGGAAAATGAAATACAAAACATACGTCGTTATCTTGAAATTGAAAAAATCCGATTTTCAGACAAGTTAAACTTTAGCTTCGATTTGGATAAAAACTGTATAAACGGACTTATTCCTGTAATGTTACTACAACCCCTTTACGAGAATGCTATTAAACATGGTGTTTATGAAAGTCTTAAACCTGTTTTTGTTGATTCAAAAATTAATCTTGAAAATAATGTGCTAACTATTATAATATCAAATGATTATGAAATAACAAGTATTAAAAAATCAGGAGCAGGCATTGGACTTCAGAATGTAAAGGAAAGATTATTCCTTATTTTTGGGAGTCACGATTTAATAAGAATAAATAAAACAGAATCACTTTTTCAAGTTGAACTTAAAATTCCTCAAAATTCATTACACTTATGATATTAAAAGCAGTTATCATTGAAGACGAACAACTCGCACGTAGTATCGTTAAAAATTATCTTGAAGATGAATCAAATGTGCAGCTTATAGGTGAGTATGCTGATGGTTTCAGTGGTGTTAGGGCGATTAACGAATTGAGACCGGACCTTGTTTTTTTAGATATTCAGATGCCTCGACTTACTGGTTTTGAAGTACTTGAGCTTATTGACTATCAACCCTTGATAATTTTTACAACTGCTTATGACAGTTTTGCTGTTAAAGCATTTGAAGTAAGCGCTTGTGATTACCTTATGAAGCCTTTTTCTAAAGAGCGTTTTAATAAAGCAGTTGCTGCTGCTGTTGAAGCATATAGCAGTAAAGTATCTAAAATGGCCAATATTAATAAATTGCATAAAACTATTGAAAATTCAGGAGAAACACTTCAAAGAATAGCAGTAAGAACTGGCAGCAAGGTTGATGTAATTTCTGTAGAAGACATCACTTATATTGAAGCTCAAGGTGATTACGTTGGCTTGCATACAGGCAAGGACATGTTTCTGAAAGAAAAACCTATGAGTTTTTATGAGAAAAAATTGGATCAAAATATTTTTGTGCGAATTCACCGCTCTTATATCCTGAATATCAATTGCATTGAGAGGCTTGAATATTATGATAAAGAAAATTATGTTGCAAGGCTTAAAAATAATAAGACTTTGAAAATTAGCAGAAATGGCTATAAATTGTTGAAAGAAATTTTGCATTTATAAAGAGATACAACATAAAAATTTATCTTTGTCTGCATTTTTCAAAACAACTCTTTCATGCTGTATCTTTTACTTGCAATTGCACAATCCACCCTAATAGTTGTTTTGTTCAAGCTTTTTACAAGATACAAAATTGATAATTTACAAGCTATTGTAACCAATTATCTGGTGGCATCTGCTTTGGGTTTTTTACTCAGCACTGGTTTTGGGGGTGTTAAAGACATACATGCTCAGCAATGGCTGCCTTATGCGCTTTTGTGTGGCTTTTTCCTGATGTTTGTTTTCAATATTTTTGCTCTTTCTGCACAGAAAGTAGGTATGGCTATCACGGCTGTGTCAAGCAAAATGTCGGTGGTTATTCCTGTACTTTTTGGTTTTTTGCTTTTTAAAGAAAATCTAAGCCTTTTAAAGATTGCCGGTATTATTACGGCTATGTTGGCTTTTTTTCTTACTTTTTGGAAGAAAGAAAAAGTTAAAATTAAAGGGATTTATTGGTTTATAACATTTATTTTGTTCTTTGGAACAGGAACAAATGACTTTCTGCTTAATTATGCTGAAAGACAATTCCTTAACGGAGATGTGATGTATTTCCTGGCAACTGCTTTTTTAATAAGTTTGTTCTTTGGACTTATTTTCATTTCTTTAAAAAGTATCATAATCCCTCAGGTAATTGAACTTAAGAATATTTTTGCAGGTGTTATACTTGGGTTATTAAATTTTGGTTCAACTTTACATTTTTTAATGGCCATGGGATATTTCGAGAGTTCCGTCTTTTTCCCTGTTTTCAATGTAAGTATTGTAGCAATTGCGGCACTTATCGGCTTTTTTATATTCCATGAGCCGCTCACTAAGGTGAATTGGATGGGGATTTTATTAGCAACTTTGGCTATTGTGGCTATGGCAATAGCTTAAATTATTTTTTTTAAGTTTCCTGAAATCATTGTCAGTTAAGGATTGGATAATAATAATTATTTTTGTTGGAATAAATTAAATCCAATATGCAAAAACTTAAGTTTTTCTTAACAACCGAATTTATACCTTCTTCAAGAGGGAAGGTGTTCTTTTTTGTAATTGCACTTCTTTTCAATCTGTTTTGGTTGAATGTAGCTAAAACTACCCATAATCCTGATGGCAAGGAAATATTCTTCCGTTCTGGTGTAGAGATGGAAAAGGATTTGTTTGCAGCCGAAAATTTTATAGAACATGGCTCTTTTTATTTCGGTAAAAACTTTAGAGGGGAAGAAGATTTCACTTATCGCATGCCGGGGCAACTTTTTGTATATCTGCCTTTTCGACTGTTTCTGAGTATTGAAAACACTATGTGGGCGTTTGTAATTTTTAATTTGCTTTTAGGGGCTCTGGCATCCGTGCTATTGGCTCTCATTGTTTTAAGTCTGACAAAAGATTATCGGTTTTTTTATTTAGCTTTTATATTGTTTTTAGGAAGCGGATATGTACAACATTATAATTTTGGAGCAGGAAGAGAAGCTACAACCACTTACATAATGGTAATTGCTTTTTATCTTTTTATTAATTGGTTGAATAAAAGGAAAATATATCAACTTCTTTTGTTCTCTTTATTGCTTACATGGTGTATTCTATACCGCCCATTTATGGGATTGCCAATATTTCTGATTTTTGGTATTATTATTATCAAACAATGGAAATCAAACCAAAAGTTTCCCTTAAAATCGTTTGCCATATTATTTCTCCCTTCCTTTCTCTTTTTCTCATATTGGATACCAAGAAACTATATCCTTACAAAAAGATTTATTCCGTTAGAGACAGTCTATTTAGGTTATGCACACTCTTACAGAGCAATTTCCGTTTTAGTCGGTACTTGGGCCGGTGAAACATTACCTTGGGTTAAAAACTCTGAAGCAGCATGGTTTAATCCCGCACATTGGAATGGGGGTGCTTTAGTTAATGATAGTGTACTCCCCGATTTTCTTTTTAATGATGTTTTAACATTAGACACTTTAAAAAAAGCGAGGAATTATTATTGGTTTGCTCACGATACCGCTAATTATACGTTTGAAGAAAGAATACTCTGGGATACTAAAGCTACAGCTATTCTTGATAAATTCATTTCTTTTCAGAGGGAAGAATACCCCTTTCGTGCCTATTTAGGGGCAAAGATGATTCTTTTATCTCGTTTCTTATACCAGCCCATAGGTATACCTGTCAAAACACTCAAGTATCCCTTGAATGTTTTTCTTGCTTTTACATCTTCTTTTATCAATCTATTGCTGATTATTGGTGGATTTATAGCTTCGTTTGTGTTAATTTTTAAAAGGAATAAAGATATGGTCCTGACTTTTTCATTGATATCAGCGCTTTATCTGACCTTATTATTTCCTCTTTTTTTTGATATTGAACTGCGGCGCATAGCTCATGCCATTCCTTTTCTGCTTGTCAACATCCTTTGTGTAGTTAAATATTCGTACCACAAATATAAGAAAGCAACTACAATCTTTAGTTTTTTATTCTTTTTTGCATTAATATATTTTTCTGTTTTGGTGTGCAAAACCTATATTAATTGGTAGAGGAAATCTTTTCAAAAATAACGTCACAAGCCAAAGTTTTATTAAATTTGCGTAAATTATTTTGTTAAAAATATTCTCTATGCAAGATCTGTATTTATTCCCTTTTAATGGTAATGCTTTGGAAGCTGTTAACTGCATTGATAAGGGAAAATACAAACTTATGGGGTTTGTTGATGATACACCCGAAAAACAAGGTCAAATTGCTTGGGGTTTTCAGGTTTTCTCCAGAGAAGTATTGACGGAAAATAACCATGCCAAAGTGTTGGCAGTTCCGGGTAGTCCATCATCTTACATTCATCGCACTGAGATTATTACTAAGCTCGGTATATCTGAAGAACGATTTGTCACAATTATTCACCCCTTAGCCTCAGTATCGCCTTTTGCAAAAATTGGATATAATGTACTTATAATGGCTGGTGTTGTGATAACGAGCAATGCCGTTATTGGAAATCATGTGTGCATTCTGCCAAATACGGTTGTTCACCATGATTCTATTATTGAAGATTACAGCCTTATCGGATCTAATGTAACAATTGCAGGAAATTCAATTATTAAAAGTAACTGCTATGTAGGATCTGGTACATCAATTATTAATGGTGTAACTGTAGGAGCCTTCTCATTGATAGGACTTGGTAGTAATGTAATTACTAGTATACCTGAAAATAGTAAAGTAGTGGGTAATCCCGGACGTGTAATCGGTAAAATAATATGAAAAAAGATTTAACCATAATAATCCCATTTTTGAATGAATCAGAAAATCTTCCTATACTTGTAAGGGAGCTGAATGTTTTTTTATCGGATAAATCTTTGAATGCTGAAGTTATCTTTGTTGATGATGGTTCAGTGGACGATTCAACAGATGTTTTAAAAAAGCAGGAATTTAAATCATTTGAAGTTAAATTGATCAAGCTTTCCCGAAATTTTGGTTCTCATGCTGCTTTAAGGGCAGGTATTAAGAATGCAACCGGAGATAAAATATGTTTTATTTATGCTGATTTGCAAGACCCTTTGAATGTGATTGAGAAAATGTATGTTGAGATGGTCAATTCGTTTGATATTGTTTGGGGGCACCGAAATTCAACAGCTTATGGATTTTTTGAAGGCCTCTTTTCAGGCATTTATAATAGCTTGATGAAGCGGTTTGTTCATTCCGGATTTCCTAAAACCGGCTTTGATATTGTTATGTTTAACCAAAAAGTTAAAAGAGAATTAGACGATAATATTGAGAATAATTCATCAATTTTTATACAAATACTTTTAATGGGCTTTAAACAAAGTAGTATAAGTTACGATAAAGTTAAACGTGAAAGAGGGAAATCTAAATGGACATTAGGGAAAAAAATTAAGCTGTTTGTTGATTCTTTTGTGGCATTTTCTTTTGCTCCAATTAGATTTGTAACAACTATTGGTATTTTGTTTTTTGTTTTTGGGATAATATATGCGCTTTTTATTGTCTTTTATCAGATATTTGTTGGAGGCTTAATGCTGGGTTGGCCTACATTAATTTTTGTAATTATGATAGGTTTTGGTACAACCAATATATCTCTTGGCATTATTGCAGAATATTTATGGCGTACTTTAGATGCATCTCGAAAAAGAAAGGTTTTTATTATAGACGAAATTATTGATTTAAAAAAAGAAAGTAAATGAAAAAAATTTTTATGACCGGTGGTTGCGGATTTATTGGGTCTCATCTTACCGAGCGTCTTGTGGCAGAAGGATATGCTATCAGGATATTTGACAACATGCACCGTAATGCGGCGCAATATACAAGTATTCTTGATCACCCTAACGTGGAATTTATTAAAGGTGATATTACTATTCCTGAAGAATTGGAAAAAGCAATGAAAGGTTGTGATATGGTAATTCACATGGCTGCCATTGCAGGTGTGAGCAGTTATCATAAATTTCCGGCTAGAACAGTTCAGGTTAATCTTATTGGCACTTTTAATGTCATTGAAGCCATAAGAAAAAATGGCATCACGCGCCTTATTGACATGTCAACAAGCGAAGTATTTGGTACCGAGGTTGTTGATGTTAGTGAAAACAGCTATTTGCGTATTGGTCCTCCTCACGACAAGAGATGGTCGTATGCTGTAAGTAAAATTGCAGGGGAGCAGATGATTTACCGTTATTCTGAAGAATATAACTGGGATGTAACCATTGTAAGACCTTTTAATGTTTATGGCCCCAGACAGGTAGGTGAGGGTGCTATAAGTAACTTCTGCAAATGGGCTATTGATGGAGAAAGTCTGAAAATTGAGGGACTTGGCAGCTCTATCAGAAGCTGGTGCTATATTTCAGATTTTATTGATGCTTTGATGTGTTTTATTGAAAAACCCAATAAAAATGCCGAAGCTTTTAATGTGGGATCGCCATGGACTAGTGTTTCAAATCATTTTCTGGCCGAAACAATACTTAAGTTTGCTCATGAAGACCCCAAAGTAATTATAAAACCTAATATATCCTATCATCCTATGCCTTACACAGATATTAAAGTAAGATGGCCCGATATTGGAAAGATGATAAGTACTTACGACTGGAAACCAAAGGTGGGTATTGAAGAAGGTCTCTATAATACCTATAAATGGTTCAGTGATACTTTTAAATAAATCCTCAATTTATGATACCTATTACAAGACCTTGTCTAAATGAAAAAGAAGCACAGGCAGCTTATGACGTGGTTATGTCTGGTTGGGTTGTGCAGGGGCCAAAGGTCTTAGAATTTGAAGAGGTTTTTGCAGCTTATACAGGCAGTCGTTATGCAATTGCAGTATCCAGTTGCACAACTGCTTTACATCTGGCACTTAAAGTTGCAGCTATTGGGGTGGGGGATGAGGTAATCTGCCCTTCGATGAGTTATATTGCTACTGCAAACTCTATAGTACATAGCGGAGCTGTTCCTGTGTTTGCAGAAGTGAAACCTGTTACCTACAACCTTGATATAGAGGATGCAGCAAGACGTATAACGAATAAAACCAAAGCTATTCTCCTCGTCCATCAGATTGGAATGCCAGCCGACATTGATGGTTTTTCGTCATTATGCAAAAAACATAATTTAATTCTTATTGAAGATGCAGCCTGTGCGCTTGGATCAGAGTATAAAGGTAAGAGAATTGGCTCTCACAACGATTTGGTTTGTTTTTCGTTTCACCCCCGAAAAGTCATAACAACGGGTGATGGCGGCATGGTTTGTACAAACAATAAAGCATTTGCGGACAGATTGCGCACTTTACGTCAACACAGCATGGACTTGTCTCCCCTTGATAGACATAACAATGAGAGTAAAATGGCTGTAGAAAAATATGATGAAGTTGGATATAATTATCGCATGACAGACATCCAGGCAGCCGTTGGTATTGAACAAATGAAAAAGATGGCAGACATTGTATCTTCAAGACGTTCTATTGCCTACAAATACCATGATGCCTTTAAACATATTCATTGGATAGATTTGCCTTATGAACCTTCTAACTGTATCTCAAACTACCAATCATACAGTATTTATCTGAACAAAAAAGCACCAATAAAAAGGGATGAATTTATGACTATTATGACCCAAAAAGGCATATCTACCCGCAGGGGCATAATGACAGCTCACATAGAACGTGCGTATGCTGACCTAAATTATAAATTACCAGTTACAGAAGATTTGTCAGAGAATTCTGTTTTAATTCCGATTTATGCAGGATTATCAGAGGAAGACATATCTTATATTATCAGAGCGGTTATTGAACTAGACAATAGAACTAATTAATTTTCAAAACAGAGTTAACAATAAAATTTTCTATTGTTTTGCAAATAAAGCCGACATCAGTAATGCTTAGCTCATAATACATTGGAAGTCGCACTAAAGTGTCAGCAAATTTATCACTCATTGATAAGCTACCGCCTGAATATTTATCCTTATAATAAGGTGATTTGTGAAGGGATTGATAGTGAAAAACACTGTAAATATTATGCTCTTTTAAATAAGAAATGAGTTCGCTCCTTATTTGCTCATTCATGCATTGTAAATAGAATATATGTGAATTATTAGTCGCGTAATCAGGAATGACAGGCATTTTAAAAACACCTCTGATTTCAAGCATCTTAAGGTTTTTATAATACTCTTGCCATATCTTTGTGCGTTTAGCTTGTATGTCGTCAATATTTTCAAGTTGAGCAAAAAGAAAAGCAGCTAAAATATCCGAGGGTAGAAACGAAGAACCGGTATCAACCCAGCTATATTTGTCAATTTCACCGCGCCAGAATGCTGCCCTATTGGTGCCCTTTTCCCAAATGATTTCGGCACGCTTTTCAAATGGTTTGTGATTGATAACGAGCATGCCACCTTCACCACATTGAATATTTTTAGTTTCGTGGAAAGAGAAACAGGCCAGATGCCCAAATGAACCTAATGGTTTGCCTTTGTAAAAAGAATGAATAGCATTAGCAGCGTCTTCAATTAACCATAGCTTGTATTTTTTAACAAGACCTGAAATTACATCCATGTTGCATGCCACACCCCCATAATGCACACAAATGATGGCTTTAGTGCGAGGTGTAATATTTTTTTCTATCTGGGATTCATCTATGTTCGGATTATCTTGACGGCTATCAATAAAAACAATTCGAGCTCCTTGCCGAATAAATGCAAGTGCGGTGCTTACATATGTAAATGAAGGCATTATGACTTCATCCCCTGGTTTAATGTCAATGAGCATTGCCGCCATTTCCAAGGCATCAGTACAAGAAGTTGTTAGTAAACATTTGCCAAAATTGTACTTGTTTTCAAAAAAATGATGACACTTTTTTGTAAACTCACCATTGCCAGAAATGTGACCACTGGCAACCGCTTGTTTTATATAGTCAGTTTCTTTACCTGTTAGATAGGGTTTATTAAATGGAAGCATTTTAATTTTTGGGAAGTTTTCTGTGTTTTATTACTTAGATATTAATATTTGAAAAAATACAAAACCACATTATATTTGTTCAAAAATACAAAGATATTAATAGTTGTTGTAAAAATTATCATAACATTAAATCTCAATAAATAAGATATTAATTTAATAGTGTGTATATTTTTCATAAGTTTGCATTCAAATATTATTTTTTAAAGACAAGATAGAATTATGAAAAAGCAGTTGAAAATCAGAGATTTAACTTTAAGAGATGGTCAACAATCAGCCTTTGCAACGAGGATGAATCAGAATCAGGTGGATAGGGTTTTACCATATTATAAGGAAGCCGGTTTTTATGCTATGGAAGTGTGGGGTGGAGCTGTTCCGGATTCAATTATGCGTTTTTTGAATGAAGACCCATGGGAAAGACTTGAATCAATAAAAAATGCAATTGGCGATTCTTCATTACTTACAGCTCTTTCAAGGGGACGTAATTTGTTTGGTTATAATCCGTATCCTGAAGAAGTCATTGAAGGTTTCAATCGGAATGCTATCAAGTCGGGTATTGGAATTATGAGGATATTCGATGCTCTTAATGATGTTGACAATATGAAGTCAACAATTAAATATGTTAAGGAAAATGGGGGATTAGCTGATTGTGCTGTATGTTTTACAGTTGACCCAAAGTTCTCAAAATCACAAAGATTAAAGTCTATTTTTAGTGGAAAAAAATTACCTAAGAAAATATTTACAGTAGATTACTTTGTCCGGTTAGCCAAAGAATTGGAAGCTATGGGGGCGGACATGATTTCTATTAAAGACATGGCCGGCTTAATAAATCCATCAGTTTCCGGACAGATCATAAGCCAGATGAAAAAAGAAATCAAAATTCCAATTGACTTCCATACACATTGCACCCCAGGCTATGGATTGGCTTCTGTACTTAATGCCATTATAAAGGGCGTTGATATTGTAGATACAAATATTTTTAACTTTTCCGGAGGTCCTGCTGCTCCAGCTTTTGAGCTTATTCAATTATTTTGCAATAAACTGGGAATTGAAACAGGAGTTAACTTGGAAGCGGTTGTAAAAATAAATAAAATCCTTAAAACCGTAAGAGAGGAATTGGCAGAATATGACAGTAATAAAATGTTTCCGATAGAATTTGATATTACAAAAGATACCCTGCCTCCCCATATTGACAAACTTTTTGATGAAGCAATTTTATATGCCCGTCAGGATAATGAAGAGAAACTGTTACAAACAGTCTATGCTATAGAAAAGTACTTCAATTTTCCCGAACCCGATGCTCAGGTAAAGTTTGCAGAAATACCAGGTGGTATGTACACCAATATGTTATCTCAATTGAAGCAATTGAAACTTGATCAGCTTTTACCTAAGGTTCTTGAGACAGTTCCTATTGTTCGTGTTGCTTCCGGTTGTCCTCCACTTGTAACACCCACAAGCCAGATTGTTGGTGTGCAGGCTGTAAATTATGTAATAGACATTAATAAAGGTGTACCCCCCTATACAACTAAATCTACACAATATGTTAATTTGGTTAAAGGTGTTTATGGTAAAACTCCAATTCCTGTTGACCCTGATTTCAGGGAATTTATTTGCGGGCATAAAGAAGAGAAACCCTACGATACATCAAAATACAAAAAACAAAACAATCCTATTTTATCAGAGTTTGGAGATGTAAAACTAGCTGAGAATGAAAAAGAAGAACTGCTTCTTGAATTATTTCCTGCTGTAGCTGAACCTTTTCTTAAAAAAAGAAAAGAAGATGATTATTATACAAAAATAAATGAAGAAAAGGAAAGAAACCAAAGAAAGTATGAAGAGGCTCGAAAAGCTTTCCAAAACTTAAGTCCTGAAGAAAAAGAAAAAAGGCTTATGGATGGACTCTACAATTACAAATGGACTACATTTGATTTGTAAAATCCTATTTTCAAAATTTATTTCCGATTAGATATTTGGATATCCAAACCTGTTATATCTGCACCAAAAAAGTCGGCATTTTCAATATTGGCACCTGATAAAAGAGCATTTGATAATTGAGCATTTTTAAAGTTTGCTCCGTTGAGGTTTGCATTTCTAAAGTCAGCATAAGAAAGATCTGCATTTTCAAAATTGGCGTTAATCAAATTTGCATTTTTCAGGTAAGCACCCTTAAGATTAGCCCCATGAAGATTCAGAGGTCTTTCAGGGGTTGTATTTGCAATGAGCATCCAAAGGTCTTTATCACTTAATATTCTTTTCTCATCGTCCTTAGGTTTTGTTTGCAACAGTTTATTTCCAATTACACTGTCTGCATGAGAGCCCTGCAAATCCCCTAATTCGTGCCTAACTTCAGCCCTGTTCAAATAGGCTTCTGCAAATTCATTATTAAGAGTGATGGCTCTGTTAAAATCATTTAATGCTGAGACAGGGTTGTTTATTTTCATAAAAGAAAGTCCCCTGTTGTTGTATAACTGTTCGTTTTCAGGGTCAAATTTTATGGCAAATGAATAATTCGCTATAGCTTCTTCAAATTTTTCATTATAAAACATTGTATTTCCTATGCTGTTATAAGCTTCAGGAAAATCCTCACGCAGGGCAACAGCTTTTTCAAAATCAGTTAAAGCCAGTTCAAATTGTTCCTGTAATTGATAGATGATCCCACGATTGTAATAGGACTCTGCATCTGTCTCATTTTGTTTGATGACTTCATTGAAATCTTTCAAAGCACCCTCCAAATCATTCAATTCCGCCTTTACATTTCCCCTTAGATAAAAAACTTCATAGTGTGTTACATCCAAATCAATTAAAATATTCAAGGTATTTAAAGCATCATTGAAGGACTTTAATGCAAATTCAACTTTTGCCTTATTGAAAAGTACTTTTGTGTCAGAATTATTTAACTGAAGAGCACTCAAAAAATCCTTAAGTGCCAATTTAAAATCACCCTGAACAAAATATAAATAACCCCGATTATTAAAATATTTTGAATCTGATGGGTTTAATTCGATGGCTTTATTAAAATCTTTCAAGGCTTCTTCGGGCATATTTAGTTCTTTCTGTAGAAGTGCCCTATTGAAAAATGCATCATCGTAATCAGGTTTTAATTTTATGGCATCATTGTAATCTTTGAGAGCCATATCAAATTCTCGAAGGCAAGCACGGGCATTGCCACCATTATTAAATGCAGTTGGGTTCATTGGATTCAATTCCACAGCTTTGTTGTAATCATCTAATGATTCTTCATACAACCCCTTACTTATCTTTAAATTAGCCCTGTTTATATAGGCTTCAGTAAATAATGGATTGAGATTTATAGCTTCATTATAGGCCTGCAAAGCAGCTTCAATTTCTTTAAGCTTTACCAACGCATTTGCTTTATTAAAAAAAGCGTTAGCATCCATGGGTTTCTGCTTGCAAACAACATTGTAATCATTTATTGAGCCCTGAAAGTCCTTTAAATAAAATTTAACAAGTCCTCTGTTGTTAAAAGCTTCCGAAAAATCAGGATTGAGTTCGATAGCTTTATTAAAAGAACGAAGTGCTTCATTGTAATTTTTTAATTTTAGTAAAGCTAAACCTCTATTATAATATGCATCAGGATAGTTTTCGTTTAGTTTAATGGCCTTTTCAAAATCAACTAAAGCTTTTTCAGTTTCACCAATTAGCGCGTAAATATTTCCTCTATTGTTGTGTAATTTATAACAATCAGGAGATTTTATTATTTCTCTGTCAAAAACCATCAATGCCTGTTTGTTTTTCTGAATAAATTCTTCGTTAAGGATAAACTGTTGTGATACATATACAGAACTTATGTGGGAAGTTTTAAAGTTTTCTCTTACCCATTTATCAATATTTTTAATAGTAGTATTTGAAATTAGTGTCATATGTTTAATTTTTTAATTTATACAAAATTATCAAAAATTGCGTTTACCTTTTAATTTCAATTTTTATATTTTTCTAAAACAAAAGAATTTTCTTTAAATTTGAATGTTTTTTCTACACATAAACTTAAAAATTAAACCATGAAGAGATTGTTTTTTTTATTTTTTATTGTTTTTTCAATTTTCATTTTTGGATGTTCTCATTCAGATAAGAAATATTTTGAAGCAGGAGCAGCGGATATTACTGAAGAAGGCGCGGTTGTAAGTGCTGATGAAATGACAACACCACAACAGGAATCAACTCCGGAAGTTAGTATTGATAATCGAAAACTGATAAAAGAAGGTATTTTGATTTTTGAAACCGAGGACCTTAATAAAACCAAAAATAATGTAACCCAAGCCATAAAAGTAACCGGAGCCTATGTTTCAAACGAGCAGGAGTTCAGTTCTGAGAGCAGAAATACACATTATCTCGAAATTCGTGTACCATCAATTAAGTTTGATACTCTTGTTGAGTTAATCAGTAAAGATGTCAGTGTCTTTGATACAAAGGATATTACTCTTGCTGATGTTACTGAAGAATTTCTAGATATACAGGCCAGACTAAAAACAAAAAAAGAACTTGAAACACGTTATCTTGAATTACTCAGTAGAGCAAATAATGTAAGAGAAATACTAGAAATTGAAAGGGAAATAACGAACCTTCGCGGTGAAATTGAATCTATTGAAGGGCGCCTGCAATATATGAGCGATAGGATAAGCCTTTCAACTCTGAAATTGACATACTATAAAGAACTTGGCAGATCAATGAATTTCTTTAAAAATGTTGGTGATGGGTTTAAGAATGGTGCTAAAGCTTTTGTATGGGTTCTTATTGGCCTTGTTTATGTTTGGCCTTTTTTATTGATTGCTTTCCTTATTGTTTTTCTTGTTAGAAGAAGGAGAAACAAAAAGAAAAAACAAGCAGTTTAAAATATTTATTATGTTTTTATGTTATTAATTTGTTAAAAAAAAATTAGCTTATGTTTTCAAATACTAAAAAATTTGCTGCTTATGTACTCACAGCTATTGTTTTATGTCTTACTGTAATTGCTCTCCTTGGGATTTGGGAAGTCATTAGTTTTGAGTATATTATAAGAAAGGTATTAACCTCATTATTTGTTGTTTTTCTTTCTACGGTTATTATACTTTTTATTTTTGGCGTTGTGTTGCGAGATGATGAGAAATAGATTAAGAGCATTCTCAGAATACTAAGCCAGATGTCATTACCTAAACTAAATATGTGATAATTTAATATCACATGATATTCGATTTTGAATTCCTGACATAAAATAAATATTCTTGAAGTTGACACTTTTTTATTAACTTTGAATTTATGTCGGTAAAGATTTTACATATCATATCCTATGATTGGGGAGGTGCAGCAAAAGCGGCTATCAGACTGCATGAAGGCCTTATTCAATCTGATGTTGAGTCTTCAATTTTACTAAAATGGCAATCCCAGAAAAGTATTAGAAACTCTTATGAATTTAAACTTCAACCAGAGAAATATTCTTTAAGAAGAAAGCTAAAGAATAAAATTAAACAATATAAAAACTTATTGTTTCCCCAAAAACAGGAAATTGATTATCTCAGAAATGCACCTGAAGGATATCATTTATTTACTATCCCCAATTCAAAGTTTGATATTGCCAAACATCCATTGATTTCAAAAGTTGACATTGTGCATCTACATTGGGTGTCCGAATTTATAGATTATTCAACATTTTTCAAAAAAGTTGATAAACCGGTTGTTTGGACAATGCACGACATGAATCCATTTACAGGAGGTTGCCATCATTCATTGGAATGTAACAAATATAAAGATGATTGCAAAAATTGTATCCAATTACATGGTACTATTAATCCCGATATTGCTTATGATATCCAAAATTTGAAGTATGATGCCTTAATACCATTTAATAAACTCTATTTAGTTACTCCTTCTCTTTGGTTATCAGAATGTTCTTTGCAAAGCAGAATCCTTAATAGATTCCCCCACAAAGTAATTCCAAATGGTACAGATTCCGAAGTATTTAAAATTATGAATAAGACATTCTGCAGGGAACTTCTTGGCTTGCCCAAAGATAAAACCATTCTATTATTTGTTGCAGGAGATATAAATTGTAAACCCAAAGGTTATCACCTACTTAAGGCTGTTTTTGCTGAAGTCTGTAAAAACACAGATTATGCTCTTTGTGCAGTAGGACAATTTAATTCAAATGAAGAAAAATTAGATAATATTATTGAATTAGGTTATATTAATGATGATAGATTGATGAGCGTGGTATATGCAGCTGCAGATGTTTTTGTTACACCTTCACTTGCTGATAACCTCCCTAATACCATTGTTGAATCATTAATGTGTGGTACTCCTGTGATTGCCTTTCCGGTTGGCGGGATAAAACAAATGATTATAAATAATGTTAATGGAATATTATGTAAAGATATTGATGTTGAAAGTCTTAAGGATGCCATTCTATTTTTTCTTGAAAATAGAAGTATTTTCGATAGTACAAAAATCTTCGAAAATGCCAAAAACACTTACGAAATCAAACACGTATTAAAACAATATAATGACCTTTATAAGAGTATTTTAGAAAAGTAATGAATAAAAGAAGTGTTCAGAAAGCTGTTTTATCCGTTGTTTTAGGGAGTTATAATAGAAAGAATTTCCTGAAACTTACAATTGCAGGAATTAGAGATGAGCTAAAAAGACTTTCTGTTAAATCAGAAATTATTGTTGTTGATGGTGGCTCAACTGATGGCACACTAAAATGGCTTTTGAAACAGAAGGATATAATTTGTATCATTCAACACAACAGAGGAGAGTGGCAAGGAAAAGCTATTGAGAGAAGAAGCTGGGGATATTTTATGAATATGGCTTTTAAAGCAGCAGAAGGGAAGTACATTTGTATGGTAAGCGACGACTGCCTTATCGTTCCGGGTGCCATTATTAATGCCTATAATCTTTTTGAAAATAAATTAAACGGTGGTGAAAAACTTGGAGGTCTTGCTTTCTATTTCAGGGATCTACCTCACGATACAACTTTTCATGTCAACAAAACCATTGATAACACAATGATGATAAATCATGGGCTATTTTTGAAAGAAGCACTTGAGGTTGTTCATTATATTAATGAGGCAGACTACATGTTTTATCATGCTGATGATGATTTGGCTCTTAAAATTAAACAAGCGGGATATTTAATTCTTGATTCAAAAAATTCATATGTTGAACATTTTCTTCACGCAAATATTGTTTTGAGGCAAAATGTGTATGAAACCGAGAGAAGTGATTATGCTTTTTTGATTGAAAATTGGATGCCTATTTTTCAAATAAACGACAAGAACAAAATTCATTCAAGAATTGATATAGAATACAATTATAAGCACCCTTCTCTGAACAAGTTTTATCTTTTATATCAGAATGATTTGAAAAGAATAAAATATCGACATTATAAATATTGGCTTAACCAAAAGCTAAAAAATTTTTTTACCGAATTATTTTATATCTCAAAATATTTAGGAGAATCTCTTTTTTTATTGTTTACCAATCCTAAAAAGCTTTCAGAGAAACTAAATAAATCAAAAATTAAATATTTCAGTAAATAAAAAGGCTGTCCTTTTGAGACAGCCTCTAAAATTTACTTGTAAATTTTTGTTAAGCCTGACCTGTAGGCCCACCCAAATTAATAGGCATACCGCCAACACTTTCTCCTTCTTTGATGGTGCCATGTAAGGATTCATACTTGCTGATATTATCTTTTAGTGCAGCAAGAAGTCTTTTGGCATGTTGTGGAGTCAATACTATTCTAGATTTGACTTTGGCTTTAGGAACACCGGGCATAACACGAATAAAATCTATTATAAATTCAGCATTAGAATGTGTAATAACTGCTAAATTCGAATATATACCTTCAGCAACATCGTCTGAAAGCTCAATGTTAATTTGATTTGGATTATTTTTTTCGATTTCCATTATAATAATTTTATGTTAACAGTTTTGATGCCTTAAGTTTTTCGAACTCTTCCAGAGAAGCAACCTGAATATTTTCATATTCTCTCAAGCCTGTTCCTGCTGGAATAAGATGCCCAACAATAACGTTCTCTTTCAGACCATTGAGGGTATCTGCTTTTGCATTCACAGCTGCTTCAGTAAGAACTTTTGTTGTTTCCTGGAATGAAGCTGCAGATATGAAACTTTTTGTCTGAAGAGAAGCCCTGGTTATTCCTTGTAGAATCTGATTAGCTGTTGCTGGTTTTGCATCTCGTGCTTCAACTAAAACTTTATCTTGTCGTTTCAACATAGAATTCTCTTCTCTTAGCTTTCTGATAGTAACTGGTTGACCTAATTTTAAAGTTGTTGAATCACCTGCATTTGTAACTATCTTTTTGTCAAATAATGAGTCATTTTCCACCTGAAAATCAAATTTGTTTACCAATTCTCCTTCAAGGAAAGAGGTATCGCCCTGATCAATAATTTGCACTTTGCGCATCATCTGACGGACAATAACTTCAAAATGTTTATTATTGATTTTTACACCCTGCATTCGGTAAACTTCCTGAACTTCGTTAACGATATATTCCTGTACCTTTGTTGGACCGCTGATTGCAAGAATATCAGAGGGCGTAATAGCTCCTTCAGAAAGTGGCATTCCAGCTTTTATAAAATCGTTTTCTTGTACGAGAATTTGTCTTGAAACAGGAATCAGATATTTCTTTTCTTCGTCAAGTTTTGAAGTGATAATGACCTCTCTGTTACCTCTTTTAATCTTCTTTCCAAAGGTTACAATACCATCAACTTCAGCAACTATTGCAGGATCTGAGGGATTTCTTGCTTCAAATAATTCAGTAACACGTGGTAAACCACCGGTAATATCACCAGTTTTTCCAATAGCTCTTGGAATTTTTACAATCTTTTCACCGGCTTTAATTTTTGTGTTGTTTTCTTTTAAGATGTGAGAGCCAACAGGAATATCATAAACTCTGATCGGTTCACCGTTTTTATCAACAACTTTAATGATTGGTGTTCTTGTTTTATCCTTAGTTTCAATGATGATTTTTTCTGCATAGCCGGTTGCATCATCCGATTCTGTTTTATAGGTTATACCTTCAATGATATTTTCATATTCAATTTTACCGGGAAATTCAGAAATAATAACGGCAATAAAAGGATCCCATTCACAAATAACTGTTCCTTTGCTAATAGCGGTGTTATTCTTAAAAAACAGATTTGCACCATAAGGAATGTTATTGGTCATTAATGTTATTTTGGTGTTTTTATCAATAATTCTCATTTCTGCTGAACGACCTATGACAACATCAAAAACATTCCCATTTTCATCTGTAGTTTCTACAGATTTTAATTCATCAATCATGAGGATACCATCATATTTTGCTTCAACACGGGATGCTGTTGCAATGTTTGATGCAATACCCCCAACGTGGAATGTACGCAGAGTAAGCTGAGTACCGGGTTCTCCAATTGATTGTGCAGCAATTACACCAACTGCTTCTCCTCTTTGAACCATCTTACCCATTGAAAGATTTCTACCATAGCATTTGGCACAAACACCATTTGTTGATTCACAAGTAAGAACGGATCTTATTTCTATTGATTCAAGCGGAGATGCTTCAATAAGTTTTCCATGAGATTCATTAATCTCTTCACCGGCACTAATAATCAGATCTCCTGTTAAGGGATGATAAATGTCGAACAAAGTAACTCGTCCTAAAATGCGGTCATACAGTGATTCAACTATTTCTTCATTTTTCTTGAGTGCAGAGATTGTCAATCCCCTTAGTGTTCCACAGTCTTCTTCTGTAATGATAACATCTTGGGCAACATCTACAAGACGTCGGGTAAGATAACCAGCATCTGCAGTTTTAAGAGCAGTATCGGCAAGACCTTTACGAGCACCGTGTGTAGAAATAAAGTACTCAAGAATTGACAGCCCTTCTTTAAAGTTAGAAAGAATAGGGTTTTCAATGATTTCACCACCTTGTGAAGCTGATTTCTGAGGTTTTGCCATCAAACCACGCATCCCTGACAACTGACGAATTTGTTCTTTTGAACCCCTTGCACCAGAATCAAGCATCATGAAGACAGGATTAAACCCATCCTGATCTTGTGAAATTTGTTTGATGAGTATATTGGTTAATTTAGAGTTGGCATGTGTCCAAACATCAATAATCTGGTTATACCTTTCTGTATTTGTGATAAAACCACTGCCATAATTTAACATGATGCTGTCAACTTCTTCATCGGCATCTTTTATAATTTTTTCCTTTTCTTCAGGAATAAAAATATCAGATAATTTGAAAGATAAACAACCTTCGAATGCCATTCTGAAACCCAGACTTTTTATGTCATCAAGGAATTGAGCAGTAAGGGCAGTATTTGTTTTTTTCAAAACATCACCAATATAGTCACGAAGAGCTTTTTTGGTTAGAAGTTCATTAATAAAACCATAACCTTGGGGTACTACCTGATTGAAAAGAACCCGCCCAACAGTCGTTTCTATCATTTTATTGATAATCTGACCGTTTTCATTAACATCAACTTTAACAAAAATATAAGCGTTAAGGTCAACTTTCTTTTCATTGTAAGCAATAATAACTTCTTCGGGTGAATAAAATTTATAGCCTTCACCTAATACTTTTACCCTATCATTGCTTCTCCTGCCCTTTGTCATGTAGTAAAGTCCTAAAACCATATCCTGTGAAGGTACAGTAATAGGGGCTCCGTTAGCAGGATTTAGGATGTTGTGAGAAGCAAGCATAAGTAATTGTGCTTCAAGAATTGCAGCATGACCTAATGGTAAATGTACGGCCATTTGGTCACCGTCAAAGTCAGCATTAAAAGCTGTACAAACAAGTGGGTGGAGTTGAATGGCTTTTCCTTCAATAAGTTTTGGTTGAAATGCCTGAATACCAAGTCGGTGTAGGGTAGGGGCTCTGTTAAGTAAAACGGGGTGACCTTTAAGAACATTTTCTAAGATATCCCAGACAATAGGTTCTTTTTTGTCAACAATTTTCTTTGCAGATTTTACTGTTTTAACAATTCCTCTTTCAAGAAGTTTTCTGATAATAAATGGTTTGTAGAGCTCTGATGCCATTTCTTTTGGCAAACCGCATTCGTGTAATTTTAATTCAGGTCCAACAACAATTACAGAACGGGCTGAATAGTCAACCCTTTTTCCTAACAAATTTTGACGAAAGCGACCTTGTTTTCCTTTAAGACTATCACTTAATGATTTCAGAGGACGATTTGCTTCAGTTTTAACTGAATTACTTTTTCTAGAATTATCAAAAAGTGAATCCACAGCTTCCTGTAACATTCTTTTTTCATTTCTGAGAATAACATCAGGAGCTTTGATTTCTATAAGCCTTTTCAAACGGTTGTTTCTGATAATAACTCTTCTGTAAAGCTCATTTAAGTCGGATGTGGCAAAACGACCTCCGTCCAAAGGAACAATTGGTCTTAATTCGGGTGGTATTACAGGAATAATCTTCTGCATCATCCACTCAGGACGGTTTTCCATCCTTTTTTGAGCTTCTTTAAATTCTGTTACAACTTTCAATCGTTTTAACAACTCGGTTTTTCTTTGTTGAGATGTTTCATTGTCAGCTTTTGTTCGGAGTTCATAAGATAAGTCCTCAAGATTTATTTTTGATAAAATATCATAGAGTGCTTCTCCGCCCATTTTAGCAACAAATTTATCGGGGTCATCATCATCTAGAAGTTGATTTTCTTTTGGTAAAGTATCAATTATATTGAAGTATTCTTCTTCAGATAGAAACTCCATAAATGGCACTTCATCTCTTTTAATTCCAGGGTTTATTACAACGTATTTTTCATAGTATATAATAAGTTCAAGCTTTTTTGAAGGTAGTCCTAATATATAACCAATACGGTTTGGAATTGATTTGAAAAACCAGATGTGAGCAACAGGAACAACTAATTGAATATGTCCGGTTCTTTCTCTTCTGACTTTTTTCTCAGTTACTTCAACGCCACATCTGTCGCAAACAATACCTTTATATCTTATCCTTTTATATTTACCGCAATGACATTCCCAATCCTTTACAGGACCAAAAATTCTTTCGCAAAACAGACCATCTCTCTCAGGTTTATAAGTCCTGTAATTGATTGTTTCAGGTTTGAGAACTTCGCCTCTTGAATTTTTTAATATTTCTTCAGGAGAGGCTATACTTATTGTGATTGTTGAAAAGTTACTTTTTACAGGTGTTTCTTTTCTGTAAGCCATGTTATTTATTTTTAAATAAAATTATTCAAATGTAATATTAAGCCCTAAGCCTTTAAGTTCATGCACAAGTACATTAAAGGATTCTGGTAAATTTGGATCAGGCATTCTATTGCCTTTGACTATTGATTCGTATGCTTTTGCTCTTCCAACAACATCGTCAGATTTCACAGTTAAGATTTCCTGTAAAATATTGGCTGCGCCAAATGCTTCAAGTGCCCAAACTTCCATCTCTCCAAAACGTTGACCACCAAACTGTGCTTTACCGCCAAGTGGTTGTTGTGTTATAAGTGAGTAAGGTCCTATAGAACGGGCATGCATTTTATCTTCAACCATGTGGCCTAATTTCAAAACGTAGATAACACCAACGGTAGCTGGTTGCTTGAATTTTTCACCCGTTTCACCATCATATAAGTATATTTGGCCATTTTCGGGCAGTTCAGCCTGATGTATGTATTCGTTAATCTGTTCAATTTTGGCACCATCAAAAATGGGTGTCCCAAAAGTAAGTCCAAGTTTAAGCCCAGCCCAACCAAGTACTGTTTCATAGATTTGCCCTACATTCATACGGGATGGTACACCTAGCGGATTAAGTACAATATCAACCGGTGAGCCGTCTTCTAAGAAAGGCATATCTTCTTCTCTTACAATTCTTGCTAAAATACCTTTGTTACCATGTCGCCCAGCCATTTTATCTCCAACAGTAAGTTTTCGTTTTTTTGCTACAAAAACTTTAGCCAGTTGAACTATACCGCTTGGTAAATCATCACCAATTGTTGCTGTAAACTTTTTCCTGTTATAAACACCCAAAATATCTTTTCGTTTGATGTTATAATTATGGATAAGTTGTTTTATTTGATCGTTCCTTTTCTTATCAGTAGTCCATTTGTTGGGATTAATTGAGGAATAATCAACCGCATTAAGAATCTTTTGTGTGAATTTTGTTCCCTTTGGAATGATAAGCTCCTTATAATTATTATTGATTCCCTGAGATACTTTTCCGCTGACAAGAACAATAAGTTTATCAATTAATTTTGACTTAAGTTCTTCAGTTCTTTTTTCGAACTCACGTGTTAACTCCTCAATAATAATTTTTTCTTTAGCTTTAGCCTTTTTATCTTTGAAAACTTTTGAGAAAAGCTTTTTATCAATAACAATACCTTTAAGTGAAGGAGGTGCTTTTAAGGAAGCATCTTTAACATCACCTGCTTTATCACCGAATATCGCTCTTAAAAGTTTTTCCTCAGGTGTAGGATCTGTTTCTCCCTTAGGTGTAATTTTTCCTATAAGAATATCTCCTTCTTTTACTTCTGCACCTATTCTAATAAGACCATTCTCGTCAAGATCTTTGGTAGCTTCTGCACTAACATTTGGAATATCATTAGTTAGCTCTTCCATACCTCTTTTGGTATCCCTTACTTCGAGGTTATACTCATCTATATGTAAGGAGGTAAAATAATCTTCTCTTACAATTTTTTCGGATAATACGATGGCATCTTCAAAATTGTAACCTTTCCATGGCATAAAAGCAACTTTAAGGTTACGACCGAGTGCAAGTTCTCCATTACGGGTTGCATAACCTTCACAAAGTACCTGTCCTTTTATCACTTTTTCACCTTTTCGAACAATAGGTTTCAGGTTTACTGTAGTATTTTGATTGGTTTTAGTAAATTTTGTAAGTTTATAAGTTACAATATCCTCATCAAAGCTTACCAATCTTTCTTCTTCTGTCCTGTTGTATTTAATAACAATCTGAAAAGCATCCACATATTCAACAACACCATTTCCTTCTGCGTTAATAAGAACACGTGAAAATTTTGCAACATCTTTTTCCAGTCCTGTGCCCACGATTGGAGCTTCCGGCCAAAGCAGAGGTACTGCTTGACGCATCATATTAGATCCCATCAATGCTCTGTTGGCATCATTGTGTTCGAGGAAAGGAATAAGTGATGCAGCAATAGATGCAATCTGATTGGGTGCAACGTCCATTAAGTGAACCTGATCTTTTTCAATTATTGGATAGTCAGCAAGATACCTTGCTTTTACTTTATCATTAACAAATGTACCATCAGAATCAAGGAATTCATTTGCTTGAGCAATGATTTTTTTCTCTTCTTCTTCTGCACTCAGGTAAATAGGCTCATCAGCTAAATTTACTTTCCCATTATCAACTTTTCGGTACGGAGTTTCAATAAATCCAAGTCTGTTTATTTTTGCATAAACACACAAAGATGAAATTAAACCGATGTTAGGTCCCTCTGGAGTTTCTATTGTGCATAAGCGTCCATAATGCGTGTAGTGTACGTCACGGACTTCGAATCCTGCTCTTTCTCTTGATAAACCTCCCGGTCCTAAAGCTGAAACCCTTCTCTTGTGAGTTAATTCAGCAAGAGGATTGGTTTGATCCATAAACTGAGAAAGTTGATTTGTTGCAAAAAATGAATTAATTACTGAGGACAGTGTTTTTGCATTAATAAGGTCAATGGGTGTAAACACTTCATTGTCTCTTACATTCATTCTTTCTCTGATTGTTCTGGCCATTCGTGCAAGACCAACTCCAAATTGAGCATATAATTGCTCACCTACAGTACGTATTCTTCTGTTACTCAAGTGGTCAATATCATCAAGCTCTGCCTTTTCATTAGAGACTTCAATGATGTGTTTGATAATTGAAATTATATCTTCTTTAGTTAAAACTCTTGTTTCAACAGGGATATCCAGCTTCAACTTTTTATTGATTCTGTATCTTCCAACTTCTCCAAGGTCATATCGTTTATCTGAAAAGAATAATTTATCAATAATTCCTCGTGCAGTCTCTTCATCAGGAGGATCTGCATTTCTTAATTGTCGGTAAATATATTCTACAGCTTCTTTCTCTGAGTTTGCAGGGTCTTTTTGAAGTGTATTGTAAATTAACGAATAATCTTTTCTTTCTTCTCCTTCAACTGTTTCTTTATGAATAAGAATTGTTTTTACACCACTGTCAACAATTAAATCAATATGTTCTTTTTCAATAATGGTTTCTCTGTCAATAACAACTTCAGTTCTTTCTATAGAAACAACTTCTCCCGTATCTTCGTCAACAAAGTCTTCAATCCATGTTCTGACAACGCGTGCGGCTAATTTCTTCCCAATAATGCTTTTTAAGCCTGTTTTAGAAACTTTTACTTCATCAGCTAAATCAAAAATTGTTAAAATATCTTTGTCTGTTTCAAAGCCGATAGCTCTTAAAAGAGTAGTTACAGGTAATTTCTTTTTTCTGTCAATATAAGCACAAAGGACATTATTAATATCTGTTGTAAATTCCATCCAAGAACCTTTAAAAGGAATAATCCTGGCAGAATATAAAAGAGTCCCGTTTGGATGTCGTGAAGACCCAAAAAATACACCAGGGGAGCGGTGTAACTGAGATACAATGACACGTTCTGAACCATTGATAACAAAAGTACCTTTATTAGTCATGTAGGGAATTGTTCCAAGATACACATCTTGTGTAATGGTTTCAAAATCTTCATGTTCAGGATCGGTGCAAAATAATTTCAATTTTGCTTTTAATGGTACCCCATAAGTAAGTCCTCTTTCAAGGCATTCTTCTATAGAATATCTGGGAGGGTCAATAAAATAATCGATAAATTCGAGAACAAAATTGTTTCGGGCATCGGAAATTGGAAAGTTTTCACAAAAAACTTTGAAAAGTCCTTCATTTTGCCTTTTTTCAGGAATTGTTTCCAATTGGAAAAAACTCTGAAAGGAATCAACTTGAATCTCCAGAAAGTCGGGATATTCACATTTTGCTTTAGTAGCAAAACTAATTCTTTGGTTTTTAATGATTTGAGTCAAGGTTGAAGGTTTTAAGTTAAAAGAAATAAATAATTTACTACCATAAATAGAAATAAGTATTAGGCTTTTTTTTAAAACCTAATACTTAATTTAATCAGAAGGCTGAATATTTACTTAATTTCAACCTCGGCACCTGCTTCTTCCAATTGACTTTTTAATGCTTCAGCTTCATCTTTAGAAACACCTTCTTTGATAGCTTTAGGTGCAGCATCTACTAATTCTTTAGATTCTTTAAGACCTAAACTTGTTAATTCTTTAACCAATTTTACTACTGCCAATTTTGACTGACCAGCATGTTTAAGAATTACATTAAAAGATGTTTGTTCTTCAACTTTTACTTGATCATCTCCGGCACTTGGTCCTGCTGCTACTGCTACTGCTGCTGCTGCTGGTTCAATACCATACTCATTTTTTAGAATTTGAGCTAATTCGTTTACTTCTTTTACTGTTAGGTTAACTAACTGCTCTGCAAAAGCTTTTAAATCTGCCATTTTTATTTTGTTTTAGATAGTTTTTAAATTTGATTAATTACAATTTTTTATTCTTTTTCTGATAAAGTTTTTACAAGACCTGCAAGAATATGTTTACCTGAACTAAGAGCTGATATAACATTGATAGCCGGAGATTTGAGGCTAAGAATAACATCTGCAATTAATTCATTTTTAGATTTGATATTAATAAGATAATCTATCTTATCATCACCTAAAATAGCCATATCTTGAATGAATGCTGCTTTTAATTTTGGTTTATCAGAAGTTCTTCTGAATTCCTTTATAAGTTTGGCTGCTTCATTGGGTGAGTCAGAAATTAATAACGAAGTTGTTCCTTTTAATACGCCATATAATTCTTCGTAATTTTTTTCTGTTTTCTCCATTGCTTTGCGCAGTAAAGAATTTTTAACCATCAAAAGTGATATGTTTCTTTTAAAACACCTTCTTCTAAGGTCAGTTGTTTTCTCTGCATTGAGGTCTGAAATGTCAGCAATGTATAAATATTCACTTTTAGTCAGTCTTTCTGCTAAGGAATCAATTAATACTTTTTTTTCTTCTTTTTTCATAATTATAACCTGCTATGAGTTTTTATTTTTTCTAATTAGTCAGCGACTGATTTTGGCTCAATTTTGATACCCGGACTCATAGTGCTTGACATAAAAATACTTCTAACATATGTTCCTTTAGCTGCTGCAGGTTTCAACTTTATTATTGTTTGAATAAGTTCTTTTGCATTATCAATAATTTTATCGTTTGCAAAAGATACTTTTCCAACTGCGGAATGAATTATTCCGTATTTGTCAACTTTAAAGTCAATCTTACCTGCTTTAGCTTCTTTAACAGCCTTTCCAATTTCCATTGTTACCGTTCCGGTTTTTGGATTTGGCATTAAACCGCGTGGTCCAAGAATTTTTCCAAGTGCGCCGACTTTAGGCATAACAGAGGGCATGGTAATAATTACGTCCACATCTGTCCATCCTTTTTTTATTTTATCAACGTACTCATCTAAACCTACGAAATCTGCACCTGCATTTTTTGCTTCATCTTCTTTGTCAGCTGTACACAACACTAATACACGAACATCTTTACCGGTACCGTGAGGAAGTGTTACTGATCCTCTTACCATTTGATTGGCTTTTCGAGGGTCAACTCCAAGTCTGATGTCTAAGTCAACAGATGAATCAAATTTCGTATAAGTTATTTTCTTTAAAACTTCGGCAGCTTCCAGCAATGTATAGGTCTTTTCTGAATCAAACTTTTCTTGCGCTGCTTTTTTATTTTTTGATAATTTTGCCATTTTTTTAATAATTTAAACGGTCATCCAATTAAATAATACAATTTTGCCCGAATTCTTATCAGAGAGACATTTCTCCACTGATTTTGATGCCCATGCTTCTAGCTGTTCCGGCTACCATTTTCATAGCAGATTCAATAGTGAAAGCATTTAGGTCAGGCATTTTTTGTTCTGCAATGGCTTTAACTTGTTCCCATGTTACCGTTGCTACTTTTTTTCTGTTGGGTTCTGCTGAACCGGATTTTAATTTAGTAGCTTCCAATAATTGAACTGCTACAGGCGGTGTTTTGATAACAAAATCAAAAGACTTATCCTTGTAAACTGTTATGAGTACAGGAATAAGCTTACCCCCTTTATCTTGGGTTCTTGCATTAAATTGCTTGCAAAACTCCATAATATTAACACCTTTAGCACCTAATGCAGGGCCAACAGGAGGAGCGGGGTTTGCTGCGCCACCTTTTATTTGTAATTTAATTATACCACTAACTTCTTTTGCCATTTTTACTTAATTTTCAAGGTGAAATACCACATTATTTTTCTTTGTCAACTTGTAGGAAGCTTAACTCTAAAGGTGTCTTGCGTCCAAAAATCTTTACCATTACTTTTAATTTCTTCTTCTCTTCATTTACTTCTTCAATAACGCCGGTAAAGCTTTTAAATGGACCATCAATAACCATAACACTCTCACCTACAATAAAAGGTTCTGTTAACTCCTCATCTTTTTCCGAGAGTTCATCAATTTTTCCTAAGATGCGATTGATCTCAGATTGACGAAGTGGAACAGGATCTTTTTTTGTGCCTAAAAAAGTCATTACGCCAGGAAGGTTTCTGATAGTGAAAAATAATTCAGCATCATACACAGCTTCAATAAGCACATAACTGGGAAAATAATTTCTCTCACTGCTTACTTTTTTACCCTTGCGTATCTGATATACTTTTTCTGTGGGAATGAGTACTTGCGAAATAAGGTCTTCAGCCTCTAAGCGTTTGATTTCGTGCTCGATATACTCCTTCACTTTTTTTTCCTTACCGCTTAAGGTTTTTACAACATACCACTTTTTTTCCTTCTTGTCGCTCATACTTAATTAATACAAGTTGATTATTATAGAGAATAATTATTTTAAAACAATCTATAGAATTGTTTTAAAATTGAACTGAATGTTGTGTCCATCAAATATACGACTAAAGCGAATATAAGTGAAGCTATGGATACAACTATGGCACTGCTTTGAAGTTCTTTCCAAGTAGGCCACGAAACTTTATTTAACAGCTCATCATAGGATTCTTTGATGTAATTTTTTATCTTTTTAAACATTCTAAAATAGAATTAAAATAATACTACTCTGCACGGGCGGAGCGGCTCGAACGCCCGACCTGTGGTTTTGGAGACCACCGCTCTACCAATTGAGCTACGCCCGTTCTTATAAAACCAGACCAAAAGGAGTCAATTAACTCCTTTTGGATTTTGTTTTATTTGATTTAGTCAATTAATTCAATAACCTGACCTGCTCCAACTGTTCTGCCACCTTCTCTGATAGCAAATCTTAGATTCTTACTCATGGCAATTTCTGCAATAAGTTGAACAGTAATGGTAAGGTTGTCACCGGGCATAACCATTTCAACACCATCAGGGAGAATAATTTCACCTGTTACGTCTGTTGTTCTGAAGTAGAACTGAGGACGGTATTTGTTGTGGAATGGGGTGTGACGTCCGCCTTCTTCTTTTTTCAAGATATAAACCTCGGCTTTGAAATTTTTGTGTGGTTTGATTGAACCCGGTTTGGCAATAACCATACCTCTACGGATTTCATTTTTATCAATACCTCTTAACAATAAACCTACATTATCACCGGCTTCACCTCTGTCAAGAATTTTTCTGAACATCTCAACACCAGTACAAACTGATTTAAGTTTCTCAGCTCCCATACCAATAATGTCAATCTGGTCACCTGTGTTAATAACACCAGTTTCAATTTTACCAGTTGCAACTGTACCACGACCTGTAATTGAGAAAACATCTTCAATTGGCATCAAGAATTCTTTTTCAACTTCACGAACAGGAATTGGAATATATTCATCACATGCTTGCATCAAATCCATGATTCTATCAACCCATTGTGGTTCTTTGTTCAAACCACCCAATGCAGAACCTCTGATAATTGGTGTGTTGTCACCGTCAAATTCGTAGAATGATAAAAGTTCTCTGATTTCCATTTCAACGAGATCAAGAAGTTCTTCATCATCAACGAGGTCAACTTTATTCATGAAAACAACAAGACGTGGAACGCCAACCTGACGAGCCAAAAGTATGTGTTCTCTTGTTTGTGGCATAGGGCCGTCTGTAGCAGCTACAACGATTATAGCTCCATCCATTTGGGCGGCTCCGGTTACCATGTTCTTTACGTAGTCAGCGTGTCCGGGACAATCTACGTGTGCATAGTGTCTGTTTGCTGTGGAGTACTCAACGTGTGCAGTATTAATTGTAATACCTCTTTCTTTTTCTTCTGGGGCGTTATCAATTGAATCGAATGAACGAAACTCTGATAAACCTTTTTCTGCTAAAATTAAGGTGATAGCAGCTGTCAAAGTAGTTTTGCCGTGGTCAACGTGACCAATAGTTCCGATATTAACGTGTGGTTTGGAACGGTCGAATTTTTCTTTTGCCATATCTAATAATTTGTTTTGGTTTTATAAAAAAATAATAATAATTAAAAAAAATCTCTATTTAATAATTTTCGAGCCAATGACGGGATTTGAACCCGTTACCTCGTCCTTACCAAGGACGCGCTCTACCAATTGAGCTACATCGGCCTAAAAAAGAGCGGAAAACGGGGCTCGAACCCGCCACCTACAGCTTGGAAGGCTGTCGCTCTACCAAATGAGCTATTTCCGCTTGCTATTGTGGGGGGAGGAGGATTCGAACCTCCGAAGGCTGTGCCAACAGATTTACAGTCTGCCCCATTTGACCGCTCTGGTATCCCCCCAAATAATGATGTTAAAGAACTGGAGCCGATAGAGGGATTCGAACCCCCGACCCGCTGATTACAAATCAGCTGCTCTGGCCAACTGAGCTACATCGGCAATAAAAAACAGTCGCCCTTTAAAAAAGCGACTGCAAAAATACACATTATTTCTTTACGAACAAATATTTTTTTGTTTTTTTTTAATTAAATTAAATATAATTGCAAATAATTGAATAAGAGATTGTTACATCTTTTTTGTTTTCTCTTTATATCTTGTAAGTTGTTTTTTTAGTGCTTCAGTGGCACTATCAATTGCTTCTTCGAAAGTTTTACTTTGCTTTTTTGCGTATAAATCATTGCCTTTTACACTGATTTTTACTTCTGCAATTTTATTTTCTAGTGTATTGTTATTTTCAACTTTTAACATCACATCACTGACCAATATATTATCATAATAAACATTAAGCTTCTCAAGTTTTTCATGAATGAAACCTTCCAACTTCTTGTCAATTTTAAATTTAATTGCATTTAATTTTATTTCCATAATAACCTCCTTTTTGTTTAATATTAAAATTTAATATGAATTATCACGCTTTGGGATGCGCTTGTTTATAAACTTTTTTTAATTTTTCAACGGTATTGTGTGTATATATTTGTGTGGCTGATAAATTGGCATGACCTAATATTTCTTTGATTGCATTGAGCTCTGCACCGTTATTAAGCATATGTGTTGCAAAAGTATGCCGTAAGACATGAGGGCTTTTTTTCGTGATTGTAGTTACCATGCTAAGGTAGTAATTTACGATGCGATATGCAAGTTTTTCGTAAATTTTTTTACCTTTTTCTGTAACAAAAAGCATATCTGTTTGACAATCAGGCAACTTTGATCTTTCTTCAAGATATTCTTTCAATTGTTTTATTATATATGGACTCAAAGGAATTATTCTTTCTTTATTTCTTTTCCCAAGAACTTTAATTTGTGATTTACTTGTGTTTATATCATCTTTCTTTATATGAATCAATTCACTCAAACGCATTCCTGTGCCATAAAAAAGTTCGATAAGCATCTTATCCCTATATCCTTTGAATGAGTTTTCAAAGGGAAAATCATTTACAAGTAAATTCATTTTGTCTGATTCAACAAATTCGGGTAGTTTTTTTGATGCTTTGGGTGCAATAACCATCGACATTGGATTGACTGAAATTACACCTTCTCGTTTAAGAAATTTATAAAAAGATTTTAAACTTGAGATTTTTCTGTTAACGGAACGTGGCGTTATGTCATTTTCTAATAAATGAACAATCCATGAACGAATGATCTGGTGTGTTACATCATTGATATCTTTGATGTCAAATTCGTTAAGAATAAAATCGTTGAATTGGCTCAGGTCTTTCTTATAAGCCATCAGAGTGTGTGGCGAACATCGTTTTTGATGTTGAATATATTTGCAGAAATTCTCTGAATGAAGAACCATTATAAAAAAATTTGCTTCGCTAGCCTTAAAAACATAAAGTTAATAAAAAAATTGTAGCGAAGCAAATTTTTAATTTTTTTTAAGAAAATTGTTGGTCTTTTAAATTTTGAATGTAGCGAGCTTTAATAATCTCATGCCTTCTTATTACGGAAGGTTTTGTAAATTTTTGGCGCTCGCGCAATTCTTTGACCACTCCTGTTTTTTCAAACTTTCTTTTAAGTTTTTTTAAAGCTTTATCAATGCTTTCGCCTTCTTTAACAGGTACAATAATCATAAAAACACGCTCTCTTTCTTTAATTAAGTTAATAAAAAATTATCCCTTTTTGGGTTTGCAAAATTAATAATAAGTTTTTAATTGACAAAAATAAAAATAAAAAGTTTTTACTTAATGTTGCTGATAATAGAAATTTTTATAACTTTGCACCCCAAATTTTAAAATAGTATTAATATAAACTAAATTTTTGTAACATGCAAAAACAGTATGAAACCGTTTTCATTATGACTCCCGTTTTGTCTGATGAACAGATGAAGGAAACGGTAAAAAAGTTCAAAAGTTTGCTCGTTGAAAAAGGAGCAGAGTTGATTTATGAAGATCACTGGGGTTTGAAAAAGCTGACTTACCCCATAAAAAAGTTATCAACGGGATTTTATCAGCTACTTGAGTTTAAAGCAGAAGGGTCATTAATTGCTGATTTAGAACTGGCATTTAAACGTGATGAAAGAATATTACGTTTCCTAACCGTTGCGTTAGATAAGCATGCTGTGGCCTATAATGAGAAGAAACGTCTTCAGGCACAGGAAAAAGCTTCTCAAAATTAATTAATGTTTAATCTCAAAAATTCAGAAAATGAGTACAAATAATTCATCAGAAATAAGATATCTTACGCCAATAGCCGTTGATATCAAGAAAAAGAAGTATTGCCGCTTCAAAAAAAACAAAATCAGATATATTGATTATAAAGATGCCAACTTCCTTTTGAAGTTTGTGAACGAACAAGGTAAAATTTTACCCCGACGCCTCACCGGAACATCTCTAAAATATCAGAGAAAAGTTGCTCAGGCTATTAAAAGAGCAAGGCATATAGCACTATTACCGTATGTTGCAGATTTATTAAAATAAGGAGGAAAATAAAATGGAAATAATTTTAAATCAGGATATTCCTAAATTAGGATTCAAAGATGATATCGTAAAGGTAAAAAATGGTTATGCCAATAATTTCCTTATTCCTAAAGGTCTTGCCATTATGGCAACTGCTACGAACAAAAAAGTTCATGCAGAGAATTTAAAACAAAAATCTCGTAAAATTGAGAAAATGGTTCAGGAAGCTGAAGCATTGGCGAAAAAACTCGAAGTTTTGACTGTGAAAGTAGGTGCAAAAGTTGCCAGTTCAGGAAAAATTTTTGGTTCTGTAAACAATATTCAAATTGCCGAAGCCATTAAAAATCAGTTCGATTACGAAATTGACAGAAAGAAAATTGTTATTGATGCTGAATCCGTAAAGGAATTAGGTACATATACAGCAAAAATCAATTTGTACAAAAACATCAATGCTGTGGTCAATTTTGAAGTTATTGCCGAATAAATCGGAATTATAATCCGAAATTAATTTGGTTTTATCATGCAACTAATTGATTGAGCAAGGATAAAATTATTAATTTAGCCCTGTGTAAACGACAGGGCTTTTTTTATGATTTCTGCAACTAAAATTAAATATATTAAAGCATTAAAGGATAGAAAATTCCGAAGTGAATGCCGTCAGTTTATTGCAGAAGGACCAAAGGTTGTAATAGATTTATTGGTTAACCGTTTTGAAATTGTTGAGCTTTATGCCACCCCCTCTTTTATCGAAAAAAACGAAGATGTATTGTCCATGTGGCATATCAATACGATTCCAATAAGCCCTAAAGAACTGGATAGGATGAGCCATCTCTCTGCACCCAATGAGGTATTGGCAATTTGTTCCATGCCAACATATTCAATAGATTATAATTTAATTTTTAACCAATGGTCGTTTGTTCTGGATGGTGTTAATGATCCCGGAAACCTTGGTACTATTATTCGCATCGCTCATTGGCTTAATATCAAATATCTTTTTTGTTCAAACGATACAGTAGATGTATTTAATAATAAGACTATTCAATCTACAATGGGGTCTATTGCTCATGTTAAAGTAGTTTATATTGATTTAGTTGATTTTCTTAAAACTGCATTACCTAAAATTTCTGTTTTTGGAACATATATGAATGGACAAACCCTTTATGAAACAAGTTTTGAAAATAATGGAATTGTTGTTTTTGGAAATGAAACCCATGGCATATCCGATAAGCTGTCTCAATTAATACAACATAGAATAACAATACCCCGCATACATAATAATATAGGGCCCGATTCTCTTAATGTGGCTGTATCGGCAGCTATTTTTGGCAGTGAGTTGTTAAGAAGAAAATTACTTGCTTAATTTTTTTGTAATTTTGTCGGTGTATTATATAATATTATTTCTATGTTGAAAATTCTTATTTTATCGGTATTGCTTGTTGCATTTGCAGTTGCTGCTCTTGGTGTTAAAATGTTTTTCAAAAAAGATGGCCAGTTTACTAAAACATGTGCCAGCATGGATAGTAATGGGAAAAAAGTGCCCTGTTCTTGCAAAGCATCAGGAGAGGATAAGTGTGAGAATTACGAAGCTCATCACAATGATTTATAATTGTAAATTGTAAGTGCTTCGCACATTTCAAATTTTAAATTGATGTTTGCTCTAATTCATACTTCATAATTCATAATTGAATTTATTCTTTCATAAACTTCTTCACAATCACCCCTTTTTCTGTTTGTAAGTAAACAAAGTAAATTCCTTTCCCCAGCCCACTCACATCCACACTAAGCCTCTTCTCCCGCGCTTCCTGCCGCCAAACCTCCTGCCCCAGCAGGTTGGTAATGCAAAGGGTGGCGTTTGTTACAGAGCATTCTATGGTGAGTTGGTGGGTGGTAGGATTAGGATACACCCCAAACCCACGGTTTAACCCGTGGGTTGCCTCATTCAACCCAGTCCCATACACACTCACCGTTACCGTATCAAAGCTTACATTTCCACATATCGTCTGCTCTAAAACATAAGTAGTAGTACTATCCGGCCACACCCACAGCCCCGCCACCGTATCTATGGGTAACCCATTTACAAACCATATACAATCCTCATCCAAGCCTATCTCCGGCTGCCTGCCAATAAACACACTATCGCCCGGCTGTATAAGCGTATCGTTACCGGCGTAGGCGGGGAGGTTGGTGGGGATGACGGAGACGTCGTCTATGTAATATGTAGAAAACCAGTAAGTTACCCAATATACAATTTGAGAGAGAGAATCAGGGAAGAAATTACCTATGGTTATATACTCCTCTGTACCTGTTGCGACAAATGAACCTTCTATTTTCATCCAGTTTATTGTGTCACTTAATGGTTGTGTGTTGTTATATACTTGAGGTGTAACAGCTACTAATCCCATATGTATAGGTGTAAAAACACTGCTATCATCAAAATAGGCACCCAATGGTTTAATATAAGCGTGGCTTTTATCTGATAAGCTTGCATAAAATTTAACACAATAGGTATGACCAGAAGTAAGACCTTTTTTAAGTTTGCTTTGAATATATTCTCTCCAATTATCAATATAATAACTAATTGCTACAGCTATCCCAACATATCCATTTCCAGAATGTGGGTATTGAAAAGTAGAATTACCTGTATTGAAGGGCACACCACATATAAAAGGATTTGTACAACAAGCATGAAACAAATCAGGACTCCCCCCACCACCATTAATAAGTGTGCCCCATCCTATAGCAGAATCAATTTGACCAAAATCATTTGGACATGAGTATATCATTTCAAAGCTTGGGTTTGCAACTAAATTAACCTGAGCTAAAGAAACTGTATATGCTATCATTAAGATAGCACATACTGATAGTTTTCTAAGAATTTTTATTCTCATTTGATTACAATAATTTTTTCTGAATTGTAAATGTTACCCTTTGAATCTTTTACAGAAATAAAATAAATACCGTTATTTAGGCCTGCATCAAAGTTACCCATATTATCACGTAATTGCAAATTAAACTCATTCATTTTATTTCCCAAAATATTATAAATGCTCACGACAGCACTTTCGGATATTGAATTACTTCCAAACAGTGAAATTGTGAAGATGCCGGTATTAGGATTTGGAAAAACCTGTAATGATAAATTTGCCGGATTTGATTTTTCTGTATGTGCATCAGACAACATTTTAGCAGAATTATTGTCAATACAAATATCAGAATACAGTGTATAGTCTCTGTAAATCATACTGTACAGTGTTCTGGCTTTATGTACAGCCAAGCCGTCTCTTGCAGGACAACCGTCAACCAAAGCCTTGAGAATAATTGAATCGGCAACCGTAAAGGTGCTGTCTCTATAATGAATATACACATTATAGAAATCAATATAATTCGATTCAATATCATTCTGTGGCGTTACACTTGCAAGCGTAGAAATTGACTGAGACAAATGTCCGTTTGCAAGGTTGTTTTCAGCATTTACAAGCGCACCTATATTTCCATTATGGGCAGTATTATAAAAATTTTTTAAAATTACTGAGTTGTCCTTTAGTGCGGGTTGCATTTCGAGTATTCGATAAACACGGAACATATCGTTGATGTGTTGTTGTACAGGGAAAACCGTATAATTAACACTATCCTTGACAAGCCGCTCTAACCAACTTATTTGGCTATTTAATCCCATGCCTGTTGATGTCAATAAATTACCGCTTGTATTTGCAGACTTATATTGAGGGACATCACAATTTGTAGTGTTTGTGTTTGGAGGAGTGATGTGAGTAATTCCCTGCATTGGTATTGTTTTATACATTAGGTTTTGATCCGATTGATCATTCCAATTAAATCCGGTTCCACCAGATTCAGGATTTTGATGGGGGTCTGAAGCATCAATAAACAGCTCAGAATTAACTGGGTTAGAACCCATCACCGTATATGTTTTAAACTGTTGCCCTAAAGTATAAGAGGTTGTCGGCCATTTATTGCTACTTGCATAGGGGTCATATCCCTGTTGACCAAGAATGCCGGCATTTAACACAAATCCCATTTGACTGCCATCCATAGTATTATTTAAAAATGTTGTTGGGAATTGGTCTCCCTGAAATTCAATGCCTATTCCGGTATTTACAACATTATTACATTTAACAATTTGCTCATGCCCTGTCACATTTGTCCACGTTGCATTACTGGCGCATCTTATGCCATAATATGCCAAGTCGTCATTGTCAAAACCCTGAACATTATTCTCTTTTATTACTCCATTGAAGTTTTGTACTGTGTTAATTCCAAATTGAGAATTACCTACGCCCGGGTCAACAAGAGAAATGTAATTGTTTGAAATCACAGGGCGGTTTCCATAGCAATATAGTTCATTATAATAATCCAAATAATAATTTACCCAGTTTTCCATCTGAATGCCGTTTCGCACATTATATAAATGATTATAAGTAACATTCAGTTCATTACAATCATCAGGGGTTATCTGATTTAATCCCAAAAGTAGGTTGCTCACAACAATACCCAAAATTACATTTCCGCTAATATATTGATTATTACCCAGTAAATCAGCTTGAATAATGTTGTTATTGATATTAAAATCGCCATGAATGTGTTGTCCATTTGGATACGAAGGATCATAATAAGCATTTGAGGCAGTAAAATTAATCCCCCAAGAAACATTAGTGATTGTATTAGAATTAACATTTATTTCTGAGCATTGAGGTGTTTTTATATTTACGCCAATAAATCCTTCTAATGTGCCTTGGTCGCTCCGAATATTTACATATTCAATATTCACCACATCATAGTTTAATACATCAATAGCTATCTTATTGTCGTAAAAGAAGTTATTACCACCATTTACCTGTATTCTGTTAATAGGCAATGGAAGTTGCGTACTGGTGTTTATAGCTCTTAAAGCCATACCATCAGTCCATGTGGCTGTGCCTGTAATATACTGAAATGCATTGTTTGAGCAAGTCAGATTGCTGTTTGTAGCATTAATGCCAAAATACAAGTTGTCGAAAATATTTACGGTAGTGCCAGTTATGTTGGGGTCGTCGCCGTTAATTAATACCTCATAGTGAATTCCTCCAGCATAAGTTCCCACATTTTCTAATTTAATACCTATCATACTTGGTTGATTACTGAGTGTTAATGAACTTCCATAAATTGCAACACGATAACGCTCGTTTAAAGAACCCTGATTCAACATCTCTGAAAGATTAAATAACCATGCAGTATGTGCTGGAATAGGCCATGTGAGCAGAGTTGTAACTGGTGTGAAGTTTCTACTGGTGAAAACCGTATTTGTAACCTCAAATGGATAACTCCCAGATTGAGTATAATCTTTAATACGAATACCTGTAGTGTTCTTATTAAAAACTGAACCGTCAACAGATAGTAGTGTAGGTGTTGAATTGTCAATATCTACTGCAATAATTGCATCCTCTATCAGTGTTCCGTTGTTAATAATCAAAGTTCCTGTACCTTCAATCACAATGCCTTGCCACATACTATCGCAGGCAAACAAATGACAATGATTAAGTGTAAGAGACGCATTTGAGGGAATCGTGATTTTGATAGGATTGATAGGAAGAGATACGTCATCAATCCTGATTGAAACATCATTCAGAACAACATTGCCTTGAATTGTAATATCATGTTGTAAATCATATAATGTATTTGGAGCAAAATTGGGGTTACCGGAACTAATAATAGTTTGATTAATCACTTCTCCGATACACTCACAAAGTGGGGCAACATTAACAACTACATCATTTGACGCTGTACATCCATTTACTTGAGTTACTGTAACTGTATAAGTTGTTGTTGTGTTTGGTGTTACAGTAATTGATGAAGTTGTTTCTCCGGTACTCCAATAATAAGTACCACCTCCTGAAGTAGTAAGAGTATGTTCATATCCCATGCAATTGTACTGGGGGTTAGTAATTGTTATTGCAGGTTCCCATTTCTTTCCGAATTCAATATCATCAAGCGCAAAATCACATCCGTAAAATATATAGTCACCATGAATAATTTCAATCTGTAATGAGGAGGGTGCAGGATCTGGTATCACAAATTCATAACACAACTGATGCCACAACTCATCATTGTCAAGGTGAAGATATAGTGATGGGGTAATTGTGCTTGTACAATATTGCTCAACTCCGTTAATTCTCAAATAAAGTAATGGTGGGTTTGAATTAGTATTACCTATTGTAAACAAATTAGTAGCCCAAAATCTGGAATAGTATATATTTCCAGCTGTAAAAGGTCCATTAACAGTTGTGCCCCATACAACCTTTTGAATATATGAATATAAACCCACACAACCAGGATAAGAAAAGATAGCATCCGGTTCTGCCATACCATTTGCTATTAAATAATAGCCATTTGGTAAATTTGGCGTATTATTATTTGGATCCCACCAAGGTTGTAAGAAAGTTGGTCCGTAATCCAATACTGAATTTTGATTTGTGATTATTGCTTCACATGGCATCAAAGGCGTTGGGGGACTGGATATCCCTTCGTCGTATTCTGTTGAAAATATATGTGGCCATGTTCCCAATATTTCAAAATCGCCATTGTAGATTAAATTATTTATACAAAATTGATCGCATGGATAAAAAACATCTGCATTTGGTATAGTTCTGGAAATCAGGCAAATAGTTGAATTGAATTCTTGAGTTTGATTATTTACTATCTTTACATAATATGTATTATTGATTTGTAAAGAATTGCAAGAGAAGAAAAAATATTTGTTATTAGAAAAATAATACAATTGTGTTAGACTATTACATTGATTTTTATATACATATACTTCAATGTCGTTTGATAAAGGTTGAAAAAGTGTATTTTCTAATTGTATTACGCAGCTTGTATCTGTTGCAGTAAACATGAACCAATACTCAGGTTGATTTAGAATAAACCTAAATTCGTGTTTATGGCATATTGTATCGTTAGTAACTTCTATTGCGTTATTACATGTTGTACCTTGAACTGTAATGCTAACAGTATCGTAATTTAAACAACCAATTGAGTTTTCAACTGTCAATTTATAAGGAGTGTTTGATAAAGGCTTTGCCCATGGATTTGAACTCATTGGGTCGCTCAATCCATTTGTAGGTGTCCACGTATAAGTGTTGCCACCAATCGGGCTGCTGCCAATTTGTACACTATCACTGATATTAATTGTAGTGTCACTCCCCGCATCAGCCACAGGCAAATCATAAACTGTAACAGTAATAGACGAGGAACTCACCGTACCACAACTGCCCGAAGTTACATTTTTTCTGTAACAAGTTGTTTGTGTGAGGTTGCCACCCTGATACGTGCTTGCCGTTGCCCCTGAAATATTACCCCAGCCGCTGCCGCAACCACCTACTGTGGTGCTTTGCCATTGGTAAGTATAGCTTCCTGTGCCACCAGAAGGAGCAACAGTTTGAGTAAAGAGTGAAGGAGAAGTATTGTAGCATATAGATTGGTTGCTGCCTACGCTACCTGCTGTGAGATTGGCATAAACTGTTACACTAATAGCCGCAGAACTTACAGTCCCGCAACTGCCCGAAGTTACATTGCGGCGGTAGCAGGTGGTTTGTGTAAGGTTGCCCGCCTGATAGGTGCTTGCAGTTGCTCCTGATATATTGCCCCAACCACTGCCACAACTAGAAACTGTTGTGCTTTGCCATTGATAAGTATAGCTTCCTGTGCCGCCTGAAGGAGCAACAGTTTGAGTAAAGAGTGAGGGGGAAGTATTGTAGCATATTGACTGGTTGCTTCCTACGCTACCTGCAGTAAGATTGGCATAAACTGTTACATTAATAGCCGCAGAACTCACTGTTCCACAACTGCCCGAAGTTACATTGCGGCGGTAGCAGGTGGTTTGTGTAAGACTGCTTGCCTGATAGGTGTTTGCCGTTGCTCCTGATATATTGCCCCAGCCACTGCCGCAACCGCTTACTGTGGTGTTTTGCCATTGGTAGGTATAGCTGCCGGTACCCCCTGTGGGTGCAGTCGCTTGTGTAAAAGCTGCAGGGCTTGTATTGTAACAAATAGACTGGTTGCTGCCTACGCTGCCTGCTGTGAGGTTGGCATAAACCGTTACTGTTATAGCTGCCGAACTCACCGTACCACAACTACCCGATGTAACATTTCTGCGGTAACAGGTGGTTTGTGTAAGATTGCCTGCCTGATAGGTGTTTGCTGTTGCCCCGGAAACATTGCCCCAGCCACTCTCGCAGCCGCTTACTGTGGTGTATTGCCATTGGTAGGTATAGCTACCTGTGCCACCTGTAGGTGCTCCTGTTTGCGTAAAAGCCGTAGGACTTGTGTTATAGCATATTGACTGGTTGCTACCTATACTTCCGGCAGTAAGAACTGGACGTACTGCAACCGTAATGGAATTTGAATACCCTGAGCCGCAGGGGCTAGAGTCAACAAATCGCCTGTAGCAGGTAGTTGCAGTGAGGTTTCCTGCCTGATAGGTAATTGCCGTTGCTCCCGAAATATTACTCCATCCGCTGCCGCAACCACTCACAGTGGTGCTTTGCCATTGATAGGTAAATGAACCCGAACCGCCCGAGGGTGACGTAACATTGGTAAATGCTGTAGGGCTGGTGTTATAACAAATGGTTTGGTTGCTGCCTATGCTGCCCGGATTTAAACGGGTACACTGGGCTTGTGCCTCAATATTAACAAAAAGTAAAACGATACTTAAAACACATAAATGTATCTTATGTGTTTTTATTTGGATTTTCTTTATCATAAAATTAAGTTTTAAATTAAATAGGTGAATTTGAGACATCCCAGTATTAAAAAATTGGTGTTTCATTAATTCATCACATTTAACCAAAATGATTTGGAAAAAACCAAAGTAAAGTTTTGCAAAGAGAAAGGTATTTCATTCTCGCTCCCTTTCTTTTCTGAAAGAGGTACCGGACTTGCTGATAAATGGTGAGAGGTCTCTGATTTCTTTGATAAATGTAGAGAGGTCTCTGAGTCCTGTCGAAGAGCTCTCTCTCTCTCTCTCTCTCTCTCTACAAAATCAGCGATTCGAGATGTTTTAGTAAAAAACACCTTGGATATTATAAGAGAAAGCTTTGCTACTAACATTTAAATTTATTAAATGAACATACAAATATACATTCAATAAAACCAATTTCCTAATTATTTCTTAAAATCCGGTTGATTTTAATGGATAAATGGTTGGTTTGTGTTTTGGATAGTGGAATAAATAGAATACTGTGAGACCTATTTCAAAAACCAGGCAAGTCTTTTAATTTCCCTTTATTACGGCATCATATACTGCATTTCTCTCAACCGGAATTCGCCTGTGAACTTTAATCATGTCTTTAAACTCTGTTTCCGACATCTGTGGCTTTTGGTCTGTTGCTCCTGCCCTGGAATAAATTGATGTGGTATTATTAATGGTACCATCCATATCATCAACCCCAAAATCTAAAGCAAGAAAGGCGGTGTCTTTACCTAACATAGGCCAATATGCCTTAATATGCTGGAAATTATCAAGGTAAATACGCGATACAGCAAAAACTTTTAAATCTTCAATAATGCTGCTCTCCTTAATATAGGATAAAGCATTGTTTCTGCTTTTAAATTTCAGTGGAATAAAGGCATTAAAACCATTGGTATTATCTTGTAAATTTCTTAGAATATCAAGATGTTTTAGTCGTTGACTGATAGTTTCAATGTGTCCGTAGAGCATTGTAGCGTTAGAGGGAATGTTTATTTTATGTGCCGCTTTATGAATAGCAAGCCACTTTTTTGCCGAAATTTTTGTCGGAAATAATTTTTTTCTGCAATCTTCATCAAAAATTTCAGCACCCCCTCCCGGTATTGAATCCAATCCATTGTCTTTTAATAATGCTAAACCTTTTTTAAGTGCATATCCTGCTTTTGAAATCAAAAAATCGAGCTCTGCAGCAGTAAAGGCCTTTATATGTAGGGTGGGATAGGTGTCTTTTATCGAACGTAATACGGGTAACCAGAAATTCAAATCTTTTTCAGGATGAATACCCCCAACAATATGGACTTCATTTATTGAAGATGCATTTTCTTTAATAATAGACATTATCCCCTCTGCTGAAAGCTCCCAGCTGTCCTCTTTGGTTTTACTTCTGAATGAGCAAAAAGCACATTTATTGATACAAAGATTTGTATATTCAAGGTGAATATTTTTAATGTAATAGGTATTATTACCGTTTTTAAATTCTCTTATTTTGTTGGATAAGTATCCCATTAAGGGTAATTCAGCATGGGTATAAAGGTAAAAAGCTTCATTCAGGCTTATGCGCTGAAAATTAAGCACTTTAGAAATAATCGTATCCAGTTTTTTATCTGAAATATTGTTGCAGCAAGAAGCCATTTTTTCAGGCAAAGACATTTAATATAACGTGATTTTCTTATTCAATGAAAACAGTTCTGAAGTAATATTCATTATGTAAAAACCTTTTGCCAAACCTGACAAATCAATGTTTTTATGAATGATGTTATTTTCATTTATCAGGGATTCAGAATATACAACCTGCCCATAAGTATTTAAAATAGAAATTTCCAGCTCAGGCACATTTTCATTTAAAGTAATATCCAGATTAAGATTTCCGGATGATGGGTTAGGATAGATGCTGAAATCAGAAATTGCATCATTTTCAAAAACGTTCATTCCCTGTCCGGGAACACATCCATCAGAAGTTTTTATAGAAACTCTGGACCCATTTAAAGTAGCCCACATACGCATTTTCTGTCCTGTTGTAAAGGTATTCATGCAGCCATCATCCACATAATCCATATAATTCATAAACATGTCATCGCTGCTACAAGTATTCTGAGGGTGGGTAGGACAACCGTAATAGGCATCTGCTGAGTTTGGTGTATCGTTACACTGATCTGAACCCGTACATGCGCCATTGTCATCTCCCCATACATGCCACAAACCTAACCAATGTCCTATTTCATGAGTGGCAGTACGACCTTCATTATAAGGGGAGCTTGCGCCTGTAGTTCCAAAGTATCTGTAATGGATTACGACACCGTCAGTGGCGGCAGCACTTCCCGGAGGTTGAGCAAATCCCAATATTCCTCCACCAATATTACAAACCCATAAATTAAGGTACTTATTTCTGTCCCACGCATTGCTTCCTCCCTGTGAAGTATATTTCATGGCACTGCCAATACTGAATTGTGTAACGGTTGTTTGTACACGAACAATGCCGTTTGTATATTGACCGGTGGGGGTTCTCTTTGCCAGACAAAATTCAATCTCACAATCGGCTGCAACAGATTGAAATACGGATGGCGTCTCGCTGGCATCAGTATTTAACCTTCTGTAGTCTCTGTTCAAAACTGCTATTTGTTCTAAAACCCTTGATTCTGGTAGGTTGAAAGCAGGATGATCCTGATAATATAAAATATGTACCACTACAGGTATTGTAATAACAGCTTTATTTTCGTTGAAATTGTCTTTGTTAGCAGTTATCCAATTTTGAATATCTTCTTCAATTTGTTGCCGTTTTAAAGGATACCCCGGATCTATAATATCCTGCATCTCAAGGTATTGTTCTGTTGCGCATCTTGTAATGTCATCGGTCTGAGCATTGATTTGGAAGTAGATTAAACCAAGCAATAGGTTAAGAAAAAGTATTTTTTTTGTCATTTTTTTAAATTAAAGCTGCCTTTTTACCTAAAAAATTTTTTAGTAAGTAAAAAGGCAGCTGATAAGAGAATTTATTTAATTACAGAAAACTTATTGATAAATTTTCCGGATAATGTATTAACAGAAATAAAATATAAACCACTTTTATAATCTTCAAGGTTTACAGTAAAAGTATGTGAGTTTTCCGGAATCTCCATCTCAGCAACTTTTTGACCTAAAATATCAAATATTGAAATATTTTCAACTTTAGCAGTTATGCCTTCCATTTGTACGGCTATCATATTATTGGCTGGATTTGGAAAGATTCTGATGTTGTTATCTGCATTATTTTCTACAAAATCAGTTGTTGTGCAAACAACAGGTTCCATCCCTAAAGAAGTATTAAGGTTACCAGAGTAAATTGATTCAAAACTATCCCATGCACTGTTATAGAATGCATAGGCGGTATTGGGGCCTGATGCACGGTGTGTGGCAGTATATACAGCAAATGTATCCTGAGGAGAGCTGTAATTGATTTCAAATCCAAAGAAGAAATTCCCTGTAACAGGAATTGGTGTTGTGAAATCAATTAAAGTCCATTGTCCGGCAGTCAAAGTGTTAATGGCAACGGTTTTTGATCCTAAAACTGCTCCCGGTAATGTACTGGATCCATTCCATGCCCTGAAAATAACATTGGAAGAACCAGAACCGGCATAAGCTTTTGCTACGGGTATCCATGCGTGTTTTATATATTTTGTGCCGGTGTTGGTGTATTTGTCAGCATATTTAGTCATCGTGTAACCGTTATGACCGCTTGTATAACCCCATTGAGATTGAAAACCGTAATAAGTAAGTTGTTCTGATGATCCGACATTTGTTATTGTATCACATCCTGAAGGAGTTGTGCCGCCTGAGCAGGTTACATTAAGCGTATAAGTTCCGCTGACACCGTTATAACCGTCCACAACAATATAATAAGTTCCTGCAGGTGCATTTGGATAAGAAGCTGTGAGATCACCACTGGCGACACATGCACTTTCACTGCAACTGTTAACAATGAAAACATCAAGGTCATTACTGCCTAAGTTACTGAGTGTGGCAGTTATAGTTCCTGTTGTTGTCGTAACAATTTTATGAACCTTTTCAGGCCCACTTTCACTCCACGACTGGCAACTATATGTTGTAACATTTGATGCCCCACCGACAGTTGTTCCATTGTAAGTCTGCCCGCAAGTCAGGTTAACGGCACTTGTGCAGACTAAGCCACTAGGTGTTGTACCACAGGGACCTCTACCATCGAGGGTGGTTGCATTATTAGGATCAAGCCATGGTTTCAACCTCCTGTTATCAGCAGTACCATTTGATTCCCAGTGGTATGACATTTTTCCGTACATATCGGGTTGGCCTGTCTGAGTACAATAAGATCCCCCTCCAGTCAAAGTACCAATAACTCGTCCGTTATTGTCAAATATAGGAGAGCCAGATGAACCACCTGCTGTTACACTAAACCCATTTGTAGTTTGTGCCCAATAAACAAGCCAATGTGCATTTGTTGCGCCACCAGACCATGTGTAAGATTGTAGGGCAGTTGTGTAAGTTGAAATCTTTTTAACCCTTCCTCCCGGATGATGGATACTTACACCGCTTGGGCTTGCAGAGGTACCCCTATTCCAACCACAATAGTAAACATTATAGCTTGCTGGTACAGCCTGATTAAGTTGTAAAAGCAGAAAGTCTGATCCGCCTGATTCAGGACCTCTGGCTTTAAATGTTGCACCAGTCATTGATTGTGTTGTAGAACCTGTTTCACTCTGACAACTTGATGAAGATGCTTCATAATTAAAGTAGAAAACCCATTGATTCATATAAGTAGTTGCTGTACCACCACAATGGTCTGCCAGTAGGAAGTAGGGGGTGCAATTCTGTGCAGCATTGTTTACCAATGTTCCCGAACACCAACCTGCACCGGAACCATCAACAACAGAAACCCTGGCTGCTCCTCTTTTTTGATTCTGCCAGTTTGTACCTTCTGGGGAACAATTAATACCTACCATGCAACTTTTTTCAGCATCATTTTCTAAATCTGGAAATAAAAAACCAACATTACGGTATGCATAAATAATTTTACTTACGTTCAGAAGTGGTAAATAATCACCGAGTCCTTCCTTTTCTTTATCAGTGGCATTGCGTCTTTCCAAAAATCCTAAGGCTTGTAATGCAGGTTCAATATATTCAATTATTATTTTTTCTCCTTTCACCAATTCTGTTGCAAATTCAAGGCTTTCGTGGTTATTGTCCTGATCAAATGCACCAATAACGTGGTCTTTCTGGTCATTATAGATGAAAAGCTTGGCTCCTGCAGGCAATCTGAATTTGTCAAAATCAACAGAAATCGCCAATGCACCAGGGGCATTAATTATCATACGCCAGATTCTCTGCCCATTTGGCAGAACTGTCCATGTGCCTGAATTGTGAATACCTGCATCTACATTTGCCCAAACACCATATCTGAAAACAACACCAATTTTTTCATTCTCATTATCTTCTTTAATAATGTCGCTAAAATTATTGGGTTGAACAATTTTTTGATCCACTCCCTCAAGTGATAAAGTTTGTGATAATCCTAAAGGAAAGCCTCCTTTGCTGATTTGTGCTTGTGAGCGATGAGCGTTTACACCAAGTAAAACGATGAGTACAATAAAATAAATTTTTTTCATAATTATATTATTTTAAGAGTATATAATTCAAAATATATAGGTGATTTTTAAGAAAGCAAAACTACTAAGAAATAGAAATAAAAACATAAAGGCAAATTATTTTATAACAGTGAATTTATGATTAAAAACGCCTTTTTCAGTTTTTACACTCAGGTGGTACAAGCCGGAGTTAAGATTGATAATGTCTAAATCGAATCTGAGTACCTGAGAACTCATATTTTTGAAGGATTTAACAAGAGAACCCGTTGAATTGTAGATTTCTATTTCGAGACTTTGAGGGGCATTATCAATAAAGTCAAGAGTCAGGAATGAGTTGGCAGGGTTTGGGTAAATACTTATTTTATGTGCATCAGCTTCTTCAATGTCAGCAGTAAAACAAATAATCGGGAATATCCCAAGTTTGACATCAAGATTGCCACTCCAAGCAGTAGTAAAGTCATACCATTGATCGTTTGCCCATTGTTCCCAAGCTTTGCAAGGATTTCCTCCCTGTCCTGACGAATTAGATTTAAGTGCAAGGGTATCACCCGGCGTTTGTGGAATATCTACACCCATATAAAATGGGTCAATTACAATAATGGGATTATCAAACATGACATATGTCATTTGTTGATTTGTGACATTTCCAACTATGGTACTGATAGGCATGCTTTTACTTACTAAAGGTGTACTTCCGGGTTTTCCATTACTTCCTGTGTTGTCCCATACAGAAAAAGTTACATTGGTACTTGTTCCTGTTGCTGCACCAAACCAATAAACCCCACCCATAATTCGATAATAGGGGGAGAAGGAATCGAAGTACTGGGCTTTTGCTTTATCTCTGTACTCATTAGTGCCTGTGGCATAATGGCCAGCAGGACTTAAATAAAGAGCAGGTGTGCCGTTCATTGGAAGATTAAGTGTATCACATGTTCCTATGGTACCTGTTGTAACATTAATATAATCTGTCTTGGTATGAGTATCAGTACCAAAATTATTTGATACTGTAAGCGAAACGGTGTAAGTTCCTGCAGCGGCATAAGAAATCCCTGTTGGGTTCTGATCTGTTGAAGAAGCAGGGCTGCCACCTGTGAATGTCCAGTTCCAACTTGAGGGGAAGTTGGTTGATAAATCGGTAAAGTTTACACTTCCTCCAACATTAATAGTTGTTTGATTAGCAGTAAAATCAGCTACAGGTACACCGGGAACAACAACATTTATATAATCTATTTTAGTGTGGGTGTCATTTCCGGCAGCATTTGTAACAGTCAGAATAACCTCATAAGTACCTGCTGTGCTATAAACAATATTTGTGGGGTTTTGCAGGTTTGAGGTTGCGGGTGTGCCACCAGTAAAAGTCCAGTCCCAACTAGTGGGCAGGTTTGCTGATAAATCTGTGAAGTTCACACTGCCACCTTCTGGTATGGTAGTAACATTAGCTACAAAATCAGCAATGGGTGCTACAGGTCCATCAATCACTTCAATATAGTCTGTTTTTGTTTCAGTATTTGAACCATGTGCATTCGTGGCTGTAAGACTTACAGGAAATAATCCAGCAGTATTGTAAGTTATTCCTGTAGGATTTTGTAATGTGGAAGTTGCAGGAGTGCCTCCTGTAAATGACCAGCTCCAGCTTGTAGGTGTATTGGTTGAAAGGTCAGTAAAATTAACTGAACCTCCCAGAGGTATGGTTGTAACATTGGCAGTAAAATCTGCATCAGGAGGAGTACCGGTTGATTGACAAACACTTGATGTCAGTATGGAGGATCTGGCACCATTAAGAGCAGCAACCATTCTTGCCTTCTGATCTAATGAAAACATCATCATGCAAGCATCATCAACATAATCCATATAATTCATAAACATATCTGTACTGCTGCAGGAAGTTTGAGGGTGATTGGGGCATCCATAATAGGCATCTGCTGAATTTGGTGTGTCATTACATTGATCTGAACCGGTACATGCACCGTTATCATCACCCCAAACATGGTAAAGGTGCAACCAATGACCAATTTCATGAGTGGCAGAACGACCTTTATTGTAGGGAGCTTGTGCTGTACCCATGTTGCCAAAAGCAGTATAATTAATTACAACACCATCCGTAGCAGCAGTTCCACCAGGAAATTGTGCATACCCTAAAAGTCCCCCTCCTAAATTGCAAACCCATATATTGAGATATTGATTTCTATCCCAAATATCTTTTCCTCCCTGTGCTGTATATTTTACAGCATTATTACTCATAGAAAAAGAGCTTGTTGATGTTTGTGTACGGGTTATACCGGTGGTTGGATTACCCTGAGGATCAATAGTTGCCAAACAAAATTCAATTTCACAGTCGGCGCGCAGGCTTTGAAAGGTAGAAGGAACACTACTGCCATCTGAATTTGTGTTTCGATAGTCATTATTAAGAACTGCTATTTGTGATAAAACCTGTGCATCGGAAATATTTTGTGCTGTTGTATTATAAACGACATGGACAACTACCGGAATGGTAATAAGCACCTTCCCATTACTTAAGTATTCTTGATTGTTTTTAATCCAATCTTCAATTTCTGCATTAATTCTATTCAGTTTAATGGCCCTGTTTGGATCTGCTGCCACCTCCATATTATAATAATCCATTGTTCCACATGTCCTGAAAGGAGGTACAATATGTTCTTCCAATAAATTTGTAAGCATTTGGTTTTTTGACTTGGTAACGTGGTATTGGAAGTTTTCCTGTTGTGGGTCAAATACTTGTGAAAAAGAATTTAACGTCAGAACTGTTAAAATTAAAAGAGGTAAAAGTCCTTTTTTCATAATAATAAATTAATTATAAACATAAAAAAATCATGACTGATGCAGCAGATAACAGACTGTAAAAGTATGAAAAGTAGCTTAAATAAACAAAAAAAATTTTTTTTACCTTAGAAAAATTAACATCCTCCTTTAGCGGCTTTACTTATTTCTGATGGTTGAGGGATAGATGCTTCATGAACTTCCTGTGATTCGGATGCGCCTTGATTTTGTCCCATCAATGCTGAATAATTCCACTTGGCTTTTTCATCAGAATAAAAATTATAAGCGGAATTATTTTGATTTTCACTGAATATTTCATAACTACCAGTCAGGTATTTGATATTGCTTATTCCTAAAGACTTAAGCAATAATAAGGCAAGTGCAGACTCATTTTCAGTATCGCTATAAAGGATCACATTGTTTTTTTTGAAGAAGTTAAGATTTTTTTTATCAATCAAATTTGATAAAGGGATATTGACAGCATTGTTAAGGTGTCCGGATTGAAACTTGTCTGTGTTTCTCAAATCAACAAAAGTAAGTCCGTTTTCTTCATTCAAGGCAATTTGCAGTTGAAGATAATTTAATGATAAGTCATCAATATCCTTGATTTGACTTAAAGCATCATGGTTGTTTATTTTGTAGCCTTTTATCTTGTTGGTTACAATTGAAAAAATCAAAGCACCAAAAATAATTGCAAAAAATATTAAAGAGCTGTTAAATAATTGATTGTTTTTCATATTCGTTACTTTTTGTTAGCAACCCCCTTTAACGGGTTTAATTGACGTTTCATTAATGACTGGAATATTATTATTTTGATCGTTCTTTGAGGATTCAAATTGACCTTCTCTGAAAAACTGCCTGGTTTTTAGAATAAACCTTCTAAATGATAATTCTTGAATATTTTTTGTTGGTTCCCATACTTGCTCTTCAAAAATTGAACTGAAGAATTTATTCAAACCTCCTCTAAGCACTTTGACTTTTTTGTACCCTGCTCTAAAAGTAAAAAACCAAGCCATATCAGCTTTAACACTTCCATTTGAGTAAAACACAACCGGCTTTTCTTCGTTTTTACACAGTTTTAAACTTTCGGCACTAAGCACCTCCTCCAAAGGGATATTAATGGCCCCAGGCAAGTGAAACATCTTGAATTCTTCAGCACTTCTTACATCCACAAGTTGTAAATCTTTTAATTTTTTTGTGAGGTTGTATGCAATTTTATCAAAGGGGATATATCTTTCGTGACTTAAGATGTTGTTATAGAGTGCCGTTTTATCGGTTTCACGGATATTTGATTTTCTGTGCTCAGGCAATATTACTGCTGTAAAAGCCAAAATAAGTAGAAATAATACTGGAAAACCAAGGCTGAGTTTTTGAGAATTTAAAAGCTCTTTGAATTTTGTAGAATTATCTTCAATGAGTTGGGTTATAACAAATGCCATAAGAGCCATCATTATTAAGAAAAACAAAAACCATGATTGTGAGATTCCTAAAGTATCATATATAAAAACATTCCCAAGATTATTTCCCAAATGAAGGGGCTCAAAAACAGGGTAAAAAGCACCAAAAAGAAATACACCAATAAACATACCTGCAATAAATACCATTGCATCAATCTTCCCTATTACAGCAGCAGCAAGGCTTGTACCGGGGCAAAAACCACCCAGAATAAATCCGAAACCCATGATAATGCCACCAACAAGAGCTGACCAAAGATATAAAGGATTGATATATAAGAAGTTAAAATCAATCCATCCGAGATACTTCATAAAGAATAGACCTGTTGCGGCTGTTACTCCGGCAGTAAAAAAAACTTTCAGTACAACAAAATCATAGCCGTAAAAAACACCGGCTAATTTTCGTGAAGATGAAAATCCGGCTTGTTCGAGAATAAAACCGAATGCAAGACCAATTATAAGGGCAAAAAAGAAATTGAGGTCTCCGTTTATTAAATTTTGTGGTATAAGGGGTCCCATATTATTATTTATTAAAATGAAGTTATATCCATAATTTCCTGAAAAAGTAAGCAATGACATAGCCGGTACCAAAAATGGCCATCATTGTGAGAAAGCCGGCAGTTGAAAAAACAGCCATACCACTCAAGGCTGCACCACTTGTGCAACCTCTGCCAAGTTGAGATCCTATGCCGAAAAGCATCCCCCCTGTCAGTGCAAAAGCAAGCCTTGTATATGTCTTAATCTGTGGGCCTTTATCCACTTTTAAATGTAAGCGCCCTGATAAAAATCCAGACAGAAAAGCACCAATCAGCATCCCAATAACTTCAAAAACCAGCCATGATTTCATGGGTGAATGTGCTCCGAAATATTCTGAAAAAAAATGTGAAGCTTCTGCGTTGGCAGGGCTTATTTTCCCAACCAATGTGATTACTGAACTTTTTATGGCGCCACTTGCACCCAAACCACGTCCTGTTATAAAAAAAGTGAGTAAGAGTACCAGCCCCAGAAGAAATCCTGCAAGGTAAGGATTCATGTATGGTTTTACTTCGTGATGGTGTTTGACTTTTTCCATTTTTATATTTAATTTAATTAACAACCGCCTTTAACAGGAATGCTTACTGGCATATTTATTACTGAAGTTGTATCAATGACTTCTTTTTGTTCCAAAGGATAATTTCGTATTAGGTCTTCTGAAAAAACTCTTGATGAAGTCTGAGTGTTTTTCATGGTTTCATATATAAATGAATTGGCTCCATACTTAAGCGAGTATGCATTATAACCCAAAACACGTAAAAATGCAGTAGAAAATGCACCATGTTGTCCTGTGAAACAATATACCAAAACCTTTTTATCTGAAGGAATATTCAGTAATTTCTCTGTAGAATGAAATGATTTCTTAGGAGTGAATTGATTGGCTCCCATCAGATGTCCAAGTTTATAAAGGTCTTCAGTCCAGTAATTAATGACAAAATATTTGTCTAAGTCATTTTTAATATCATTAAACCCAACAAAGTTATTTTTTATATCTTCTTTGAGGAGTAAATCAACCCTATGTCTTAAAACAGAATACATGTTTTTTTCGTCAGAAAGTAGTTGTGGTAAATTTATTTTTGGAAGCAGGGGGGAACTCCCGGTATCTAATTTCCCTTCCATTTCGGATGATAAAGCCGGCAGCCAATTGTTCTCTGCAATGCTTTTGTGCCAAGATGCCATGCCGAATTGTAAAGAAAAAACGTTGTTGTAACCTAGCAATCGTAGAAGGCAGCAAACATAAGCTGAACGTGACCCAATATCACAAGCTAACACAATACTGTCAAAGCTGTTAGGTTCAATAATATTTTCAAAAAATGAGAGAATACTGTCGGGTTTAATATTGAATGCACCTTTTATATGTCCCATATCGTAGAATTCTTCATCTCTTATATCAATGACTAAGAAATTATTGTCAATATTTTCATAAACAACATCTGCGTTTAAAAGGGCAGGGACATTTTCACTGTTAATATAATTGCCGCTTTCTTCAAGATAAGTCAGCAATTGAGCCGACACGTCTGTTTGATTATCTTTTGTTTCTTTATTGCTGTTACAAGCACTGAAAATGATGATAAAAAGCAATAAAATAAATGTGCTATTTTTCATTGTCGTTAAGATTTTGATTTTTTTCTTTCTCATCTTCTTCTTCAAGTTCTTCCCATCCTGTAAGCATTGCTTTTAAATTAGAGGTCAGTGTGTGACCGGTAGTAATTAAGTAAAGATGTACTATCACAAATGCAATAAGTATAAATGCTCCAAATGTATGCACAAGTGCAATGGGTTCTACTGATTCAATTCTGAGGGATTCAATTTTTCCGGCTTGTGGGTATCTGTAAAACATATATAGTAATCCCGAAACAACCATAACCGGAATAAAAATAACTTTTAATCCGAGATATACAAGCCGTTGTAAGGGATTGAGTTTGCTTAGAAGGGTTTTACGTGTGGGGTGAGGGGCATTTTTAAATATACCCAGAATATAATATTCTGCCTGTGCTTTTAGGTTTTTAAAAGTGGGCATATATTGCCTCCATTCACCGGTGGTGAAGTGCCAGAAAACAGTGAAGATTATTAAAACAATAAGCGAGATAGCAGCCAAATTATGAACTACAACAGCCTGCTCAAAACCAAATAAACGTAATGAACCATGAATCTCGAATCCGGTTGCTGCTAATAAAAAAATTAATGCGGCTTGCATCCAATGCCAGAATCTTTCAAAGCCTTTATATACATATACCTTTTTCATAAAGATAATCAATTATTGATGGTGAAAACTTTATTGTTTTTTACGTTGCATTATTTTCCATGAAACAAAACGCAGAAGGGCATGTGAAAATACACCAATGAGGGACAGAATGAGAATAATTATTCCTAAAGTATCGAAAGCGGCGTTATTGCTGTTTGCAGGGATGTAAACATCTGCCAGCCCTTTTAATCTGCCATCTTGACGTGTGTGGCAATCTTCACATTTTAGTGCATCTTCAGATTTTGATACCATGTGACTTATGGGTAGGTACATACGGGTATCAATAAAACCATAATGACCACTGTAAGGCAAACCTACATATTCCATTCCTTTGCGCAAAGCTGCTTCCCAGTCGAGGTCAACCCATAATGCACCCTGACCTTCTTCTGCAGCCCACAATTTGGCCTGAATCAGGGTCTTATACTCCAAATCATAGGGCTGTCTTCCTCTGTGGATTTTTACAGGTACAATTTTAGAATTTCTGTCTCTGTATGAACCGAAAAGCGTATTTATATTAATAGTGTCCGTATTGATAATGTCTGTAATCAAATGATGATCGGCTGTGCCATTGAAAAATACATATTCTGGCTTTACATTGGTGGCCCAGTTAAAGTCACCCTTTGTCGATAAATAGATGTCATTTCCTAAAGAATCTTTTACGGAATAAGGAAGACCGTCTTTTCTTCTTCCGGCTGTTGACCAATCCCAGAACATTTTAGTGGGATTAACTTTAGCATAAGTAGGTATATGACAAGTGCGACAATCTACTTTAACAGTATGTTCATTTAGCTTATTATTGGTATGAGGGAAATTTCCATGGCAATCCTCACATCTTGCTCTGTTTTCAGCCGTTGAAGAAACAGCATAGTATTTTCCTCGCATGATATGCCTTTCTGTAACATGGCAGTCAACGCACGACATATCAAGACCATCTTTTCCCATGTGGACATCCACGTTCTGATCACAATCAAGGAGCGCTGTTTCTAAGTCTCCATGTTTTATATTATTGCCACCTGCACTCAAAAAATGACAATAGCCACAATTCTCTTTGCCGGGAATACCTACATGTTGGACAATATTTCTGTAATCAGGAGCTTCTTCTCCCATTGGAGGGTATCCGGCACCGCCAGTTGCCTTTTCATAAGTGCCGGTTTTGTCATGACAAATCAGGCAGTCAATATTGTAGGGATTAGAATGATCAAAGGTTTTGTCTTTCCATCCATATCCTATATGACATTTATTACATGCTTCTTCGTTGCTTAAAATACCGGTACAAAAATTATTTAAAAGATTTCTTTTGCCAAGGTAGGTTATCCCTCTACCCTCAATATATGCTTCGCGCTCCCAGTTCCAATGTGCATTGGACATTACTTCTGTGCCTCTTTCCGTGTGGCACGACAAACATGCAGCCGTAACTTCATGAGGAGAATTGAAATCTTTTTGTAACTCGGGTAACTTGGAGTGATCAACCGATGGTATATGTTCCTCACTATACTGCTCTTTCAAAAGTGCCAAACTGTCTTCTTCAACGATTGACTCAGATAATACCATGGAAATAACTGCCAATGGAATAACGACTACTATGATAAAAGTAAACGTTCGCTTAAAACTGTCAATAAAATTCACATTAAAAGGGTTTAAAAGTTTACTCTACAAAATTATTTAATAAATGCAATAAAAAACCTTTTTGTAGTAATTTATATTAATTATAAATTATCTAATTATTTCAATATGTATATATGTGTTCAATATTGTCTTAAGACATGGCATCAAAATAAGCCATCGAACATAAATTGTCAATTGTTGTTTGTTCATTTTCAAAATAAATTTCATTGATTAAGAAAGGAGGGGGCACTCTTTTAATTTTTCCAATTAAATCATAAATGAGTAATTGATAGGGAATTTTATCTGCAATATTTTCTGTTTTAAGTAAAAGGGTTTCTTTATCAATTTCCACAAAGGTTTTACTATTAAAATTTAAATCAATAGTGTTAATGATTGCTTTAAAATTGCTTTTAAAAACTTGGCGTTCTTTTTCAAAATCGCATTTAAAAAGTATATCTTCAACTCTTATGGCCTGTGCCAACCATGATTTGGTTAATTCTATGAGGGCCTTAAAATGGAAAGAATTATATTTTTCCAATTCATTTCGAGAAGGGAATTCGTGTGATTTTAAAAATTCATAAAAATGAGCTATATCACTGGCCGGTAATGTCCAGATGGCACAATCATAAGGTTTTATGAGGGTGTTAAAATTAACATGAATATTATTTTTATTTCCAAATTCGATGAATTCAGGAATTTCATATCTGTTAAGCCGCATGGGACATACAACAAAAGAAAAATGAGTGCTTTTTTCAGAACAATAATTTTTGAAATATGAAATATTATTTAAAGTATTCTGCAATTTTGCATTTATTCGTATGTTTTCATAGGTCTCCTTTTGTAAAGAGTCTATTGATACATTGATATTAAAAGAACTACTGTTTAAATACTTTATTACTTTATCATTAAGTACAGTTCCATTGGTAGTGCAGGTGATTTTTAATGAGGGGTTTAGTGCTGAAATGAGATCCCATATTTCATAATAGGTGTTTATCAAAAAAGGTTCTCCTCCCGAAAAATTGACCGATTTGAGATGGGGGATAAATTCTTTAAGCTGGTTAATAAATTCACGATTAAAAATTTCCTTAAAAATATTTGATTGCATCTTTTTTTCTTCCTTACCCGAAGAAAGAGATGCGTTACACATGATACAACTCAAATTGCAGGTATTATCCAAAGTAAAATCCATGTATGATGGATATCCGTTCTTGTTTATGGGGTGATTATCATAAGTCAAAGCCAGAACATTGCTGTAATTTTTATTCATCAGATGAACTTGGCAAAAATCACAAAACGTTCCCAGTCTTTTATTTTTAATATTTTTTCTTAGGTTTTCAAATTTTTTTCCGAACCAAACCTGATTTAAAGATTTATCAACAATATTATCAAGGTTATAATTCTGGCAACAAGGAGTTATGCCTCCGTTTCTGTTAATTCGTAAGCTGTTAAAGGGGGCAAAACAAATAAATCTTGTCTTATCCTTTTCTCGTAATAAGTTGTATGGCCTTAAAACTGATCCAGGAATTCTTTCTGAAAGTGAATGAGTGTGTTTTTTTCTAAAAAATCCAAACATGAGGGTAAAATAATATGTAAAATTAATTTATTTTATTAATTAGCAATTAGCATTTAATAATCAGTCGTGTCTGATAAAAATTACGAGCCATAACTTAAGTTTAATATTACGGTGCTCTGCACCTAAATTATCACTCATTGTATTTTTTTACAAATATTATGGGACGCTGTCCCAATAAGTCATACATTATTTTTAAAAAAGAACATAATTATTAAAGTTGCTCCAGAGGAGCAAAATATTTGTAAATAAATATAACAAGACAAAAGCAAGCTCCAGAGGAGCGTCATATTATACATAACAGTATTAATCAGGGTTTCCTTTCTTGATATTAATTTTTATCGGACTACAGTGATTAATATTATAAAAATGACATTTGAAGCTTAGGTGTTTTTTTTAAACACATTGATGAGTTTGATATTTGGAAAACCTAAACTGTAAAATTTGAAAATAAAACTTGCATTTAGAGTTAAAAAATCTTATTTTTGTAGTATATGAAAAAAAACAAGTAATTTTGTAACCAATTTAACTTTCATAAGTAAAACACATTGTATTAACGTTTTAAATTTATTAATATGAAATCATTTAAAATTACACTATGCATTTTAATAGCATCATTTCTGTTGTTGAATAAGGTGCAAAGCCAGGAATCAGAAATTTTTGATAAATTTTCCCTAGGATTAAATTTTGGCTCACTATTAAATTACGGAGATATTAAACAGTTTGATTGGTACCCTTTAAAGGATGAGCTTAAATGGGGTGGTGGTGCTGTATTGAATTATCAGATTTCGCCTATAGTGTCATTACAATTACAAGGTTTATTGGGAAATGTTTCCGGTGTTAAGAGAACTTTTAGAAGTCAGAATGGTTCTTTCTATGGTGAACCGGCCAATTTAAAATTTGATGCGCAGATTTATGAGGGTAGTTTAAATACGACTGTAAGTTTAAGTCGTTGGTTTGCTCCCAAACTGAAATGTAACAAATGGCTTAACGTTTATGCAATGGCAGGGTTAGGACTCGTAAACTTCAGAACACAGCTAAGAAATTATAAAACGGATGCTTTTATTAAAAGCTTTGGTTGGTCTTCTCAGGGAACTGTAAAAGAAAAAATGACCACAGAAACCGTATTTACTGTCGGTTTAGGTACGAGGATTCGTGTCAGTAAGAAGATCGATATTAACCTCGAAGCATCATTAAGAAATCTTAATTCTGATAAGTTTGATGCTTATGTAAGACCAAATAATGCAAATGATAAATATGGTTACACTTCTATAGGTATTGTATATCGTTTTGGAAAAAGAGAAAGACATATGGAGTGGGCTTTGCCTTCAGATCTTGAACAGGCCAGAGACGTTATTGCTCTTGATGGTGTTAATAGAAGAATTGATGAACTGAATAATAAAGTTAGTGATTTGGAAAACAAACTTGCTAATCTTCCACAACCGGTTGAAACAACTGGAGGTTTAGCTCCTGAAGATTTACAGAGATTGGCTGAACTTAATCAGAAACTTAATGAACTGGATGAGAAAAACAGGGATCTCAATAATAGGATTGTCAATCTGCAAGGAACTACAACCACTACTCAAACTATTGTCAGCAGTGATGGTACTGTTCGTCCAGTTATATTCTCGGTTTTCTTTGATGTGAACAAATCAGATATTGACAGAAGAAATCACGAAAGAATTGCAGAAGCAGCACGTATGTTAATTGCTGATCCTTCTATTAATATGGAATTGGTAGGACATGCTGACAAAACAGGTGGACAGAGATATAATGAGTTACTTAGTGAAAGAAGAGCAAAAGCAGTTCGTGATATTCTTGTCAGCCAGTATGGAATTGCTACAACAAGACTTACTGTGAGCTATAAAGGATTCTCAACACCTTTATCAAATTCGAATTACGATGTTAACAGAAGGGTTGATTTCTTAATCAAATAATTCAACGTTTTTTAATAAAAATTAAAAGCCGGTTTATCAAAGCCGGCTTTTTTTTGTTTTATAGAAGTAGTCCCATAAAACAATTCCCACAGTCACAGCAATATTAAATGAGTGTTTTGTGCCAAACTGTGGAATTTCTATGGCCTTATCAATGATGTTTAAAACACTGTCATCAACACCCGAAACCTCGTTACCAAATACAAAAGCAGTTTTAAAATTTTTGTTGGGCTCAAAATAAAAAATATCAATACTTGTATCCGTTTGTTCAAGGGCAAATATTTTATACTCTTGTGCTTTGAGGTAAGCTATAGCTTCTGTGGTCTTTTCAAAGTATTTCCAACGGACAGATTCTGTCGCCCCAAGAGCTGTTTTGTGTATATCTTTGTGGGGAGGTTTTCCAGTGATGCCACATAAAAGCACTTCTGTTACTGAAAAGGCATCAGCTGTGCGAAAAACAGATCCCACATTATTAAGACTTCTGATATTATCCAATACAATAACCACAGGCAATTTAGTTTGATTTCGGAATGTTTCTATATCTGGTCTGTTAAGCTCTTCCAGCTTTAATTTTTTCATAGTTTAGAAGATTGAATATATATGTTATACCGTTTTCAATAGATATTATTCCATAATATTTTTGGTCAGCCCGTTTGCTGTTTTTCCATATTTTGCTGCAACTGAATACAAATTTGTATTATGGATTAATACTTACAAAAATAGTAAAAATAAAAACGACCATACTTTTCAGTATGATCGTTTTTGAATTAAGGAAGTGATTTTATTTAGTTAATTACCAGTTTTTTAACAAGTCGTTGTCCTTCAAATTCAACGGAGTAATGATAGATGCCCTTTGCCATTTCTGCTGTCTGGAGCACTATTTCGTGGTACCCTGATGCCCTTGAAATGTTTTCCTCGTAAACTGTCTGTCCTAATGTATTTGTGAGCTTGAACACAACTTTGCCTTCTTTTGGTATATTAAAATTAATTGTAGTATAAAGTTGGGCTGGGTTGGGTATATTCTGTCCAAGACTAAAGTTGTCAGAGTTATAATCATCCCCGATACCAACAGTTCCCAAAATTGTTTTGCATACTTTGTCATTGGTTGCATTCTGATCGTTAACCAATTGTGTCTCAACGCATAATACATAGTTGCCCGATAATGACATGTAGGTATTTGTAAAATCATAAATGATTTCTGCATTTGGAGCAAGGTTTCCAGTCCATGTTTCAACTGTTTGTGAACCAGCGTTAAGGTCATAAGCTATATCAATGCTGGTAAGAGGTTCAGTACCAAAATTCTTGATTTTTGCACTGATACTTACTTGTTGTCCAATTGTTGTCTGTGTACCGGGTGTGGTGATCTCCAAAACAGCAGCATCGTATTGTGCAGGGATTACTGTAATAGAAGTACAGGATGTATCGTTATTGGTATAAGTATCCCCACTGACGCGTGTCCATGCACAAAGGTTATAAGAAGCAGTTTGGGTTATAGGCATGTTAAATACATAATTAACGGAATCGCCTGCCTGTAGATTTCCTGTCCATTGTTCCTGAACCGGAACTCCATTGTTAACTCTGTATCTTACAGGAATGGTTGTAAGTGGTCCTGTGCCTAAGTTTTTAATAGTAACTTCGACATTTTGAACTGAACCCGTTACTACCTGACCTGAAGGGTTGATGATAGCAGTTACACCTGCATCAGTAGGAATCTGAGCCTGATAAATAACAAAGTCATCAATAGCCCAACCATTGAAATTATTTACAGAGTTATTAGCAAAGAAATTAAATCTGAACTGAATTGGTGCAGCGTAATTGTTGAATTGTGTCAGGTCAAATTCTGAATATACCCAGCCTCCTGAAGTTCCCGAAAATGCAGGTGCTCCATTTATGCTGGCAGTATTATACCAGTTTGTACCTAAAGGATCACTCACCACACCTAATGTTTGCCATGTCTGACCATTATTTGTTGTGTATTGTAATCTGCCACCGTCATTTCCGCTTTCTGTGTCGTACCAATGCCAGAAACCAATAACAGCATTATCAACATTCATAAAATTGAATCTAGGTGTTAACAGGTTGTAATTGCTGTTGTTGTCATAATTGCCTGCCAAATTAGTAGCCCAGACATTTACAGGGCTGTGTGCTGAATTGATAACACTTGCAGATGGAATACCAAGTTGCCATTGATTGGTGGCTCCTACAGTATATAAATTCATAGCTCCTTCAAAATCATCATTGAATGGAGGTACAATTAACGGAATTCCGAATGCATCCTGACAAGTTGTATCATTGGCGTTATTGCCATCATTACTTAACTGGGTATAGGCACACATTGTGAAATTTCCTGATGGTATTGTAAATCCTGTTGTAAAAGTATAATCAACTGTTGAGTCCGGAAGTAAAGTTCCTATCCATGTCTCAGTTACAGGAGTACCTCCATTAACGGTATATTTTACAGGAATATTTGTAAGCGTGTCTGATCCTAAATTCTGTATTTTCACTTCAGGAATAAATGCAGCGCTTCCATTTACAATTGGATCCAGATTATTGATAGCTATTACAGCAGCATCTCTTTGTTCGAGCAGACGAATATTGATATCGTCAATATATGAATAATATATAGAACCTGGGCTATAAGCTAGCCATGCAAAATAATATACACCTGTAGTTGTTACATTAACAATACTTGAAGCCAGCTGATGGGTAGTATTTGTAAAACTGTTCAAATCCAATAAAGTATCCTGCATAGCCGCAGGGGTGTTGTCAGTGCCAAACAGGAGTGCTACATTTTGAGGGTAAGAGGTAGATTCTGCACGGTAATAGAATTCAATTTTGTATGATTTGCCCCCTTCTAAAGAGAAGCAGGGGGTAAATAGCCAATCTCCACCAGTATTGGCAGAAGTGTTATAAAAACGTGCTGAATAGGAACCAGTATGTGAAAATGTTGTACTTGAGTATTGTGGTTGCCATGTATAATTATTGGCATTAACATCTAATACAGTCCAGTTACTTACATCTTCGTTGAGTTCAAAGCCCATGGTATAAGCCGAAGCAGCAATGTCATGTCCTGTGTTAATAACAAATGTCATGGTGTCGTTAAATGACAACTGATCACCAGTTAAATTGGTTGTGATATGAACATTAAATATACCATGTGCAGAGAAGTCAAAAGGAGTGGTGAATGTAAATGTATCAACGGTAGATGAAGGAACAGATTGGTTGAATGTTTGACTGACAGGAGTGCTGCCATTTACACTGTATGAAATTGAAATGTTGTTAAAAGCATTCAAACCTGAATTATAAACAATAACACTTATCTGTTCGGCATTTGATAAACCACAAGTTGATTCGGGTGCATACAATGCGATAGGACCGGCATCAATATTTGCAGGAACATATTCATCAGCACCAATACAAGGAGTCAGCACATTCCTAATATCACCGTCAAAGTCATCAGTAATACCGGCAATTGTTTGACCTCCCTGATAAAGCTGGGTTGTAAGGGCATGCAAATTACTGTTTGAGTAATAATTAGGATTACCTTCTTTTGATGCAGTATCATTACCAACCGGAATATTGACAGCTTTGAGGGCTGCTAAGTTGGCATAATCAGAACCATATTTAACGAATTTTGATCCATTGCTAAAATAGTTGTTATTATTCATTTGTGTTTGGTTGGCAGGTGTAGCAATGTTAACAGCATAACCTGTACTTCCGCCGGTATAAGCAAAGGAGTTGTTTCGAATATCCATTTGAGTTGCTGATGACAATGCATATAATGCATTACCTAGATCAGCATTCATATTAATACTGTTATAATACAAACCAATATTTGCAGAACTTGTAATATAAATACCGGACGTTGAAGCAGATGTTAAGTTCTGGAATCCGCCACCAATCATGTTGTTTGCAATTATTGATTTGTTTGTTGAGGCATTTGAGGATGATACATAAATGCCATATAAACCCGCATTAATAATATTATTCTTTGTTACTTTAAATGGACCTGTAACATAATTCACATACATACCATAGTTAGAGGTGGTAATAGTTCCAGCGTTTCTCATTCTGATATTATTTCCGATTACATCAGGCATATTGTTATAATACATATAAATGCCATAGTAGTAAGCATCCTCTATGGTGTTGTTATAAATTTTTATATTGCTGAGGGTAGTTGCTGAAGCACCATATATTATTGTGCCATAATAACCGCCCCTGATTGTATTGTTTTCGACCAACAAATTATTTACACTATTACCTGTCGTTGTTGCTGAAGTAATTGAACCTGAGGCTACAATACCAGCATAATTTGTCGAAGATGCAGTGGCAATAGTATTAATAGTACAGTTGGTTATCTGAATATCTGAACAGACATTTGTCATGTGGATACCATATCCATAAGTAGCAGTAGCGGGAATATTAATAATGAGGCTGTCGAGTTTAATGTATTGAGCGCCGTTAAGTAAAATAACAGCTCTGTCGTTTGTTGTTGTTGGCTCATAATTAATAATAGCACCGGGTTGCCCTTCAAATGTGATGGTATTGGTTGCCGAAACACCGGTGTAAGCTTCCAGGACAATGCGTTCGGGATAAGTGCCGGGATTGACTTTAAAAGTAACCGGACAACCCACTCCATAATTTTCTAATGCGTAAATGGCATCGGCAAAGGTTGGAAAATTAGCGTTTGTACCACCAATAGTTAAAAGTCCGCACAAAGGTTCAAAAGCTTCAATTAAAGCAGAAGCTGTATCATTTAAGAGCATAGGATCTGTTACACCATTAGGATTCGATGTCCATGCAACGAGATTGTTGTTGCCCAAAACAGGAGTAAATGCACCTAAGTTCACCTGAGCTGTTTGGCTTGTACTAAGGTTGCCATTCCAGGTAAAAGGTAATTGTAACACACCATTATTCATCCAGTTAACAGTTACGGATGTAAGAGGACTGGAGCCAAAATTCTGGATGGTTACATAAGCATCCTGAGATTGAAGGTTTGTTGGAGAAAGGGGCAAATCAACAGAAATAACACCTGCATCTACAGCAGGGTTACCTGTGACAATAGCCCATACTTCAGTACGTGGGCTTTGGCAGCCACTTCCTGAACCAACCTGCCAGTTATAGAAGAAGTAATAATACTCGGGATAGCCTGTAAAGCTGTTTCCTGTAATTGAAATTTGTCCGGGAATTGTGTAGGGGTAATTGGCACCGGTAGTATTTCTCCACATGCCTGGGCTTACTCCAAAGATAATTCGATAATTAGAACCAAAAGGAACATCAAAGTCAACAGGTGCTGTTTCGCGCTGTCCTGTGGCAACTGTGGTAACACCGCTGTAACTTTGTAACATAGCTCCTGTATTATCTAAAAGGCGTATTTCATAAGCTGCTCCAGCTGCTACAGAAGGGAATATGTCAATACTTGCAATATTTACACCGGCAGGATTAAGAACATCAAAAATCATGTAATAAGTAGTGTTTGCATAAGAACTGGATGTGCCAATAGATAAATCGTAAGCACCTACAAAAGCAGTTCCCGTACCCTCACTGGCAGCAACATAATAAGGTGTATTTCCATATAATAATGGTGTGGTATAAGTTGCACCTGTATCTAATACTGTAGTACTTGAAGGTGTGGCATACCAACTGAGGTCGAAACCTGATATGGCTCCAACAGTTGCAGAAGTACCGTAAGGTACGGTATCGTGGTCTGCAATTGGTGAAGGTGGGGTGTAAGATAATGTTACTGCTGTTTGTGTTGTATCATTAGCTTGATAGGGATCGTTAGGGTGATTTAAGTAAGCCACAATATTAAGTATTGTATCCCCTGATGTAAGATTAATATTAATTGGTGTTGTAAAAGTAAAAGGAATTGTGTCTCCAGATGGGATAGTTGTGCTTACTGTTTCAGTAACAGGAGTGCCGTTATTAATTTTATAAGAAGCTGTTAAATTGCTGGTAATAGCCATTGAGCCGCTGTTTGAAATAAGGATAGAAACAGCTTCCGTATTGTCGGTGCAACTCTCGTTAATAGGAGCAGTAATAGCAGTTACACCTGCTTCATACTGTGGTAAATTAACGTAAGCTTCAACGGGAATTCTGCTGCTGAAGCAACCTGGAGCACCCACCTTCCAATTATAAAAATAGTAATAAAGTTCAGGATGTAAAGTACTGGAATATGTTCCACTGGTAATTGAAACCACCCCTGGAATTGTATAAGGATAGGGTGGGGCAGGTTGACTAGAAGGGTGAAACAATAATCCGGAAATGCCTGATGATTTTGCCGTCATTACCAACCTTAATTGAGAGGCAGCTTGAATATTAAAATTAAGCTCCACTTCCTGAGGGGTAAGATTTGTAGATTGAACCATTCCCATTACGTTTACAACCGCTTGGTGAAGTACGTTTCCGGCAGTATTTATTACACTGATAGTAACATCCCCTGCTGTATTATTGGCAGAAGCGTTTGGATATACCACCACACTTTTTAAAGTGAAATTTGTAAGGGCATCAAAATAAAGTCCGTATGTTGATAAGCCTGAACCGCTTGTACCATTAACAGATGATTGCATCCCAACATATTGTAATGTATTGTTAGATGCTTCTGCATAGAAATTTGTTGTGGTAAACAGGGGTGGGGTAATAAGTGTGTCTCCGGTATGTATTGGTGTTTGAGAAGTTGGACTTGTGTACCAAAGAATATTAGCATTAGATGAAGCAATTAGCTCTGCTTGCTGTCCGTAATTAATAGTGTCAGGTGTACCGACAGGAAGGTTTGGTGTAATTGAAGATTCTATATCTTTTGATATACTGTCGTTATAAGTGAACGGGTCGTTCAGTAAATTGATCCAAGCATTGATTTTAAATGTAGAGTCAACGGTTGTGCTCAAATCAACCAGTGTATTGAATTTAAATAAAAGTGTATCAAGTACATTAATTGAGGCGGTAACATTTTCAGTAACAACTGAAGGGTTACCAACTACCTGATAGCTGGCAGTAAAATTGCCGTTAATGATGCTGCCTCCTGTGTTTACTATTTTAATACCAACAGTATCCATACCTAAATCACACCCTTCAGATGGTAAAGGCATGGCTATAAGAGAGGCCTCTTGAGACGGAATAAGCTTAATATTAATATCGTCAATAAAGGTGTAGTAATTTGCAGCAGGGCTTGTGGCATGCCAACCGAAATAATAGTTGCCTGTAGTTGGAACAGAAACATAAGCAGAAGCAGATTGGTAAGTGGTATTGGTAATCATGTTTAGATTAACCAAGGTGTCTGTAAAAGCCACAGGAATAGGGGCATTGCCCAACATAAGAGTTACTTTTTGCGGGTATGTTGCATTTTCGACCCTGTACCAGAATTTGATTTCGTAAGTGTTACCTGCAATAAAATCAAAACAATCCGTTATCAACCAGTCGTTTCCAGGGTTTGTTGTTCCATTGTAAAATCTTGCACTTTGAGAGCCTGTATGTGCATAAGTCGTACTGTTATAACCGGGTTCCCATTTTCTGCTATCGTTATTTACATCTATAACCGTCCAAGCACTGTAATTTTCAGTTGTTTCAAATCCCATAGTATATTCACTTGCATAGAAATCGTGTTTAGGTTGTAATGCAATTAACATAGAGTCGTTAAGCAAAAATTGATCACCTGTAAGGGTAACTTTGTACTTGATATTATAGATTATGTTTTGTGAAAGATCAGCTGTTGTTGCAAAGGTATAGGTGTGAAGCGAATCTGTTGCTAATGAACCGTTAAAGGTTTCTGTTACAGTCGTGCCACCATTAATTGAATAAGAAATATTAAAGGTATTTACAGTTGAAAAACCATAATTTTTAACTTTTACAGACATGGTTGTTGCTGCACTAATGGCACATTTGTTTAATGGAGAAACAACTTCTACCACACCCATATCAAGGTTAATAGGGCTAAATTCTGTTGCTCCTATGTCGGGTGTGCTTGGATGTCGTGGGTTCCCATCTATATCATCGGTTACTGAAGCAATAGGTGTTCCAACATTGTTTAACTGTGTGCTGAAAGTATATAAGTTATTGGGAGCAACAAAGTTTGGATTGGTATTAATAGAATTTACATCTTGTGAAGTAAATGTTTTCCATGCGGTTAAAGTGGTGATATCAGCACCACCATAAGCAAATACCCCATAAGTGCCTCCCACATAATAGTCGTTGTAATTAATCTGACCGAAAGTTGTGCCTGTTACAGCATAAATAGTATAGGCTTTAGAGCCGGCTAAACCTGTCATAGTGTTTGAAAGGATGTTGTTTCTTATATCCAAGCCTGTTGCTGTATTAACTGTAATCATAATGGCTGCAGACATACTGGCTGCTGTGCCAGTTGTAGGTGCGCCGTACATATTAATACTGTTATGCCAAATTTTATGACCTGTTCCACCTGTAATTCTTATCCCGAAAGGATTCCATAAAGTACTTGTTAAGCTATAATTAGAAGTAACAATATCTGAAATAAAGTTATTAGAAATTTCTACACCTGATGTACCGGTTCCAGATGCTATGTTTATTCCATAGGCACCATAACCGGATGTGCTGGTTGATCTTTGTCCATAAATTCTATTCTTTTTTATTTTTGCATCGGTAACATCTGTGCCAATTTCAACCCCGGAAACATTAACAGAGGTTGATACCCGTTGGTTAAACACTTCATTGGCTTCAACCAAAGGTGCATTGGCTCCTGCAATGTCAACACCTCTATATAAAACATATTCTGATGCCGTATTAGAGCCAATTATATTATTCTTAATTATCAGGTTATTGTTTTTTGCTGTTGATGCTGCTCGTGCATAAATTCCAAAATAGGCTTTAGTGATTAGGTTATTTTGAATTGTCAGGTTATTATTATTGCCTGTTGCTGAGGTTGAAATACTTGTACCCCCTGCATGAATACCAAATGTTGAAGTAACAGTATTTGAGCCTGCTGCAATGTTTAAATTCTTAAGTGTAATATAATCGCTTGTTCCACTTATCCATATTGCAGCAGTATTGGTATTTGTAGCGTTATTTATTATGCTGAAGTCTCTGCTGTTGGTGCCATTGTTTGACCCATCAATAGTGTAGTACATGGCATTATTAATACGTACTACAAATGTGTCCGATACAGATAAAATGACTGTTGCACCGGCGTCCGGTATTATTTTTACGGTATTTGTTGCTGATGCTCCGTTGTATGCGGGTAATAATAATTTTTCGTTATAAGTGCCACTGCGTACTTTAAAAGTTACGGGTCCAGAAACACCATAATTTGCCAATGCATATTGTGCTGTAGCAAAATCATTAAAATTAGGATTCGTACCACCAATTGTATAAATACCATTTAAGGGGTCAAATGCATTAATAATTTTACTTGCTGTATCATTCAGTGGCATGGGATCGCTTACTCCGTTTGGGTTTGAAACCCATGCAACAATGTTATTGTTTCCCAAAATAGGTGTAAAAGAACCAATATCTACAGAAGCCGTTTGATTTGAAGCAAGATTGCCGTTCCATGTATGTGCTAATTGAGTTATGCCATTATTTTCCCAATTAATTGTAACAGAAGTAAGAGGACTTGTTCCAAAGTTTTGAATTGTTACAAAAACATTCTGTGTTTGCAAATTGGTAGGAGATATTGGCTGGTCAATGGAAACCACACCTGCATCAACAGAAGGATTACCGGTTACAATAGCCCATACCTCTGTTCTGGAGCTTTCACAGCCGGTACTTGGTATAACAACACCTGTATTAGGTGTGTTTGGGTTCTGTGGTACACTTGCAGTTGCAGAAGCCCAGTTGGCAGAAGATTTGGTGTAGGGGCCATTCAGTCGGTTGCCGGAACCGGATACTGCCGGTGTAGTGCCGGTCCAGTGTGCGGTTGTAACCCCTGAGCTGACAGGGAAAGTAAGGTTGCCGAAAATAACAGCATCAACGATTTCTCCACCTGGTTTTTTGAGAATATAGCCCTTTGCTGTTGTTGAGCTTTGGGTTAAGGTATGGCCAGAATGGTAATAGAAATTTGAAGGACTTGGAGTGCTTGTCGATAACTGACCAGTTGCAATAATACAAGTGCCGTTAGGACTTAAAATGGTTCCATTGCCTAAAGTCTGAGCACCTTCGAGGGCAGTACCGGTCCATATTTCAAGAATATATCCTGATAAATTACCACCGGGAGGGCCTGTAATTTCGACATAATCATCAGCGATTAAATATGCAGGCCAACCTGCAGTGGGTACACCGGGAGCTGCTTTATAATGACAAATTTCGGTAAACATGAAACCCCCGCCGGATCCACTCTGAGCACTTGCATAATAAGCCTTATTCCCATAAAGCACAGGTGTTGTAAAGGTTGCACCTGTGTCTAATACTGTTGGGCTTGTTGGTGTAGCATACCATTTGATATTATTCGTTGAAATGGCTCCTAAAGTTGCTGTATTGCCATAAATAATGGTATCGTGGTCAGCTAAAGGAGCGGGTGGTGTGTATAAAAATTTAACATCTTTTCCTAAGGTGTCGTTTGTCAGGAAAGGGTCGGCAGCCATATTCACATATGTTTTTAAATACAAAGTAGAGTCAGCACCTTGTAAAACAAAGTTAATAGGTGTGGTGAAATTATAGGTTATGGAATCACCTGGAGCAATGGTTGTGTTTACAGTCTCATTTACCGGAGCTGCATTGCCAAGTTTATAAGATGCCGTAAAGGGTGTATTTACCGGATCAGTACCAACATTGCCAACAATAATACTAACAGTTTCGTTCCCATTATAACATTCATCACCTTCCGGAGATATAATTTTTTTCAAAACCAAATTATTTAAGTAAGGTTGAACCGTCACCTTAATATCATCAATCAACCAGCCGTAATTACCGGCATGTCCTGTGTTGTTGCCGTCAGAAAGTTTAAACCGAACTTTTACATTGGCCTGATTAGCAGCCAATGATGATATGTTGAAAGTCTCGGTTTTCCACCACGTGTTTTGAGGCACGGTGGCAGCATTACTAGGTTCCCAAATGCTATAGGCTGCGGCAGTAAACTTATCTCCGGCTGTACCAAACTGACCGCTGCCCAGATAATGGGTGCCAGTAAGCTTGGTCCATGTACTGCCATTATTGATAGATACTTCAATTTCTGCAGCGTCGAAAAATTCAATTTTACAAATTTGAGCAAATTCAAGTATTACATAAGTGTTTCCTAATGTACTAAAGGATGCCGTAGTTAAGTAAGATGTGTCTGCTTGCGCAACCCTGCTGGAGTCAGAATAGGTGCCGGTATTGGCAAGGGCGCTTGAACGATTCCATCCCGGAACACCTGAAGATGTTACGGATAATGGCAATGTTTCAAATGTCTCGTTATAAATTACTGTTTGAGCGTTCAACGCTACAAAAGCAATTAAAAAGGCTGTTAGAAAATACAAACGTTTCATAAAATTGATTATTAAGTAAATATTAAATTGATTTCAAAAATTAGTTGTAAAAAAATGCTAGTTAATAAGAATAATTTTAAATAATTATTTTCATGGTTTTTATACGGTATTTGTAAAGATAGTTTTTTTTTGTTAAAAGTATGGTTTTTTTAACTTTTTTTATGTTTCGTTTTTTAACAAATTGAAAAACAATTAGTTGGAAATGTATTTTGTGGCACAATGATAATTTTGTAAAGATTTGATAATCAGGTCTATAAGAAATAATAATATTTTTTTTAATAAATCAATTCAGAAAAGACAGATTTTTTGAATAATTTTTAAATACGAAGCTAATATAAAAAAAATGATTGAAAGTAAAGCTGTTTAATTATCAATATAAAATTATTAAAGATAATAGTAAAGGTTATTAAGATAAATAAGTTGCAATTATGATTATATATGAATTATTCAATAAATAAAATCAAGCTTATTTGCAGAATGTAGTTTCAATTCCAGTATGGTACGATTATAATATGAAGCAAGAGTTATAGTTTGAGCAAGAGTTGTTTTTTTATATCTATATGATACGATTTAAGATAATTTTCAACTTTTCACTTTCAACTATCAACTATTTTAAAAGTTTCAATTCCAGTATGGTACGATTAAAGGGCAATCCAAAGAATCAGAGATAACGGTATATACACGTTTCAATTCCAATATCATTTACATTGCCGGTTAGCATTTTCATAAATCTAAGCAGGCGTTCAATTTTGGGTTGATCCATAAAGTTAAATGTATTGATTGAGGTTTTTTAAAATCTGAAGCGCTTGCCCCATATCCATTATTTCTGAAAAACTAAGCAGGGGTTTGTTTTTTATTTCTTTAAGTGAACAATTGACAGGATTCTTTTTTACAAAATCTAAAACTTTAATAAAAATATCAGATGCAAAATAGTCGCTTTCCAGATTTTGAACAAAGTAACAATTAAGACAGTTGTTTTTAAGTGTGATTTTTGAAAATCCAATTTTTTTTGCGAGCCATCTAAGCCGTACAACATTGAACAATTCCTGAGTCTGTTGAGGGATTCTACCAAAACGGTCTTCCAATTGTAGTTCATATTTGTGCAATTCTTCTTCTGAGCTTAGGTCGTTAATGGTTTTGTAAATGAGAAGTCTTTCGGTAATATTGGTAATATAATCAGAAGGTATTAGTATTTCAAGGTCAGATTCAAAAAGGGTGTCCTTTACATAAGATGTTGAGTTAACATCTGAATTGTCCACAAAAAGATCTTTCAGTTCTGTTTCTTTCAATTCCTGGATGGCTTCATCCAAAATTCTATGATACATTTCAAACCCGATTTCAGAAATGAAACCACTTTGTTCTGCCCCAAGCAGGTTTCCTGCACCCCTGATGTCCAAATCGCGCATGGCTATATTCATGCCGCTGCCAAGATCAGAGAAGTCCTGAATGGCTTTGATTCTTTTTCTGGCTTCATTACTCAAGGTTATCAAAGGGGGGCATATCAGATAGCAAAAGGCTTTTTTATTTGAGCGACCAACCCTTCCACGTAATTGGTGCAATTCGCTTAATCCGTAGTTTTGAGCATTATTGATAAAGATGGTGTTGACATTGGGAATATCGAGTCCGGATTCGATAATAGTAGTTGCAAGCAATATATCATACAGGCCTTCTGTAAAGTCAATCATAACTTGTTCAAGTTCCGGTCCCTGCATTTGCCCGTGTCCAATGGCAATTTTCAACTTAGGCAACCACCTTTTTAAGGTTTCTGCAAGTTCATAAATATTCTGAATGCGGTTGTTGACAAAAAATATCTGCCCGCCTCTGCCAATCTCATAAGAGATAGCTTCTTTAATAATGTCTTCATTGAAAGAGATAAGTTCAGTTATGACAGGATAGCGATTGGGAGGGGGTGTATTTATGACCGATAAATCACGGGCACCCATCATGGAGAACTGAAGTGTGCGCGGAATGGGAGTTGCTGTCAGGGTAAGTGTATCCACATTAACTTTTAACTCTTTAAGTTTTTCTTTTATGCCTACACCAAATTTTTGTTCTTCATCAATAATTAAAAGACCTAAATCCTTGAATTTCACATCTTTGCTAACGAGTCTGTGAGTGCCAATGATGATGTCAATGTGCCCGCTTTCAAGATTTTTAATAGTATCTTTAATTTTTGAAGTGGATTTTAAACGACTGACGTAATCAATAGTACAAGGGAAATCTTTAAGTCTTTCCTTGAACGTATTATAATGCTGAAGTGCTAAAATGGTTGTAGGAACAAGTACAGCCACTTGTTTGCTTTCCGAAACCACTTTAAAGGCAGCACGTATGGCAATTTCTGTTTTTCCGAAACCCACATCACCACAGACCAGACGATCCATAGGATGGGAAGTTTCAAGGTCTTTTTTAACGTCAGCAGTGGCTTTTATCTGGTCCGGAGTGTCTTCGTAAATGAACGAAGCTTCGAGTTCGTGCTGCAAATAAGTGTCGGGCATGAATGCATTGCCAGGTGCCGTTTTACGTTTTGCATATAAAGCAATAAGATCTTTGGCAATATCTTTTACTCTTGCTTTGGTTTTGTTTTTCAGGTTTTGCCATGCAGGTGACCCAATTTTACTTAAAACAGGTGTAATTGCATCTTTGCCAATATATTTAGAGATTCTGTGTAAAGAGTGGATGCTGATATACAGCAGGTCTTCGTCTTTATAAACAATTCTTAAAGCTTCCTGTTCTTTACCATTTACCATTACTTTCTCAAGCCCGTCGAAGCGCCCAATTCCGTGGTCAATATGGGTTACATAATCACCGGGTGTAAGATTGCTCAACTCTTTAAGCGTAAAAGCTTGTTTTGCAGCAAAACCTGAGCGAAGTCTGTAGCGGTGATACCGTTCAAATATTTCGTGATCTGTGTAAAATGCCAGCCCCATGTCTTTTTCAACAAAACCCTGGTGAATTGAAGCCTGTACAATGCTGTATTCAAATTTTCCTTTTGCTTTTCTTCTGTAAGAAATGTCCTCAAATATGCTTTGTAGGCGTTTTATCTGGGAGTCAGCAGATGAAAAAATCAGATTGCTGATGTTTTTGTCATTATTGATTTTAAGATTTTGTACCAGCAAGTCAAAATTCTTACTGAAAACAGGCTGTGGTGTTGTATTGAAAGAATAGAAAACAGTATTCTCAAAGTGGGCAGTCATGCCCATATCAATAATATTATAGGCTTCAATACTTTTTTTAAACTCAGATGGGGTAACAAATTTTTCAAGGCTCAATTCTGCCAGTTTTTCCTTGCCTGATTCCTGCTCAAGATGATTCCAAATTTCACTGAAATGGGCAGTAATATAAGCTGCATTTTCAAAACCAATAATGGTATCGGAGGGGAGGAAAGAAAAAAAATGGGAGCGTTCTGTCATAGATTCATGAAGGGTGATGTTCGGAATAATTTTTATTTTCTGAAATTTCTCTACAGACATCTGAGTTAAGACATCAAATGTTCTCAGAGATTCAATTTCATTACCCGAAAACTCTATTCTGAAAGGATTTTCAAATCCATAAGAAAATACATCAACAATACCACCTCTGACAGAAAACTGACCGGGTTCAATTGTAAAATCAACACGTTGAAAATGGTTATCATTCAGGAGGGCAATTAATTCATCAAGCTTAACGGAATCATTCAATCCAATTTTACATATACTCTTAGTAAAATCTTTGCGGCTGATAATTTTCTCTGATAATGCTTCGGGATATGTAATTATGAAAAGGCGGTTTTTTGAAGGACTTGTCAGCATGTTCAGTACTTCGGTACGTGTCAGAATGTTGGTATGGTCAAGATTATCAGCTCTGATAAGCCTTTTGTAAGAATCCGGAAAAAAGAAAATGCTTCTTTCTTCAGGCTTTTTGTCAGTTTCGTTAAGTATGACTTCCAAATCATTATAAAAATAGGCAGCACTTTCCTTGTCATTCATGATAAACATGATGCATTTACCGCTTAGTTTATACAGTGCACCGGCAATCATCGATTTTGAAGAACCGCTAAGTCCTTTAAAACTTATTCTCTGTGAAGCTGTAAGACCTAATATTTGGGTAATTTCTTTTAAGTCTTCTCTTTTGATGTATTTGGTTAAAAGGTCCTGAATATGCAAGTGTGGAGATTTTGTGTGAACAATAGGGTTAAAGTTTAATTTTCTTCAAAAACTTATCTTTATCTACAATAAAACGCTGATGGGTGCCGCTGCCTATTTCGTCGTTTTCATCAAAAGCTGTCAGACTGAATGTGAGCTTGCGGTCATCAATATGAGTGAGCTCTGAAAAGCAGGTAACTTTTTGACCTACAGGTGTGGCTTTAATGTGTTTGACACTAATTTCTATGCCTAAGGTAATATGTCCTTCCGGTAAAAATTTTTGTACTGATTTTTGTGCTGTCGTTTCCATCAGTCCTACCATGGCAGGTGTTGCAAAAACATCTATGAGACCCGAGCCATACTGCGAAGCTGTATCTTTTATCCGGACAGTCATGGTGTGCTCACCTTTTATTCCTGTTTTTAATTGATTTTTCATTTCAGAAATTTAATTTAATTGTTTTTATAATGTCTTCATGAAGGCTCAGAGCTACAGGACAATAATGTGCTGCCCTTTCAAAAATATCCTTTTCTTTTTTCGAGTAATTATTTGCAGGAAAATTAAGTTCAACAGTAATCTCTTTGATGCGTCTGGGATTACTTTCCATAGTTTTACTCACGTGTGCTGTCAGACCTTCGATATTAATATTGCTTCTATTGGCAATAATGCCGAGAACAGTTATCATGCAACTTCCAAAAGACGCACACACAAGATCGGTTGGAGAAAATGCCTCTCCTTTGCCTTCGTTATCCACAGGTGCATCTGTGATAATTTCGTTACCGGAGCGATTATGAACAGATTTAACACGTAAATTTCCAAGATATGTTAAAGAGTATGTTTCCATAAAAATGTCTTTAGTGAGTTGAATTTATTGTCTTTAAAAAGAGTAACAGCAAAATTAATTATTTTTGTTCAAATTTGTTTGTCGTTTTTTGCAAGAAAAAAGAGAATGTGTGGGAATATTTTATAATTTCATATTTTTTTTTGAAGGGGAGTATTAAGAGTAATGATAAATTCAATCTGTATAAAGACTGAAAATCTTTCAAAACGTTACAGGAATTCGGAAGAAGAAAGCCTGAGTAAAATCAGTTTTACAATTAATAAAGGAGATAAATTTGGTATTCTTGGCCCTAATGGAGCAGGGAAAACCACTCTCATATCAATTTTATGTGGCATTATTCCCACAAGTTCCGGTAAATATTCATATTACGAGAACGACACTGTTTTATCGCTTGTTGATATTAAAAAACGATTGGGTTTTGTGCCTCAGGATTATGCTTTTTATGAAGAGTTAAGTCCCATACAGAATATGATGTATTTTGGATCTTTTTACAAGCTGTCCATTAAAGAAATTACACGTAGGAGCGAAGAGATATTCAATATTTTGGGCATAAGCAATGTGGCACATAAAAAAATAAAAACATTTTCCGGTGGCATGAAAAGAAGGATGAATCTGGCGATTGGCATCATACACAAACCGGCAGTTCTTTTTCTTGATGAACCCACTGTAGGTGCCGATGTACAAAGTAAACATGCCATGCTTACCTATATCAATTTTCTTAATTCCGAAGGTACAACCGTTGTTTATACATCTCACCACATGTCAGAAGCTCAGGAATTTTGTAACCGCATCGTACTTATCAATAAAGGTGAGCTGGTTGTTTGTGATGAGTTAAAACCTCTTTTACAAAAGTACAATACAAGCAGTTTGAAATCATTGTTCATTCAACTGACAGGAACACAATATTTTGACCACTATGAATAGATTGCGGGCTTCGGTTAAGAAAGAGTTTTTATTGCTTATCCACGATAGGGTTGGTCTGATGTTCATGTTTATGATGCCCCTGTTGCTGGTTTTTGTTATAACAATTGTTCAGGATAATGCCTTTCGTAAAATCAATGAAGGGCACATTTCTATGTTTATTGTAAATCATGATACGGGTTCACAATCTATAAAGCTCATACAATTGGTTGAAGCTTCAGGTATGTTTAAAATTGAAATAAAAAACGACCTTGATCAAAGTGAAATAAAACAATACCTTTTAGAAAACAGAAAACAAGCCGCTGTTTATATCCCCGATGATTTTTCTGCACTCCTGAATGAAAAAAGTAATTATGCCGCAGGGTTGATGCTTGCTGATTTTGGGTTGATGGAAGCTTCGGGTATTGTTCCTGAAAAAGAAGTTTCAGAGATTTTATTATTTCATGATCCTGTTTTACAGGAAGCTTACTGTCAGAACATAAATAACCTTTTAGTTACATCGGTTCAGATACTAGAAAACACTTTAATGTTAGATGTCATTTACTCACAATTTGGCATTGACAATGAAAGCGGACAACTTAAAGAAAAGTTAGGTTCTCCATGTGTCAGTATTACACAAACGCCTGCTTCTAAAGCTGATATAAAGCCTAATACCACCCAACACAATGTGCCTGCATGGACCATTTTTGCTATGTTTTTTATTGTTGTGTCTCTAGGAAATAATATCGTGAAGGAGCGATTGAATGGTAGTTTTGTAAGGCTTAAAACCATGCCTGTGAATTTTATGCTTATTTGGGGCAGTAAAACCATTGTATATGTAGGTGTTACCATACTTCAAGTGCTTGTGGTTTTTTCTATGGGCATCTTTGTTTTTCCCTTAATTGAGCTTCCGGAACTCATACTGCCCAATAATTTGGCTGTTTTGATTTTCGTGGTTCTGATTATTGCTTTGTCTGCTGTAAGCTATGCCCTTATGATAGGAACACTTGCCGAAACTCAGGAACAAGCCAATGGTATAGGTGCTGTCTCAATTATAATCTTTGCTGTATTGGGTGGTATTTTTGTCCCTGTTTTTGCAATGCCGGATTTTTTGAAATTCATAAGTTACTTTTCTCCTTTATATTGGTGCCTTGAGGGTTTTTATTTTTTGTTTTTAAAAGGCGGAAATTTATTAGATTTGCTCAATGTTTTATGGCCTTTATTCGTTTTTATAATTGTTTGTCAATCAATAACATATGTTAAATTAAAGATTGAAAAAATCATATAAATTAATTTAGGGATTCATTAATTAAAATCATATCGATGAAAGAAAAAGACATCCACCAGGAATATGAACCGCAACAACTTATAATGTATGTAGAGAAAGAGGATGGTACATACGGCCCCATTCAAACGGGATCCTATCTTTCGAAGAATTTCCTTGATGATTTCTGGTTAAAAAGAATGAATCTTGAAAAGAAATTGGCAAACCAACTTGTGAATAATGACATTAGCCCTATATATTATTATATGGTTTTAAGCGAGTTGTCGGTTGCAGAATTAGCTTCCCGTGTTGGAATGCATGTATTTCGTGTGAAAAGACATCTGAAAGCAAAACATTTTTCTAAAATCAGTTTAAGTACTTTAGCGAGATATGCTCATGTTTTTGATGTGCCTTTATCAAATTTGCTTCAGATAATACTTTTTCAGGACGGGGACGATTTAAAATCTTTTTATATTAAAGACAAGGCACCAGAACTTTTTGAAATAATTCAGAATGCGACAAAAAATCCGCATGTTGCAATCACTACTATTAAAAAGAAAATTTGATGAAAATAGAATCTTTTAAACATAAAATGGCTGCTCATTGTGAGACCGGAGCCATTACAGCATCTTTGAATTATAGGGGATTAGAAATTAGCGAACCAATGGTTTTTGGAATTGGAAGCGGTATCTTTTTCGGGTATTTCAAAAACCCGCGTTTCACCTTTCCGATTTTTACTGTCAGAAGCCGC
>JAQVVM010000101.1 GCA_028698995.1 Bacteroidales bacterium
TTGCTGAAGGAAACAATAACATCATTCAAACTTTCTTAAGAAATAACAGAGGTTCAAGAAATTTAGATTTTTTCTACTTCAGATTATCTCAATTCTTATCTTAGCACATCAAATAAAGAAAAAGCCGCTATTTCATGCTGTTTAAAACAAGTTAGAAAATTTTTAATTAAAAAAACTGTTTAAATATATTTAAAAAATTACTTTTGAGGCTGATAAATAATCAAAAAAACAAAAATTATGAGATTTAATACTATTTTTCAATTCTTTGTTCCTAAGGATGATAAATTTATAACATTATTTGAAAAAGCATCTACAAATCTTTTAGAGGCCTCCGAAGTATTGAAAGAATTAATTGTTACTGAAGATGTTGCTTTGAGGAATGAGATGGTACAACAGATAAAAGATATTGAAAGAAAAGGGGATGATATTACCCACAGAATTTTTGAAGAACTTAATAAAAATTTTATAACACCCTTTGACAGAGAGGATATTCAGTCATTAACTTCCAGTATTGACGATGTTCTTGATAATATAAACGGTGCCTGTTATAAAATCAAATTATACAAACCAAAAAAAATCACTACAGATTTTAATAAAATGTGCGAATGTCTTAATCAGTGTGCCATTGAAATATCAATAGCGGTTTATGAATTGAGATATATTAAAAATTCAAAAAAGATATTACAATCCTGCATTAACATTAATTCTTTTGAAAATATTGCAGATGATTTGTATCATAATTATTTGACTTTTCTTTTCGACAATGAAAAGGATGCTATTGAACTGATTAAGATGAAAGAGATTATGCAGAATTTTGAAAGAGCAGTTGATTGTGCTGAAAACGTATCGGATGTCATTAAGTCAATAATAATTAAAAACTCATAATAAAGTGACACTTTTAATAATTATCATTGTTTTGGCATTGGTGTTTGATTTGATAAACGGGTTTCATGATGCAGCCAATTCAATTGCCACTGTAGTTTCGACAAAAGTTTTATCCCCTTTTCTGGCTGTGATATGGGCCGCTTTTTTTAATGTGATGGCCTATTTTATATTTGACCTAAACATAGCAGATACCATATCCAAAACAGTTAATACCGATATTATTAATTTATGGGTGATACTTTGCGGAATCACTGCCGCAATCGTCTGGAATTTATTAACCTGGTATTATGGCATCCCTTCAAGTTCTTCACATACACTGATAGGTGGTTTTTCAGGTGCAGCTATAGCTTATGCAGGGTTCAATGTTGTTAATTACTATATAATTTTCAAAATTGCTGCTTTTATTTTTTTGGCACCTATTATTGGCATGATCATGTCTTATCTTATAACTTTGATACTGCTTTGGGCTCTTAAGAAATCCAATCCTCATAAAGCAGACAAATGGTTAAGAAAATGGCAATTATTTTCATCGGCTACATTAAGTATTGGGCATGGGGGGAATGATGCACAAAAAGTTATGGGAATTATTGGGGCAGCAGTTCTTGTTTACCTTCGTGTTAGTGGGTTGACGATAGATGATGTGCCTTCATGGCTTCATGTTTCAATGGATATCGTTAATGGGAAGCCACGATTATCAGTACCAGAGTGGGTTCCATTTGCATGTTATACAGCAATTGCAACAGGTACAATGATGGGAGGTTGGCGCATAATAAAAACGATGGGATCGAAAATTACAAAGATTACCCCAAGAGAAGGTGTTGCTGCTGAAACAGGTGGAGCCATTACATTGTTTTTAACTGAGTTTTTGAAAATACCTGTGTCAACAACGCATACAATTACAGGAAGTATAATTGGAGTGGGAGTATCAAAAGGATTAACCGCAGTAAAATGGGGTGTAACCATAAGACTTCTATGGGCATGGATACTTACAATTCCTGTCTCTGGACTATTAGGAGCTGCTTTTTATTACATCTACTCTATTTTAGGTTAATGATACTGGTTTTTAATTAATTGCAAGTCTCTGAAAAACCAAAATAAGCAGCAAATTAGTGTATTGCAACCAGTTGTTTTTCATATAACAGAGATTCTGATTTTATCACACAATAATACCTTCCGCTTGGTATGTCTGTAAAATTTATGATGGTATAATTAATACCACTGTTGTAATAATTCTGATTTTTTAAAATTTCCTTTCCGGCAACATCATAAATGCACAACTCAATGACTTCAGCTTGTGTTAGTGTAAACCGGCAAGTTAAAACTGAAGAAACTGGATTTGGATAAAAAAACAGATTATCAGACATTGAATTCAATTGGTTATCAGCATCTGTAGTCATCATGGGACTACCTGCTTCTACCCATGCTGTATAAATTAGTTCAGCAAGTGAATGTGATGCATTTTCCCACAATGAGATGGTGAAGTTTTTTGTTTTATTGAATAACTGTTGATAATATTGGGTGGAAGTATTATCTCCGGCAATACTCACTGCATACGTATCGGCATCCAGAATACTGTCCACATAGTCATAGTTAACGTATAGATAATCAAGAATATACTGCTGCACGTTGTTAATCAGATGAACAGTGTCTCCTGCATAGTTATTCAGGTAGTAATAATAATCCCAGATCATGTCTGATTCATATCTTGAATGAATACCTGTTTGTCCGCTCATTTGTCCGTTGTAATTCTTTGTAATATGCAAGGGCATGTGTCCATCTCCAACGTAATGTCCCAGATCGGATGCATGAAGCATAGCTGCATGCCAGTTGTGCTGTTGAAAAGCAAGTTTAAGTGAGTCGAACATGGTTTTAGTTGCCCATGGAAGGATGCCCTTGTCTTCAACAAAATAAAGGCTGTGTGCACTGACTGCAGAATCAAATGTTGAAGGAATATGTCCGGTGTTGTTAAATTCATTGTAACTGTCTAAGTTAATAAAGTGCCTCATGCTTTCGTCAGGGTCCCAGTTTTTGCGATCGTCTGCATCTGAACCATGATTGGCAAGGGAATCAGTCCAAATCATGAAAGTACTCATTGACACAGAAAATGATTCTGTTGATTTATGATTTATCCAGTAGTGACCAATGGAACCCCAGTTGATAAATAAAAATGAAACAGTCAATAGAGAAAACAGAACAAAAGGTTTTTTCATGTGTTTAAATTGCTTTTTACCAGCCAATGGCTGATGCCTATCAACATACTGTTTTACATCGTACAGACCTAAAATCACCAAAAGAACCACTTCTTTTTCAAAGGAATCTTGCGTTCCAATATGGTTAATCCATGTCCATATTCAATATGTTCTTTTATTTCCCATTCGGGATGAGCGTGTAAAAACTCATAAATTCCGGCTTTCATACCCGGCCTATTGTCAAATGGATTAACCAAACCAAATGTTTCAGTATCGTGCATAACAATCCATTTGTTTACCCTTTTATGATGGTGTTCGAGTTCCGCTTTTATTTGCCCATACCAATGGTCGGTATCAATATACAAGAGGTCTGTTATCTTAATTTTAACTTTAAGGCTGTCTTTATTAATAAGTTTAAAAAACTTGCCATCCTCTTTGGCTGCTTGTTCTACTTTTTTAGCATTGGGGCTGATAACCACATTATAACTGTAAACCTTTTTACATCCTGAATTGAGAAAGGCCAAAGTAGCATTGGCTGAATCAATACCCAGTTCTGTTACTGAGCGACATTTTGAAGCATAATCCATAAAAGTATTTAGATGAAGCTTCACAGAATCGTCTCGAAAGCCCTTTGATCCTCTTTTTACGTATTCGAAAAGCTTAACTAGTTTTCCGTTTGATTTTTCCATCTTTAATAAATAGGATGTGAGAAAATTTGTAAATTTAAAGTTCTTGATTCGGCCATTTTTGTATTTTTACTTTTGAAAAAAAGTTTAAGGTATTTGCCACGTCAAAGATATTGAATATCATTTTAAACACAAATCTTTTTCAATTTAAAAAATTCAATAACTTAGAATTTATTTAACAAAATGATGATGAACAAATTAAAGTAATAAAAAGAAAACTTTTAACATTAGTAAATGGAAAAATCAAACACAATAAAAAATAAAAAACTCTTTGTAGTTTTAGGGATGCACCGCAGTGGAACAAGTGCCATTACACGCGGATTACAAGTGTTGGGTGTACATCTTGGAGACAGGCTGATGCCGCTTGATGAGGGGAATAACGATAAAGGTTTTTGGGAAGATATTGAAATCAATACACTGAATGTTGAAATGCTGAATGCATTAAACAACGACTGGCATCATCTTTCTTTAATAGAACAAAATGATTTTGAAATACTCAAACGTGATGGTTTCTTTCTTCGTGCTGTGGAATTGATTCAACAAAAAACAATCAATACTTCATTATTTGGGTTTAAGGACCCAAGAATATCCAAACTCTTACCATTCTGGAAAGAGGTTTTCAATTATTGTAAATACGATGTTAACTATATTTTGGCAGTGAGGCATCCCATAAGTGTGGCTTTGTCGTTGGCTAAACGAAATGGTATTGATATGGAAAAAAGTCATCTGTTGTGGCTGACACATGTGGTTAAGAGCATATCCGGAATAAATGACTCAAATTATATTGTTGTTGACTATGATAATCTAATGAAGGATGCTACTCATGAACTTAATCGTGTTGCAAAAACGTTTCATCTTAACATCAATCCAACGGAACTTGAAATATACAAAACAGAATTTCTTGACCAGAATCTCAGACATGCAGAATTCAGATATGAAGATCTGATGCAGCATGAAAGGACTTCTGATTTTTTACGTGATGTTTTCACAATGATAACGAAGTTGTCGGTTGATAATCAGATTGAGGAGGATGAACTTCAGAGAAAAACAATTGAATGGGAAACTGAATTAGAAAAATTAAAACTTTCTTTTACTATGGCCGATAAGGCTTATAAACACATAGATGTTGTTCATCAACAATTATTTGAGAAAGAAATGCTTTTACAGAAAGAAAAAAATGAAAAGGAAGAGGGGATAAAAAAACTAAATGAGGCGCTTGAAAAATCGCATGAGCAAGCCACCCAAATAGAACTTTTAATACTGAAACAAGTTGAAAAATCAAACATCATCATTGAAAAAGATAAAATTATAACTGAAAACAATAACATTATTGCAGAAAAATCAGACATCATAACCGATCAGGAAGATAGAATCATAAGGCAAGATTGTCTCATTGCTGAAAAGGAGCATATCATACTGATGGAAAAAGAAGAAAAAAACAAACTTCTTAAATCCAGATCATGGCAAATAACAAAACCGCTCCGTTATATGGCAAAACTTCTGAGAATTTTTAAATCATAGTCCTCATTATAAAAATTATCTCCTGACTTCGACACTTTGAAAAATATGATTTTATTACTCTCTGAATATAATGTGCTTGCAAATTTTAATGGTATTATATAAAACCTATTAAATATTTACACATTACTACTGAAAATTTGCCCGTATGGGCATTAATATTAATAAAATAACACCAAAACTTTAAATATTTCCCGTCAGGGAATTAACATTGGGAACTATAGTCTTACTTTTGTTAATGTCCATACGGACAATAAAAAAAATGAACTTACATTTTTTATTAATATTAAAGTCCTACGGACTATAAAAAAACGGATTGAATAATGTGTAAATAAATATTGTACTTAATATAATTTGTGTGACGCACTTATCCCAATAATTAATATTTGTTACTTTGGCTTGATCCAAAGTAACGCAACCTGCCTAAAGGCCGCTACCGTGTGGACACAAATATTGTTAGCTTTGTATTAAAAAAAGA
>JAQVVM010000066.1 GCA_028698995.1 Bacteroidales bacterium
CGGGGTTTCTTTACAAATGAAGCCCTGCTTGTAGCCACAGAATCAAGAACATCATCACCGGTGCGTATTGTCAGAGATAAAGTAAGCTTTGAGCACATACACATTAAAGGTCTTTACCCATGCGGTGAAGGGGCCGGCTATGCAGGAGGCATTACCTCATCCGCTATTGATGGCATCAATACCGCTCAAATTATTATTGGAAAATCAATCCAAAAATAATTAGTTCATCTGTTCCTTTTTAAATAATCACAATTCTTATTTAAATAATTTCATTGTTAATATATATTATTTCACATTTCAGTTGACATTTAATTTTTTTATTGTATATTTGAAGAAAATATCAATTATAAACTTAAAATATATTACTATGAAATGTCAAATATGTAACTTTTCAGAATTAAAACCAGACGACAAAACATGTCCCAATTGTCAATCCGATTTGGAAGTTTTCACATTAATCAGTAATACCAACGACCTTTTCAGAAAAAAAAACAACATCATTCTAATTCTTATTATCACACTCTTAATCAGTATTTTATCAGGAATTTACCTTTACATACGCGCTAAAAAAGCCATTACCTATCGAAATGAAAAAATAGAGAATCTACAAAATGAAAATAAAACCCTGAGTGAAACAATAGAAAATCTCAGACTGGGAGAAGTGCAGGAAATATCCAACGACTCACTACAGATAAATACGACAGAATCAGCTGCTGTAAATACCCAAGAAACAGCTGAAGTAAATACAATCTCAACTTCACCGGCCGTAACAGAGCAATATGTGGTTGCAACAGGTGATAATCTATGGAGAATCGCCGAAAAATTTTATAATGATGGTTTCAAATACGCTAAAATTGCCTCAGATAATAACATCACCAATCCAAGGGAAATTGTTACAGGAACAGTATTAAAAATCAATAAAGAAAATTAAAACCTATTTATATGAAAAGTCAAATATTATTACAGGATATTGCTTCAAAAGCAGAAACTGCACTAAAAAACATCACCCAACTTAAAGAAATTATTAAAACAAAAGAAGAAGAGATGAGGGTTTGTATGATTAAATTTGAGGCCCTGACCGAATTGAAAAATAAAGCTGACAGGGATATTTTTAATCTCAAGGATGTCGTTCAGAAAAATGAGAATACCATTAAACAGCAAACAGAACAAATTGAAAATAAAGATGCTGAGATTTTTCAACTTCGGGATTCAAAAAACATTCTTGAGCAAAGTGAGACTGACCTTAAAGAAATGCTCAAAGATAAGACAGATAAATGCAATAACCTTGACAAACAACACAAAACTATTTCAAAAGAGCTAAAGGAAAGCAAAAAAACCAATAAAGATTTGCAAGACCAAGTGGCTAAAGATGCTCAAAGAATAGAACAACTTCAAGAGGAATTGGAAACATTGACAGAACTTACCAATAAAAAACACAAATAAAGGTTTATTAGAAAACAGGGTGATAAGCCATTTTTAAAGCTTTTTTATTTAAAGAGTTTGATTACTTTTGTAATCATCAAATTAATCCGATAGGTTATGAAAAGTATAAAACTTATTGAGAATGACAGTTATTTACATCCCTATGCCGAAGTCATAATCAATAGGCTCCAAAAAGCAAATGATAAAGAAAAGCGTCTTTCAACTGGGAGCAGCTTACTTGACTTTGCCAATGGTCATAAATACTTTGGTCTTCACAAATCAGACGACTTGTCTGAATGGATTATGAGAGAATGGGCACCTGCAAGTAAAGAAATATTTCTTATTGGCCCTTTTTCAGATTGGAAACCTATTGACACTTACAAATTCTCAAAAATAGGCAATGGGAAATGGGAGATTCATGTACCTTTAGATATTCTTAAACATGACACCCCTTATAAGCTTTTTATGCTTTGGGAAGGCGGTTCCGGCGAACGCATACCGGCATGGGCCAATCGTGTTGTTCAAAATGTGCAACTAAGACTTTTCAATGCCCATGTGTGGGATCCGCCAGAAAATTATCAATGGAAATACAAAGCCCCCAAAAACAATGTACCTCCACTGATTTATGAAGCACATGTTGGAATGTCGGCAATGGAAGGGAAAGTGGCTACTTTTAATGATTTTACCCAATACGTGATTCCGCATATTGTTGAAGCCGGTTATAATACTGTTCAGCTCATGGCCATTCAGGAGCACCCCTATTATGGTTCTTTTGGTTATCATGTCTCAAGTTTTTTTGCTGTTTCCTCAAGATTTGGCACACCAGACGATCTCAAGAGACTGATTGACACAGCCCACAAAAACGGACTTAGGGTTATTATGGATATTGTACATTCACATGCTGTTAAAAATGAAGTCGAAGGTATCAGCAGGTATGACGGAACACTCTATCAATTCTTTCATGATGGGCCCCGAGGCAATCACACAGCATGGGATTCGCGCTGTTTTGATTATAACAAAGATGAAGTTCTGCATTTCCTTCTGTCGAACTGCAAATACTGGCTTGAAGAATTTAATTTTGATGGTTTCAGATTCGATGGGGTTACCAGTATGATTTATCATGACCATGGTCTCGGCAGTAACTTCATGGGCTATGAGCAATATTACAATCTGAATCAAGACGAAGATGCCATAGCTTATCTTATTCTTGCCAACAAGCTCATCCATGAATTCAATCCCGATGCCATTACCATAGCCGAAGAAATGAGCGGTATACCAGGTATGGCTACTCCTCTGGAAGATGGTGGTTTTGGTTTTGACTTCAGACTTGCTATGGGCACACCGGATTTTTGGATAAAGCAAATAAAGGAAGTTAAAGATGAATTCTGGCATGTAGGAGACATGTATTATAACCTTTCCAATAAACGCGCTGATGAAAAGGTTATCAATTATGCCGAAAGTCATGATCAGGCTCTGGTAGGTGACCAGACAATCATCTTCAGATTGATGGGTGCACATATTTATAGTGATATGCATATTAATCATCAGAATCTGATAGTGGATAGAGGAATGGCTCTTCATAAAATGATAAGACTCTTAACTATTTGTACAGCCGGAGATGGGTACCTCAATTTTATGGGCAATGAGTTCGGACACCCTGAATGGATTGATTTTCCTAGAGAAGGCAACAATTGGTCGTTTCATTATGCACGAAGACAATGGCATCTGATTTTGAATAAAGAACTTAGATACAGTAATTTATACGAATTTGACAAAGATTTTATTAAAATTATTAGAAACCATAACACTCTTTTACACAAACCCTCTGCAATTGTTCAAAATATTACAGATCAGGTTCTTATAGTTGAAAGAGGGGATTTATTTTTTGTTTTCAACTTCAGCCCATTTAACTCTTATACAGATTATGGTTTTACATGCGAAAAAGGCGATTATAAAATTATTCTCAATAGTGACAGCTCAAAATATGCAGGCCATGAAAGAATTGACAATGACATCTTTTATCCGTCCATAAAAGTTGACAGCACTTATATGCTCAGAATTTACCTCCCTACCCAAACATGCTTAATTTTTAAGAAATTATGATAACTTTTTTTGTTTCTATAGCATTCCTGTTATTGGGGTATTATATTTACGGACGCTTCCTTGAGCGTGTATTTGGTGTAAACACCAACTTAGCTACACCTGCCATTACCATGGCTGACGGTGTGGATTACGTCCCTTTAGGCTGGGGTAAAATATTCCTCATTCAATTTCTTAATATTGCCGGACTGGGGCCAATTTTTGGTGCTGTATTGGGAGCAATGTTCGGTCCTGTGGCTTTTCTCTGGATAGTTTTTGGGAATATATTCGGTGGTGCTATGCACGATTTCTTCTCAGGCATGTTATCTGTGAGAAATAATGGCCTAAGTATAACAGAAATTGTCAGCAACTTGCTTGGTAAACGGATTAAAATTCTAATCAGTATTTTCACATTTTTTTTAATGGTTCTGGTTGGGGCTGTATTTGTAATGGGACCTGCCGGAATCATTCAAAATATGACCAATGGTATGTTTAATATCACTTTTTGGATTGGAATTATTTTCGTTTATTATTTTGTTGCAACCATATTCCCTGTTGACAAGATTATTGGCAAAATTTATCCCATATTTGGCTTTGCTTTACTTTTTATGGCTGTTGGAATTTTTGTTATGATGTTATGGAAAGGTTTACCTATTCCCGAACTGACTTCAGGTAACTGGAATAACTTCCACCATAAAGGTTCAGCATTTCCAGTTTTTCCGATGATGTTTGTAACTATTGCCTGCGGGGCGATTTCAGGATTTCACGCAACACAATCACCATTAATGGCACGATGTATTAAAAATGAAAAATTTGGGAGACGTGTGTTTTACGGTGCCATGATTTCAGAAGGTGTAGTTGCACTTATTTGGGCAGCTGTTGGTATGGCATTTTGGGGAGGCGTTAAAGAACTCAACAGTGTAATGATTGAAAATAACAGCAATGCTGCCTGGGGTGTTAATGAAATTGCCAATTCTTTACTGGGAAAAGTTGGTGGTATTCTGGCCTTATTAGGTGTTGTTGCAGCTCCCATAACGTCTGCTGATACTGCTTTCAGAAGTGCAAGACTTATTACAGCCGATTTCTTGAAAATAGCTCAAAAACCTTTTAAAAACAGACTTCTTATCAGTATTCCAATTTTTATAATCGGTTTTATTATCAGTCAGACGAACTTTGGCATTTTATGGAGATATATGGCATGGTCGAACCAGACATTGGCTACTATTGTGCTTTGGGCCATCACTTGGTATCTTGCTAAAGAGAAAAAAATGTATGTAATAGCCCTTATTCCAGCTATTTTTATGACAGCCGTTTGTTCTACTTATATTTTCATTTCTCCTGAAGGATTATCATGGCCACAAAATATTTCATATTTAATTGGAGGGGCCATGACATTGCTGTTCACATTACTTTTCTTTTACAAACTCCACTTCTTGGGAAAAAGTTGATTATTGTCAAAATCCTTTTTTTAAAAAATAATTTCTGATTACAAGAACTTAGTCTATATTCAAAAATCTGAATATTTTAATATCTTTGTATGAATGTTTAATATCTAACCAAATTAAATTTTATGAAAAAATTTTTATTTTTAAGTATTGCAATCGTTTATATGATTGTAAATCAGTCATTTGCACAGACATTATACCAGGATGATTTTGAAAGTTACACCGTCAATCAGGGTATTGCACAACAGTCAACAACATGGGACACATGGTCAAGTAGCCCTGGAACTGCTGAAGATCCTACTGTATCTGACTTATATTCATTATCAGGAACAAATTCAGTAAAAGTTTCCGGTACTAATGATGGAGTTATAGTTCTCAACGATCTAGACTCAAACCGTTACCGTATTGAATTTTACATTTACATCCCTACCGGCAAACAAGCCTATTACAACCTTATGCAGAATTTTGATCCGGCTGTTACAGCAAATAACATCTGGGGTATGCAAATATTTTTTCAAGATAGCGTTGTAACTATAGACGGAGGCGGCGCTGCTGCGGCAACCTTCCCTTTTATTCCCGACACTTGGATAAAAATGCAACACTTTGTTGATTTGGATAATGACCTTGTTGATATTTATGTTAATGACACATTGGTACACGCTTACCAATGGAGTCAAGGTACTTTTAATGACGGGACAGGTTTAAACAAATTAGATGCCATAAATTTCTATGCATGGAATGTAGGCGGTACTCCTGAGTATTATATGGACAACATGCTTATAGAAAAAGTTCCATCACCTGAGTCAGCCCAAAATTTCACTTTGCAAATTGTCAACACCAATGATGTTAAATTAGACTGGAATTCGCCTCTCAATGAATCCCCTTTAAGCTATTCTGTAGTTCGTGATGGACATTTGATAGCTAATATTGTTAATGATTCAACATTTACAGACACCAATTTGTACCCCAATACCTATAACTATAAATTAATTGCCTATTACGGAAATAATCTAGGTTATTCTGCAAGTGCAGGAAGCCTTGATGCTGTAATTCCGGGTGGTAACCAGAGAGAGCTTGTTCTTTTTGAAATTTTTACCGGTACATGGTGTTCCTACTGCCCTACTGCAGCATCTTCCATTACCCAAATGGAAAATCAAAACCTCGACATTGCCGTTATTGAGTACCACGGTGGTGATAGCTTTGAAACACCAAGTACAGATGTCAGAACAGATTATTACACCCCATTACTTTTTGGCGGAGACCCTATTGGTTATCCAGGAAGTGTGATTAATGGCATGTATGCTTTTTCAGGCGCTTTACCTACCATTGCACAGCACAAAGACTTATATGAGTATTATTATGAGAAGTATATGGAAATACCCACTGTTCACAACATTGAAGCAAACGTTTCAAATGTGTCAGGATACCCCTATAATTTTGACATTGCTGTTTCCGTTGAAGAAACATTCCCTTATTACAATGACGAAATGCGTTTGATGGTAGCCCTGACTGAAACCTATATTCCTCATAACTGGAATGGCTTAACTCAGGTAAAGAATGTGTTACGTAAAATGTACCCAAATGCCAACGGCACTGTCGTTGATTTCACCTCAGGTACTACTCAGAATTTCACATTTACACTTGAGCTTGAAAGCACTTATAACGCTGTTAACACCCGCGCTGTTATTTTCCTCCAAAACCGTGTAACAGGACAAATTATGGATGTTGAACTTATTAATATTGGGGCACTCGTTAATAATATCGAAGAGACTGACAATGCTCAACACGTCATGATTTATCCAAACCCTGTTAAAGATAAAGCTTTTATCGGCTCTAAGAATTTGATTACCTCCTATCAGGTTTTTGATGTTGCCGGCAAATTATTGCTTGATAATGCTGTAGAAAGTTATGAAACAGAAGTTGACTTCACATCATTAACTGCTGGCGTTTATTTCTTAAAAATTTATTCGGGTGATGCTTTGAGTGTACATAAGATCATAAAGGAATAAACTAAGAATCTGTTTTTAGCTTTGTTTTATAGAAGTTTTCATGTTGGTTTTTAGTGCTGTTTAATAAATAAGGTCTGCTGAAAAACACACTTTTTCAGCAGACCCTAAATAGTATTTTTATCATTGTTGTCCAATAAGATGATTTCCAGAAATTAAAACCCGATTAGTCCTTTGTGAAGCGAAGCGCAATCCTTGGTAAAAAGAAAGGAGATGATTGGTTTTGGCGTGTGAATTTGCTGCGTAGCATTGCAAATTCCATGACAAAACTGTGGCTTTAAGCCTAACCCTAAAACGCTTCCGAAAATAGTTGAGAAAAAAAGGTTTTTTATATCTTGTTACTTTGTCTTGACACAAAGTAACTCAAAAGTCAAGGCTACTTAAAAATTTGCTAAAATCTTCGGATTTCATTACCGGCGCAACCAAAGCCGTTCGGGGATGGATTCTTTGTTGAATTTAGATACAACACCCTCACTCGTTGGTTGCTTTAATTGCCTGAAACGATTTTTTTGATGTGTAATGAAACCCTCAATTTTTACGCAAATTTTTAAAAGGCCGTTTTCGGTTTTCGTAATCAATAGTGCTAAATGATTCATGTTTTGGCTTGAAATTATTAAAGTGATGAACCCAAAGTTCCCCAGAGGGGAACAATGTTAATAGCCACGGGTTTTAACCCGTGGCAAAAAGAGAAAAAGAAAATGGTTTTGGCGTGTGAATTTGCTGCGACTTGTGCTGAGCATAGCCGAAGTAAGCATTGCAAATTCCATGACAAAACCATTGTTTTTTTTGTCATTTTGAACAGAGTGAAAAATCTCAAAACATTGATATTCAAATTCTTCGCTCCACTCTGAATGACAAGTTTTTCACTTTTGAGATATCCTAAAAAGTATTGGGGATGATGGTTTTGGTGTGCGCGTATTGCTGTAATGAACCCAAAGTTCCCCAGCGGGGAACAATGTTAATAGCCACGGGTTTTAACCCGTGGCAAAAAGAGAAAAAGAAAATGGTTTTGGCGTGTGAATTTGCTGCGTAGCATTGCAAATTCCATGACAAAACCGTAGCTTTAGCATTTCCCTAAAACACATCCGGAAATAGCTGAGAAAAAAATGTTTATTTATTTCCTTGTTACTTTGCCTTGACGCAAAAGAACGAAAAAGTCAAGGCTGCTTAAAAATTTGCAAAGATTATCAGATATTAGGGCTTGATAATATTGCATTTTGGAATTAATTTATTCCTGATAATTGAATAATTTCAAATTAGAGAGTAATGAAAGTATATTATTCATCTTCAGACTCTTACCAAACAAAGTATAGTGAGCCTGGTTATAAAAGAAATTGCGCTCTTCAAGGGTGTCGGTTATAAATTTTAATCTTTCAGTATCTGACATACCTTTAAGCAATGGGCGTTCACGTTTTACTTTGTTTAATCGGTTATAAAGTTCGGTAGCAGAGTACTTCATATAAACTGTAATACCATTTTCATTCATTATTTTCATATTGTCAAAAAAGCAAGGCATCCCTCCTCCTGTTGCTACTACATTGCAGTTGCTCTGAGTAATCCAAAGTAAAACTTCATGTTCAAATGTTCTAAAATCATCAATTTTACCTTTATAAATTAAATTACTGATATTTACATTAAACTTCTCTTCTATCAGATTGTCAGTGTCAATAAAACCAAAACCCATATGACGGGCCAACTTCTTGCCAATAGAAGACTTCCCAGCCCCCATGAAACCAATCAGAAAAATATTTCTGCGAAACATCTGAATAATCTTTACAATTATCCAAAATTAATAAATTTCCTATACACAGCTAAAAGCAATCCCTATTTTACTTGTGTTAATATTTATTAAAATTAAGGGTATTTAAAGGAAATTTTTAATAATTTTGATGTTCAAAAAAACGATAAAAAGATGAAACACCTTAATACCATCTCTCGCATCATACTTGGTATAGTATTTATTTTCTCAGGTTTTGTAAAAGCTGTAGATCCTCTTGGCTCTGTTTATAAATTTAATGACTACTTTATAGCCTTTGGCACTTCGTGGATGGAGCCCTTGTCCTTTTTCTTTTCTGTTACGCTGAGTTCTCTTGAATTTATCATTGGATTTGCCATATTATTTGGTTTAAAAATACGGCTTACCTCCTGGGGTGGATTGCTTTTTATGGCGTTTTTTACACCCCTGACATTTTATATTTACCTTACAAATCCCGTGAGTGACTGCGGTTGCTTTGGTGATGCTTTGATTCTGTCAAATAAAGCCACTTTTATTAAAAATATTTTCTTTTTTATTTTTTCTATCATCATTTTTGCATACAGAAAAAAATTCAAATCCATTTTATCAGAAAAGGTACAATGGGGAATAATCTTTATCGGCTTGGTTTTTATTGCCTCTATTATCACTTATTCGTACCGTCATTTACCAATAATAGATTTCCGCCCTTGGAAAATTGGCAACAATGTTATTGAAGAAATGAAACCTAAACAAGAGGAAATTGCAGAAACATTTTTAGTTTATAAAAATAAAAACACAGGTGAAATTAAAGATTATCCCATGAACGATTACCCATGGAATGATTCGGTATGGAAAGCAACATGGGAATTTGTTGAACAGAAAAGAAACATTATTCAAGAATATATAAATGCACCCATCGGTAATTTCATTATTGTTGATGAGTATGGAGAAGAACTTACTGAAACTTTTATAACAGATTCAGGATATCAATTTCTGCTTTTTGCTTATGATCTAGATAAAGCTGCACGAAAACCATTTCAGAAAATAAATACCTTAGCCGGAGAAGCCGAAGCTAACGGTATTTCTTTTATATGCCTGACAAGTACTCCCTATAGTGATATTGACGATTTCAGACATGAAGTCCAGGCGACCTACCCCTTTTACAATGTTGACCCGATTGCGCTTAAAACTGCAATAAGAGCCAACCCCGGATTAATTCTCCTGAAAAACGGTATTGTCATGGATAAATGGCATTATAACGACATCCCTGATTTTGAAAGCATTAAAGAAGCTTATATAAATTAGACAAATACAGCTTATCTATGAAGAAAAAGAAGTGTTTGCATTGTGGAGAGGAGATAACGGGTAGAGCCGATAAAAAGTTTTGTGACGACCAATGCAGAAATTCTTTTAACAATAAATTGAATTCAGATAATATCAATATTGTAAGAAACATCAACAATATCCTCCGTAAGAACAGGCGCATCCTCGAATCAATGAATCCCGCAGGTAAAACTAAAGTCAAAAAAGACAAACTTCTTACCAAAGGTTTCGACCTCAAATACCACACACACACCTATTTAACAAAAGAAAATGCAGTCTATTATTTCTGCTACGATCAAGGTTTCCTCGAACTTGATAAAGAATGGTTCTTACTTGTCAAAAATGAGAAGGAATAATTTCTTAATATTAAGAATGTGTAGCTAGATATTCTTCTTTTTCAATCTCAAAATACCGGCTGAAATCAGACTAGACAATGCCAATATCGCAATAAAAGCGAGAAATAAATAAATTTTATAGTTAACACTTTTATAAATCTCTGTAGCAATGTTGCCAATAATAATCCATTGTACAACATATAGGAGGGTTACGTTTTTCCCGAACCATTGCAAAATGCACAGAAATTTTGTATGACTGAGTGCATTTGAAATCCCATCTATTGTAAACGTGTAAAGAGCCATAAAAGTCACTGTCCACAAAAAGAAAATCAAACCGTGATGGTAGTATAAAGGAAGGTTTGATGTAATTGTAACGCTGAAGGAGCGTGTAAAAAATAAAAAAAACACAAACACTGCGAAAGAGATACCAGCGGTTGCGAAGTTATATTTGACTTTTGTTTGTAAATATGTTTGTAATTGTAGAAATAGCATCCCAAGCAAGGGATACGAAAGCCAGGGACACAAAGGGAAATACGACCATTCCGATGCGCCATACAAGAAAGACAACACATACTTAAGGACAATATTTTCAGGTTTGAAAGCAGGAAGGTAGCTCCCCATAAATGCACAAATAATAATAAATACGGTTAGAAAAACAGGGTATTTTTCGAAATAATTTTTAAGCAATGCAATAATTAAAATACTGAGACCTGCGAGTTGCAAAATATCCACACCAAATATATAAGGGAGCAAATCATAATCAAAACGCCCAACAAAAACAGAAATAATCAAATTCAGGTTCAGGCTTACATTAAGAAAAAATCCAAGCCCAAGTATCATCAAACCCCTTTTCAGCAACTGGTAACTTGATTTTTTCGATTTGGCTATAAAATATCCGAATGCCAGCATAAAAACAGGAGCTACAGGTGCAGCACCAAGAAAAAGTGACACCTTACCTAAAGCACTGTGTAAAATCTCAGGACTGGCAAAAAGCTCAAATATATGCACCTGAATCATTAGCAGCACAGCTATTCCTTTTAGGACATCGAAGGTAATATTGCGTTTATTTAAAGTCATTTTTTTTCTCCCATATTAATTTTCTCCCAAATCCAAGCCTGTTATCAGTCATTTTAATAAAATACGGTTCTATCCCCCATAATTTAAAGGGGATAAACAAAGCTACGGGAAATTTGGCAATATATTTATTTTTAAGTTCTTTATTAAAAATTTCTTTAACAATTCCCATACACTGAATACCCCTGATACTTGTAATTAATCTTGTTTCACTTGCAATAGAAAAAGCCACTTTCATTTGTTTCCTTATCTCCTGAATATGCCTTGTTTCCTCATTGGATGCAAAGTAAAATGTGTTGTTCTCTTCATCATAAAGATAAAAGCAGGTTGCACAATAAGGTTCATTATTATCTGAAGTAGCAAGATGCAGTGTATGATGTTTATTAATAAATTTCACAATGGACTTATCGGGCACGTTCATTAAGCAAATTATTGATTATCAAATGTCTGCAAATCACATAACTTTTTATAAACCCCATTAAGGGCTATCAGTTCATTATGGGTGCCTTTTTCAGCAATACTTCCATCCTGCATGACAACGATTTCATCGGCATGTTGAATAGTGGTGAGACGGTGTGCAATTACCAATGATGTTCTGTTTTTCATAAGCTTATAAAGGGCATCCTGCACAAGTTTTTCCGATTCTGTATCGAGCGAGGAAGTGGCTTCATCGAGGATGAGGATAGGAGGATTTTTAAGAACAGCCCTGGCAATGCTTATACGCTGTTTCTGACCACCGGAGAGCTTGCCGCCACAATCGCCTATATTTGACTGGTAGCCATTTTCGAGTTGCATGATAAAATCATGGGCATTGGCTACTTTTGCAGCATCAATAACATCAGACTCAGATACGTCTTTCATGCCAAAAGCAATATTGTTGAAAATAGTATCATTAAACAGTATAGGCTCTTGAGAAACGATGCCCATTAATCCTCGCAAATCAGAAATAACAAGGTCTTTAATTGAAACCCCGTCAATAAAAATAGTACCGCTTTCGCAGTCATAGAATCGTGGGAGCAAATTAGCAACAGTGGTTTTTCCACTTCCCGAAACACCAACCAAGGCAATACTTTTTCCTTTTTCAATTTTAAGGTTAACCTTGTTTAATACAGGCTCTTTGGCATAAGCAAAACTGACATTATCAAAAACAATTTCCCTGTTAAAAGTTTTAATGGATATAGCATCAATCTTTTCCTCAATAATCTCAGGGGCTTCAAGTACTTCAAAAATTCTGTCGGATGCTGCAATGCCCTTTTGAATATTGTAAAACGCCGTAGATAATGCTTTTGCAGGAGGGATAAGCTGTGAAAAAATAACCACATAAGCAATAAAAACTTCGGGGCTGATACTGCTGTTCTCACCCAATACCAATTTGCCACCAAACCACATGACAACAACCAATACCAAAGCACCCATAAATTCACTTAAAGGGGACGACAAATCCCTTTTTCTGAAAGCTCTTACCATAAGTGTATTAAGTCTGGTATTCGTATTTTTAAAGCGGTTTTCGGTAAAATCAATAGCATTAAAAGCTTTTATGATGCGTAATCCGGAAATTGTTTCCTCAAGTGTTGACAATAAAATACCCAGTTGATTTTGTGCTTTTGCAGATGTACGCCTCAAACTCCTCCCAATGCGTCCAATGACAAAAATTGTAAAGGGAAGTAGAAGCAACACAAAGAGTGTGAGTTTTGCACTGATAATAAACAATGCAGCAAGAAAAAAGACTATGGCTAAGGGTTCCCTGAAAATCATTTCAAGGGAGCTGATGACGGTCCATTTGACTTCTTCAACATCAGTTGTTGAACGGGCAATAATATCTCCTTTACGTTGGTCGCTGTAGTATGACAAAGGAAGAATCAGGATTTTTTTAAAAATCATATTACGTAAATCCTTAACAATACCACAATGAACCGGAGATAGAAAAAACATAGCCATATAGCGGCATAAGTTCTTAAAAAAGAAAAAGAAAACGACTAAAACACAAATGAATACAAGTGCATCAAGTCTGCCTCTTTCAATAATAATAGAACTGATAAGATAATAAAAGCCATCCTTTAAGGCATGAACATTTAGAGAAAATTCGGGTGCCGTATTAACAAGCTCAACAGTACCAAAAAGAAGACCTAAAAAGGGAACAATCATGGTTAATGACACCAGAGAGAAGATGATTGCCAGAATATTAAAAATAATATTTAACAGAGCCTGTTTCCAATAAGGTCTTATAAGTGCAATAATGCTAAAAAATCGTTTCATCAGATTATGAAAAATGAATAATATATTACAAAGTTAATGTTTTTGAGCTTTCAGAAAAAACTTCATATTAGACCCCAAACGCAGTTTTCGATGATAGATATTTCCAAAAAATGTGTTAACGTTCAATTTTGTGCGTGAGTATGTATAATAGTCAATAATTTCAAAGCCATTTTTTTTCAGAAACACTTTCATGGCCGGTATCGTTGGTTCAAAGAGGTGATCGGGAGTGCGCCAGCTTTCCCATAAATTTTTCATCAGCCCCAGACGCTTGATAAAGCGTTTAATTTTTCTGTCGGCAGAAAACATATTGGGCACACTGATTATCAGGATGCCATCATCTTCAAGTAAAGAAGCTGCTTTTTTGAGCCATAATTCAGGATGTGGGAAATGTTCGAGCACGTGACTCATATTGATAGCAGAAAACTTATCAGCAGTCTCCCATGTTTCAAATTTTCCAACTACAACATCAATCCCCAAATTTTTCTTGATTAGTTCGGCCATAAGGGATGAAACATCCAATCCGATACATGCGCCATAATGTGTTTTCGCATTGTATAAAAACTTACCTACGGCACAACCCACATCCAAAATAGCACTCCGCTTAACATCATATTTTAAAACCTCAGCGACTTCAGTTTTTTCAAAACGGCTTTCATTTTCATAAAAATCTTCGCGAATCACATATCTGCTGTCATTTTCTGCATAGAACTCATAGGCATCAAAAACAAACTCATCATCGTAAAATGGACGTGGATTCAGATAAACAAGACGACACTTCTTACACAACACATAAGAGTACTGCATTTTATCGCCAAATCGCTCCAGCAGACGAAAATCATTGTCATGACAAAAAGGACAAGAAACTTCCTCCCATGCTTTGGGGATGTATGCAGTTTTTTCTAATTTTTGTCTGGTTGACATGACGAATCTAAAAGACTATGTAAATGCCTTCAAAAATACTAATAATAGTTGGCAAAAAGACAAAAGTTAAATAGGGTCTACTGAAAAACACACAACACACATATTCATAGATGTTTATGAATATCTTTATGTAAAACAAGTGCAAGGTATTTTATTAACAATTAATAAAACCCATGCATTAAATAAGATAGTTTAATAGGAGAATTGAGATTTTGACTTAAAAATCAAATCAGAATTTAGTAAAAGAAGAGCATCTATAGAAATTTAATGTGTTTGTGTTAGCCTGATGCACGCCGTCTTTTTCGTTACTTCGGCTCGAAGTATTCATATACATCTTCGCCTCGTGGCCTCAAATTCGGCGCACCTCAGACTTATCCGATAGCTATCGGATCAGCAGACCCTAAATAGGAAAAAGACAAACAACGAATAAGGTATAGCTTTCGGTAGGGCTTTATCAGTAACTTCCCTGTCAAGAAACCTCTGCCGATTGTTAGCGTTTCGTGCTGATTATACAATGTTAACAGGGTTCAGAGATCATTCAAATTATAACATAACTTATATGAAAACGACAGCTTACTTGTCAGAAACAGCAACAATCTGATCCAAAAAATAGGTAAGGTCAGAGTGTTGACAACTAACAAACAAGTTGGGACAGGACTGTCGGTAAATATTTTCAGGTGTGCATACAAAATGCCTGCAAAATAGCTTCATACATTATAATATCTTGTTTTCATGAACAAAGCAAACAGAGTTAGATTTTAAAATTAGTTTATTTCTGGTTTAGAAAACAATCACAACTCCCAGATTATAATTGAGGTCAATTTCCAAATGTCGCCTGTCATTTGAAATGAAACTCTGCCAATCATTATTACCGCTTAAATCATAAGTTTGGTAACGCATATTCATTGAAATACCTACCCCAAAATTTTCCCAGGAGGATTTGCGTATTATATATTCTATCCCAAAACCTGACAGTATTCCTACTGTATTTAAATAATCCTGAACGGAAACCAATACACCTCCCACGAAATAACTTGCAGATAGTTCGTTAGAATTTGGGAGCCTAACACTTTGACACAAAGCAATTGACAATGAAGAAAAGCCTATAAATTTATGGTTCAAATCAGCGTATGTAATTTCTCCATCTGTTGTTCGTATGAATGAATAATCAAACCTTCCCAAAATTTGCAGATAATCAAGCCCCGGATGAAAGCAAACACCCATTCCCCAGTCTTTTCCAAAAGTGGCAGTGGTCCTGAATCTGTCACTTACCCAATGACCTGGTCCTAATGCAACACGTAGCTTTATACCTGGTTTTGATAAATCAACAATCGTATCTGATTGTTGTTGATTTGCTGAACTATAATATAGGTCTTTCTCACTTGAAAATAATAAATGTGATTTAATAATGATGCCAAAAAACAGCAACATTGTTAAGATGATTGGTCTTTTTTTCATGTGTAAATAATTTGTTTTTTATTGGTCACATAGTCTGTCCCGATTTATCGGGAAAAGTCTATTAGAAATAGAACCGCTGAAATCCGCACTGTCTCGGCAATAAAATATTCCGACTGTGTGTCCTGCATAAAATTGCTCCTCATTTTAATAGCCAGTCCCGCACCGATAGGTCGGAAAACCGCTGTACCAGCCTACCGGCCGGCAGGTACGTAACACGGAAGCCTGTCACTGCATTTTTAAATGTCGGGGTGCAGTGGTGTGAGGGGTGCACTCTGCTATCGGAAGATAGCAGAGCCATCCACTCGATTAACTGCAGGCATTTTTAATTTTTCTAATCAACTCTTCTCCAGTTTTTAATAAATTTTCTAAATCTTCTTTCTCGTACAACCAATCATTTGTTTCTATCCCTAAAATTTTTTTATCAGTTAATGGTTTAATTATTGAAAGCAAATAGTTATTCTCTAAAATCAATTTAAAGGGTTTCCCTGCTTTGTTTATATCCAGAAACAAATTTGTATTATTTAAATTTAACTCTTTTGAAGGAATCCATTTTGGAGATATTATTGTTAAATTTTCATCTATATACTTAACTCCAAGTTTTTGTCTTTTTGTAAAAAATAGAAAATCAAACCAATTTCTTTTATAAACTTTATATTCTGCTTCTAAAGGTAGTTCTACCGAAGTATATATACCTGTGAATGAAGAGGATACATTAGAACGTGCTAAAAAAAATATTGAGTCAGATAATAATACTGTGACTGTATTACTACTTACAAATCTATTTTGCCGAGGGAAAAATGAGCCTTTATCTACCAAGGATACATTTGGAGAAAATCCTAATTCGACAAGGTTTTCCAGAAGCTTATCAAGTCCACTTTTTTCTTCCATTTTCTATTTGTTTTTTTTTCAACTTTCTATTTCGTTGTTTTATTTTGCTTTCGCCTGCTTGAAGTTAACGGCGGCGGCTCTGGGTTTGGGCTTGCTTTAACAATTACTACCCTGTCAAACTGCACCTCAAATATACAAATAAATTCTATACGTCAAGTAATGATGAGCTGCAAAGATAAAGCTAAGCTGGTGTTAGAAACTGAGGGATTTTTCAAAATATATCTACACGTAAAAATAATTTTGTTATTGTTGTTTGCCTCCTTTCATTATTTTATTAATTCACAAATATATTATATATTTTGTTATTTATGGTTTTATTTTTTACCGATTTCTTTATTCTTATTATGTCCCAATTGTTTGGCATTCTGCTTAGTTATCACCTTTCTTCCTGTTTTTTCTTCAATTTCTCTTCGTGTGTTTCCTGCTATGGTACCTCCTTGTTTTGCAATCTTTCTGCTATCTTCAAAAGTTTTAGGACTTTTTTCTTTAGAAATCTCAGTCGTGCTAGCCTCTGCAAGCATGTTTAATACCAATTCTAAATTAGTCATGTGATCACGAAGATTTTCTTTTTTAAGCTCCTTGAATGCTTTGTATTGCTTTGTTGTAAAGCCACTCCAAGCTGTTGTTATCTCATCGGTTAATATTGCATATTCCTGCCCTTTCTGAATACCACGATTCTCCCATTCATCTGTAAGCTCTTTCCTTACTTCAATACTTTTGAGCCTTTGGTTTATCCATTCTTTCGAATAGCCTTTGCGCAAATAAGTTTCCATTAAACGGTCTATACCTTTTTCAGGGTCTTCAATTTCATCAATCCTTTCGCTTCCGACACGTGCAAGCCATTGTTTAAAAGGTTCAGCTTTTTTAGAAGGAATTGATTGTATTAAGCGTAAGAGTTGCTCGTTATCAGCAACATCTGTCAATCGCATTTTACCATCGGCTGCTTCCATTTTCAAAGCGTGACAATTCGTCACGGTTTCATTTCCTTCTTCCTTCAATCGTTGCTTTAGCTTTCTCCAGTAAGCATTTGCGTCAACACTTTCAGTAAGAATAGCTACGATATCCACTATTGAAAAGTACCATTTTTCTTCATCATCGTTCCATACTGTACGAACCTGCTTTTGTTCAAACAATTTTATTGCGGTTTCTTTTGTCATACAATTTTCTCTTTACTTATTAAAATATATAGCTTTTATAAATGTTATGCGATTTTTTCTACAAAATGATTTCATACAACAAAACTAACAAAAATCTTTATTTATCCTAAAAATTTTATGTGTGTCGCGAAAAGATTGTGAAAAACAATCTTAGGTTTTGTGAGTAAGCAGGTGGGGCTTGTTTTGCTCTATGTTTGTGCTTCGGAATATTCTTTTTATCTTTTACAGGTTTTTTTTAAAATCGTTATTAATGTCATTCGTAGTAGTTCTTTATTGCTGCGAAATTTTCAATCCCATAGTTTCTAACGAGCCGGCTGGTTGTTTGTAATTTGACCGTCAAAAGTCGTGTTTTCTTTTTATCCAAAGAACCTATTTGTTTTTCTATCATATAAATCGTTCCTTTAATTTTTAGATTTGTTAAAACGTTATCCCTTTGTTCTGTATATAAATAATTTTACCCCTTCTATTAAACTCAATTTTTGAGGTACAGGAATTACTGCATTCAGAATATCTTACTAGTATCCTTAATCTGTTTTTTCTGTCATATGAATAATAGCTCTTTTGCTTTTCATTTATGTCATAAAATACTATTGTATACCATCCATTCTCCCAAGAAATATAATTTGTAGAAATTGAATCTTGATTTTTGAAACAATAATACACCCCGGTTTGACGAGCAAAGATTTTATCATTTTTATATGATTTATTTTGAGGAATCATTAAAGAATCTGCTGTGTTTGAAAGCCCAAGATCATGTTTCAACCACCTTTTATCTCCACTAATGTATCTAACGTAATTGCAAGAACTTAGAATAAATAACACGAAAAGAACAGGAATAAAATAATTAATGTGTCGATAAATTCGTAACATAAACTTTAATAATTACTTTGATGATAAATTTAAACAATAACTTTATTAAAGGTACCCTTTATATAAATGTTTTATTGAAAGCTTTCTCAACTTGCTGCTAACTTATTTAAACCATTATCATAATAGAAATGTAAACCAAGTCACATAGCTTTTAAAAAACATTATGCACTTTCTCAATTATTATTAGGTAAGGTTTATTTTTCAAAAATAATTAATATTTTAATATATAAAATAATAATTTGATGTTTTCATGGATGATTTTTAGGATTTAAAAGAAGTAAAAAGTTTAAAGTATTTCCGACAAGAGGCTTTAAGTCCCTGCCGCTGAAGCACGCAGTTTGTTACCAAAGGTTATTTTCGTCTACCAATCCCTATTGTCATTGCTATGCCGCCTTTTAATTAAGCATTTAGTCGTTTAAGTATGTAATCAACTTCAATATTTATGATAGAAAAAGCAAACCACTTCTTACCCAAGTCCTTTAATGATGCCCCAATATGATAAACAGTCTGGTTGTCAATGATGAGAAAACGGTCGTGAGATTTGGTAAACTCCCTTATTTCAATGTCAGGGTATTGCAAGCTGTACTTTTTCAAATCCAGTTTTGCCTCCTTTGACAGGGCTGAAGTGAAAACAGTCGATTTCACACCCTTTTGTCGCTTCGATAGCATGAGAAGTACGCTTTCATCAATATAGTTATCAATAAGAATGATAGAGTCATTGGCCTTTCTGATTATATCTGTTGCAAACACATAGGCGTCAAATGTATCACCGTCGAAATATATGCCATCTTTCTTAGGCAAACTGGTTTTTAATTGCAAGTCTATTTCTCCGAGTTTATTCTTAACATTATGCATATCACTTTCCAATCTCTCAAGTCTGTGGCTAACTACATGTCCTTTAAGCAAATACTCCTTTAAGATTTTGTTAGCCCATCCCGATAATTATCGGGACTGAATTGTGTACCACGTTGCGATTTAACACGATATCCGACAGAGATAATTACATCAAGATTATATAGCGTTATTTTTCGCTTAACCAGCCTCTGTCCTTCAATTTAAACTATCAAGTATTCCTTGACAGTTGAATCATACACAAGCTCCTTCTCTTTGAATATATTGTTTATATGAAGACTAATATTCTGTTTTGTAGAATCGAAAAGTTCAACCATTTGAGCTTGTGAGAGCCAAACAGTCTCTTCCTCCAGTCTTACTTCAAGCCTAATTGATGCTTCGTCTGCTTGATATATAATTATTTCGTCTTTCATTCTATGTTTGCTTAAAAGATTCCTCTATACAAAAATATAACTTTTAGTCATTGAAAGATAATGACGGCATATTTCTCTTCAAGTATTTCTGTCAGCTTACTTTTCTGTCTTGTAATAGGGTTCTTATAATGTTTGCCAACACATTTAAACCGTTACCATAATAGAAATGTAAACCATGTCACATAGCTTTTAAAAAACATTATTCACTTTCTCAATTATTATCAGGCAAGGTTTATTTTTCAAAAATAATTAATATTTTAATATGTATAATAATAATTTGATGTTTTTATGGGAGATTTTTAGGATTTAAAAGAATTAAAAAGTTTAAAGTGTTTCCAACAGGAGGCTTTAAGTCCCTACCGCTGAAGCACGCAGTTTGTTATAGCCAGTGGTTCTTGTTTATCATCCTTGCAAATCATTTCATTATTCAATTTCTCCGTCATAGAGTGTCACCTGTACGATAGTTTGGTTAAAATAGTTCCCCTTTAAAATCTTTCAGTGCAATTTCTAAATCAAGTAATTCTACCACAAATTTTTTCGATGCCTGTATTGGTGAGATAATTTGATTGAATGATTTGCGGTCCTTTGTAATATAGCCTTGAATATTTCTATTGAACAATTGTGCCATCAATTTGCAATCATCCTTAATCACATTCCTTTCAATGTTTGAAACCTGTTCTTTATTATTTAGCAATACAGAATGAAATTCACCTGCTGTTTTACCATCGAAAAAGTCAAAAGGTATAATCTTTACAAACTCCAAAGGCAGATTAGTAGGGTCATCTTTTACGGAGTATTCAGCGACAACTATTGATGAAAGGAAAATCTCAACTTTCTTTTCCAAGAAATATTTAAAATAGTCTTTTGCGTTTTGATGTAAATCATCATTGCTTTTGAGCAGGCGTATGCAAAAAGATGTGTCGAGTAAAATGCTATCCATTTGCACCTCCTCTAATTAGTTGGAGCCAGCTATCTACATTAGGTATCGCATTCCACTTAATAGATGCTCTTTCGATTAGTAAATCCAATTTCTGCTCGTCATAGTTTGGATTGTATGTTATGTAATCAATTAATTTTAGGTCAAAAGGCTTTCCGTCAGCAAGGTTTTGTTTGCCTTTGGCTCTTACTCCATAAACTTTAAATAAGCGTTTTTCTCCTTCCAGAAGCTGTTGCTCAGAAGCACTAACAACTAATTTCCCATACTCCTTTGTCAATATATGAAAATTAGGATTGTTTCCTCCTTCTTCATTTATTTTTCCATATAAAACAAACTCTGTTTCAATATAAGTGGCGGCAATTTTGAAGTAAGATGTGTCCTTATTTATTTTTAGGATTGGTTCTTTTGCAGATGAGCTAAAAAAAGTAATTTCAAAATTTTTCTCTGCAGCTCTCCGTTGAAATTTATCAATAATTTCTGCTCTTTTATTATCCAAAAAGTCAATATTTCCTCTGGTTTTAATCTCGGAGCTTAAACCATTAAATAACAGAACGACTGAAATAGGTAGATAAAATAAATTACGTGCGGAGCCATCTTCGATTTTGTAGGATATATGCGGACGTTCAGCTTTTTCTCCTCTTGTTGGGTATAAAAAAGTTTCCACATCGCTAATGATTTCTTTTATCTCAGCAATGTCAATATCAATGGGTTTTAGTGGCTTATTGCCAACCTTACCATCAATTTTAACCTCTATATACCCTTGTTCTTCCACAATGCAAATTTACAAAAAAAATTATAGTTTAGAAATTTTCTTTATTCCCAATCCTCAATAATTTTTGTCCTTATTTTAATGTTTAAATTTTGTCGGTATGTTGTTCTTTTGTACGGTCTCCCTACCATTGGCTATAACTTATTTAAACCATTACCATAATAGAAATGTAAACCATGTCACATAGCTTTTAAAAAAGATTATGCACTTTCTCAATTATTATCAGGTAAGGTTTATTTTTCAAAAATAATTAATATTTTAATATATAAAATCACTAGCGTTTCGTTATAAATCAAACATTTTCAGTTGATTAAAATTTTGTTCTTTGACATATTGTAGATTTGGATTATTAAACAGTTGATTTACAGGCTCTTTATCAAATATGTTTATGCTTAAAA
>JAQVVM010000017.1 GCA_028698995.1 Bacteroidales bacterium
CAAAAAAGGAATAACATCTTGGAGTCAGCAGTATAGAACAAGTATTACCCTTAACAGTGAAACCGCCACCATGTATCAGATACCATTCACACAATTTGCAAACAATGCAGGGGATCATAATTTTGAGGCAAATGATGTTGTAGCAGTTGTATTCACGAAGAAAGGTGATGGTTCAACTTATCAAAACTTCTCAATCACAGTAGATAAGCTGAGGATGATAACAGGTCAGATAGAGACTGAAGATGAAACAACTACAGAAATGGATGTGTATCCTAATCCGATGCATGAATCATCATTGATATCGTTTAACCTTCCGGAAGCTACAAATGTAAATATTGGATTGTACAATATAGAAGGTCAATTAGTAAAAGTAATCGCTTCCGATAACTATGAATCAGGAATCCAGCATTTGAATTTCAGTGTAAACGGCATCAATAACGGTGTGTATTTCATAAAACTCACTACTGATTATTCAACAGATGTCAGAAGAATAGTTGTAATGCAATAAACAATAATGAATAGAAGATGCCTCAATATAATCTTTTAAAATAAGAAAGTATTGAGGCATTTTTTAAAACAATCTAAAATTTAGAAATGTTAAAATTAAATTTATGGTCTTATATAATTAGAGTTGATTTTTTATATCTTTGATTTTTATTTATTATTATGTTGCAGAATCATTGTATAGGAAATTTAATTCACAGAGCTAATTTCGGATATGTTTGTTTAAAGCTTATAAAGAACCATAAAAATAGGATTACTGATTTTGAATTCGAAGATATAAACAAGGCTTTTCAAGATTTAAGCGGTCTTAATGAGAAAGATATAATTGGTAAAAAGCTTTATGAAGTTTTGCCAGACTTGGTCAAAACGGATTTTAAGAAAGTTACTGAAAAAGTAATCAAAACAGGAAATTCGGCAGTTTTATATTATTACGAGAAATTATTGGGTAAACAATTTGAACTAGAAATATTTAAATTTGAGTGTGATGAGATTTATTTGATGGTTGAAGACTTTGAAAAAAAAGTAAATGCTGAAACTTTACTCAAACGCACACAAATACAACAGGATGTTATTGAATACTCATATCAGATTGCAAATGTAGATTTAGACGAAGTACATAACTTTATCATGAAAAAGGCTAAGGAAATATTTAATGTTAAGTACGCTTTTGTGAGCTGTTATGATGAACAGGATAAATCCCTTGTCGTTAAAGATATTTCGCTTTCTTCTCGTGAGAGATCATTAGTAAATCGTCTAGGTGTTAATTTAGACCGTTTCAAAATGACTGTTACTGATAAATTATATGATGAAATAATATCTTACAAATATGGTAATAATAAGTCGTTATATGAAGTAAGTCTCAATAGAATACCTAAAAAAATTGCAAATACACTTCAACGCATGTTTTCAATAGGAAACTTCTGTGGTATTGCTTTAGTTAATAATAACAAATTACTGGGAACAGTCATGTTGGCTTCTTACAGAAATCAATTGCCGATTTTTTCTGCTGAAATTTTATCTTTTGCTACAATAACTTCCAATGCCATTATGCGTAAGAAAGCAGAGGAAGATCTTAAAGAGTCAAAAAGAATTATAAATCTAGCCTATCAAGATAGTCAAAGCAGGTTTAAGACGATATTTGAATCGTCTCAAGATGCCTATATGTTGATTGACCAGAACAGATTTATTGACTGTAACAAAGCTACTTTAGAGATTTTTGCTTGTCCAACGAAGGAAGATTTTTGTTTAAAGCATCCTGCTGACTTTTCTCCTCCAACCCAACCCGATGGAACTGAATCAGTGTTTTCATCGAATCAAAAAATCAAGGAAGCATTAAGCAAAGGAAATATATCTTTTGAATGGGTACACAAGAAGTTTAATACTGATGAATTTTTCTTTACAGAAGTACATCTTAATGTTGTGAAATTAGAAGAGAAATCTATTCTCCAGGCTGTAGTAAGGGATATCAGCGAACGAAAAAGGAATGAAGAATACAAACAACTTTCATCTGATATCTTAGCTGTGCTCAATAGTTCTATGGATATTGACAGTAGTTTGATAAAAGTTACACAGCTTATTAAATTAAAAACTCATGTGGATGCTATAGGGATACGTTTTAAAAAAAATGAAGACTTTCCATATCTTTATCATGATGGCTTTAACTCTGATTTTCTTGAAACAGAAAATTCCCTTATAGCTTTATGCAGCGATGGTAGATTGAGTAAAAACACCAGATCAGGTCTTAATTATGAGTGTTTATGTGGATTGGTAGTATCAGGTAAGCATAAATATAATTCATCGATTTTTACGCCTTATGGTTCATTATGGGCAAATGATTTAAAATGTTGTATTGGAAAAACAAATATTAAAAAGATTGTAGAGAATCAGAGAAGTAATTGTATTAACAGTGGTTTTAATTCTTTCGCTCTCATTCCTATTGAAGGGGATAATTACCGATTAGGTCTTCTGCATCTTGCTCATAAAAAGGAGAATTTTTTTAATAAAGATTTAATTGAACTAATTGAAAGGTTAAGTGCCAATATTGGAATAACGCTGATGCGCAAAGAGGCAACTGAGAGATTAAAATTTCAACTTGAATTTCAGAGTTTGGTGACACAGGTTTCGCGTTCTTTTATGAGTGCAAACAATAAATTCCTTGATAAGTATATTAAAAAAGTTCTGGAAAAGATAGGGGATTTTCTTAATGTTGACCGCAGTTATATTTACATGTTTTATGAAGGTCATATCATGGAAAATACGCTGGAATGGATTTTAAAGGAAGTAAAATTGCCTGCAAACAGGAAAAGGAAATATTCAATGGACAAGTTGCCATGGCTATGTGCCGAGGTTATGAAACAAAAACCTGTTTATATTGAAGATACCCATAATTTACCAAAAAAGGCCGACCTTGAGAAGAAAATTTTCTTAAATCAGGGAATAAAGTCGATGCTTTGTTTGCCTTTAATGAATGAAAGAAATGTGATAGGATTTCTTGGTTTTGATTCTGTGAAGAATTATAAGTACTGGTCTGAAAAGGAGATTTCATTTTTAGGAGTAATTGCAGAAGTCATTTCCAATGCTATAAATAGAAAAAAAGCAGAAGATGTATTAAAAGTTGCAAAGAAACAAGCTGAGAGTGCCAGTAAGGCAAAATCTGATTTTTTGTTTAATATGAGTCATGAATTGCGAACACCTTTAAATTCAATAATCGGGTTCACAAATCTTTTGGATTACGCGGAATTAAAAGGTGTTCACGGCAATTATCTGAATTATATCGGGAATTCAGCTCATTCATTATTAAGCATAATAAACGTTATTCTTGATATTTCAAAATTTGAAACCGGAAAATTTAAACTGGAAAATTCAGAAACAGATATTGTCCATTTACTTGGCAAAGTGACCGATAATATTAAACAGAATTTACAAGATAAGGAAGTTGAATTGCTTCTGAATATTCCCAACGATATTCCTCGTAAAGTTGTAACTGATCCTAATAGATTATCTCAAGTGTTGATTAATCTTACCGGAAATGCCATTAAGTTTACAAATAAAGGAGAAATTGAAATCAGTCTTTCTTATGAGAAGTTGACAAACACTACCGGTGCTTTTACGTTCAGTGTACGAGATACAGGTATTGGAATCTCAACAAGTGCTCAAGAGAAAATTTTTGACTCTTTTTATCAAGTTGATACATCTGTAACAAGGAAATATGGCGGAACAGGTCTTGGGTTAGCCATATCCAATAGAATTGTAAAAAAGATGGGGGGGGAGCTTAAAATAAAAAGTTCTGTTGGTAAAGGTAGTACTTTTTATTTTACTGTAAAGACAGTATTTAAAGAAGAAGAGGAAGAAAATAATAAAACTATTTCAAGTAATATCAGGGTGTTGATAGTTGTTGATAATTTAAAAAATAGACAGATCATTAATAATATGCTTTTATATTGGCAGGTTAACACGCTACATGCCAAGAATTCTGAAGAAGCCTTGAGAATTTATAACAATCCAAGTACACCAAAAATTGATGCCGTTTTAGTTGATTTTCTTGTTGAAGGGGTTGATAGTACTGAGAACATTATTAAAATTAAAGAAAGTAAATATTTTGAGAATCATAAATCTGTGTTTTTTGTATTACATAAAGTTGGGGAGGAGAAAGCCATTTTCAACAAATTAGGATTGCTGAAACCAACAATTTTAATTGATAAGCCATTAAAGTCAGATAAGTTTTTTCTATATATAAAAAATCTTTCCTCCTCTGAGGAGGATATTGAATCGGCCGTTTCTAAGTCAATTGATTTTGAAAGTCAATTTTCAGGAGCACCAAAAATATTGGTTGTTGAAGATGTTGAAATTAATATGAAGTTAATAAAAGCCACTCTTAAACGTGTTATTCCTGAAGCCGATTTATTTGAAGCAGTTAATGGAAAAGAAGCCCTCGTACAATATAAAAATAACAAACCCGATATTATTTTTATGGATATTCAGATGTCTGTAATGGATGGATTTACTGCCTCTAGAATAATTCGGGAAATTGAAGAAAAGTCTGATATAAGAACTCCAATTGTTGCCCTTACTGCACATGCTTTAAAAGGTGACAAGGAAAAATGTATTGCTGCTGGGATGGATGATTATATGTCTAAACCTTTCGAAATCCCTCACCTGAAAAATATCATTGATAAATATCTGTTTAAGAAAACAGTAAGAATATATAAACGAAGATATGAATTAAGCAAAGAACACTTTGATAAGGCAGATTATGTAAAACGTAACAGTGATGATAAAGAGTTGGCTCAGGAACTTTTTGTTTTATTCTTTGAAGGGATGAACAAATATACAAGTGGAATTAAGAATGCGATTGAGAATGGTAATCAAAAGGATTTGTTTTTTAATGCTCATTCTTTAAAAGGAGCTGCACGTCTTATTGCCTTTTATACGCTTGCAGATTACGCTTTGGAAATTGAAAACTCAGATATCAACGACAAAGATAAAATCAATAATTTACTTAATAAAATTTTCGATGAAGTTGTAATGCTGAAAGAATTGACAACTAACTTTTTAAATGAATAAATTATTATTAAAAGAAACTTTTATTTGAAATATAAAATGTAAAAAATGAGAAAATACCTGTTCTATTTAGTCATTATTATAATTATCCTTATTCCTTTATGGATGTATCTTTTTTGGTTGTTAACACCAGAAAAGGAAATGAGAATTCTAATGCTTGACAAAACGATGTTGAACAAGAAAACACAGGAGCATATTTCTTTAAATTGGGTTCTGACAAATTCCAAATATGTGAAATGTAAAGATTCTTTATATGATCGTTTTAAGGATTATTACGGCTTTTTCCCAAAAATTAAATTTGATTATGATATAAAAGATTTTAACCATCTTAATGACAGTATGCTGCGAGTTTTTGCAGATCAGTACGACATGGTCTATTATACTGATTTGTATGGAATCTACTCAATTGAATGGTTTGAAGAGAATAAGAAGTATTATCCATTGGGTTATTTTGATAATGAAAAAATCCCTGCACTTGAGCGTTCACGAAAAATTTATGGTGGCCTTACCCATAAAGAAATGGATGTTTTGGAAATAATGAAAGAGCAAAAAAAGCTTATTATCACTGAGTTTAATATAATAGGTTCTCCAACTCCCTACAGAGTGAGGAAACGATTTCAGGATGCTTTTGATATGCGTTGGTCGGGTTGGGTTGGAAGATACTTCAGTACTTTGGATACCAATATTAACAAAGAGATACCACATTGGTTAAAAAATAACTATATCATGCAACACGATAGTGTGTGGCCATTTACCAAATCTGGAATTGCATTTGTTAGAAATGATGACTGGATTGAGATACTTGAAAATGAGACGCATCTTAATGTTGAAATACCAATGATTCATACGGGTGAAAAATTTCAGGATAAATATGGCTTACCTGCTGTTATGAAATATCCATTCTGGTTTGATATTATATATACAGGAGATACCAATGAAATAGTTTCAGAGTATAGATTAAATCCAAATGAAGCTGGTGCGAAAATTTTAAGAAAATTTCGGATTCCTGTTATTTTTCCAGCTGTTATTGAACATGAGCAAAATTATCTGTTTCATTATTTTGCCGGAGATTTTTGCGATAACCCCGTAACGATGAAAATGTCGAGACTTCGCGGTATTCATTTGTTTAGTTGGCTTTTCTATGAAAAAAGTATAGATGAAAGATACAGCTTTTTCTGGCGCTTTTACCGTCCATTAGTGAAAACAATACTAAATTCATATTATAATAATAGTATAAAACCCAAGAATAAATAATTGCAATTTTGTATATGAATAGTAACTTAATAATTACAAATGATATTAAATTTAAAGATTCACTATATTTGTATATCAAAAAACTAAATGAATTAAACTGTAATTTTTTAGAAACAAATACTAAAATTGAACGTATAAAAAAAGTTTTAAATAGATTTTAAGAAAATCATAACCATGTAAATACCCAATGCCATGAGAATAATAATTGATAAAAACAAATCAAAAATCAAATCTTTCAATATCACGCCTACAGAAGATGGCTTTGAATTGAAAATGATTGTTAAAGATGATGATATTGCAACCAATAAAATGGATGTTTTTAGTAAAGTTCAGTTTGAATTTGCTGATGATGAAGAAACGCCAATACCTGTTGCAAAAAAGAAAACTCCAGTAGTTGAAGAAGAAGTTATTCCTCCAAAAAAAGTTGTTGCTGAAGAACCCGAAGAAGAAGATAGGCTTAACAAGTTTAACAAGAGGGTTGAGGAATTAACGTCATCAATTATACCCGGGAACTTGAAAAGTAAGGAACAGGTTATGGAAACTAAAGGGAAATCCATACTTGTTGTTGAAGATGACTTAATGATCAACAAAGCCATTACAAACAAATTGACAAAAAGTGGGTATGTTGTTTATAGCGCCAAGGACGGAGAAGAAGGTATTGAAAAAATTCTTGACAACATGCCTGATTTAATAATTACAGACGTTATGATGCCCTATATTAATGGTCTTGAACTTATTGAATTTGTAAGAAAAAACCTCAGAACCAGTATTCCTGTTATAGTTCTGTCTTCTCTTGAAGATGAAGAATCTATTTTAAAGTCTTTTAAAGTTGGTGCTGATGATTATTTGTCTAAACCATTCGGGCCAGAAGAATTGATACTCAGAGTAAGGCGTTTACTTATGTTTACTGATAATATGAGTAAAAATATAAATATTAATATCAACAAAGGCAAAGCGTAGTTACTGTTTTTTGAAACAATATCTCTTTAATGATGAACTTTATCCATAGGTTGTTTTTCATTTTTTCTTTGGTTTTATTATTGTTGCCTATTAGTGCTGAGGCTCAAACAGACACGTTAAAACCAACCATTCTTGATGAGATTAAGGTTTTGATGCAATTGCCAAATACTGACAGTGCACTTAAATTATGTGAGAGTACATTGTCTGAAGATAGTGAACTCCATGATGTACGTTTGATGATGGCTGTCATATATTTACGTATGGATAGCCTCGATGATGCTCATAATGAATTGAGCTATATTACGTCAAGAAATTCGGATTATAAGGAGGCTTGGTTTCTTTTGGGTAACATCGCTTTATGGAAAAGCGATTATCAAATGGCTATAAGTAATTATTTTAAGGCATTTTCTTCTGAATATAATGAAGTCCTTACATTTAATAAAGCCATAGCACATTTTAAACTTAAAGATTATAACAGTGCTGAACCACTTATTGATACTGTTCTAGCAAAGAATCGCAACCATTCCGAAGCGCTTATTTTAAAAGATGAAATTATTCTTGCAAAAGCCAATGTAAAATTTGCAAATGGACAATTTGCAGAAGCACTTAAAGATTTCAAGTATTACGTTAATAAATACCCACTTGTTAACGATGCCCGTTTTAACCTGAGTCGCACTTATTATTCACTTAACTATGTTGACTCATCGCTGAATCATCTTGATACTATATTACAAAAGGACAGCATGAATTATGATGCATTGATGTATATTACCAATATTTATATGGGGAAAAGGGATTGGGATAATGCCCTTAAATACCATCAAAGACTTTTAAAACTTCATCCGGATGATCCTGCTTTTCTACTCCGTCTTGCTCAGATTCTTAAAGAAAAAGCCATGTATCAGGAAGCCTATAATGTCGCTGATACCCTTTATACTAGAAACAATGCCGATTCCAATGCTTTGGAACTTTTGTATGAATTATCACCCTATGTTTTTCGTAATACATTTACAGCCTCTTATAATGTAGATGCTTTTAAAGATTTTGGACCTTGGCATTTTATTTATATACAGTTATCAAGAAGCTATGATAAAAATATTTTTGTAGGACGTGTCAACAGGGCAGAGAAAAGAGGTTTGGTAGGATTACAATTGGAAGGTGATTATTATAGGAAAATGAAAAATAAATCATATTTCTATGCAAATTTGGGTTTATCACGTGATTCATTGTTCCCCAGTTTAAGAATTGGGGCAGAATACTTTCATTACTTTAATCCAACTGTTGAAGGTTCTTTAGGATTCCGATATCTAGAGTTTGACACATTGAACCTTACAATTTTTACAGCCTCAATTGGAAAATATATAAACAAACTTTATGCTGGTTACAGACTTTATACTACACAGATTGACAAAACATATTACAGTACCAATGTTTTTTCTGTAAGGGTTTTCGGGAAACATGACAATTTCGTCGGCATACAATATCTTTATGGTTTACTTCATGATGAAAATGCATGGTTTAGTAATGATGTTTATAAACTCAAATCGAATACCATAAGGCTTGAATTTTTTAGGAGAATTAGTCCTGTGCTATCTTTTCAGATTAATGGCGCTTTTGCGACTGAAGAATATAAGCAAAACTTAAAGAGGCAGAAATACAGTGTTGAATTTATTATTAACAGATTATTTTAGTTAAAATGCTACTAAGCTTTTTTGAAAACATCGAATTACATAATTTTATTAATCTTTTTATAGCTTCTGTATTGTTTTATATAGTAGCATTCAGAGAAATTAATGAAGATAAAGTTTCAAAAACATATAACAAAGCCATTCTTTTTATTCTTTGCATTATTGTTCTTGAAGGCATTATAATTAATATTCTATATTATACAAAGGGAAGTTATCTTTCTGAGTACGGATTTGCAATATTGTTTATAAACAATTTGTACATTCTAATTGCACTTTTGTCCATCTGGATTTATTACTATAGAAGACTGTATGGAAAAAGAAGAAATTTTATTATTTATTCCATTATCGGTTTGTGCATTTTATTCATTGTAATAATTCTGATTTTAATAACAAGTGGCGTTCATTTTGGGAATTCTGATTCAACTGAATATGCTACTATTTTTAATTTTTTAGATTTGAAAATTAAAATTCTATTGACTTTAATTTTAATTTTTACTCTTCTTAGTGTGTCTTTTTTCTCAATTATCTTATTGAGCCGTTTGGTAAGAGGATATGTTAATAAAAGAAATAATGAACATAAAAAATATTTATTTGAGCAATTAAGTCAGTATATATATGCCGAAAAAGAAACACGGGAATTAATTAAAAGTGATATTGAACTGTTTTTGAAGGGAGGTAAAGGGAGAAAACAACTTACTGTAGATGTGATAATCAACCTGAAGAAAAATATAAGTGGTGATTTAAGTAAAAATATTACTGATTTATACTATGCTTTGAAATTAGATGATTTTTCAATGAGAAAAATAAATAGTAGAAAGTGGTTCATAAGAGCTAAGGGTATTAGAGAAATTTCTGATATGGACATCGCTGATTTTGGGAATAATATCAGAGATTTTCTGGATAGCAAAAATGATATTTTAAGGGGAGAAGCAATTTTTGCAGTATCGAATCTGTTCGGTTCAAAGAATCCTGTTTGTTTCCTTTCTGATTACAAACAGAAGCTAAATTTATGGGAACAGATAAATATTATTTTCAACTCAATAAAGAAACGTCAGTTAATTTCTAATCTTGATAACATAATTAAAAGTAAAAACGAATCTGTAAAAGTATTTGCTTTAAGACTAGTGAAAATCAACAAATTATCCAATTATTATCCAAATGTGATTGATTTTATAAGGTACAGCCCTTCAGACTTGGTTAGGAGTGAATCTTATAAAGCATTTGCTGCACTAAATATCTCTGATGATATTGAAATTCTTTTTGAGAAGTATTTTATGGAAACATATTCAAACAAAATTGAAATTTTAAAAGTGTTGGTTCAGATACCTGAAAATGCAAGTTTGTCGTTCCTTAAAAGTATTCTTTTAAATGAAAATGATTACAAAATACGCTTATTAATTTGTAAAGGCATAGAGGCATTAGGTTCACCGATGAATGTTTATTTACGCAATCTCATGCAAGAGAAGAGTTCTTTACGACCTTATATTTTACATGCAATAGATAAAAGATTATAACAATATGCATATATTTTTTAGCTTTCTAAGATTTTTTTTCGAGAACCTCCTTTTTATTTATGGGGTATCTATAATGTTATCATATATTGTGCTTGCTTTTCTATCTGCAAGTGCATTAATAAGGTATAAAAAAAGAAACAGCTTCGTTGACTATAGTGCCCTACTCAAATCTCCAATTTGCCCTTCAATTTCCATTCTTGCTCCGGCATATAATGAAAGTAAGACTATTATAGAAAATGTGCATTCTCTATTATCTCTGAATTACACTGCTTTTGAAGTTGTTTTGGTTAATGATGGAAGTACAGATGACTCATTGCAGAAAATTATTAATGAATTTGAGCTTGAAAAGGTAAATTTTCTTGTTGATGAAAAAATCCCTACTCAACCTATAAAAGCTATTTACAAATCACGCCGAGATGTTTTTTCAAAACTCATAGTTGTTGACAAAGAAAACGGAGGTAAATCAGACGCTTTAAATGCAGCAATCAATATTTCAAATAAAGATTATTTTATAACTATTGACGTTGACTGTGTGATGGAACAGGATGCTTTAGTTAAAATGGCCAAACCCTTTATAGAACAAACTAAAAAACGTGTTATTGCTTCAGGGGGAGTTATCAGAGTTGCGAATTCATGCACTGTGAAAAATGGGAACCTTGTGGAAGTAAATGTACCCAAAAAATTATTACCCAAATTTCAAGTTCTTGAATACTTCAGGGCTTTTGTTTTGGGGCGTATGGCATGGAGTCGGCTTAATGGTCTTTTGCTCATATCCGGTGCCTTCGGTATGTTTGATAAGGAGATTGTAATTAAGGCAGGAGGTTATAGTACCAGAACCGTTGGAGAGGATATGGAGTTAGTAGTAAGAATGAGAAGGTATATGCACGAAAATAATATGGGTAAATATATTGTAGCTTTTATCCCTGACCCTCTTTGCTGGACAGAAGTTCCTGAAACACAGAAGGTTCTGGGACGCCAAAGAAATAGATGGACAAGGGGTACTATAGAAGTTCTTTTCCTTCATAAAAAGCTATTTCTTAATCCTTCCTATGGAAGATTAGGAGTCATTAGTTATCTTTTCTGGTTTCTTTTTGAATGGATGGCTCCATTTGTTGAATTTTTCGGAATTATGTATTTTATTTTACTCATTTTAGTTGGGAAAGTTAACTTTCTCTTTTTTCTCCTCATGTTAGGTCTTATCTATACATTTGCTATTTCCTTTTCCCTATGCGCCATTTTCTTTGAAGAAATTTATTTTCATCAGTATAAGAAAAAGGGAGATGCCTTTAAACTTGTATTTGCAGCCCTATTAGAACCATTTTTACACCATCCTGTACTTGTTTTTTATGCCCTTAAAGGTAACTATGACTTCTTTATTTTGAAAAGACATGGGTGGGGTGATATGAAAAGGGTAGGGTTTACTATTGCAGAGAAACGGAAAAAGAGGGATTCAGATGAAGATATTATTTAATAATCATGCTATTCCTTTCTAAAAGAAAACTTTCTCTTTGCTTTTTTTATTTTTTTGTTTCTTTTGCATACTCTCAAACTCCACAGTATATTTATTTTTCCGGCTTTAAATGGTTTTTAAAAGAGAACTCAACAGAACAAATTGGACCCGGCCCAAATTTTTTTTCTGCTGCACCCGTGAATTTAAGTGTTGATCCCGAAGGACACTTAAACATGAGTTTAACAAAAAATAAAGATAAGAAATGGTATTGCGCAGAATTGGTAACTGATTCAACTTTTGGTTATGGAACTTATATTTTTGAACTTGGGAATGTACCTTCCATTTTTAATAAAAACATTGTGTTAGGTCTTTTTGTTTATGATTTCTACAAAACTCCTGCTCATAATGAAATTGATATTGAGTTTTCGAAGTGGGGTAGGAGGCAGAAAAATAATGTTCAGTTTGTGTTACATCAGGATACTAATTATTTTGATTCATTTCGATTTCATCAGAAAAATTTAAGAAATTCTACCCATACATTTTCTTGGTATCCTGATAGTATTGTGTATAGAAGTTACATGTCAAGTATCTCTAATAATATAAGTGCTGAACCCTATATGGAATATGTTCTGAAAAATACAAATATTCCTGAGCCATCAAACGAAAAAGTGCGTATTAACCTTTGGTTATACAAAGGCAGGAAACCTTTTAGAAAAAAACACACTGTGGTGATAAAAAGTTTCAAATTTATACCAATGAGCTTATAAGAAACTAAGATTATTTGCTTTCTTTCAAAACCATATCTATGGTGATAGCACTTGAAAGAATAGCAATTTTATTTTCTTTATTTGAATAATGGGGGTCTATACTAACATTATATTTATCAGCAGTTGTAAAAATCTCTTTCATGGCACCGGCCCATTTTTTTGTTATAACTCCAATCTGTGTGCCAGATGTGTCTTTAATAACAAAGTTCCATGCCTTCCAATCACCTGTAATTTCTGAAATCAGAACATCAGAATTGTTGAAAATTTTAAAGGTGGGTTTGAAAAATTTAAACTTTTGTTGTACTGTGCCTATTGTGTGACCTTCTGCATCCTGAATTTTTATTTTAGACATAAAAAATGTCCAGCCTCTTGAAATAGAAGCTTGTAATACTTCATCAGAATCCTTTATTTCTAATAAGAAGGGAAGCATGGCTTTGTTAAGCAATAGGCGAAGAAGCTTTTGACCGGCTGTCAGTCTTTGTCTTATTGAACCAATATTACGTGCATTTTCATCATAAATTTGATAACAATTTTCAAATTTAAACAGATTGACTTTTTCGTCAATAAAATAACTGTTTGTGTCAAAAAAATTAGAACTCATGTTTATATATTTAATTATTAATTGGTCAAAAATAATCTAATAAATTGAATTGAAAAAATATTTATTATTTATAAGATTGAGTTTGACAAAATATAAAATAAAAATATCTTTAAGTCTGAAAATGTTATTAAGAATTTAGAAAGAGTCATTTTTCTTAACAAATTTTCTAGTTAAAGTACCATTTTTTGTTTCAATTTGAATGGTATATATCCCACTTTCAAGAAAAGATACATCAATATAGTTTTGAACATTGCTTGAACTATGTACCAAACGTCCTACAATATCAAATATCTTTATGTTATCGGAATGAGATACACCATAAAAATTAAGATAATCAGTGACCGGATTTGGGAAAATATTTATGCTTTCAGAGTCATATTCAGCGATGTTTACTGTATTTGGGAGTTGTTTAATGTTAACATAAAAGAGCAAACCCGGGATTGATGTTGAAGAAATACTTAAAGTTCCCATTCGAACAATTGAAGACGGATTTGCTGAAGCTGTAAGAGTTATAGTACCATTATTAGTACCTGTAGGTGTATTGACTGTGAGCCAGCTTGTATTACTGCTCACCTGCCATGATGTATTTGAACTGATATGAAGTAAAGCAATACTATTTTGTAGAGCACCAATCCATAAAGGATTTTCATCTGGATGCACATAATAAAGAGGCAGGTTATCATCCATCCAGTCAAGTCTTTCTGTAATCCAGTCCTTTAACCAGATTATTTCACTCTCAAAAGTATTTCCAATAAAATAGTTTGGCCAAGTGTAAGTCCCTAAAATAGGCCACTTTTTAAAATGTCTGACTTGGGCTTCATTTAGAACCAATACCTGCTCATCAACATAATTCAGTACTGAATCTGTATGTAAAAATGTTTGACGTATTTCCACCCATCGAGATTTTAACTCATTAAGAAAGTAGGGGTCAGACCAGAATTTTATCCACCATTTGGGGATACCACCGCCCTGTTCTTTATAAATGTATCTCCAGTTGTCAGTTCTCCATCCCTGGGCGTAGTCTGCATTTCCAAAGCCGAGGTTGAAATCCCATATCGGGCCGAAGTGTATGGTTGAGTCTTTATCATCCCTGTCTTTATAAAAAAAAGTGCTTAAAGAAAATGCGTCAATATTGTTTGTTACCTCAGTACAAATAACATAATCTACCAAAGAAGGCATATCAACCCAGTTTCGGTAACCCAGTATCGGGTCTTTATAATAGGAACTGTTAATAATATCCTCAAAATCAGTTATTTTGTTTTGGATATACTCAAACTGGGTTTGATGAAGTTCATCTTTTTTAGGATAATGGATAACAAATTCAATATTTCTGTAAGGAGAAACCCAATATTCTTCATCATCATCAATTCTATCTACTTTAAGGATGTAACCTCCGGTTAACTGAACACCACTGGTATCAGATGCTTTTAATTTTGAAATGTCAACCCTTGAAGGACTGCGCTTTATCTTCTCCATCAGAACATATATGCCGTTATATTGATTATTGATAAACAATTCACAGAAACGTGTACCGGTAGTCCAATGTCCCATCTTGTTGCCTATGTCGTAAATGATATTATTTCGCAGCATGGTTTTATCGGAATAAGGTCCGTAAAGGATCCAGTCTGAATCAGCAGGAAAACCAAGAATGGAAGCATCTATGTCGAGTGAATCATCATCCCATAGTTCAAACCCATATGATTTTTGAGGAAAATAATAGGCAGATGATGATCCTCGAATTTTAATGCCAATTTTTCCTGAGTAGTTATTAAATGGATCTGACAGGTAATTACGATTACCGGTTCCATTATCAATAATCCCAATTTCGGCAAGAATTCTTTCCTCATCGGTTATTTCTGTACCATTGGTATTAATAAAAATTAAAGGTAAATTTGATGATACAAATGGTGTGTCAACCCAAAACCAAGAAGGAACAGGGTTATAAAAGCTGCCTGCAACATTTAATCCAACTGAAAAGAAAGGGATTAATGACATATCAGAGGAACTGCTGCTGTAATTATTAAGTTGAATGGCAAGTACATTAGAACCGTTTTTCAAATTCCCTGAAAGTTGATTAGCTGATATCATATACATTTCAGGTAAGCCCCCTTGGTAAATCTCTGCTTCATGATCGGGTTGGGCATAATCATCATGTGCTACAAATGAGCCGGGTGCTCCCATATTGTCTGAGCGTACTATTTCTGTACCATTAAGAAAGGCAATAAAACCATCATCATAGTCAATATGTAATACTGCTGATAAAATTGCAGAAGCATCTACTACTGAAAAATGAGCCCTTATGTATATAGATGGGGTATAGACGGGAATATTTGTGGTGTCATCTCCATCACCGTAGCCAAATCCGCTTTTGCCTGTTAACCATGATGCATCCGTGAAAGCTGTATCCATCCAGTTTAATGGAGGTTGATTTGTTCCTAGAAAATATTTCCAGTTTTGATTGTAATCAATTATTGTTTCCCAGTGATTGATCTGGGCAGATGATGAATAGTTAAAAATCAATCCTAAGATAACTAAAAATAAGATTTGGTATTTTTTCATGTTTTTACCATTAAAAATAAATGCTTTTAATTGTGCTTAATTAGGCGCAAAATCAAGGATTTGAATAGCTTGTTTTATAATATTAAGGGATGCCTTTTCTCTTTCTGTGGTTATGGGAGCTTCGTTCCATGTTGGCCATGCATGTCTTTGTGTTTCAATAAGACAATTATTAATGCTTACAGTAAGTGCAATGCCATCAGATGTATAGGTTTCACGAACAGAAGTATTTCTGTTGTCATGAAGTACTTCTCTTAAGCTGGGGTCAGTAAAATGGATTAGCGACCAAGGAATTTTTATATCAATACTTAACCCGTTAAAAATAACTGCATCTTTGCTGGAAAATGTTTGCCCCGGATGTTTTACAATTAATTTCCCAATATCGTCAATAGCATCGGGCCAGTGGTTGTTTTTCCAAACTACAGGCTTCCATGGTGCACCATCAGTAGGAATTGAATGGTATAATTGTTCACTTCCTGACTCTTCATGATAAATACCAAAAGTGTTATATGCTTCTGTTACAAACAATCTTGCACTGTCGTATGTTATTCTCAAAACAAACTCAGCCCTGTTATTAATACTTACACCATTTGGCAAGATAGATTCTCCCCAATCACTTCTATAGGTATCATAAGCAATCCATAATGTATCGTCTGCAGCAAAAGGTGATAAAGTTTGTAACCTTAAGTAAAAAAAATCGTTGGCAAAATCAGCTTTAACAGAAGATAAAAAGCAATTAGCTTGTGTTGCTGCCCATTCAGAAAAAGTTGGTGCCGGTTCATCAAAACTAATTAGACCGAAATTTTCTTCTGCACTTACTACATTGTGCCAGAGTGGTCTTCTGTCTAGATAACTGCCTATGGGATTAGTGTACCAGCATTGTTTAAACCATTCATCTATCCATGCAAATAGAAATCCTCCCCCACAGTTTGTATTGTGGATATTTTTCATAAGTCTTACGTTATCTAGGCCTTGCTGAATTTCATCTTGTCCGCCATGATTCATTCCACTATGTGCAAAATGAGCATTTCCCCAACTGTTAGGAATTCCAAATTCTGCTATAACTAGAGGAAAGTCAGAATAATGATTTTTTAAATCTGTCAAATAACCCAGATAACTGTTTGGTCCAACATCATCACTGTATGTCTTATAGTTTGGTTGTTCACTAATAAAATCAGGAAAATAAGGATATGCATGATAGCTGGCAAAATATCCGGCAGGAGCATTAATTAGCTCAATACCAGTCATGTCTATTTCTGCAACATCTTCAGTGCTTGATGGTTGCTCTGTAGGGTGCGTCAGTGGGTCGAGTGTTGGCCAGCTTGATTGACTTACCGGACGCTCAGAACCATAAGTAGCCCTTTCATAAGAAATAAGATGGTCTATACTTTTTGTGAACCATATTGCAGAAGGAGAACCTTGTTGCATGCTGACAGCTGTTCCTGAATATGATGTTTGAGATGGATTTTGGCTGTCAGTAAGTTGTACTTCGTCAGGGTGTACTTCGCGGCCAATAATATATCCCATTACCCAGGGTGAAACATCAGTTTCATAAGTGCCAAATGCTCTACCCTGTCGTTCAGGTATAACCCTATTACCATAAATACAATCAGTAACTTCTTCAATGTCATTGAAAAATTCTTGTGTAAAAGAATACAGATTTCCTGCAGGCTGATCTTCGTCAAGCCATATACCCTGAAAAAGATATATGGGATTGTCGGCGTGCTCGTGATTGTATAAAGCAAGTTCTTCGTAAAACCGAGGGTAATGAAGCGTATAAACACGTATCGAATTAAACCCTATCTCTCCTATGCGGTTTAACCAGTCTCTGTATTGCTGTCTTGTGGCGGCCATCTGCCCAGGATTTGTTCCGGGGATTGAAATTCCAAGATTAATACCCATAATGTAAAATGGTTCATATACGCCATCACTTATTTCTTTTCCTAAGTAGTTACCAACACAAGCATAAGGAACAGGAGAATATTTGGTGAGAGTAAAATCTTTTTCATTTATTCCTGCAAAAGAAAAATGGCTCAGATTTAAAACACTGTGACCTGTTGCCTTCACATTGATGTTATACAAAATTGGATCAAAATCCTCTATTAGGTTGTTTAGAGGTACAGATACAGGCTCAATACCGGTTGGAGTATTTCCCATCATCAGCATTTTTCCTGCAACCATATAGTTGTTGAAAACGAATGTGTAAAAATAAAACCCTTGTTTAAGTATCAATCCATCATTTGAAAGACCATTCCAAGTAAGCTGATGAAATCCGGCCGGCATATAACCATCGTGGAGTATGACCACAAGTTGTCCAATATAATTTGAAACAAAAACCTTCAAGTCACCATCTTCGTTTAAATTAAATGGAATTACAGTGCCATTTGTGAAAGGATTTGGATAGTTGTTAAATACCTGAATAGAATTAGAATTATTGCCTTTAAATATGGGCAAGGATACATTATAGTAGCCCTGATTATCTGAAGTTGTTGTAATAACGCTTTCAGGATCTTCTGAATTGGTAAACTTTATTTCTGCATTGGGAACGAATTCTCCTTTATTGTTTACTATGCGCCCCTTTATGGCTAGGAGATGACAAGTAAAAAATAGAAAAAAGGAACTTAAAAGAAATAGCCTTATTAAATAAAAATATAAGCCTGAATATCTTTTTTCGGTTTTCACATGATGTAAATTTGATTATAAAATTAGTAAAAAAATAGTTAACCAAAAAGAAATTGCTAAAATAATGATATTATTTAAAGAATTGTTTTTCTTTGGTGTGCAGCTAATCCTCTAACAACTAAATCATATGAATGGTCGATAAGTTGAAAAACTGACTTTTTCTCGATATTACCTGATAAAATAATGGTATTCCAATGTTTTTTATTCATGTGAAAACCGGGAATGATACAGGAATAATGCTCTCTGAGTTCTATGGCTTTCTCAGGTTCACATTTTAAGTTCAGATGCATATTTCCGTCAAGGCTTAGTAAAGCAAAAATTTTATTATAAACTCTAAAAACTAATGTTGAGTCATCAAAAGGCATGTCTTCTGTTGTGAATTGCTTGCTTAGGCAATAAACTCTGATGTCTTCAATAATCATTAGTTATTTAATTACAAATTGGACTGTATTTCTGGATTTTTGCTCTAGAAGGGTAGTTTTTTTATTGCAAATTCTTTCAATAGCCTGTTCATTATAGTGCCTTATTGTAACAAGATCCAGACTTGTGTTATAATAAATTTTGTAGCTTGTTTTGAGATCTTTCAGTAGTAATGGTATCTTTTGTGGATCGTTATCAGAGCATATTGAAAAGCTAAGGGCAGAATTTTGCATCAGATTAACTTTAATATCATACTTACTTAGAAGTTGGAAAATAGTGCTGATATTATGTTCAACAATAAATGAAAAATCATTGGGCATGATACTTATTAGAATCTGATTTTTTTTGAAAATAAAACTAGGTGTTTTTTGATTGCTGTTTTCAACATTGCCAATATAAGTGCCTTTATCTGAAGGACTTATAAATGATTTAACAAGTAAAGGAATGCCAGCATTTTGAAGGGGTTTTATGGTTTTTGGATGAATGACAGTAGCCCCGTAGTAAGCAAGTTCAATGGCGTCCGAATAGGTTAAACTGTCAATTTTTACACAGTCAGGCATTTCTTTGGGATCAGCGTTTAATACGCCTGGTACATCCTTCCATATCACAACTTCCTCAGCCTTAAGGCTGTATCCGATAATAGCTGCGGTAAAGTCGGAACCTTCACGTCCCAGAGTGGTTGCAAAACCATGAGCTGATGATCCAATGAAGCCTTGTGTAACTGCAAATTTAAACCCTTCTTTAAGAATTAATTCCCACTTATGGGATACAGTCTCAGGTGTTTTATCCCAGTTTATACGGGCTTCTCTATATGTGGCATCAGTAATTATTATTTGTCGAGCGTCAATAAATTTATTCGGTTGGCCAGTTTGATTAAGATAATGGCTTAATATTGTTGATGCTAACAGCTCTCCATAAGGAACAATACTATCATAAACAAAGTTATAGTTCGGTGTAGAATCTTTTTTTAATAAAGTTAATAATGAATTGAAAAGGGATTCAATATGAGTGTAAACAAGATTGGTTTTGTCAGGGAAAAGTAATTCAATAATAGAGTAGTGAAAAACTTTTATATAATTGAATGCATCTCTTATAGAATTTTTATCATTAAAATAACAATTTGTCAGTTTCTCAAAAGCATTGGTCATTTTTCCCATGGCAGAGATAACAATAAATATGTCTTCTGTTTCAAACTGTTTAAGGATTGAAGCCACATTTTTTACACCTTCTGCATCTTTTGTAGAAGCGCCTCCAAATTTAAAAACTTTCATTTTAAGGTAGTTTAGACTTTAAAATCAATTCTAATTAGTGTCAGAGTATCAAATAATTACCAATGCTTACTCGTGATCTTTTAAAAGTTTGTCAAAAAAGTCTTTAAGTTGAGAAGCATCAATTCGCTTGGCAATTATTTTCTTGTCTTTATCCAATAAGTAAATGACCGGTGTGCTATACACATCATATTTGTCTCTGAATTCAGACATGTTGAAGGGGTCCCATACATTAATCCATGGTGCATTGTATTCTATTACCTTGGCTTTCCATTCATCAATATCGGTTTCTGTGCAAAGGGCAAATACTTCTATACCTTTATCTCTATTTTCAAGATAGAATTCTTTAAGAATAGGTGTCATTCTCTTGCAATGTCCGCAGTCGGTACTCCAGATATAAAGAATTGTGTAATCAGCTCTTACATCAAGCAGCGAAAACCTTCGTCCAATAGAATCCATAACTGTAACATTAGGGGGAACCTTTCCTAGAAGCAGGGGTTTTAATTTGGCTGCACGTTCAGTGATTTTTTGCAATTGCTCGGGCGAAACCCAAAAAGCTCTATTGGTCATATAATAGGTCTCAGCCATATGTACAAAAGCAGCATCCATCCCCATAATGTTGGAACGCTCCGAAAAGTTTGTAAAAAACCAAACGAGGTATTTGAACATTTCTCGGTTATCATTTGCCATGGCTATAAGAGCATCTGCTTCTTTAATAACAGAATCAGGTATTTGGAGTACAAGGTTTGTGATGTAGTTGTTGAGCTTGTTGTAGAAAACAGGTGTGCGCAGTAAACGGTCATCAGTAAAATCAATATATCTGAAATAATTTGATTTATAGTACTTATATGCAAACAATGAATCAACACTCCCATCTTCAAGTAATGGTGCGTCAGGAATAGTAATCTCTTTAGAAGCTAAAAACACTTTAGAAAGAAATTTTTCAGGGTGTCTCTCAATAAAGTTTATCTTATACTCTTCGACTTTTAAATTGATGTTTTTTATCTCTTCTTTTAAGGCTTCTTTTTCGGGGCTGTCTTCTTCCATCTCTGCCAGTCTCTCTGAAAGGGGAGAAATTTGCTTATGCATCCCGTCTATGAATTTAAGATATTCATAAAACATCAGATTGTCTTCAGATCCACGGACTCTCATATTATTTATTAGGTCAATAGTGTCTGTTTCTAAAGAAAAGACCTGGTTTTCACCCATTAAAATTTCAAAATATTTTCTGTCCGGTAGAACTACAAAATAAATACCTCCTTCAAATTTTTCATCACCCTTGAATTCCAGCATACCCCTGCTGTCAACGATTGCTGTATCTCTTACATATTGTTTATCACCAAAATAGTTACCAAGGTAGCATTCGTTCCCGATTGTCAGACCCTTAACCTTTACCTTAATACTGTATCCACTGTTTTGTGAAACACCTATGATTGATGAAAGTACCAGTGATAAAAATAAAATTAAATTTTTCATCTTCTTTTTTTCTGCAAATTTAATTTTTTTTAAAAAAATATGTAAAATTAAACTATTAATATTCGTTAATTGATTTAATAAAATACCATAAACATTAATACTTCATCAAATTCTTAACTGTAACCCTGCTTCCATCATTAACAACGACATGATATAGCCCATGTTTTAGGTCTGACACTGAGAATGTTTTATTACTGATTTCGATTTTCTCTGAAAGGACAAGTTGCCCAACTGAATTGAAAATTTCTATAGTTGTATTTTGTTTAAGTGGTTCATTAATATCAATTTGCATAAAATCAGTAACTGGGTTTGGATATATAGAGACAGAGAGTTCATCATCTGATAGTTCAGAAATATTTACTTCAGAATTTAGAGTTGTAAAATTATCTATAAAAAAGTAAGCAGGGGTATTCATCCCAAAACTACCATTATCGCTTGAACTCAATGTAAATATCAGACTGTCAGCATTTCCAAGTGTTGATATATCAACCCATTGCCATGTGTCAACAATATAATCTTGTGAATTTTGTGAAAAACGATAATCTGCAAGATAAAAATCAACACTATCATTTTTCAGTGAGCCATTGTAATAAGCCTGAATTTTTAGTTTAAACCAATCAGGATCACCACCAGAAGTTCCACCAAATTTTTTCCCTACCATGTCACCATTTTTCATACTCAGAGCTGCATAGGTGCCATTAGTAATATAAAACCCTGCTGCAACTTTCCCCAATGCGTTTCCTGTAAGTTTAATTACACTTCCTTGAGTTCCAACTGAATAATTATTTGAATAATAACCAGATCCGGTGATGGCACTGAACATGTTCAGAAATCCTTCTGTAATAGTATCTTGCATATTACTGTATGCCCATCCTGTAGCCCAATAACCTCCCCATGCAGTATCATAGAAGTTAGGAAAAATGGCATTACCGTCAGTAAATGTTGTTCCCATGGGCATGTCAGAGCCATTCCAGTATGAATCCTGCAATAAACTGAGTGCTTCAAATGTTGATACGGTTTGTGCCTTAGAAGTTGTTGAAAAGATTAATATTCCCATTAAAGTAAAAATGACACTTTTAATTGTTGTTTTCATATCTAATTGTTTTTAGTTAATTGATTTCTTGTTTGTTATATGAAAGTGAGATACCCGCATTGAAATATCTTAGAGGCATTGGCCGTGTTGCCATGTTCATGTAAACCTCGTTCCATATGTTTTGACATTGAAAGTAAATTGTTGCTCCAAAGGTTTTAAAAGTCCTGTTGTATGAAATGAATAGACTTCCCAGACTATAAGGTGTAAGATATTGTGTATTATCTGCAGATATATAACGATAGCCAACATAATTATGTTTGTATGTGATTTGAAAAGCATTATAAGAAAGATTTATTTTTGCATAACCACTATACATGGGCACATAAATCAATTGTTTTTCATAAGAAGCATCATATATTGAAATCGCTTTTTGATTGGTCGAAACGATATAATTTGTAAGCACAGCAATAGAAACTTTAAATTTATTCTTTCTGATTTCAATCTCTGAAAATGTGTCAACGCCTCTACTCCATACATGTAAAATGTTTTTAGGTCTCCAGAAGTTATCCTCTGGTAACCAGATAATCCAATTTTTGATATTGCTGTTGAAAATTGATGGTGTGGTACTTAATTTTATTTTGTTATAGGTGTAATTCCATTTAAACCCAATCTCCTGAGTGTATCCACTTTCCGGTAAAAGGTTTTCATTTCCACCCGGTGACCAGTACAAATCATTAAGTGTGGGCATACGGTGAACTCTGGCAACTTGAGCATGAAGGGATGTGCTTTTAAAAATTTCGAAATCTGTTCCTGCCGAAAATGTGAATGGTAGCAGTTTTTTTGAGAGGAGCTCTTGTCTGCCTGATAAATTGAATTGTAATCTGTTATTTTTGCTTTTGTAACCATAAGAAATAAATAATGCGGAATTATTCTGCCGTGGATTTGTTGGGAGATTTGTCGCAACTGCACTGATAAATGTGTTATTAATTCCCAAATTAAAATCGTGTAGTTCTCTTACAGAAATCTTTGTTTCTGCTTCATTTATGAAAGATTGGAATGTATTCACCGCATAAACATGACTGGTTGAATCATTATATGTTTGATAATCATTGAAATAGGCGGATCTTACAAAAATTGATTTTTTGTTATCATGTAAGCTCCATTCTGTTGAGAGTTTTAAATTTCTGTCTGATTGAAATGCTTTGCTTTCGGCTTGCAACATGGTAGGAGGGATTTCCCTATCAGTTTCCTGATACCAGAAAAGTAAATTTATTTTTTGTTTTTTTGTTAAAAGAAAGTGGTTTTCTGAAATTAGTCCTGTGCTTTTAATCTTTGCATGGCTTTGCCTATCTAAGGGTAGGTTTGGTTTATATGTATTTTTAAACAGGAATTTATTTTCTGCAATACAATTTATAAACTTAACTAAGTTAAGCATTCTTTTTTTACTCACTTCAACCAAAAAACTTTGTTTGTGTGTTTGGAAACTTCCGCTTGATATATTTAACTGTACATTAATTCCTTTGTTAAAATGGGGCTTGCTGCTCAGGTGAATAGCACCACCAATAGCACCACTTCCCCATAGTGAACTGCTTCCACCATATTGAATGCTCACAGCATCAAAAAAACCTACAGGCAGAAGAGATAAATCCATTTGCCCGTTCATAGGGCTGTTAACATTAAACCCGTTCCATAGAACAGCTGTGTGATTCGCATTAGTTCCTCTTAGCGATACTGTAGCAATGCCTCCTGCCCCATAAGACTTAACATATAAGCTGCTTTCACCGGCAATAAGTTCTGAAATACTTTGATGTGCGTATTGCTGCATTATCAGGTTATCGTAAGACACTGTTTTTATACCTGCTGAGAACTCTTCAAGTCTTGCAGAGCTAATGGTAAATGTTGATAATGTTTGTATTGAATCTTTGTTGTCATTTTGACCTAAAACAAAACCGAAATACATCACCAAAAGAAAAAACAAGATTGATTTTAACAAGTTCATTAAAATGAATATTATATTATTAAATCATTTTCAACGAACGGAGAGAAAAGAAAAGAAACTAAAAATGAATTTTAAGTTCCCATTTGCTTTTAGCCCGAAGCATTTGAAATATAAAAAGCATTTGGTAGGTCTCCTGGCTTGTTCTTTTGTTGCCTTCCCATTTCATTTTTGAAACAGTGGCTTTGCGTACAAATTCCGGTTTTACGGAAGAACTTACAGTTGCGGGTACAGCCCCCGATTTTAACGGGATTCCCTCTTAGTCCCAATAATTGTAAATTATTTAGAAACCATTTGCATTGCAAATATATAAAGTTTTTTTATATCCAAAATTTTTTAAAGAATTATTTTTAATTAATTTTGTTCAATGGAAACTCAGGACATTTTGTTTGCTTTTTTACTTACATTCATTGCCGGTATATCTACAGGAATAGGTAGTTTGCTGGCTTTTTTCACCACTAAAACTAACACAAAGTTTTTGTCTGTTGCTCTAGGCTTTTCTGCCGGTGTGATGATTTTTATTTCTATGATAGAATTGTATCAGGGTTCACTTGATTATTTTAACAGTGCCAATGGTGAAAATTCAGGGAAATGGCTCACTATTGTTTTCTTTTTTGGAGGCATGTTTATAATTGCGCTGATTGATAAACTGATACCCAATTTTGAAAACCCTCATGAGATAAGGATGGTTGAAGATATGAGTGAGAAAAATAACTCGGTTGATACCTCAAAAAATTTTAAAAAGCTTAAACGGGTTGGTTTGGTTACGGCTTTAGCAATTACCATTCACAATGTTCCAGAGGGTTTGGCTACATTTATTACTGCACTTCAGGAACCTACAACAGGTATTGCCATTGCTATTGCCATTGCTATTCATAATATTCCTGAAGGTATAGCTGTTGCTGTTCCCATTTATTATAGTACCGGAAGTCGTAAGAAAGCTTTTTTCTGGTCCTTACTCTCAGGATTATCTGAAATGGTTGGTGCCATTTTAGGCTTTATAATTCTAATGCCTTTTTTAAGTGCAGGCCTTTTCGGTGCCCTTTATGCAATTGTTGCTGGAATAATGGTGTACATTTCATTCGATACCCTTTTGCCCGCTGCCCGTGAATATGGTGAAAATCACCTTGCCGTTTATGGCCTAATTTTAGGCATGATTGTAATGGCTGTAAGTTTAAATTTATTGATGTAAATCATAGAATTTGGTTATTTTTGAATCAACTATGTTGAAAGGAATATATCTTCTATTTAGCAAATAATGAATTTTTGATTTTCTTTAACTTAAACAGCTATTATAATTAAATATGTACTTTAAAAATCTTAATGAATTCATTACTGCTCTTGAAAGGGAAAATGAGCTTATCAGAATCAAAATTTTTGTTTCATCAATTCTTGAAGCTGCCGAAATTAATGACCGTGTAGTTAAAAATATTAATAAAGCACTATTGTTCGAAAACACTGGTACAAAGTTTCCGCTTTTATTAAATGCTATGGGTTCTGAGAAAAGAATGTGTATGGCTCTAGGTGTTGAAAAATTTAATGATATTGGCGATGAAATTCTAAGATTGTTTAGAAAATTTACTTCTCAGCAATTGAGTTTTCTTGATAAAATGAGACTCCTGTCTGAATTGAATGATATTGGTAAATGGATGCCTAGGAGATTAAAGGGCAAAGGTGCTTCTCAAGAAGTTATTTTAGAAAACATTGATTTAAATCAACTTCCTGTTTTAACATGCTGGCCTTTTGACGGAGGGCCTTTTATTACTTTACCTGCAGTTCATACATTAGACCCTGAGACTGGTATTTGCAATGTCGGCATGTATCGTATGCAGGTATTCGATAATAATACCACCGGTATGCACTGGCACAAACATAAAGATGCAGCAAAACATTTCTTAGCTTATAAAAAACAAAAAAAACGGATGCCCGTCAGCGTTTCTATAGGGGGACCACCAGTTCTTTCCTATGTTGCATCAGCACCACTTCCTGAAAATATTGACGAATATATCCTTGCAGGTTTCCTTCAAAAGAAAAAAGTTGAACTCGTAAAATGCTTGACTAATGATATTTATGTTCCCTCAAATGCGGATTTTATTTTGGAAGGTTATATAGACACTGAAGAACCGTATCGACTTGAAGGCCCTTTTGGAGATCATACAGGTTTTTATTCACTTGCCGATTTTTACCCTGTATTTCATATAACATGTATTACACACCGGAAAGATGCCATTTACCCTGCCACAGTTGTTGGTATTCCTCCACAAGAAGATACTTGGATGGCCAAGGCTACTGAGAGAATTTTCCTGATGCCGATACGATTAACCATGCTTCCAGAGCTTTTGGATATGATTTTACCCGCAGAAGGTGTGTTTCATAATATCGCCATTGTAAAAATTAAAAATGCTTATGAGGGGCATGCTTTTAAAGTGATGAATTCGCTGTGGGGAGCCGGACAAATGATGCTTAATAAAGTATTGTTTGTTGTTGATGATTCTGTTGATATTAATAATATATGGGTTTTATTTGAAAAAATTATCAGAAGTATTGACATTAAAAGAGATTTGCTTTTAAGCAAAGGTCCATTAGATGTACTTGACCATTCTGTTGATAAAACAGGGTACGGGGGCAAATTGGGAATTGATGCAACACCTACTGAGACAAATGTGCTTCCAGACTTTGCAGAAACGTTAAATGTGCTAGAATCATTAAGGTCTGCACACACATTTATTATTGATTTTAATAGAGAACTTCTTGAAAATCAATATGCGATTTTGATTATTGCAGTGAAAAAGGAGAATTTCCAAGATTTTGAACTATTGAAAAATGAAATTTCAAGTTTACCAGCTTTTTCTGATATAAAAGTGGTCCTTTTTATTGAGCACCTTGTTAAACCGAGTGATTATAAGGATTTAATATGGCGTAGCGCTAATAATATTGAACCTTCAAGAGATTGTCAAATTGTTAAACACGTATCAGGGAAATACATGCTTTTTATGGATGGAACCATGAAAACAAAGAAAATTGATAATTTCTTAAAAGACTGGCCAAACATTATCTGTGCTAATGATGAAACAATAACTCTTGTTGATTCAAAGTGGGAAAGCCTTGGTATTGGTGAATTTATCGAGTCTCCTTCAAGAAAATATGGCACCCTAAAATATAGCAGTGGAGCAATTGTAGAAAAACCTGATGAGTCTTTTAATATTTAGTTTGATTCTATAATCTGGAAAAGCTGATCGAGTTTAGGAGTCAGAATGATTTCTGTCCTTCTGTTTTTAGCACGACCTTCTCTGCTATCAGTATTGTCTAAAGGAAGGTATTCACTTCTTCCTGAAGCAGAAAGTCGTTCAGGTGCAATTGTGGTACCCTGTAACAGAATTTTAACTATAGCTGTGGCACGCATAACGCTCAGATCCCAATTGTCTTTAATTTGTCCTGAACCTCTGTATGGAACGTTATCGGTATGTCCTTCAATTAATACATTTATGTCTGGATTTGTTTCCAGAACCTTGGCAAGTTCCTTAAGAGCAGCCACACCTTTGGCATCTACATCAAACCTTCCTGATGCAAAAAGCAGGCTTTCTTCCAAAGAAACATATACTTTGCCGTTTCTGACATCAACAGTAAGTCCCTGTCCTTCAAATCCTAATAATGCATTGGATACAGTTTCCTTTAGAGTATTTACTATGGCAACTTGTCTGTCAAGTATTTCCTGTAACTCTTTAACTCTGGCTTCTTTTGCAGTCATATCAGCCATTGCAGTATTCAGTTGTATGCTTAAAGAATCTAACTCTCTTCTTCTAATCAGCATCTCTTCTTCAGCCTTTTTTAGGTCATCTTCTTTCTTTTGAAGTTCTTCCTGGGTTTGTTGCAGCTGTTCAAGTATTCTGCGTGTTTCGTTTGAACTACCTTCCAATAACTCCCTGTTTTTATCTAAAAGTAAATTATATGTTCTGTTCAATTGGTCATAATTTTCAGTAAGCCTTCTTTGAGTTGCTCCCAGAATTGTAGTGTCATTCATAAGTCCTTCCATTTGTCTGGTCATTAAATTTACTTTTTCTCGCATCTCATTATTATTAGTGGTTACTGTCTGGTTCTCAGCTCTACTAACCCTAAGTTCTTCTTCACATTCAAGTCTCTTTGCCTTCATTTCTTCGTACTGGCGTGCCGGAACACATGAGGCTATTATAATAGTAATTATAAATGCATAAGAAAAAATTCTAAAAGAGGTTGTTTTCATGATTAAATTAATTTTATTTGGATTACAAAAATAATTAAAAAATTGACTTCTATTTATAAAACATACTTAAACATTTTTTAAATAAAAAAACACCTTAAACTATATCTAGTTTAAGGTGTTCTTATGTGAAAAAAAAAATATTATTCCTGAACAGGCATTGGGTTTAATTCTTCAAAAGTTTTATATTCGCTGCCAATTCTGAAGATGTCATCAGAAACAGAGTTAACTCTCATATCAATAGTTTCTACAACATTAATAATCTTTCCTTCTAAGTCAGTAGTTTTAACGGCAATAGGAAAGCCTTTCATACGTAAATCTTTAAGGGCAAGTAAAGCATGGTCAGATTTGATAAAAGATTCATAATTGTAGTAGTTAATATTAATACCCGGATCAATATAACATTCAATGATATTGTTAGATGTTCTGATTATAAATTTCTGACAAGCAATTCCTGAAAATTCTGCATCCCCAAGTCTTTCAATTTCGAGTATATTCCTGTCAAAAGAAGCAGTGGGTTGAATATCGCTTGCAGGAGCACTTGATTTCATTTTCATACCACCGGTATGGGTTAAAATATTTAACATACCACTATTCAAATCAGGAATAAATCGGCTGCTGTAAAGGGTACCATTAAATTCGTATTCGACATCAAAAGCAAGTTTCCCATTGTTAATATACCATGTTATAATGCCATCAAAACCTTCAGCTTTAACTGTAGTTTTAATAGTAACGTTATTAATATTTTGAGCTGGCAATATGGCCGTGCTTAAAAATAGGAAGCTGATAATAAGTATTTTTTTCATTTTTTCTTGGATTAATTATTTTGATAAATTGAGTTTATTAAAATTAATTGCCAACATAACCTTTAAAGTAGGTTGATTGGTAGTATGAATCCGGCATTGTAAGAGGTATGCCGATGAGTGGGTAATTATTTCTCTTTATCATGTTGCCCGGTTGTCCACCAGGAGGAAAATTGATAGGTATATTAATGTTCATATTAATAATAGTAATAGTTCCAATTGGCCATGGAAGAGTTACTTGTACCAATAAATGCACATAGAGGTAACCGGCACCCCCTGGTTGTCCGTAGCCACCACCATGTCCTCCGTGACCGCCGGGTGTAATTGTAGCATTTACTGGTCCGAGAGGTACCTGAATAGGATAGTTAAGGTCTCCTCCAAGTCCACCAACTCCCATAACGCCACCTGTAGCATCATGACCGGCCTGGAATATATTAATCTGAATACCTCCGAGAAGACTTGTTCCTCCTTCACCTAAGGCAGCACCGCCACCACCACCTGCACCAACTGCAATTGCAAATGTGCCGATAATTGGAATATTGAAGGAATACCCAAGACCAACAGAGCCACCGCCGCCGCCGCCTGCATAATGATATCCAAATGTATTTGTCATCAATGATAATCTTGTTGTCATGTTTATACAATTACCACCTGGTTCTCCAGGGTTACCAAATGTACTGAATGTTCCTCCAACAGCACCATCGCCACCACGTGCCAACATGGCACCATGGTTAATTATCCCTACATGCGACTGGGCATCAAGGTTCCCATGAGTGAAAACGGGTATATTGGTTGCATTGCTGGTCATCTCAACACCTGGATAAACGGTTGCGACGACACATATTGGATTACCCGGACCTGGTAGGTTGGCTGCCGATTGCAAATTGTAATTCGTTGTAGGGGAAGTGATATTGACAATATAGCAAGGTTCTATAGTCAACTGAAACAACTTGAATTTGACAATTGAACCGCATATCCCTTGAACGGCAATAGGATATACACCTGGTGTTGCAAAAATATTGGAATGTACAATCATATCACAACTTCCACTATAGTTAATCAATGGGTTAGTCATTGTTATTGTTACCCCTGGAGGTGTGTTTGTAAGGTAAAACAAACCAATTGTCTGCGGTGTACCGGAAGATTGCTGTACTGTGATTGTGATAATCAGAGAGTCAACAGTGGTGCGGTTAATAGTTCCTGCGGTATCACTTAAATAAATATCAAACAAACAATCATCACAATTTTCCTGAAATACATGCATCCAGCATTCTCCATTCCAATACTGCATGGTACTGTCCGTAGTATTAAATAACAACAAACCAATATGTGGACCTATTATGGAATCCCTTTGTATGGTTGATAAACATGGAGGTAAAAACCCCTGTTTGGTAGCCTCAAGATGCAATATGGCTGTCTGATGCGGTGTTAATGTACCGATACCTACATTATTATCTACTTGAGCTTTGACATTAGATGTCAAAAAACTTCCGATAATTAAGATGGCTAATGTTAAAATGATTTTGTTTCTCATGGTTTATTAATGTAATTTATTGATTTTAATATTTACTATAAAAATGGTCTATTCCTAACTTCCGTGGTCAGAACATACCTGAGGGTTATCTCAATACCGCTGTTAGCATTAGTTGTATGTTTTAAAGATGAAGTATTGATGTCATAACTGAATAAAAACATGAAATCTTGATATTTAATACCAGTAAGAGCTATTATGGCATCACTGCTTCTGTAAAAAGAACCTAAAATAAATGTGGCATCATTAGTAGCTTTAAAATTGGCTGTAGTTCCTGCATTGTATTGTGTATTTGGTCCTTGGTTAAATATTATAAACATAGGTTGCAAAGCAAATTTTGTCGAGGTTTGAAATTCGGCACCTGCATGAAAAAGGAATTTTCTTGGTAATTTGCTGTTTGAAGTTCCGTAAAATGACAAATTTGGCTTAGCTAGGTGGGAAATAGATATACCTGCGTAAGGAAGAATCCTTACCCTGTCGGCTCTTGAAAAACTTCGGTTGCTGCCAACATACCATAAAGCACCAAAATTAAAATCAGGAAGAATTTTGGAAGTATTTGTGAAGTTCTCTCCACTTGGTAAAGAAGCATCAAATCCTACATCTTCAACATATTGATTGTCTGTTGTCAGCTTATCAGGCATAAATCCTATCTGTTTAATACCTGCCTGAATTCCAAAATTCAGATATTGTGCGCCTTTACTTCCTCTTTGTCTGGTAAGTTGTGCTTGATAACCGAATGAAGCCATAATGTCAAGGTTTTTCATTGCACCTGTAGTTGCAGCATTATTTTGAACCATCACACCAATGCCAATATTTTTTGAGGAAATAGGTTTATCAATAGCAAGGGATGTGGTTGTAAAACCCTTTGGTAAAATACCTGCCCACTGGTTTTTGTAATTGGCATGAATTCTTAAATCGCGGTTCTGGAAATATCCTGTGGCAGCAGGATTAATAGATATAGCACTGGATGCAAAGGGTGAAACGTGTGGATCTTGCGCCGATATTATCAGTGAGCTAATCAGTAAAATGCCAAGTATGTAAATTTTTGTTTTCATATTTATTTGGCTATAGTAACAACCCCTTGTTCCTGAATAATTTTGCCTCTCCTTGTTAAACCAGTAACAACCCATAAATAATTACCATCCGGATGCATTACTCCTCCTGAAGAACCAGCCCATCCCAAATTTTGATTTGTTGTTTGGAACAATTCAATTCCCAATTGGTTGTAAACAGCAAAATTAAAATTTTCAATTTTTTCACCACGTACATAAAGTACATCATTTACGCCATCACCATTAGGTGTAAATAGGGAAGGTACATAAATATCTGGACCTACAACGTCAATGTAATCTTTTCTAATTAAAGTGTCCTTACAACCATCAGGGCTGGTAACAATCAGAGTGACGCTGTAGAAGCCGTCAACATAATAATACTGAATAGGGTTTTGGTCGGTGGATGTGCTGCCTTCACCAAATTCCCATTCCCAGTACGATGCATTGGTAGAAAGATCATGAAATTCGGCATAATGTTGCACTTGAATTTCTGTTTCAACTGCATAAAAATCTGCAAGAGGTTTTGGAAAAACAGTTAATGTTACAACATCAGACATTTGGAAACCGGCATCATTTGATACAATACATCTGTACAAACAGCCATTCATCGAATATGCAGGTTTTCTAATAGTTAAATAGTTTGTTTGACTGCCACTGTAGGTAATGTCATCAATAATATCTGACCAAGTTCCTCCACAATTGACCTGCCATTGATAATAAACTTGAAGCATAGAAACAGCATCAATAGTGAAATATGCATCTACACCTTCACAAACTTCAGCCGGAAGTGGCTTAAGAGTAATAGTTGGTACAGGCATACTTCTGATCATGAAAGCTGCATTTGGTGGATTAAAACCTGTTAATCCATTAACTTTGTAGTACCAGTCAGTTTCAGGTTGGTTGATAATGCCACCAGGATTTCCACTTTGTGGGTGCCAAACGCCATAAAGATTTCGCCACATCAATGCCCATGAATTATTAAAAGCGGGTTGTTCGTCCCATGTATTCCATCCAAGGCTTAATGAAGCACTGGTACCTCCCGGATTACTTTCATGAATGTAGAAAGTGCTGTAAACAGTAGTTGTATCTGCTCCTGTAGTAGGATGAATGCCTGTTTTTACTCTTACGGCAAAGGTATCTGTATTGCCGATGTAATTCAGGATTACAGGTTTATACGTATTAAGTGTATCGCTGACAGGGAAAAGATAATCTGTGCCAACAGGAACCATCTTTTTTACAAGAAAACCTTCGCCTATAGTTACAATATGTTTCGCTGGAGATGGATGATAAATGTGACCTGTAAAAGTTAGTGTGATATTGCTGTCGGCTAAAATAATTTTGTTCTGAATGAATTTGAGACTGTCGTTTATCTGTGTGGGGCCTGTAAAATCCTTATTGTTTGTACCTGATATAAATAAGTGCCAGAAAGGTATTAATTCTGTGCCGCCAACTTCTTGAGTATCTCCTTCCAATTTTACATAACTATCAGGACCAGATTCAAAAACGGTATGGTTAATAAAATCATTCATCATGATGATAAGTCCATTGTTGTTAAAATAGCCTGAATCGTTCAAAACACTACCTTTTATATACATTTCTGCATTTTTGCACACTTTTATTTTACCACCGTTGTTAAAAAACTGTGCGTTTAGTGTGAAATGAAGGCTTATGAATAGAAATATTTGTAATAGTATAAGTTTTCTCATTATTTAAATTTTAAATAATAAACAGCTTGATAAACAGACATATTAAATATATTAATCGATAAAATAAAAAATATGAATTTATTTTATAAATGCATATCTTGTTTCGATTAATATAGGTTTAAATGTGATTATAATCTTTTTATCAAAAGCCAAATTTATAACATTTTTTTAAAAAAATGCAAATAAAATAAATTTATTTTTATTTTTAATAAATATTTAAAAATGAGATTGTTTAAAATTAATTTAAAGGAGTGATATACAGTAATTTGCAACAAATTGTTGTTCTTAATTTCTGTTAAAAACTTTTAATCATTGTCAGTACCATTTTAAACTTCTCAACAGCATTCACAGCATGTGGAATATCAGCAGGCATGATAATGGTATCACCTTGTTTAAGAATGAATGCTTCTTTATTGATAATAACTTCGGCAATTCCCTCAATTACCTGAACCATAGCATCGAAAGGAGCTGTGTGTTCACTTAAGTTTTGACCTTGGGCAAATGAGAATAAGGTCACATTTCCTGTTTCTTTTTTTAGAATAATTTTGCTGACTATAGAGCCATTAGCGTATTCAACTTCTTTATTAAAAGTAAATACTTTCCCTTTTTCAAATTCGTTGTTTGTCATTTTTTATATTTTTTTTATTTATAATATTAAATTTTGAAACAGAGGTGAAGAAGTTCTTCTTCACCTCTGTTTTCAGCTCTGCAGTAATCTTAATTCAAAAATATTTTCATATCCTCATCTACGCTTCCAATAGGTGCAATACCAAATTTTTCAACAAGGACTTTTGCAACATTAGGAGATAAGAAAGCTGGAAGGGTAGGGCCGAGGTGAATATTTTTTACACCAAGAGAGAGTAATGCCAGTAATACAATAACGGCTTTTTGTTCATACCAGGCAATATTGTATGCAATTGGCAAATCGTTAACATCGTTCAGTTCAAATACTTCTTTAAGTTTAAGGGCAATTACGGCCAGAGAATAGGAGTCGTTACACTGTCCTGCATCTAAAACGCGCGGGATGCCACCTATATCACCAAGTTGTAATTTGTTATAACGGTATTTTGCACAACCTGCAGTAAGAATGACAGTATCTTTTGGAAGTTTTTCGGCAAATTCGGTATAGTAATCTCGTGTTTTCATTCTGCCATCACATCCGGCCATAACAAAGAATTTTCTAATTGCACCCGACTTAACTGCATCCACCACTTTATCTGCCAATGCAATAACCTGATTATGTGCAAATCCGCCTATAATTTCACCCTTTTCAATTTCTGTAGGTGGTGCACATTTTTTTGCGTGTTCGATGATCATGCTGAAATCCTTTTTACCATGAGCATTTGCTGTTATATGAGTCGCACCGTCTAAACCGGAAGCACCTGTTGTGTATATTTTATCCTTGTAAACAGCATTGGCAGGTGGCGGAACAATACAGTTGGTTGTAAAAAGTATGGGTCCGTTGAATGTAGCAAATTCTTCTCTTTGTTTCCACCAAGCATTTCCGTAGTTGCCTACAAAATGTTTGTATTTTTTAAAAGCAGGGTAATAATGTGCAGGTAACATTTCGCTGTGGGTGTAAATATCAACACCGCTGTTTTCTGTTTGTTTAAGAAGCTCTTCCATGTCTTTCAAATCATGGCCGCTAATAAGAATACCAGGATTGCCTTTTACACCGATATTGACTTTAGAAATTTCAGGGTTTCCATAAGTCGAAGTGTTTGCCTTGTCTAAAAGAGCCATGACACTTACACCTTTAGAACCGCATTCTAAAACCAGTGCAACAAGTTCTTCTGCCGTAAGATTGTTATTTGTTGTTGCAGCCAATCCCTCCTGCATAAATTTAAACAAATTATTATCAGTATAGCCAAGATTGAATGCATGTTCTGCATATGCAGCCATTCCCTTAATCCCGTAAACCAAAAGCTCCCTTAATGACCTAATGTCTTCGTTATTTGTACTTAAAACACCTACTGAAGGAGCCATAAGTTCATATTCCTTTGTTGACATTGGATTCCACAAAGCAGAATGGTGAAGCTTACTTTTGTCAATTTTAATACCTGCTTTATCAAGATCAACCTCTATGTCCTGACGTAATTTAATTCCTTCAGAAATTTTTTCAACAAAACGTGCCTTGTCGAAATTGGCATTTGTAATTGTCATAAACAAGCCGTCAAATACGAACTTGTTAACAACATCATTTTCCTTACCATGTTTTCGAGCTTCTATCGCATAAATGGAAAGCCCTTTAAGAACATAAATTAATACATCTTGCATTTGTGCTAAATCTTCTTTCTTGCCGCAAACACCGGCGATGGTGCATCCTACACCTTTTGCAGTTTCCTGACATTGAAAACAAAACATACTCATAATTTTAATTTTTTTAGTTAGTAATTTTTTAGTTATTATTTATTTTGAAACTTTTTTACATCCATTTTTCTTCAATCACGCTTCCATCTAATGCTATTTCAATCAATTTTACAGGCACTTTGCGTGAGGCTTTTTCAGAAGCCATTTTAGCCATCTGGGCCAAACCACCGCAACATGGAACTTCCATAATCATAACTGAAAGGGTGTTAATTTTTGAGTTTTCAATCATTGATACTAATTTTTCAAGATAAATCTCTTTATTTGAATCAAGTTTTGGACATGCAATTGCTAAACTTTTTCCTTTTAGATAGTCCGTATGAAAGTTCCCCATGGCAAAGGCCACACAATCAGCAGCTAATAATACATCAGCATTTTGGAAATAGGATGCAGACGGATTAATTAAGTGTAATTGCACAGGCCATTGTCTGAGCTCGGAAGATTGTTTAATATTTGAAGTCATCTCCTCACTTTGGTTTGTAATCGGTTTTAGTTCCCGTGACATACTTCCGGGACATCCTGAAAAATGCTTATGTTCATTATTCATATTTTCTTGTTTTTTTGATTTTAATTTTGATTTATTTATGTTGATATTTTTCTCTTCAAGCCATTTTAAACCCTCATTATAAAATACCATCTCATTATGGTCAAAAAGATGATTTAGGTGGGCTATGATTGTACTTTCACCATTTGGGGTAATTCTTTCCATGACAGCAGCTTCATTATAGGGTTCAGCTTCTCGCTCAATTAATTCTATGGCTCCAACCGGGCATTCACCTATACAGGCACCCAATCCGTCGCAAAACAAGTCGCTTATCATACGTGCTTTATCATCAATAATCTGCAGGGCGCCCTCATGACAACCTGATACGCACAAACCGCAGCCATTGCATAAGTCTTCATTTATTTTTATTATTGTTCTTTTCATTTTTATATTGTTTTAGTGAATTACATGAGCGATAGTATGGTTGTTCATATGGTTGTAAAATTCATTTGTGAATTTACCTGTAAGTCCCCCAAAAACGCAAGATTTAAAAGGACATTTTCCAGAATGCAATGAACAATGTGTTTGCTGTAGCTTTCCTTCAAAAAGTTCGTAAATTTCAAGTAAAAAAATTTCTTCTGCTTTTGCTTTCAAAACAAAACCACCTTTTGGACCTCTTGTAGAATTTATATATCCATTTTTTACAAGTATTTGAAGAACTTTTGAAAGATGATTTTTCGAAAATCCTGTGATTTTTGCAATGTCAATTGTGCTGATCATTTCGTTAGACTGTGCTATAAGAGCAAGACTATGAATGGCTAATGAAGCGGCTTCAGATATGTTTACAATTTTCGACATTTGTATATTGTGTTATTTTGGTATTGCAATGCAAAAATATAAAAAGGTATTGTAATACCACAATTATTTTTAATAAAATTTGTTAATTTTTATTAAGTTATTGAAAATGAGAAGAATATTTTTTGATTATGGTTAATTATCTTAAGTAGGGGAGTAAAAAATTTTAAAAATATCTACAAATTTCTGTTTACAGATGGATGTTGATTTTTATTTTTTTTAAAAAAAGTGGGATTCACCTGAATGCCTATGTAAGGAATAAAAGAAAAACCTTTAAATTTAGTTTGACTGCCATCAAGAAGCATGTAATTTCCATAATTCTGGTAATAGATAGCGAAAGAAGGTACTAGGTAAATAAATTTGTATCCTAGTTTTAAATTGATAAAACCGCCAACCGAAGAAAAATTCTGATTCTGATTAATAAAGTCAATAAGCTCAGGCGAGACACTGTTGAGAGTGTCATATATATTTTCATTATTTATACCATACTTAATGAATGAATGACTGTAAACCAATCCCCATCCAAAGCTGCCATACTTTTCATCAGATCCGAATGGCAAACTGAAAATGAGTGGAAACAACATGTCTTTTCTATTAAATTCGAAATCCAGTAAACTCTGAACTTTATCTAAGCCACTCCAACTTGGTAAATTATAGCTTTTTGATGAATATTGAAAACCTATACTACCATGAATGTTATTGTTCTCATTTTCGTTTTTGGATGTTCCGAGAAACTGGTACCTTCCATCAAAAACATGGGTTCCCGAAGTATATCTATAACCTATGTCTGTATTTGGTAATATTCCGTAACGCAGGTAAAAACCATAACCTGACCCAAAAGGATCCAAAGCATAAGCCATCGCACTTTTATTAAGTTGAAGAACCTGATCATCAAGAATAATGCTGTCTTCATTCAAAATTGGTGTTACAATGCCTTCGATATTATTATAAAGTTCTTTGGCAAAATGGGTGGATATGTTTGCAGAAAAATCTCCTCCAACAACTATGTTTTTGTGTGCAGTTACTTTCCCTGAATTAAAAACAGCTCTTGGGGGCGTGCATGACTCACTAAAAAAAAATATTACAATAATTAAAAATAATAAAATGTGCGAGAAGCTTATTATACTTTTATTCATCTAAGGTTAAAATTTGAATTATAATGCAAAATTAAAAACATATATTTGATTTATTAATTTATTTTAGTTTTCAAAACAGTTTTAATCTATAATTCATTGATATCTGAATCAGATTAAAAAAAAATAATATTTTTAAAAAAAAAGTTTATAGAATTAAAAAAAAGATTAATTTTGCACTTCCATTTTAGAAGGCAAATATATATAAATAATAAAATATAAATAAAATGAACCGCAGCGAGACAATCCAATTTGTACAGCAAACATATGTACCTGTTAAAGAATTACCTGCTTTTAAAGCAGGAGACACAATAAGTATGAGTTATAAAATCATTGAAGGGAATAAAGAGCGTATCCAGCAGTTTCAGGGTGTTGTAATACAAAGGTCAGGCAGTGGTGCTTCCGAAACTTTTACTGTTAGAAAGATTTCTGGTAATATTGGTGTAGAAAGAATTATACCTGTTTCCTCGCCGTTTGTGGAAGAAATTAAAGTGAATAAAAGAGGTTTGGTTCGAAGAGCAAGAATTTATTATCTTCGAGATCTTAAGGGAAAGAAAGCCAAAATCAAAGAAAAGAAATACTAATTTCTACAAAAACCATCCTCCAGATGGTTTTTTTTTGCAAAAAAAACAAATTTATCTTGAGAAAAAGCACTGGCTGAGGTGTTGTATTCATTTATAATGAAAATAATACATTTGAAACAATTATAAATATTGTAATGTGCCGAGAATTTGTACATATCTTTCAAATTCACTCACAATATAAAAGGAAGGCTATTCTCGTATATTTTAAGATGATGTATTGTCAAAAAGACCTGAGGAATCAAAAAATCGAACTTTCTCCGAAAAAATTCATATATTCTCCTGAATTTTTTCCATAAGCTTCAAATGTATCATCAGAAATTTTATAGGTGCATTTCTGACCTTTAATTTTTGAGAAAACGATGTTATGTTGTTTCCCGTTCTCATCAATCATATAAATTTTTGCCAGATTTTTTGTTTCATACTCCTTAGCATCCAGGTTCTCATAACAAATCGGACAAATAAAATTAACATGGTCACCATCTTTGTATTTGACCGAAGGATGGCTTTTATAACTGTAATCACCTATCTCAGGGCTGATAAGAACAAGGCCTGAAGCCCCGGATTTTGTTTTTGTCAGGAAAATAATGTCTTTTTCAATCATTAACTGACCTTTGCAATGAGGACAAATATAATTTTTGCTCATGGGAACCTCCTTAATTTTTAGTATTTAGTTTTCAAAAATAAGAAAAAATTAAATATTATGAAAATAATTTAATTATTTATTTAGGATAACAAGTTTGGCCTGCATTCCATTATCCAACATCATCAAGTACATTCCTTGTTGCAAATCATTTGTATGCATTTCTGTGACATTTTCAAAATAGTTAATAAATTTTCCGTTAATATTGAAAAGTTTAAAGCTGATTTCTTCATTGAATGAAACAACATTTTCTGACACGGGATTTGGAAAATATTGAAATGTTTTTTGAGCATTATCTTCTTCAATAGATACATTGCTATTGCTGGCACCAGGGGTAGGGAAGTTAAAATAAAGCCAGTTATTATTGCCGTTGGGATATCTTCCGTAGGAGATGTCAGTAATTTGTTGGCCAAAAGTAACAGAATCAATAATTGTCAAACCGTCAGGAGCTATTATCCCTATTTGTTCGCCTCCGGCACTTAGTTTAAAAGACAGGTGTGTAGGGCCGTATTGCAAAGTATCATTGTCAGCCCAGAGAATCAAATAACCTTGGGGCGGGATTTTGGTAATGGCATATCCTGCCGGTATCTGATGTTTGTCATTGTTGCCTATAGTATCTGTGATATAAAAGCCGGCAATATTAACTGTGTCATTTCCATAGTTGTAGATCTCAAACCAATCGTTGTATTCCCCAAATTCATCAGAAATAATACTTGCATTACTGGCCATTATTTCATTAATTTTCAACGTTTGAGAGAAAACGAAGTTTTGAGATAAAAGAAATAATAATATAAGTGATAAATTTTTCATAAAACTTAGATTTTGGAAACAAAAGTAAAAAACAAATTTAATAATAGTGAATGTTTTTAATAAATATTACTAATTAAAACCACATATTAGTTTTTTTGATACAGAATAATTGTTTGTTTTAAGTATGATAATATAAACACCTGACGTAAAAGATTCTACATCAAGAATTAGATTCTCTGCAATTTTTTCAGTAAAAAGAAAAGAATGAACAAGATGCCCCAAAACATCATAAACTTCAATCGAGCCACTTTCTCTTGCCGGTAAATCAAAGTCAATAAATACCATATTGCTTGCTGGATTAGGATAAATCTTCAACTCAGGTTTATTCGTGAAAATGTAATCTTCAACATTGCTTGATAGTCCGACAGTAAATTGCATATATACTTCCCCACCAAAATCAGAATTGAAATTTTTAAGAATAGTGGGATTGTATGCACTTTTAAAACGCAGATAACCATTACCTTGGGATGTATTTGCCCACCATGTAAGCCCGTCTTCTCCTGTGTCAGTGAGTTTAAATTCGTAACAACCATCTGTCAGTTCAAGTGTATCACGGTAAATTGTATTTGCAGTCAATCCGGAACGCGACAATATTATATTTCCATTATTATCGCTTAGAGTAAATGCATTCTGGGATGGATAATTGTTAGTTTTGAATTCAATCATAAATTTTGATGGCATAACCGGAACATAAGTAAAGGGAGTTGTCCTTGTATTGTTGTTTGTGTATTGATCGGTTCCGCCGTTTGGATTACTGATTGTAGTTGTAAAAGTAGTTGCACCTTGCATCCACGCAAAGGTGTCGAGCTGGACAGTAGCTGTTTCGGTGAATTTGAGAAGACCGGTCCAGTGAAATACAGATGTGTTTGCACCTGTTATACCGTAGGTAATATCTAAAGAGGTGAGATTTGTTATGCCATTATTTTTAATAATTACTGAAGGGTTTTTGCAGATTGGATTTAAACGACCCCACATTTGGTCTTTAGTGGGAGATAATACATTTTCAATAGCAGCATCTAATATGAAATTTGGTGCTCCGTAAGTAACCAACTGGTCCTCTATCTGATAATAGTTCCACCCTCCTGTGCTTGTATATGGTTGTACATCATGATCAAGAGTGATTGAATCACCTGCGGTGATAAAAGGCGTAATTTCAAAATCGTAAGTCCATACTTCAGCCCCAGGACACCAGTTAGCTCTGTCATAAACCCATGTACCTCCTTGGGGATAAAGAGGGTTAAGGTCACAGTTGTTACGCCAGACAAGTTGAGTGAATTTAAGGCTGTCGTTTACTTTAAAAAAATGATTTTTTGCACAAAACTCCGAGCAATTTTGAGGTGTGTCCATACCATGACCTGTTATTCTTGATTTCCAACGCGCAGTTTGAGCATTACTTGGAATATAAACCTGTTTGGGTATCAAATGGTTTTCAATAGGATCAGCAGTTTGTCCGTAATTAAAACCTCCGTTCCACAAGTTCTGAATACCAATCACATCTCTGGGAGGGGTTCCTTTTATCATGACGAAACGCATGTCGAGAAGTTCTTGCCAGTTACCGGCTGTCAAATGAACACTATCTGAGAGCAATGTGCGATAGTCGGTAACATCAAAAGTCCATGTCCATCCTGAACCAAGACTAAGCCCGTTACCATAGGGTGTAATGTAACGTGCCAGTTCATATCTGATTACCTGAGGAAATTTTTTATAATAGTCATAATAGCTGAGAATCATAGTACTGTCTGGTGATACATAGACTGAATCAGTAATTATACCTGATGCATTGTAGAGATAAGTGTAATAATCAGCCAGCCATACATTGAGTGTATCAACCGGAAGTCCGGGATTATAAATAGAATCTGTGTAAGTGATAATCTGTACAGGGGTGTTTACTGCAGAATCTAAAACGAATACAGAATCAATGTGGGAAGTGAAAATCCCTTGTTGGAAATTTACATTGGGTCTCAAACTACTTGTGGTAAAATCGCTGACATAATCAATGGCATTTTTCATGGGGTTACCTATACTTGTAAAGATGGCATCAGAATGGTTTGCCGGTGCACTGTCAATAGCTGAAATATAGCTGTTATCGTTAAATTTATAGTAAACCACAAGGTTATTGTAATACTGATCAGAAGTTGTAATTCCTTTTTGCATGTGGTTTTGAATGGCAGACTGGTTAAGTTCGGTGTTGAATACAGCAAATTCATCCATCCGCCCTTCGTAGGATTGTGAACTATTTTCAGTCCCTTTACCAATATGAAATTTTGTGATTTCTTTAAAAGAGCGTAATTTTGAATTACCACTATGCCATAGTACACCATTAAGGTAAATTTTCATAGAGCCGGAGGTGACATTCTTTGTAAAAGACCAGTAATTCCATCTTCCTTTAATGATATCGGCTGTGGCTGCTTTATTGATGCGATCAAAAGAACTACCATCATTACCTGCATCCCAGTAAATACTATTGTCCGACCATGGAACATGAGCATTTAATACCCTGTTCCCATTTGTATCAACTGCTTCAAAACAACTTCCGTTCTGGGGTTGTAATAGGGCATCTCCATACGCCCAAAAAGAAACAGTTATCAGTGAGTCAATCTGCTTGAGATCACTGTTCATTGGAACATTGACATAACCACCATTATGAATACTAATACATCTGTCGTCGCCCTTACGGAACAAACTTGATTGAAATGCCACATCAGAAGCTTTGACAATATTATCTGAGCCTGGTAATGAATTGTCAAAACAAACATCAAGGATAATATTACTTGTCCCATCCCAGTAAAATGGTGTAAGGAATTGCAAGCTTTGCCATCCGTTTGAAGCAAATAAGGTATTATGTCTGTAAACCTCAGTGAAACCAATATTGTTGAAATTATTTTGAGATAGGGAATCTAATGGGCTTAACAACATTCGTAAAACAAGGTTTTTTAGCTCGCTACCTGATGTATGAATATCGAATTGAATACCTGTAATATTGCCAGCTACCATGCCTGAAACTGTAAGTTCCGAAGCTTTCCATAAATATTGTGTTCTTGATACCGGTGACGAGGAAGCGAAAGGGAGTACTGACTGAATTGAATCATTTCCCAAAACGAATGTGTTGAGCGAAGTGGTATCATCATGAACTACGTTGTAATGCCAACCGGTTTGATACGAATAAGTAGGATTATTAACAAAACTGAATGTGTCTTTTATATTGCCATTTACAAGATAAACAGGCTGGTGAACAATAGAGGAGTCTGTCAGCCCTGTATGGTCGTGAAGATAGGTATATGTAAGATAATCCCACTCTCCGCAAGCCGGATTTTGAGCAGGATTACATTTAAGAGTATAGAGCATTAATATCTTTTCAAATCTTACAGTATCTGCTGGAAACTGAAACCATGCATCCTGTGGTGATCCAAAAGTAAAAGTTTGCACTGTAATAGTGTCATTGGACTGACTTAGGGCTCTTAAGCTCATCGAACTTAGTACAATACAGAGTAGCATAATTTTTCTCATAGGTATTACTATTAAAATATTGAAGGATTTATAATAACAAAAATAACTAATTTTATTAATTATAATCTAAAAGCAAGACAGGATATATTAAAAAAAAAAGTTTTAAATATAATGTGATATTAAAGCACCTTAGTTATTTTACGAGAACATACAACAACCTAAAAACTATCAAAATCAGTATAAAATCAATTTTAAAATTTCTTTTTTATTAATGCATAAGAGGTAAACTCCTTTATTCAGATGGCTGATATCTACTTTTATAACATTTTCAGCGTAGAGCTTTAATTTACCAAAAAGATCCATGATTTCAACTGAACTGACTTCTCTGTTAAAGTTTATTATCCCTGTTGTGGGGTTCGGGAAAGCAAATAATTGTGAAGATTCATAATTGCTTTGAATCAGGGTTAGTGTATTTGAGCTTCCCGGACTTGGTGTAGCAAAATCTCTCCAGTAGTTATATCCATCAGGATAACGTCCGTATGAAATATTTTGGGTTTGATTTCCAAAAGAAATATTGTCAATGAGGTTAATAGAAGTGTCATACAAAGCTACCAATTCACCTGTGCCTGTCAGTTTAAAGTTCAGGTGGAGAGGACCCTGAACAGATTCTCCATCAGCCCATAGCAGAAGAAATCCATAAGGTGGTATCTTTGTCTGTGGGTTTCCAAAAGGGATTTGATGTTTTGTTGGTTGTGAATAATTATCACTCAGATAAAATCCTTCAATATTAATTGTATCATTATTTGGATTGTAAATTTCTATCCAATCATCAAAGTCGCCAAATTCATCAGAAACAGTAGCAGAATTGGATGCCATAAGTTCATTTATAAAAAGCAGACGTGGTACATAAGAAGAATCTATCTCAAATATAGCAGTAAAAGTGGTATCTGAATTGAGATTAAGTTGTATGTTGGGATTGGATGAAGTAGTACCTGCCCATTGTTTGAACTTGTAACCCGGCTTTGGCACAGCATTCATAGGAATTGGTATGTCGTGAAAGTAAATGCCTGACCAAGGAAATTCCGAAGGGCAGATGGAACTTATTCTTATATAACCCATTGTGGTGTCGTTAACATTTAAAGTTACAGAGGCTGTATCGGAGATATCCGTGGCAGTAATTTCAATCTCATTGAAATAGTCCATGATATATTTTCTGATAAAGCTTGGTCGGTATTGTGCAAACTCTCTTAAATGTTCAATGTTATTATTCCATTGAGACATATCATTGGGTTTCGACCATCGGGCGATATGCTGAGGCATAGCAGTGCTGTATTGTTGTTGAAATTGATTAATTTTTTCGACTACATAAGCAGCATTAAAATTTGTATTGAGCATATCAGCAAAGCGGTTAACAAAATCGTTTCTGAATTTGGGATTTTGCAACATCTTACGTAATTGCATGGTTGCATATGGCTGATTTGTATCCCATGAAGGAGGTGTTGTAGGTCCATTGGGTGTTGTGGCAAAATCTAATGTATTGTTGTCGTAGTGGTTGTAGGGCTCAAGGCCGAATCCAAAGTCAGTGTCAAAAACAATCCAACGCCATTTACCACCGGTAACTTTAGGACGCCAGAAGTCACGGTTATTACTTGGCCAGTCAATATTTGCAAAGTAAATTTGTGCAATATTATAATCAGTAAAGTTATTAATGTCAATCATTGATGACATATAATCATAGTTTGAGTTGATTGTCATATCAGCACTTTCCAAAAAGTAATACCACATAAAATAGTGCAGGTTGTCGCCCTCATTTACAATACCGTGTTTTTCAAGATAGTCGATATTATCAGAGGAAACATTACCATTGGAACTAATAAAATATTTGTCAATTCTTTCTCTAAGGTTGTGTATTCCCCAGAATTCTCCATTGATAAACATAACAGATGGGAGGCTTGCCTGATATTCAAGCCCACTACCCATTTCAGAAACCAAATCCGACATGAAGGCGTCTCTGAACATGGTACTCGTATTATCATTTCCGGAATTCCTCAACATGATTGTTTTGAAACTACTTATATTTTTATCAGTGAAGAAGGGAAATGTGAAAAAGGTATCGGCATAAAGTCGTAAAGCTTTTTGTGGAATTAAACGCGTATCACCGCCATGAATACGCACATTAACTGTTTCAGAAAGTTGTTTTATTCCATTTAAATCAAAAAACTCAAAAATTGCTGGACGTTCCCATAAGCTCCCCGTCTGGAAATAATTTCCGGTATTGTCATTACCTGATACATAATTAATTCCGGGCACATAAATGCCGATGCTGTCAGAAAATAAATTCTCAGGATTTGTAGAAAGAGAAATAACAGGCATATCATACATATTATATATGGCTGTATCCACAAAGTATGTATGGGTAACTATTACCGATGGCGCTGAGATTCCTGAAAAACATCTTGCTTTCACTACGGTGCATTTAAAAACCTCGGATGTTGGAGGAACAAAGGTCCAATTGCCTGTCTGAACAAAATTAGAAGGTATAACTGACAAGACATTGGTGTCGCCAACGCGACTCTTAATAGTCAAAGGTTGTGTAAAAATGTTCGAATTACGCGTAGGTTCAGAGCCGTCAAGCGTATAATAAATAGTATCGTTGAGATTATTTGAAGTGATTGAAAGCTGGAATTGTGAAATAAAAAAACCACCATGATGTGAAAAAAACGGAGGGTTTAATGCTTGGGCGGTTAAAAAATTCTCTAATAAAAGTAATCTTACAATAATTGTAAGCAAAAAGATATTCTTCATAAATTTTATTTATCAAGCATTTTATTGCAAATTTATTAAAATTTAAAAGTATTTCACTTTTAATAGGTTGTAAAAAACAATTATTGTTAAAAAAAATCTACATTTACAAAAAATATTGAATTTTGAAGAAAGAGAATGAACCTTTAAGTGCAATCACACATGCTTTGGCGGCACTTCTCTCTGTTGCAGGTCTGATATTGATGGTAGTTTATGCTGCTCGTTATGGACAGGCATCACATATTATAGGTTTTTCAGTTTTTGGTATAAGTCTCATCATTCTTTACGGGACAAGTGCTATTTACCATTTTTTTCAGAGGGAAACCAAAATGAAGAGAATTTTTCAGAGAATTGACCATGCGATGATTTTTATTCTTATTGCAGGGACATATACGCCAATTTCTCTTGTCATGCCGCAAAGGGCTTGGGGGTGGAGCATATTTGGCATTATATGGGGACTTGCAGTGTTTGGTGTTATTCTAAAACTGACAGGAATTAAAATCAGAGAATGGATCACTGTGGCTATTTATATTCTTATGGGTTGGCTAGCATTGGTGGCCATTAGCCCTTTAAGGAACTGGCTCTCATCTGAGGCTTTGACATGGTTATTTATGGGAGGCGTATTATATACTGCCGGATGCCTGTTTTTTGCCTTGGATAATTTTTTACCCCATCGAAGATGGTTTAATATGCATGATATCTTCCACCTTTTTGTAATAGGAGGAAGCTTTTGTCATTTCTGGCTTATGTTTCAATTTATTATATAATTTTATTCCCGATAATTTATTATTTTTACAATAAAAAATCATGAAGATTAATTTTCTTTTAGTTTTCTGTGTTTTTATATTTAATATTTTTGTAAATGCGCAACAGGAAAGTAGAGACAGAAATAGTATGTCAAGTCGGACAACCGAAGACAGCCTTCATATAAGCATTTTTAAAGAGCAACTTAATTCATTTATTTTATCATTGGAGCAAAAACTTGCAGGAAATGCTCAGTTGCTGGATAGTTTTTATTTTACTATAGGAGAAGCTGATAGCCTGTCAAAGCGTTTACAAGACATAAGGTATCCTGAGGTTGATTCAACATTTTCCAATACTCTTTTAGAGAAGAATAATCTGGTTAGACAACTCCTTGATACAAATGCTGTACTTTATTCTAAAGTGAAACTAGTCAGAACCACTTATCGTAAAGGATACACTGATGATGTGGAAGCCTTTCTTTTGGTGTTATCATTTGGGGATGAAACAGCTTGGAAAGAAACAAGGAGTATCTTGCTCCTAATTTGGGAAGGTAAACTAAAAATTTTAACTTTAAAAGAAGAAATCTAATTGTATGCAAAAAAGAATATTAAAGCTTATATTAGTATTTCTTTTAATATTTCCGTTGTTTGGAATTTCTCAGACCCAGTATAACGATGGGCAGATTCGGCTTAGGGTTTGGGTGCATAAAGTATGGTCAAGTGCCAATTGTTCTGACCCCGGTGTGCAGGAATATGTTTTTCGTGATATAAGGGTAAGACCCCGTACGGATATTTTGGGTACAGGATGGAGTCCTAATGGTGTTAACATCAGAACTGACATGAGTGAGAATAGGTGGAGAGCATTTCCATGGACAGCCTTTCAGATACCAACAGGAAGTGGAATATGGCCAATGTCAACCAGTCCTGATGGAATTCTTTTGCTCGACATCAGTTATCCTTCTACAGCAGTACCTACGTCCTTTGACTGGAGCATGGGTCAAACTTTTGAAAATGACTGCGGAAGCGACTGGCATTATGAAAACTCCTGTGGTTTTCTGGGTCTGCTTGGTGATGAAACCATGGCCAGTTATCACGAAGGTCTTACCTCCAATCCTTTCAGATCTGCTCCTGAAGGTCAAAAGTATTATGTGCAGACTGATATTATTGATGCAGGATCGGCTGAAGATGACAGATTTGCGGTTATTTTTGCTTTCCAATGGGATTTACTGAATCCTTTGCCCCCCTTACCCAATACTTGTGGCTTCCCTAAATATCAGGATGGCAATGTCAATCTTGATGTTCAACTTGCAGGAGTTTGGAGTGATATTGACTATGATATGGGAGCAGAGTGTATTATGGGTTTAGCAGGTGACGAAGATTTAAGAATACGTTACCGCAGCAAAGACAACCTTTCTCCCTTCAGTTCTTCAGTATGTATAAATCAGACTCCAGGTCCTTTAGATTTGTACAACCAAAATGTTCCTCAATGGAATACACCTGGAAATATTTCTTTGTTATCAAAATCCTACTCTACTTCGGATACTAACTTTGAGAGCTTTGAACTTGAATTTGAAACTTGGGAAGAAGACCCCTTTCCAACAAACGAATTTGTTTATGAAAATGACGATGATGCACATCTTTCTCCACTTTCTACCGGTCCAATTAATTGGCGTAATAGCCCCCCCAATAAATGGAATTATCTTGATATACCCATCAGAGCAGGAAATGGGGAATATGAAAACTGGACGATGTGGATTCGTTATAAATGGACCCAGGGTAGTCCTGTAATTATTACACAACCTTCTGCGGGCGGTGCTGATAGAACTTTATGTATTGGTACACCTACCACTTTAACTGTAAATGCAAACAGTACAACCTTTTACCAGTGGCAGGTAACAGATGTTACTGGACCTGCCGGACCGGCTTGCCCCTCAACAGGTTGGACAGATATTACCGGAGCCTATTGTCCCCAATATACACCACCCCAAACACCCGGTACCAGAATTTATAGATGTATGCTTATGAACAGAACCGGAACGGGAAGTACAACTCCTAACGGAGACCGACTTAAAAGAATTTATACAGATTGTGTGCGTATTACTTACTATGACTTTTCTCCTGTAATTTCCTCCTTAACAGCAGTTTGTAACAGTACTGTTCTTCCCGGTTCGACTCATATTTTCAGCATCCCTGCAGTTCCGTCTGTAGGGGCTTCGGCAAATGCCACTTTCACATGGTCAGTAACAGGACCTGCTACCGTTACACCTACTCCGATTACTGGCACTAGTACAACAATAACATTCCCCTCAACACCAGGAATATACACTATCTATTGCACTGTTAATAATACTTCATTAAATTGTGCCCCAAATACCTCAAATGAAGGTGTTTCTACCTGTATTGTTACCGTAACAGAACCCGACTGTGGAATTATTCATGCTTCACCATCGGGCAATCCAACAGGTGTGGGAACTGAATCTGACCCTGTTCAGATACAACAGGCTTTGTTTTTAGCCAATTCTTCGGGGGGTACCCGAAACCACATTAAGGTACTTGCGGGTACTTATAATAATGTTCCCAAATTAATAATTACCAGTAATGATTTACTGATTGATGGAGATTACGAAATTTTTGCAGGAAAATGGAGGAAAAATTCATCTTTGACAACAACTGTTAATATTGATCCTGTAGTTGAAGTCCTTCCTTATAATGGGAGCAGTGGAACATCTGTCGGGGTCTTTAAAGGTGTTGAAGCAGTTAATGTAACGGGTTTTACGATCCAAGATATTATTTTCAATGTGAAAAACGGTGTGGGATCATCACAGGCATCCGGTACATCTGGTAACATGGGATTAAGTGTTTATGGTTATTATTTCAGAAATTGTAATGGATACAATGTAAGACGCTGTGTTATGAATACTGGTGGTGGTACTAATGGTACAAACGGTACCAATGGTGCAGCAGGTGTAAATGGATCAGCCGGTGGCAACGGAGCAAGTGGGGACTGTGATGATGAAGATGATGTAGGTGATGGTGGTGCTGGTGGATCGGGAGGAGGAGGTACCTGGGCTCCAGGGCAGAATGTGGATAACTCATGTTGTAATAACGGTCAAAACGGTACTACAGGAGGAAGTGCCAGTAGTTATAGAAATGGTGGCAGTGGAGGCAGTGGTGCTTCAGCAGGTTCTGAAAATCATAATGGTGGTTCAGGGGGTGATGGTGGTAACGGAGGAGGTAGTGCTTTGGGTGGATCGTCATTTGGTTCAAACGGTATCTCAAATGGCTGCAGTGAAAACTCCAATTCTGATGGCCGAGCCGGTCAAAATGGTAATAATGGTGTTTCCGGAGCCAATGCTTCAGCAACGGTACCAGCAACATCAAATACTTTTTCCTTTTATTGGTTGCCTAATGGTCAGAGTGCAAACGGTGCTGATGGAGCCGGAGGTGGTGGTGGAGAAGGTGGCGGTGGCGGCGGTGGTCAGGGTGGTACCTGGTGTGATGATGGGGCAGGATCCGGCGGTGGCGGCGGCGGTGGCGGCGGCCAAGGTGGTCAGGGTGGTACTGGAGGTTGGGGAGGTGGTTCCTCTTTTGCAATTTATACTTTTGGTGCAGGTACAGGCACTTTATCCGATGTCCCCCTGAATCAAGGGAGTGCCGGAAATGGTGGTGCTTTAGGACTTGGTAACATCGGTGGAGTAGGAGGTTTAGGAGGAATTGGTGGTGGTGGTAATAATACCTGCTTTTCAAGTGGCAATTGTTTAACAGGTGGTCGGGTATGTGGTAATGCTGAAGTTGGTGCAGGAGGGAAAGGTGGTAACGGTGGTAATGGTGGTGATGGTGGTAAAGGACAATTTGGTGCTGCAGGCTTAAGTATTGCTTCCAAGCAAGTAAACAGTTCGGTAGTTAACACTAATAATGTGTCTCCCAATGCATCAAATATTCTTGCTGCAACAACCCTGAAAGGTTGCACAAACTCTGAAATAGTTTTATATAAATCAGGGGGTAATCCTTTTGATTTTCCTGACATGGGAAACCCTGAATTGATTGATGATATATCTTTTAATGTCAGCTCCTATAGCAATTTTGGAGGTGCTACTCAATTACTTGTATCTTATCCTGTAATAGGAAACTATAAAATTACACTCAATAATTATAATTCGAATGATTGGGATAATTTTATTGTTATTTCGGAAGACAGACCTTTGCCAAGTATAAATGGCCTTTCTTTAACAACTGACACAATTTGTACTGGTCAATCAGTAGATTTAAGTACAAATGTTGGAGGGGCAGAGGCTTATGAGTGGAATATTCAACAGATTTCAGCTCCCTCATCGCCCTATTCTCCGGGAGCCAACATTTACAATGGTTTACAAATAATGGATCCAGCACCTTTTGTTTTTAATAATCCTGGACCGGAAAATCTTACTTTTCAAATAAAATTGCACATTAAAGATAATTGCTGCGGTTGGTCTAAACCTGTTTATAAAAATTTGGTGGTTGTCCCAGAATTAACTCCCGGTAATATTATTGAAAATCAAATTGTATGTTACAATACATTGCCGACTCCTATAACGAGTTTGGTTGACGCCTTCTGGGGAGTAAACCCAATTAATTATACATGGGAACAATCGGTTGATAGTGTTAACTGGTATCCTGCAGTTGGAATTGTAATTTCTGGTGGCACAGGATTTCAACCTACACAAGCTGTAACAGGAACCATTTATTATAGAAGACTTGTAGATGGTGGTCCTTGTGGTTTAATATCTTCTAATGTTATTATTATTACGGCATTACCGGAACTTTTTGCTGGCAACATTGGATATAGTCATGATGTGTGTTACAACACACCTGCTTCACCCTTTGTTTCTCTTTCATCTGCTACAGGTGGCTCCGGTTCATTTTCATATATCTGGCAGATCAGCCCTGATTGTAATGGCATTTGGACTGATATTCCAGGAGCTTTTAATGATTCTTATTCGCCTCCCGGTAATTTAATTTCTGATGCCTGTTACCGCAGGGCTGCTATTAATACAGCTTGTCCAGATACGGTTTATACAAATACTTTAGCTATTAATGTCCACCCTCAGGTTCACCCGGGAGTTATTTCCGGTGATACTGTTTTGTGCCAGGGTACAAATGCTGATACAATAATAAGTGTTGTTAATGCTTTTGGTGGCTACACAGGTTTTACTTACACTTGGGAGCAATCCGATGATGGCGGTTTAACTTGGGTCCCTGCCATTGGAACACCGTCAGGAAGCCCTGCAGGTATTGAATTTATACCGGCTACACCTTCAGGTGGTCAAACTATTTTATACAGACGTATTGCTGAAAATACCAGTTGTCAACCCTTTTCTGTAACCTCTAATAGTGTCTCAATTCAGGTTGTATTCAACCCCATTGTTGACCTTGGTGTAGATCTAGAATTGTGTTCAGGTAATAGTGCCATTTTGGATGCAGGAGCAGGTTTTTCCGATTATATTTGGAATACTTCAGCTACAAATCAAATCATAAATGTAAGTACTACAGGAAATTACTCTGTCACTGTAACCGACACTAATTCATGCCAGGGATATGATACCGTATTTGTAAATATAATTGCCCATCAGATAGTTTCTATTAATTCCGGTTTGTCTTATTGCATCAATGCCGGAAATCAAACTTTTACTGCTACACCTGTGGGTGGAATATGGACAGGGACAGGGATTTCAGGTACTGGTATTTTTAATCCCCAGCTTGCCGGAATTGGTGTACATGTAATTATTTATACAGCTACAGGAATTTGTGGTGATGCTGATACCGTACTTGTATCTGTAAATCCTCTTCCTATAGTAAATCTGGGTGTTGATTTTTATATTTGTTCGGGTAACACTGCTGTTCTCGATGCAGGAGCAGGTTATAATTATTTGTGGAATACTTCTGATATAAGTCAGACTATAACGGTCAATTCAGGAGGAACATATTTTGTAACAATAACTGATGCTAATGGCTGTCATGATACTGATGATATAATAATCACCCTAATAAATCAACAAGATGCCACTATTCTTACAACAGACACTTTCTGTTCTAATGATATCCCATTTCAGTTTAATGCTGTTGATAGCGGAGGTGTTTGGAGTGGTACAGGTATTACAACAGCAGGCTTGTTTAGCCCATTAATTGCCGGCCCCGGTTCTCACAATATTACTTACGTTTTATCAGGTTTGTGTGGTGATTCTGATAGTGTTCAAGTCATTGTAAACCCTGTGCCTTCGGTGAGTCTTGGTAGTGATTTTATTTTGTGTGCCGGAGACAGTGCTATCTTGGATGCAGGTGTAGGTTTTAACTATTTATGGAATACCACTGACATCACTCAAACCATTACGCTTTTTACAGGAGGAACATATATTGTGACAATAACAGATGCTAATGCCTGTCAAGATTCTGATGATATTATAATCACCCTAATAAATCAACAAGATGCTACTATTCTTACTACAGGTCCTTTTTGTTCTAATGATTTGCCGGTTCAGTTTATTGCGGTTGATAGTGGAGGTATATGGAGTGGCACAGGTATTTCAACAACAGGCTTTTTTACGCCATTAATAGCAGGCCCTGGTTCTCACAACATTTCCTACGTTTTATCAGGCTCATGTGGTGATGCAGACACAGCTCAGGTTATTATTAATCCGGCGCCTGTTGTAAACCTTGGTGCCGATTTTATATTATGTTCCGGAGATAGTGCTTACTTGGATGCCGGTGCCGGTTTTAATAATTACTTCTGGAATACTTCTGAAACAACTCAAATCATTACCCTTAATACTGGAGGAAATTTTTTGGTAACCGTTACAGATGGCAATAGTTGTCAGGGTTCTGATGAGGTAATGGTCACATTGATTAATCAGCAGGATGCAACTATTCTCACTACTGATACCTTCTGTTCAAATGGTTCACCCGTTCAGTTCATTTCTGTAGATAGCGCTGGTGTGTGGAGTGGAACAGGCATAACACCCACTGGCATTTTTGATCCGATAGTTGCTGGTCCCGGAGTACATAATGTTAATTATACTATTACCGGTACTTGTGGTGACAGTGACTCCATACAGGTTAACGTTAATTCAGCTCCTATAGTGAATCTTGGTGCTGATTTTAATATTTGTTCAGGGGAAAGTGCTGTTTTGGATGCCGGTACAGGTTTTAATAATTATATTTGGAATACAAATGATATAACTCAAACAATTACAATTTTTACAGGGGGTACCTATTTGGTAACAATTTCAGATGTTAATAACTGTCAGGGAACCGACGAAGTTATTGTAACTCTCATTAATCAACAGGATGCTACAATCTTAACTACAGATACATTTTGTTCTAATGATTTGCCGGTTCAGTTTATGGCAGCAAATACCGGTGGTATTTGGAGTGGAACTGGAATTTCTCCAAGTGGTTTATTCAATCCTGAATTGGCCGGACAAGGTGTTCATCTAATTAACCATATTATCTCGGGTGTATGTGGTGATTCCAATTCAATATTCGTAAGTGTTTTAGAAGTACCCTCTTTCAGTTTGAATCACATTGATGAGTCATGTTTTGGCGCTGGGGATGGTTATGCTTATGTCAATTTGAGTGACAGCATTTCGGGTAATAATATACTTTGGGACAATGGAGCCTCTACTGATACGATTTTTGGCCTTATGCCCGGTGTTTACAATGTTACGGTAACAGCCCAGAACGGTTGCCATTCTGATTCTTCAGTTATTATATTGGAAAGTTTAATTGATTGCTTCCCTCCGGGTCTTTATATTCCAAATGTTTTTTCACCAAACGATGACGGTTTAAATGACATTTTGTTTGTAAGAGGAAAAAATATTGAATCAATTGAGATGTTTATTTATGACAGATGGGGTGAAAAAATATTTGAAACTACAAGCCAGTCAAACGGATGGGATGGGACTTATAAGGGTAAAAAATGTGAGCCGGGTGTTTTTGTGTACAGAATTACAGTAAAATTCATCAATCATTTTCCATATCAATTACATGGAAATATAACTTTAGTGAGGTAAAATTTATTTTATTTACGTGAGGAAAATTTCTTTATTTATACTGTTGATTTTTGTGGTTGTTTGTGCAACCAAGCCTCAGGATGTGCATTTTTCACAGTTTTTTGATGCTCCTCAAACCATGAATCCTGCACTTACCGGTTATTTTAAAGGGGAACACAGAATGTATGTCAATATGAAAAATCAATGGGGAATTAAAGATATTACTTTTCGAACATATGCCTTCTCCTACGATTTGAGAATCAATAAAAATAAACGATTTATGCAACCCGAATGCCTGTCTCTTGGAGCTATGGTTTTTGCAGATAAAGCGGGCGACCTTAACTTGTCAACAATACAAGCTAATTTTAATGTTGCCTATCATTTAAGCATTAGTAATAACCAAACTATTGGTGCAGCGATATCAGGAGGGTTTGGGCAAAAATCAATAAATATGACCAATGCCCAGTGGGATGACCAGTATGACAGTAACACAGGAACTTTTAATCCAGGTATTCAAACCCTCGAAACCAATACATTCAATTCTTTTTATTATCCTGATTTTGGGTTAGGTTTGCTTTATACCATAAGAAAAAAGGAACTCTCCAGAAATTCAAATGATGGTATTCGTGCTGTTTTAGGTTTTGGGGCTTTTCATGTAAATTCTCCTGAAATAAAATTTTACAGCAGTACACAAAATGTCAAATATTCAACACGCTATGCAGCTCATGGTCAAGTATTTATTGGTGTCCCTTCAACCAATGTGATTGTTACCCCCGGTGTCTTTTACTATAATCAGGGTAAAATGCAGGAAATATATTTTGGAACGACTGTAAAATATTTGCTTAATGACCGGACAAGATATACCGTTTTTATCAACCAGTCTAGCTTTTCTATTGGTGCTTATTACCGGTATGCTGATGCAGCAATAGCTTACGTTCAGGTAGAAGTTAATGATGTGGCTTTAGGATTAAGTTATGATATTAATACCTCAAAACTTAAAATTCCTGCAACTTTGACCAATGGACTTGAATTGTCTCTTAGATATGTGTTTTCAAAGGCCAATCAAAAACGATATCATTAAATTAATATATATTAAAAAATATTTATTAATTGGATTGTATCGTTCATTAATACATTTGTTATGATATCATGTTTTTATTGTGAGATTTTTAAATGAAAAGAAAAAAAATAATTATTATCGGAGGGGGACCGGCAGGTTTAATGGCTGCAGAAAAACTCAGTTCTGTTCACAGTGTATGTGTTTTTGATAAAGAAAAAAACATTGGACAGAAATTTCTAATAGCTGGGAAAGGAGGTTTTAATCTGACAAATAAAGCTCATGGATTGGAATTAATCAGCAAATATACACCTTCAGGTTTTTTGAACAACGCATTGTTAAGTTTCGATTCTACTGATTTAAGGCAATGGATTTCTGAGATAGGAATACCTACTTTTGTAGGTTCCAGTGGAAGGGTTTTTCCTGAAAAAGGCATCAAACCTATTGATGTATTGAATAGAATAAAAGAGAAGTTAATACAACAAGGTGTGCAATTTTTTAACGAACATGAGTTTATTCGATTTGATAGTAATAAAACTGTAACCTTTAAAAATCATGAAGGAAATATTGTGATTGAAGCTGATTACATCCTATTTGCTTTAGGAGGAGCATCTTGGCCCGTAACCGGTTCAAACGGTACTTGGCGTATTATTTTTGAGTCTATGGGCATTAATACAAAACCATTTCAATCATCCAATTGTGGAATTAATATTTGCTGGCCTGAGACTTTAAGAATAAACCATGCAGGAAAGCCTCTCAAAAATGTAAGACTATCAACAAGCAATTTTAAAGTAATGGGAGAAGCTATCATGACCGATTACGGTTTGGAAGGAAACGCCGTTTATAAATTGGTGCCTTCAATACGTGATATGTTTAATAATAATGAGCCTGTTAAAATTAATATTGATTTTAAACCATTAAATACTAAAGAACAGCTTATTAATAAAGTTAAAGGGAAAGATGTTTCTTCAAAGAATTATAAAGAAATATTCAATCTAACTACAACTCAACTAGCTATTATAAAGGCATTTACCAATAAGAATTCTTTTCAATCGATTGAAGGGTTTGTTAGCAGTATTAAGAAGATTTCAATTCCTGTTGATTCATTGAGGCCATTGAATGAAGCTATCTCTAGTATAGGAGGGATAAGTCTGGATGAGGTTAATGATGATTTTTCGTTAAAAAAATATCCAAAGATATACACCATTGGTGAAATGCTCGATTGGGATGCCCCAACCGGAGGTTTTCTACTTCAAGCCTGTTTCTCGATGGGAAATTATGCTGCTAAATCAATTTTAAACGAAGATATTTAACACCCTAAAATGATTTCAATAAATTATTTATTACACCTTACTTTATGAATAGAGTATAAATTGTTTTGTTGAAAGATGAATTTAGTGATTTAGTAAGTTTAGATTTGCACAATGAAATATATTTTATACATTTTTGTTTATTAAAATAATTTGTTAATTATTAAAATAAATTACTATTTTTGAAACTCAATAATATAAAATATCTTTAACTTCTATAATGCTAGCTTGAACATCCTGATTTTACAGTATATAATAGCATTTCATTATATTGGCATTATAAAAATTAGATCAAATCAAATAAGAATACTTGTAAATAATTTAAAAATAATTTTAACAAAAACTACAAAACATGAAAACCCCATTACAAAAACTTAGTATAATAGTTATTCTATTTTTGACTTTTATCTTTTACTTTTCTCCTGTTTTTTCACAGGCTCCTCAAAGTTTCAAGTATCAGGCTGTTTTGCGTGATAATATGGGCAATATCATGGCTAACCAAAGTGTAGCTGTAAAAGTAACCATTCATGAAGCTTCAGCAACAGGTCTGATTAAGTATCAGGAATCATTTACGCTAACAACTAACCAATATGGTTTAGTAAATCTGAATGTTGGAACAGGTATGCAAATTGGAACAGGTACTTTTGCTGGAATAACATGGGGTACAAATGTATATTATATACAGATAGAAGTTAATACAGGAGCAGGCTATATTGATATGGGTGCCACACAATTATTAAGTGTGCCGTATGCATTGTATTCTGAAACATCAGGTGGCACAGGAACTCCCGGGGCTACCGGTCCAACAGGTGCTACGGGAGCTACCGGTTTAACTGGATCCACAGGAAGCATAGGGGCCACTGGTCTTAATGGGGCAACTGGAATAGACGGAGCTACAGGTTTAGCAGGTGCAACCGGTACTACTGGTGCTACGGGTAATAATTCAACAGTTCCCGGTCCAACTGGAGCTACAGGCCCAACCGGAATAGGTTTAGCAGGTGCAACCGGAGCTACTGGAGCTACTGGTAATAATTCAACAGTTCCCGGTCCAACTGGAGCCACAGGTCCTACCGGAACAGGCTTAATAGGGGCAACCGGAGCAACAGGGGCAACCGGAGCAACAGGATTTACGGGTTTAACAGGAACAACTGGCGTTACAGGCCCAACCGGAGTAACCGGTGCCACAGGCATTGGATTAGCCGGTGCTACAGGCCCTACAGGTGCTGCCGGTGTTGGCCTTACAAATAAAGGCAACTGGCTTTCAGGAACTACTTATTCTCCCAATGATTACGTGTTTTCAACTTCTTCTTCAAACCCTTCTGTAAACTCAATGTGGATTGTTCAATACAGTGCAAGCTTTGTTTCTACCTTACTACCCAAAAATCAGTTAACTCATTGGGTGGAATTTGAAGCACCTGAAGGCCCTGCAGGATTAACAGGTGCTACAGGGGCAACAGGAACTACAGGTGCAACCGGCGGTATTGGTCTCACTGGTGTAACAGGTCCAACAGGGGATACTGGCCTTGCAGGAGCCACAGGAGCCACAGGTGGTACAGGTCTTACTGGCACTATTGGCCTTACAGGAGCCACAGGTGAACAAGGTCCTGTTGGTCCTACTGGAGAAACAGGTGCAACGGGTGCAACGGGTGCTACTGGTCCCTTAGTTGCAGGCGATTTGGATCAAACACTAAGATATAATAATGTGAGCAATCTTTGGGAAGGCAGTTCTTTTTTAAGAAACAATGGTACATGTGTTGCGATTAATGGTGTAGGAAATATTAATCAAAAACTTTATGTTTATAGAGCCCTGGAAGATTATGGTGCCGGCAAATCTACAATATATGCTATTAGAGAAGGCTCACAAACTCAAGAATATGGAGGAACTTCATGGAGCGTAGATGCTGTAGATGCTGCTATAAAAGGTTTTTCAATATATGGAAATAATTTTTCTGCCGGCGTTGCCGGATATAACTGGTTTGATTTTCCTAAATCAGCAGGTGTCTTTGGAGGAAGTTATGATGCTTCTTTTTGGGGTATTTTAGGATATAATGATGAATTTAACACTACGTGGGCTGGCTATTTTAATGGTAATGTTAATATTACGAATACCTTAAGAATTCAAGGTGGTACGCCCGGTATCGGCAAGGTGCTTACATCTGATGCCAATGGCTTAGCTAGCTGGCAAACCGATTTGGGTACCGGCACTGTAAGTTCTATTGAAACAAATAATGGCATTACAGGTGGCTCTATTACCACAACCGGTACCATTGGATTAACAGGCAAAGCTTTAGCTTTACATAATCTCAGCACAACGGGTTTTGTTGTGAATAGCGGTGGAAGCGTAATTGCACGAAGTATAACTACTTCCGGTAATGGTATCAGCGTAACAAATGGAGATGGTGTAAGCAATAATCCAATTATTTCTCTAAGCATTGGTGCTGCCGCTAATCAGGTAGCTGCCGGTGATCATACCCATACAGGATTAATGCCTTCGGGTACATTTGGTCATACCCTCATTTACAATGGTTCATCATGGCTCAGCAATAGTTATCTTTTTAACAATGGTTCTGCTATTGGTATTGGTACAACTTCTCCTGCAACTGCTCTTGATGTTGTGGGCACTGTGAAAGCGTCTGGTGTTGCAAATTATGGCTTCTTTGCTGATATGAACGTAAACAATGGTATGGGAGGTTTTTTCAAACATACTGCATCTTCGGGCTCCTCAACAGGAGTTTCAAGCCAGGCAAACTTTACTGGAACAGGCAATTCTAGTTATACTTATGGTGGCGTATTTTTTTCTAATTCAACTACTCAGGATGGGTATGGTATTTATGCCAGAGCTAACAAAACAACTACTTCTAGTGTAGCTTTCGCCAAAGGTGCAGATGTTGCAGGTACAATTACAGGATTAAATGGTTTATCTTATGGATTATATGCAATCGCAACAGGTGGCTCAACTGCTTATGGCGTTTATAGTGCGGCATCTGGTGCAACAACAAACTGGGCAGGATATTTTGAAGGCAATGTAAACATTACAGGCACTGTCAAAATTCAGGGGGGCACACCCGGTGCTGGAAATGTGCTTACATCTGATGCTGCCGGGGTTGCCACATGGGTTAAAAACACTTATGCTATTGGCGACTTTGCACATGGTGGCATCGTATTTTGGGTGGATGCTACCGGACAGCATGGCCTGGTGTGTGCAAAATCAGACCAAAGTGCTGGTGTAAGATGGCATGCTGGAACTTTTGGTCATACAAGAGCCTACGGAGATGGGCCCTTAGCAGGAAAATTGAACACTGCTATAATTATTGCCGCTCAGGTAGCTATTGGTGATGATGGTTCGACTTATGCAGCTCGTATATGTAACGAACTGCAAATTACTGAGGGTGGTATAACTTATGGCGATTGGTATTTGCCTTCAAAAGAGGAATTAAATTTAATGTATCTGAATAAAACAACCATTAACAATACTGCATTAGCAAATGGAGGCAGTAATTTTACTAATGCCTTCTATTGGAGTTCCACGGAGAGTAATAATGTTGACGCTAACGATCAGAACCTTGGCACTGGCACTCAGTACAACGACCAACCTAAGAGCAACCTAAGAATTGTGCGTGCAGTTCGGTCTTTTTAGAAATTTGGTTGCAACTTGTGTTGCCTTGTTGAGGTAAAAATAGTCCTTTTTAATAGTGAGTTAAACCCTCAAAATATTTATAAAAAAGAACAATAGATAGCGTTTTACATAAGTAAAATACAGACGAAAGAATATTTTTGATTAACGATTATTAATTTTATATTTATTTTTTATTTGCTGCAACTGTCATTTTTCCACCGCATTTAAAATCTGAGTACTAAGTTTAACTTGGGGACAATGCATTCCCTGAGCTAAGATAGTTCTATGGTTTTATTATTTAAAAAAAAATATTTTGAAATAAATACAATATTAAAAATAATATTGTATTTTTGATATTACTTTTACTAATGAAACAGTTTTTTTATACCTATAAATAAAAAGCTTATTTTGATAAATATTTTTTTTTAATTATTCTTTTCTTAATATTTATTTAATAGTCTTTGTTTATGAATAAAAAAAATATATATTTATTAACTTGTTTGTTTTTTGTAGGTACAACAGTCTTTACTCAGACAATTCAAAATTCAGTTATTTCCAGCACAGGTGGTTCAGCTTTATCAGGAAGCCTTAAGATGGATAATACAATAGAAAAAACAATGATTGAAACTGTTGCTGCAAGGAGAAATACTCTAACACAAGGTTTTCATCAAAACAATCTAACATTGATGACCATTGAAATATTTGAAGATTTTCTTTCATGACAAAAGTCAAAGGAAATGACTTTGCACTTGTATCTTGCAAATTTAAACTTTAACCTCTCATTTTGCTTCTTATCCCTTAAATTAAATCTATAAAAATAAAAAAAATGAAAAAAACAATTCAAAAATTCAGCTTAGTAGCCTTGCTACTTTTTTATTTTAACTTTTATCTACTATCTTTTTTGCAAGCTCAATCCCCACAAAGCTTTAAATACCAGGCAGTACTTCGCGACAATGCAGGTATTATTATTGCAAACCAGAACATTCCTATCAGGGTATCCATACATCAAGGTTCAAGTACTGGCACTGTCATTTATAAGGAAACTTTCAGCCCTACAACCAACCAATATGGATTAGTAAATTTGAACATAGGAACAGGCATTGTAGTTAGTGGAAACTTTTCTACTATTTCTTGGGGTACAGATTCATATTTTATTCAGATAGAAGTTGATGCTGGTTCAGGTTATGTTGATATGGGTGCAACACAATTATTAAGCGTACCTTATGCATTGTACTCTGCTACTTCAGGAGGCTCAGGAACGCCTGGCCCAACAGGAGCAACGGGGCCAACCGGTCTTACAGGTAGCACAGGATTAGTTGGACCAACGGGACCATCCGGTCTTACAGGTAGTACAGGACTAGATGGTGCAACAGGCCCAACAGGTCTTGCAGGCAGTACCGGATTAGTTGGAGCAACAGGCCCAACAGGTCTTGCAGGTAGTACAGGTTTAATTGGAGCAACAGGCCCAACAGGTCTTGCAGGCAGTACAGGATTAGTTGGAGCAACAGGCCCAACAGGTCTTGCAGGTAGTACAGGATTAATTGGAGCAACAGGCCCAACTGGACTAACTGGCAGCACCGGTTTAGTCGGTCCAACCGGAGCTGAAGGAGCAACCGGATCTGATGGAGCAACTGGCGCAACCGGAGCTGATGGCGTAACCGGAGCAACCGGAGCAACCGGTCCATTGGTACCCGGTATCAGCAATCAAACTCTTAGACATGATGGTACAGATTGGATTGCCAACAGTTTGTTAACAAATGATGGAACAAATATAGGTATTAATTATCAACCTTATCCGGGAGCAAAATTATTTGTTCATCGTCCTTATGGAAATTTTGGCCCTGATTCATCTGCAATTTATGCTTATCGTGTAGGATCTGATGGTTATGCTACAGATGGGGGAACCTCTTGGAGTCTTTTAGGAGTTGATGCAGCTATTAAGGGGTACTCCGATTATGGTAATAATTTTACTGCAGGTATTGCTGGATATGGTTATCTCGATTATCCCAATTCTACTGCACTAATTGGTAGTAATTACGGCGGTACAACTTGGGGTGCATTGGCATATAGAGATATAAGTTCAACACTCTGGGCCGGTTATTTTACAGGGAATGTAAATGTAACAGGTACTATGACAATTCAGGGAGGCTCACCAGGGTTAGGGAAAGTCCTGACATCAAATTCTTCAGGAAATGCCACATGGGAACCCCTGCCTGCATTATTACCTATAGGTACTGCAGGTCAAACTCTTATGAACGATGGAACTAACTGGATTGCTAACGATAATTTATTTAATGATGGAACCAATGTCGGAATAGGTACAACAAACCCCACGACGAGGCTCCAGGTTAATTCAGCTCCGGGTGCTTTTGCAAGCTTTGGATTAAAAGGAACAACAGGTGCTTTTGACCCCTTACAATCATCTGTTTATGACTACAAGGGATTTCTGATTCATTACCGCGAAGAAGTCGGCTTTCCCAATCAGGTATCATTGATTGCTACAGGCTCATATTCTAGTAACTATGGAAGTATGATGAGCTTTTATACAAGAAATTATGGCGATTATCCTGCTGAAAGAATGCGCATTGTACAGGACGGCAGTATCGGAATTGGAACCATAACTCCCGGAACCAAACTCGATGTTGCTGGCGGTGCCATCAGAACAGATAATCAATTGATATCAACCATTTCAACAGGCACCTCACCTCTTGCTGTTACTTCAACCACTATAAATACAAACCTGAATGCCGATATGCTCGATGGATTACATGCATCCTCTTTCCAAACTGCATTATCAGGTACTTTAAATTATAATACTTACTGGACATCTGCTACAACTTTGGGTTCAGAGCAGTTTGTAAGTGCAACACGAGGAGGAACAGGAATGGGCAGTTTCACAAATGGTGACCTTTTATTTGCCAATTCTCCTGGAACCCTAAGCAGACTGGCTGGTGTGACAGTGGGGAATGTTTTGCTTTCGGGTGGAGTTGGTGTTCCCCCTGCATATGGAAAAGTAACACTGACAGGGCATGTTTCAGGAGTATTACCTGTCGCTAATGGTGGAACAGGACAAAGCTCAACTTTAAATCAGGGTGGGGTCATTTATGCCCAATCATCAAATGCAATGGCCTCCAGTGCTACCGGTACTGCTGGTCAAGTACTTAAATCAAATGGAACATCAGCCCCTGCTTGGAGTAATAATAATGGCATAATTACCTCAACTGAAACAAGTGCAATAACCGCTTTAACTTCATCATGGGCTAATTATTCAGGAGCATCTGTTACTATTACAGTCCCCTATTCCGGAACAATTGAAGTCCTTGCGAATGTATGGGTTCAACTGGATCATACTACCGGTGTATTAGATAGACTTTATCTTGGAATTTCTAATACTACTACAGATGGTGGAATGCCTTCTAACTATGTCGCTTATGATATACCAGCAGCAATTCCAACTTATGGCCTAGCTAACAGCACATTTACAGTTACAAGAAGATTTCCAGTTTCAGCAGGCACTTATACGTATTACTTAAATGGATATATGTTATCAGGTTTATCCGGTGATAAGTTTTGGTATGGTGCAATGAGGGCTGTGTTCTATTAAGATTTTGTGTGCCTCTTTATCTAACAAAACTAAAAAACCGGTTGTGAAAGCTTCCGGTTTTTTTCATGGATTAAGTTTGTAGTTCTGATTGGTTTTGAGAGATGCACATTAGGACTACTCCATTAAATTCATGAGACCTCTTTCTTTTGAGGAAACACAACAGAAGCTAATATGCTTATAATGAGCACACCAAGTATTGCTAAAAGAGAATATTCCATTGGAATTTTGTAAAAGGAGGAGATGGTCATTTTTACACCAACAAAAACCAATATTAATGATAAACCATACTTAAGATAATAAAAATATTCAGTAATTCCTGACAGTGCAAAATATAAAGCACGTAAACCTAAAATTGCAAAAACATTTGAAGTAAATATGATAAAAGTATCATGAGATATTGCCAGAATTGCAGGAATGGAGTCAACAGCAAAAATTAAGTCTGTAAACTCTATTACTATAAGCGTAATAAACAAAGGTGTAGCGTATTGTTTGTGATTAATTTTAATAAAAAATTTACTTCCGTGCATTTCGGGTGTTACAGGCAAAAATCTTTTAAATAACCTAACCAAAGGGTTTTTATCAGGATCAATTTTTTCTTCTTTATGCACCAACATTCTTATTCCGGTAAATACAAGAAAGGCCCCGAAAACATAAATTATCCAATGAAATTTATTAATAAGGGCCACCCCTGCAAAAATAAAAACAGCACGCATTATTAAAGCTCCTAAAATGCCCCAGAAGAGTACTTTGTGCTGGTATTTTTTATCAATATTGAAAAAAGAGAAAAGCATGATAAAAACGAACAGGTTGTCAACACTTAACGATTTCTCAATCAAATAACCGGTAAGAAACTCCAAGGCTTTTTCTTTGCCCATAAAGTAATAAACCCCCAGATTAAATATCAAAGAAAGGGAAATCCAGACAGCGCTCCAGATAAGAGCTTCTTTAACTTTAACCACATGGGCATTGCGATTAAAAACCCCTAAATCAACAGCCAACATCAGAAATACAAATCCTAAAAAACCCAACCAAACATATATACTTACTTCCATTTTACTTAGAATTTACTAAAAAAATCAAACAAAATTAATCAAATTCCATTGTGCTGTTATTATTCTATTATAAAATAAATTTAGAATATTTCCATGTGATTTCAAGAGGTAGTGTTTTTCAATTTTGAATTTGTTTCAACAGAAATTCTTTATTTCTAAAGCCAACAAAACGATTGACTTCTACACCATTTTTTAACAGTATTAAAGTTGGAATGCTACGTACATTATATTTTTGTGCTATTGATTGAAATTGTTCAATATTTACTTTGCCAACATATTTGTTTTCGTTTAATTCGTTAGCAACATCATTTAATACCGGTGCCATCATTCGACAAGGAGCACACCAGCTTGCCCAAAAGTCAACCAATATAATTTTGTCTTTTATTTGTTGCTGAAAATTCTTGTCTGTTAGGGTGATTATTTTTTTATGGTCTTCTTCCAGTGGGGTATTCCTCATTTTAGAATAGGAGCGGTAAATTATAATAAATACCGCAACCATAACAATGCCGCTTATTATCAATGTTGTTTGCATAATAGTTTGTTATTGGGTTTTTGTTTTTAATCTTAATTCTTGTAAATAATTTGATGCGGCAAGTGCAGCCACAGTACCATCTCCAACAGCTGTTGTGACTTGTCGGAATTTTTTAACAATGCTATCTCCGGCTGCATATACGCCTTGTATGTTAGTTGACATATCTGCATTTACAATTATTTCACCCCATGGGTTCATTTCTATGCTCCCCTTTAAGAATTCGGTATTGGGTAAGTATCCAATGAATATAAATGCTCCATCTGTTTTGAAATTTTGAGAATGATCTGTTTTCAGGTTTACAATATCAACGCTTTTCAGGTTTTCGTCACCATGGAAAGCCGTAATAGCCGATTCCATCACAAAGTGGATTTTTGGATGGTTACGAGCTTCCTCAACAGCATGTTCGAATGCCTGAAAATGGTCAAACTGGTGAATAATTGTGATATTTCTTGCATATTTGGTAAGTGATACTGCCTCTTCAAGAGCAGAGTTTCCACCACCCACAATAACTATGTTTTTATCCGTAAAGAAATCACCATCGCAGGTAGCACAATAGGAAATACCTTTACCTTTAAAATCATCTTCACCTTTTACACCTAGTGTGCGTGAACGCCCACCGGGTGCAAGAATTATACTGTCTGATGTATAAACAGTTCCATCTTCAAGGAAAATACTTTTTACTGCTCCGTTGAGTTCAATAGTATCTATATTTATATTTGACTTTATATCACAACCGAATGTTTTGGCCTGTTTCTTCATAATGTTTGCAAGCTGATAACCACTGATGTTTTCAACGCCGGGGTAATTGGCGATTTCATGGGTTAGTACCATTTGACCACCCACTGTTCCTTCATTCAGAATAAGTGTTTTAAGTCTTCCACGTGAAAGGTAAATGCCCGCCGTAAGTCCGGCAGGGCCTCCACCTATCACAATGGCATCATAGTGATTGTTGTTGTTCATTTTTCTTAAGCATTTACTTGTGCTGAAAACTCTTTGTCTAAAATTGCTTTTACTTGTGCTTTTGTTTGAATACTCGATGTAGCTTTTGCTACCTTTCCGTTCTTGTAATAAATGGTAAAAGGAATACCCATAAAGTTCTTTACTTCATCCAAGTCACGAATGACACTCGAATGTGGATTATCAAATTCCATATCATAAAACTTTACATGTTTATATTCGTCTTCAAGTTCTTCAGCAATTCCATAAACAGGTATGCACATAGGTCCCATGCGCCCACATATGACCATTACGTTTTCATTTTCACTGATTATTTTTGCGTGTTCAGCGGCACTTTCGATGTGTTTTAAATTTGTGTATAACATATTATTCTTGTTTTAAAATTAATGTTACAAAGGTATATCGTATAATACTTTGAAAAAATTATTAGATGTCCTTAAATAATAGTTTTTGAACTATTATGCAACAGGTTTTTTATTATTATGGATCTCTATTTTTTTGTATCTTTATCGAAAGTTTGGATTAATAATATGAAAACAATACAAGAAACTGATAATGAATTTATTTGTGATATTCATTTACCATGCTTTCAGTTACTTTCGAAAGAAGAAATAGAACTTGTGAGGGCAAGTAAAACGCAGGTAATTTTTCGAAGAGGAGATAACTTAACCAAACAAGGGGCTTTTGCTTCGTATGTTCTGTTTATCATTAATGGTTTGGCAAAGCAATATGTTGAGGATAACGGAAAAAAAGACTTTAATCTGCAGGTGTTAAAACCCGGAATGTTTGTCGGCTTATCTGCTGTCTTTTCTAAAGCTACTTTTAGCTATTCTTCTTCAGCTCTGACAAACTGCCAAGCATTTTTGATTGAGAAGGAAGCCATTAGTAATGTAATTAAACAAAATGGTATGTTTAGTTATACTATTTTTAAACGCTATTCTGAGTATAATAGCATGTTTTTCGATTCATTACGCAGCATTTTGTTTAAACAAATGAATGGCCGTATGGCTGAAACAATTCTATATTTGGATGGGTTGAAAGACATTTACGCAGACATATTCCAACTCTTGACGCGTAGAGATATTGCGGATTTTGCGAATGTATCGTCTGAAAATGCCGTAAAATTGCTTAAAAACTTTGAGAGAGATGGTTTGATTGAGTTAAAAGAAAAAGATGTTATAGTTGTAAATAGGGAAGGCCTATTAGAAGTAAGTAAAAAGGGTTAATTATTATTTTAGTTTGATTATTGTAATTAGATAACTTATGTAAGTCAATGCATACACCCATCATAATAATCATAATTGGACTTTTTATTTTCTGGGGGCATTACTTAAGTGGAGTGTTTGAAAGAAAGAGTATTCCTGATGTATTGGGACTCATGTTTATTGGTGTCCTTATTGGGCCGATATTTCACCTTATAGACCCATTGTCATTCGGCAAATTTGGTTCTTTATTCAGTAACTTAGTTCTTGTTTTTATCCTTTTCGAAAGTGGTACTGATCTGAAAATATCTGAAGTCAAGGCATCTTTTAAGGAATCGGTTGGAATAACTACCGTTGGTTTTTTAACCACATGGATTACAATTTTTCTCTTTTGCAAGTTCATTTTTGGATTGTCAGTTCTTAGCTGTTTATTTATTGGTGCGACTCTTGGTGGAACATCATCAGCAGTAGTGATTGGTTTAGTGAAAAAAATCTCTGTCAGACCTAAAACTTCTGCAACTCTTATCATTGAATCTGCTGAAACAGACGTTTTCACATTGGCTATTCCCCTCAGTATCTTAGGATTGATGATTACTGGAGAAATGAATCCCGGTACTGTTGTTTCTCAATTTGTTTCATCCTTAATACTCGCTTTAATATTTGGCATAACCGGGGCATTCTTATGGTCTTTTATCATAAACAAAATTCCCACTCTAAAAACAACCAAATTTTCCACACCTGCATTTCTTTTTATTCTTTATGGCATCACAGAGTATTTGAATTTTAGCGGTCCACTTACTGTGCTTTCATTCGGAATAGGTATTGGTAACCTTCAGTATTTTGAACCTAAACTTCTTGAAAAAGTTGTCCCTAATCAAAGCATTGTGCTACCTCCGGACGAAAAGGTTTTCTTTAGTGAAATGGTTTTCCTGTTGCGCACTTTCTTCTTCGTTTTCATTGGTGTAAGTATTCAAATTAATAGGATTGATTGGCTACTTTGGGGTGCTTTAATGACTTTGGTTTTGTATGTGCTGCGAATTCTTGTGGTTAAAATGGTGATAACAAAAACAACCCCACTCCTTGATAAAGCCACAATGGCAATTATGATACCTAAGGGCTTAGGTGCAGCTGTTATAGCTACTTTGCCTATTCAAGAGGGACATCCTGATGGTCTTGTTATTCAATCCATTTGCTTTTCTGTTATTTTATTTAGTACATTGTATTGCATTATTTTGTTTTTCTTATTAAAACGTGGTTTAAGTTTGCCTTTCTACAATAAGTTTTTTTAATTTTATAAATTACTTGCGTAGAAGATGTTTGTCCCCATTTCAAACTCCCCTATTTCAAACAAATCAAACAAATAAATCTACCCTCACTTTTTTCTCATTCGCATTATTTATTTTTACGGTTTCCCATCTTTAATTCAATCCATGAAGCAAATCGATATAATCCATGATGAGCTTCTCGTTACAAGTCCTTGTTCAATTACAAATGTATTTTTGTCTCAAATGTTTCTATAAACAATTATTCTTTTTGAAAAAACCTTATAAAAAAGAAATTAACAATATGCACTTATTCAGTGAAGTTTCATATTTTTGCTCCTCCAAAATTATCAGACTTAATTAAATATATTTTTTAAGTTATTTTGAGCGGCATCCATAAACTGCAAAATTTATGAGCATTTCCCAACCATGCTAAGAGTAGGGGGCGGTACTGAAAAGCCAATAGAGTAGGATTTATTTAATTCATGTATTTTTTTTATGAAAAGGATTTTATTTTTTGTATTTGTTGTTTTTTTAACAAATACGATGACAGTGAATGCTCAATGGCAGCAAACAAATGGTAGTTTCGGCGGCCTCGTTAAATCGATGATAACAAGTGGGACAAATCTTTATGCCGGCAGTTACGGAGGGGGCGTTTTTATTTACAACAGTTCCACTAATAGCTGGACAGCAATTAATGATGGTCTGACTCTAAAATACGTTGAAGATTTAACAGTAGCAAATGCCCAGCTATTTTCAGGATTAGATTATGGTGGAGTGTATATTTATAACAATAACGGTAATATCTGGAATGCTTCAAACAGTGGTTTGTCAGAACTTCGGGTGATATCTCTTGGCACCAAGGATAGTCTTGTTTTTGCAGGTACTGTCAGTGATGGTTTATTCGTTAAATCCATTACAGGTACAACATGGTCATATTCAAATTTATCAAACACAGTGAATACAATTTTAATAAAAGAGGATACCATTTTTGCCGGCACCATGGATTCAGGGGTCTTCGTTTCTGTCAATAATGGAATGAACTGGGCTTCGTCCGGCTTAACCGATAAATCTATAAATGATTTTGTGGTGTTAAACAATCATGTCTTTGCTGCAACTACTCAGGGTGGCGTTTTCAAGTCAACTGACAATGGCGCTACTTGGAGTCCCGTTGGTAATGGTATTACGAACCCAAATGTTTTATCTTTAGCTGCACACGACAATACATTATATGCAGGTACCAGTGGTGATGGTGTATTCAAATCAACGAATGATGGAAATTCATGGACAGCGTTAAATAATGGATTAACCGGACTTACTATTTATTCCTTGGAAGTAAGTAATAATACTCTTTTTGCAGGCAACAACGGTGTCGGAGGTCAGATCTGGAAATTTGATATAAGTGCTGGAAGCTTCACAGATGAAACTCCTGTTGCACATGTTAATATTTTTCCAAATCCTGCAACAGATTTTGTTACTATTGAAAGCAACTTGTCTTTTGTAAAATACTCGATAATGAATACTCTTGGTCAATACATTGTGTCAGAGAAAGAAACAGTGATGAATCAGATTAATATTGAGAACTTGACAAACGGTGAATATTTCCTGATTTTGTTTACCAAAGACAATGAAAAAATCATTTCAAATATACAGATTTATAAATAATTGAAATACTCAAAAATCGGAATTGTTTAATATTTAAATGACCCCAATAATTATGAAATTAAAGTTAACATTATCTATTTTTCTGATGGTACAACTTGTATCAGCACAGATTACTTTTGAGAAATGGTTGGGAGGAAGTACTTCTGACGATGCAAGAGGAGTCATACAACTACCCGATAGCGGTTATGCCGTATTGGGGCGTACATGGAGCTTTGGAAATGGCGGTTCTGACTTACAGCTCATTCGTTTGGATATGTATGGGGATACCCTGTGGACTAAACTTTATGGAGGAACTTCTAATGAATTTACAAACGGGGCCATAAAAATGACTCCCGACAGCGGCTTCATCATTGCTGGCAACACCTCCTCATTTGGACCTGGCACACCTGCAGGGTTTAACTGGTATCTGATTAAAACTGATGCCAATGGCGTAGAAGAGTGGACCAAAACATGGGGCTCAACAGGAAATGATGAACTGAAACATGTTTTGCCTACTTCCGATGGCAATTACCTGCTTACCGGTGCATGGCAAGTGTCAGGAATGACAAGGGGCATCATTCTTAAAGTCGATGCCGCTGGAAACACTCTTTGGGGCGACACCCTATTATCAAGTGCCATAAGCCACTTTATGTATGCCTGCGAAAATGCCCAGCATGAATATATTGCTGCAGGCTTTGGCTTTGCTGTAGACTATAATGCTGTTATCAGAAAATACGATGCCGTCGGCAATTTGCTAATAAACAAAATGTATGATTACGGCAAGGTTGAAGCAGCCATCACTGTTGAACCTGTGCCTTCAGGAGGCTATATTTGCTCCGGCACTTATGGCATATCAATGAGTTACGATCCTTGGATTTTGCGTCTCGATGAAAACCTCGACACCCTATTTACAAAGGTAATGGACTTTACTTATAGTATTGCTGGTTGGTCGGCCAAAGAATACTCTATATATCCATCGGGCAACGGCTTCATTATTTGTGGTGCTGATTCAAACAGACTAATGCTTCGTAAAACTGATGCAAACCTTAACACAGTTTGGGAGGAGTTGTATGGCGGAGTCTCTGGCGAAGGAGCCTATGAGGGCATACCCACTTCTGATGGTGGCTACATGGCTGTGGGTTTAACTTTTAGCTTTGGTGCAGGCAGTGCCGATTACTACATGGTTAAAACAGATTCTATGGGTTTGCAGGCCATCCCTGTAGGTATTTCCTGCAACTCTTCAGAAGATCTGGTAATTTATCCCAATCCCTTTTCTAATCAGATTACAATTAAAAATATTATGGATGATAACCCACGCTTGTTAACTATTTTTGATTTACAAGGCCGTGAGGTTTTTACCAAAATGTTGTATGGTGCAGATGAAACAATAAATTTGTCATCACTGGCAAATAACATTTATATATTGTCACTCTCTGATATAAATATTGTCAGGAAAATGAAGTTGGTTAAGAATTAATTTTTTCTTTTTACTTAGGGTCTGCTGAAAAAGTCTGAGGTGTGCCGTATTTGAGGCCACGAGGCGATGATGTATAATAATACTTCGAGCCGAAGTAACGAAAAAGACGGCGTGAATCAGACTAATACACACGCAAAAAGTTTCAGAGATGTCCATTTTTCAAAATTCAAGTGCGGTTTTTAAGTAAAAACCTCTTTTCTATCATTGAATTATCTGTTTCAATGCATGGGTTTTCTTTGTTATAAATAAAATTCCTTGCACTTGTTTTGTATTGAAGACATCATATACATCTACAAATGAGCGTGTTGTATGTTTTTCAGCAGGCTCTACTTACTTTAAAGTTCTGTTTTCCATTAACCAATCTCAAAGGGAATGGTCGACTTATAATCGCTAAGGTTTCTTTATGTTGGAAATTAATTTGGTTTCTTTTGCAAACCCCCTACGTCTTGAAATTAAAATCACCCGTGAAGAAGATTTTATATACAGTAGTTTTTATTCTTGGAACAACATTGGTTAAAGGCCAGTCTTTTAATTCTCAACTTGCTGCTATGCTTCAGGACACCTTGGACACTTATGTTGCTAATATTTCAAATATTAAAGGTATGTCGGCCAGTGTTTATATTCCGGGACAGGGATTATGGCAAGGTACAGCAGGCATTTCATACGCAGGGCAACCAATATCACCACAAATGAGTTTTGGCATTGCCAGCAACTCCAAATTGTTTGTTTCAACATCCATGCTTATTCTGGCTGAAAACAATATTATTAGCCTTGATGATTCTTTGCATGATTGGCTTCCTCCTTATCCGAATATCAATCCTGATATTACAATCCGTCAATTACTAAATCATACAAGCGGGGTTTCAGATCCAATTTTTACATCACCATGGATGGATACGATAATGGCCAACCCTACACGTGTATTTACACCGGTCGAAGTGCTTGGATGGGTTGGTGCACCGACTTTTACAGCTGGGAGTAGTTGGGGATATTCAAATGTTAATTATATTCTTGCAGCATTGGTTGCAGAAAGTGCAACGGGTTTTAATATTTCTGAAATAATACATGATAGTATTCTTTATCCTCTTAACCTCGACAGTACTTTTTATGATGTCAAAGAACCTGAGGTTGGCATTATTTCTCATCGTTGGTGGAATAGCGTGGACTATCATGATACATCAAGAGTCGGACTTAATAGTGCAGGCGGGGCTGCCGGTTCAATTTTTTCAACATCCTCCGAAATGGCTCAATGGTATCATGCTTTATTCAGTGGGCAAATTATCAATCAAAATTCCTTGAATGAATTAACTTCTTTTGTTGCAACAGGGTCTTCTTCACAAAATTATGGCTTAGGATTATTTCGCGAAACAACACAAGGTTTTACCTATTGGGGACATGGTGGTGATACTTGGGGTTATAAAAGTAAAATGTTGTATGATACATGTAATGGCACTGTTGTTTGTGGTCTCTCAAATTCTTTTCCCTCAGGAATGTCTGCAGTTACTTTTTTACTTTATCGGGTTGTGAAGAATCATATACCAGGTTGTAGTGGACCTATTTCAGGACCAGAAACTATTTGTCAGGGAGAAAATGCTGTTGTTTATACGGTTCCCCCAATTGCAAATGCCAATTCATATATCTGGACATTGCCTTTTGGAGCTACAGGAACAAGTAACACAAATACCATTGTTGTCGATTACAGTAACACTGCTGTTTCTGGGAGTATTATTGTAAGTGGTGTGAATAATTATGGTGTGGGTGGAACTTCTTCTCTTGCTATAACCGTTAACCCTATCCCACAAACCCCTATAATTACACAAAACCTTAATATTCTTACTTCAAGTATTTCGTCAGGTAATCAATGGTATAACTCAACTGGTGCCATAATTGGTGAAACAAACCAAAACTTGACTGTAACTGTTTCTGATGACTACTATACTATTGTAACTTTATTAGGTTGCAGTTCAGATACTTCAAATATTTTGCATGTGCTTGTAACTGGAATTCATGACAATAATTTAGAGTCTTTAATAGATTTATTTCCCAATCCATTTACTGATGATATAATGATAAAAGGAAATTTTACAAAAGACACCATTTTCTTAACCCTTACCGATATGCAAGGCCGTGTGATTTTGAGCAAAATGATGTATGATGAAGATGAAACATTAAACCTGCCATCACTGCCTAATAATATGTATATCTTAACACTCTATAACAAAAATACAATCAGGAAAATGAAGCTTGTGAAAAATTAATTATGGCCCCTTCCCATTTAAGTTATTTTTGTTTAATTCCTCACCGCTATCGATCGTAAATTTATATGTTAATCCAGTAGTGGGCACTTAAAACCCACTGATTTTTAATTGGTTAATATTTTGTTCTTTGACATTTTTGTAATCGCATTTTGTAAGTATCTCTCTAACAGGTGTTTTGTCCAGTAGAGAAATGCTGAGAAT
>JAQVVM010000018.1 GCA_028698995.1 Bacteroidales bacterium
CAACAAATTCTCATGCCAGAGATTGCTTGCAATATCAAGTTGGGTGGTGCTTTTGTCGGCACTGAAAAATCTATGGTTGACATGAATACCTGCTTCAGCATTTATGTTTTGTTTTAAAGGAAGTTTATAGTCAGTTTTAAATTCCCACTGATTCATATAGTGGTCTTCATAAAAACGGCGGTTGAGCTGAAGGTCATTTTTTTCAAAACTCTCGGTACTGTAATGTTGCAAAATATCCTGATCATTAATGCCTTGCCAGTTGAGGTAATTAGCTGAAAATACGATATTGTGTCCATTTGTATCTATATCGTGTCTCAAAAGAATATCTCCCTGTAGCTGATTTGCTCCCAGGAAAAAATCGTCAGAAGAAATATAGTAATTGCTTGCCTGATTGATTGTATGGGTATAGTCGCTGTTAATAAGACTGTGGAACTCAAAACGCATCCATGACAATCCTGTTGAAAGCAGGGTGTTTTCACCAAGTTTTATTTCAATCTGTGGATGGATATCAGCATTAAAACGTTTTCTGATTCTTTCAACATCATTCATCACAGAGCCTTCTGAATCGAAATTTGAAGATATTAATGAATTTGTGCTTGACGAAAAGTTGTTATGACTAAGAATACTTCCGGAAATCTGATAATTCAGATTTTTGTAACTGTTCGTAAAAATCACATCGCCGTTATACTTATTTCGCAAGCCTACTCTGGCATTAATAAAGCCGTTCATGGGAGTGGTTGAGAGTCTTTTTGTTTTGATATTAATAATACCTGAAGCACCGGCAGCATCGTAGCGTGCTGAGGGGTTTGTTATGATCTCAATAGTCTCAATCTGAGCAGAAGAAATTTGTTTTAAGACATCAGTACGATTACTGACAACAATTTTATCATTAATAAGAAGAAGAAAATCTGTGCTGCCCCTCAGAGAGACATTGTCATCATTATCCACACTTACAGAAGGAGATTGCTTCAATACGTCAATTGCGGATCCATTAGAAGCATTAATACCGGATGAAGCATTAATAATCTGTTTATCAATCTTATATTCAACAGTTGAACGTTCTGCCGTAATTTCTACGCCTTGCAATGCCTGTAAGTCAGGAACCAGAAATAACTCACCTGTTTGAGAACCTTTTCCAACATGAAGATTGTTTATCACAAGAGTCTCATACCCTAAAAACCTGATTTCTATTTTATAAATTCCTTCTGAAATTCGTGCCATTCTAAAAATACCATTTTCATCAGTAATACAACCGGCTACTAGACTGGAGTCCGGTATATTATACAATGCTACGGAGGCATATTCCACAGGTAATTTTGTCTGAGCATCAGAGACCTTGCCTGTAATGTCGGCTTTGTCTGATTCGGTTTCTGTTTCGGCAAATATTTTATTTATTGCCATCATCAATAATAAAAGAAAAAATATTTTTGTCTTCATAAAAATTGGATTTTCAGTCAAAATTAATGGCAGACATATCTTTATACAAATCAAATATACGAGGAGGGTAAATACCTATACAACTGATAATAAATTAATCACAAAGGCGGATATATCCATAAAAAGAAGATTTGCAGATTAAAAAAAGGCGTTTGTATATTTCAATAAAAAAAATGAACAAATTGCTTTTCAAATGTTTAACTTTACAAAAAAAACAGGCCATGTATCTTTTTAATTACAGAAACAAAGCGCAAAGAATAGTCACACATATTATGTTCTGGCTTGCTTACATCTTCTTTTTCAGTGTGATGTCTCTCAATCCCATGATAACATTTAAAGAAACTATTATCAATGGTTTTGTATTTGTTTCTGTTGATATATTTGCCACCTATGTCGTTATCTATTTTTTGATACCTTATTTTTTAAAACCAAGGAAATACCTGCAATTTATTTTACTTACCATACTACTGGCTGTTATTACCATTTTGCTGAATAAGCTTATTCAACATTATATATACATTCCTATTTTTCACCCAGAATATCTTGAAAAAAGGGTTTTCTGGCAGGGCAACTACTGGTATTACTTTGTTTCAACATTTACCGTGGTTATTTTTGGGGCCGGCGTTAAGCTTGTTAAACTATGGGTACAGGAGCAGCAAAACAAAACAGATTCTGAAAATCAGAAAATCAAAAGTGAGTTACTCCTGCTTAAGTCACAATTAAATCCACATTTTTTATTTAATACACTCAACAACATAGATTCTCTGATAGTCTCAAACCCACAAAAAGCTTCTGAGAGTATCATTCGCCTTTCAGACATTTTACGTTATGTGACCTACAATACAAAAGATGATTTGGTAACTATTGAAAAAGAAGAGGAAAGTCTGCGCAGTTTCATTGAACTTAATATTTTGCGATTCGGAAATAATTTTATCAGTTATGATGCAGACATTTTAAATCCCTCACGTGTTATAGCTCCTATGCTTCTTATACCACTGGTTGAAAATGCTATTAAGCATGGAGATAAGAAAGCAGGTTTACCTGCTATCCAAATTATTCTTAGTGTAAATGAAGATATTACATTTACAGTTGTTAATGCAATACCAAAAGATTCAATTCAAAAAGATGCAGTGGGAGGTGTGGGTATTGCCAATCTCAAACGCCGTCTGGAATTGATTTACCCAAATGCACACCATTTTGAACATAAAGTAGAAGACAACAAATATATTGCAAGCCTATGGATTCGCTGACCTACTCTTGTATAGCTGTTGACGATGAAGCACCGGCGCTGGAAAAAATAAAAAGGTTCATCGAAAAAGTCCCTTTTCTTCAATTAAAGGCATCTTTCGATAATGCCATCAGTGCAATGAGTTATTTAAAGAAACACAAAACGGACATCCTGTTTCTCGATATTCAGATGGATGAATTATCTGGAATACAGCTGGTTGAGTTGCTGGATTATAAACCTGTCATCATTTTTACTACTGCCTATGAACAATATGCCATGAAAGGCTATGAACTTGATGTGAGTGATTATCTGCTTAAACCTTATTCTTTCGAAAGATTTTTAAAAGCTGTAAATAAGGCACTTCGGATATATGAAGACAAAAATGCATCTCTTATTAAGGCAGATAAAGAGACAAACAATAGTGCTGATTTCATTTTTGTAAAAACAGAATACAGAATTCAGAAAATATTTGTTGACAAAATACTTTATATTGAAGGCATGAAGGACTATCTAAAAATTGTTATGCTGGATGATAGCGTCATGACACTAATGAATTTTGCCACTTTACAGGCTCTGTTACCTGAAACAAATTTTGTCAGGGTTCATAAATCCTACATCGTTGCGTTAAACAAAATTGAATGCATTGAAAGGGACCGCATCATTATCAACAAAGAACGTGTTCCTGTTGGTGAAACGTACAGAGGTAAATTTTTCAATATTATCTCAGGATTGGGTGGAGGGAAAAAGCAATAAAATTAGGTTTAAGAGCCTCCCAAATTTCAAAGTATTATTCCTGTACTAGGGTTCCGTATTATTTATTCTCTTCCGCTGTTCCGTATAATGTGTAGGCATCTGCATCCTCAATAAGAACATTATAGAAATGCCCTGGTTTAAGTTTTCTTTCTGCCTTTATAATAACTTCATTATCTACTTCGGGAGCGTCAAAAGCAGTACGGCCAGAATAAATACCGTCTTCATTACTATCAATAATGACCTTCAATTTCTTGTTGATTTTTTTAACATTATTCTCCATGGCAATATTATGCTGAAGAGCCATTAATGTATTATAACGATCTTCTTTGACACTGTTGCTTACATTATCACTAAATTGAAATGCCGGTGTATTTTCCTCGTGGGAATATTTAAAGACACCCAATCTGTCGAATCTCATCATTTTGATAAATTCTACCAAAGATTCAAAATCTTTCTTAGTTTCTCCGGGAAAACCAACAATAAAAGAAGTTCTAATGGCCACATCAGGAATAGTATTTCTTATCTTTTGAATAAGTTTAACAGTTGTTTCTTTGTCTATACCTCTTTTCATAGCTTTTAGCAAACTGTCACTGATATGTTGAAGGGGTATATCAATATATTTACAAATTTTAGGTTCATCAGCTATTATTTTAAGCACATCTTCGGGGAATGCTGCGGGATAGGTATAATTAAGCCGCACCCATTCAATGCCTTTAATCCTGCATAGTGCCGAAAGTAAATCTGCAAGTCGTTTCTTTTTATAGATATCCATTCCATAATAGGTTGTATCTTGAGCAACCACATTCAGTTCTTTTACACCTTTGGAGGCCAGATACTCTGCTTCTTCTAGAATTTTTTCTATGGTATAGGATGTATGTCGTCCCCTGATTGAAGGAATAGCACAGAAAGAACAAGAGCGGTCGCATCCTTCGGCAATTTTAAGGTAGGCATAATGGGATGGGGTGGTTATTACTCGTTCGAAGCCACTGTAATCATTTTTAACTTTGAGATAATCATGCAGCGCATCGAAATCATTAACCCCAAAAATGGCATCAATTTCAGGAATTTCTTTTATAAGCTCATCTTTATATCTTTGCGACAAGCAACCCATGACAATAATATTCTTTATAGCTCCTGCTTTTTTAAGGCTGACATTTAAAAGAATGGCATTTACAGATTCTTCTTTGGCATCATTGATAAAACCACAGGTGTTTATAACTACTGTGTGAAATTTCCCTGATTGAGCTTCAAATGTTATTTCAAAACCTGCACGTTTAAGGCTTCCCATGAGCTTCTCACTATCAACAAGATTTTTTGCACAGCCTAATGAGATGAAGTTGATTTTTTTAGACATAAATGGGACCTTATTTTTTGCTGAAATCATCACTGAAGAGACTATCAACAAATGCGTCCCTGTTAAAAACCTGAAGGTCTTCAATTTTTTCACCGACACCTATATATTTAACAGGGATATTGAACTGGTCGGACACACCGATAACCACACCACCCTTGGCAGTGCCATCAAGTTTGGTAAGAGCCAGTGTATTGACGTCTGTAAAAGACACGAATTGTCTGGCTTGTTCAATGGCATTCTGTCCTGTTGAGGCATCAAGTACAAGTAAAATTTCGTGTGGGGCATCAGGTATTAACTTTTGCATTACCTTTTTAACTTTACCCAATTCACCCATCAGGTTTAATTTATTATGAAGTCTCCCTGCTGTATCAATAATAACCACATCCACCTTTTTATTAATGGCTGAAGCAATAGTATCATAAGCAACTGAAGCAGGATCGGAGCCCATGCTTTGTGCAACAATAGGGACATCCACGCGTTGAGCCCAAATTTTTAGTTGGTCTATAGCAGCAGCTCTGAAAGTATCGGCAGCACCTAACAAAACACTTTTTCCGGCGTTTTTAAACTGATAGGCAAGTTTTCCAATGGTTGTGGTTTTTCCCACGCCGTTAACACCTACGACCATAATAACATAGGGGTAATCTGAAACAGGAATATTAAAATCCTCATAGGTTTCTGAAACATTCTCTTTTAATAAACCAACAATTTCTTCTTTAAGTAAGTTATTCAACTGATCTGTTCCCAAGTATTTATCTTTAGCTACACGCTTTTCAATGCGTTCGATTATCTTCAGTGTGGTACTAACCCCAACATCCGAAGACACCAAAATTTCCTCAAGATTATCAAGAACCTCACTGTCAACAGAAGATTTGCCAATGATGGCTTTAGCAATCTTAGAAAAAACACTTGTTTTGGTTTTTTCAAGACCTTTATCAAGCTGATCTTTTTTGTTTTTCGAGAAAAAATCAAAAATGCCCATCTTTAATCTTTTTTAGTTATGTAATCAAAAACAAAAATAGGCCGAAATAATTAATTTCAGCCTATTAATTACCATAAAGTATTAAAAATTAATTTTTTGACAAAAAATCTTTAATAGTATCAGTAGGTACAATATCTTCTTTGAATGTGTATGCACCGGTTTTTTTTGACCTTACAAATTTAATAACTTTTGTTAAGGATTTACCAGTAGTGGTTTTCAGGGTTGCAACAACTTTCTTTGCCATATCAATTATTTTATTTCTTTGTGAATAGTAACTTTTTTCAAAATGGGATTATACTTTTTCAATTCCAATCTTTCAGGTGTATTTTTCCTGTTTTTTGTAGAAATATATCTGGATGTTCCAGGCATGCCACTGGTCTTATGTTCAGTGCATTCCAATATAATCTGTCCTCTTGCTTCTTTGTGCTTCTTGGCCATTTTTCCGTATTTTTAAATTTGACTGCAAAATTAATATTTTTTTTTAAAACAAAACAATATTCTTTAAAAATTTTAATAATAAATATCCAAATCATTTTCTTGAAATGGTAAAACAAAGACTGAATCAAACCTTTGAACAGTACTGTTATCCTTGGTTATCATTGACTCAACAACAAAATTTAAACTTCCATAAGTTTTACAGGTAAAAGTAGTGTCATAATTTTCTCCAAACCCATGTAAATAGGAAGTGGGGCAACAATTACTACAAGAATAAGCCCCTTCAAGAATTTTATAAGTTATTTTATCTTCAGCATCAAATGGTGTTTGATTATGAACTTTAATATTAATCTGAGCTTCAGAAAAAAGATCAATTGTTTCGTCATGAATATCAACATCGGAAACCTCATCAGCATTTATAACAATTATACTCTCAAAATAGTTGTTTTTGAATACATATAAACGGTAAGCTGAAGCAGCAGCCCTGTCAATATTAAAGGAGAATGTTCCCTGAGCATCTGTCTCCACACTTTCAATATCCTGAAAATTAGCATTATACACCCATGACTGTACTGAAGTTGAAGCAATCGTAACCTTGGCCCCACTTATAGGAACTGAAGTGGCTCCGTTTAATACCCTGCCACTGAAAATCACCTGTGTCGCTTTCTTTTTACAGGACAGTGATAACAGAAGGGAACAAATAATGAGAACATGCAAAAAAGAATATGTTTTTTTCATCTGAAAATATTTTTTATGTTAATAGGTCAGATACACTGCCCCGCTAAGCCATAGTTTTATTGTTTAATAAGTTTGTAGTAAAAAATATCAGTATCATTAGATAGCCTGACAAAATACAATCCCTTAGACAAATTTCCGGTACTGATTTTAAAATCTGCATTTGCAGCTATTGAAAAAGTCGAAGAATATAGAAGTTTTCCGGAAACATTGAGTATTTCAAGATTTATCATATCCATATTATTGATCATACATTGTACATAAAATTCATCTGTAAAAGGATTTGGGTAAATATTAAAATTGTTTTCGGAATCAATAATATGGAAGCCGGTTATGTAGTAATAAACAACATCAGAAGTGTCTGATACACATCCATTTATGGTAACAACAACCAAATAAAACCCATCAACCAAGGGTGAGAAATACTGGTCATTTCCAAGAAAATCTCCTTGTGTGTTATACCACTCGTTACCTACACTTGAACTCGAAACAAGAGTTGACCCATTTAGCAAAATACTTGGTTTAGGGGGAACAGGATTTACATTAATTGGAACAGTAACAATATCGCTGAAACAAAAACCCTCTTGCTGAACAGCATAAAAAACAGTATCCCCATTCAAAGGTAGTAAGTTTAAAGAATCACCGGAATAAATGAGCTGTGTTAAGTTGCTATCAGCATACCAAAAGACATTACCTCCTGTAGCTATTAAACTGTTGACAGAATCACCCGCACAATAATCGGGCTGTGCAGGTATTATCGGAGATAAAGGTGTTATACCGTAGTTAATATGTACCTGAGCAGGTAATCCCGGGCATGCAGGATTCTCGTACTGAAATGCGTAGATAATAGTGTCAGAAAGAAACTGGCTTGTATTGAGAAAATTTCCAGTATCAATCAAAGAATTGAAAGCAACATCGTAGTACCAGTGAATATTTACGCCTGTAGCTTCAAGCAGATTTAAGGTGTCGGCAGAACAAACATTATGAGAAGGAGCCACTAAAGGTGGCTGGAGTGTTGTACCTATCAATACTTCAATAGGTTTGATATCAGAACAACTGCCGAATGAAGTTTCTTTAAGTATATAATAAATACCAGAATTATGGATATGATGAGGGTCGCTGATTTGTTGGGTAGCCAGGCTGTCATACCAATAGGTTACATATCCTGTTGTGGATGCTGAATCGGTGAAATAATTGGATATGTCAACAGCATTGGGTTGACAAACAACGGGATTTGTCATTATGTAAAGGTCGGGGTTATAGCAGATAGTGAAAACGGAATCACTCTGAACACTTAAATTAGGTAATTCAATGTATGTAATTTTTACTAATACTTCGGCAACAACATGTGGTGCAATCCAGAAATAAGAATCGCCATTGGGCATACCCCATTTACTGCCAATATTCGTCCATGTTGAGCCATTGTCAAAGGAGTAATCAATATAAAGCCCCCCTGTGAGATATATACCTGTCCATTGAATTTCTATGGTGTCACCCGCTCTGAAGTCCTCTCCTCCAATTGGCTTAACAAGAGCAATCTGAGGCATAAAATCTATGGTAAAACTAAATCCACTTGTTGCATAAAGCAAAGGGTTGTCCACATCAATAATGCGAACTTTGCAATTTGTTGAAGGGGTATTGGGTACCGTCCACAAATAATGCCCAAGAGTAGCATCAACACTGTCTTGAATAAGCACCCAATTCACACCATTATCGGTTGAATAGAAAAGTTTGATATAAGTAGAATTGTTTGCGACCCATTGAATATCCATTTGAGTTGTTGGGTAATGGGTTATGCCTGTATTATTAGGGTACAGTAGTGCAAAAGAAGGATAAGTAATGGAGAATAGGTTATTACTCTCATCACTAAGGTTTGAAACACCAAGGAATGTAGCTCTGACTTTAGCCTTAGTAGTTGTGTCATAAGGCACTTGCCAGAAATAAGAACCTCCATTTATCATATAATACTGGTTATCAATATAAAGCCAAGAAGCACCTGCATCTAAAGAATATTCCAGCCTTACAGCACCATTCAGATTTGTACCTGACCATTCAATAAGGTGTGTGTTCCCAGCAAAAAAAACCTCTCCACCATCAGGATAGGTTAGGTCTATAGTGGGACTTGGGTAAATGGTAAAATAATTGACCGATTGCGAAAAGTTTGAGGAATTATAAGAATCAATAATTCTTACTTTGCATTTATTGGAAGGTGTATTAGGAACAATCCAGTTATAAACGCCTACAGCAGCATTGACATTTGTTGCAATATTTTGCCAGGTAAAACCACCATCAGTAGAATAAGTAATATCTATGTGTGTTGCATTTTGTGCAATCCACTGAATAAAAACTTCATTAGTCGGGAAATACGTTTCTCCACCAATTGGACTTACAATTGCAAAAGGAGGATTCTGAATTATAAAAGTACTGTCAGATTCATCTTGTATGATGGGAGCATCATAAAAATAAACTCTCATCCTGGCATTATTTGAAGGTGTGAAAGGTACGAGCCACAAAAGTGTGTCACCATTAGGTTCACTGTATTTCCATGTCCCCACATGTGACGTTGCCCAGTTGTCGATGCTATACTCTACCACAACAGCTCCATTGAGGTCGTGTCCGGTCCATTCAACCTGATAGAGTGAACCGGCAGTTAATATTTCACCACCATTAGGTGTCACAAGATAAATTTCAGGAAGTGGTAAAATTGAAAAAAGAGTGTCACTAAAATCGTTCAATTGTGGATTAGAAACATCACTGATTCTCACCCTGCATGAATCAGAAGGTGTATTTGGGATTATCCAGGGATATTCGTTTAATGATGCATCCACATTCTGAGCAATGTTGTGCCAAGTAGTGTCGTCAAAAGTGTATTCAATGTTAATTAAAGACAAATTTGGAGCTACCCATTTGATACTCTGGGTATTGAAAGGATAATATGTTGCATTTCCATTTGGTGTAATCAGCCCAATATCAGGATATTTGATTGTAAAAGTCGTATTGCTTTGTCCAACAACGCCGGGGGCATAAAATAAAACAGCTTTAACAAGACAGTTTATTGATTGATGATATGGAACAAACCAATTAAGCGTATCCCCGCTATAGGCATCCCAAATTTCATCAATATACATCCAGCTTTGCCCGTAATCCACAGAATAATAAACTTTCACCGGGCCATCCAAAGAAGTACCTGTCCAGATAATATTGTGATAGGTCCCTGCTGTAAGAATTTCACCACCTATGGGGCTTTGAAGCTGAATAGTAGGCAACATCTTTATGGTAAAAATATTATCACTCAGGTCGAACATCGTAGAATCATTCACATCGCTCACCCTTACTTTACAGAACATGGAGGGTGTGTTTGGAACAGTCCAGTCGTAAAACCCTGTTGAAGCATTAAGACTTTGTTCAATGTTAATCCAAGAAATACCATTATCAATGGAATAATCGAGTCTTACGAAATCCACACTGGCAGCATACCATTTAATCTGCAAACTACTTGTGGGATACAATTGCTCGTTACCGTTTGGAGCAATAAGTGAAAATGGCGGAAATGAGATACTTATTGTGGTATTTGTTTCATCTGTTACTGCAGGGGCTTCAAGCATTCTGACTCTAACCTGAGCACTAGATGTTTGAATAAAGGGAACAGTAACAGGGTATGTTGCACCATTACTTTCTCCCCACACGCCTCCTGCATAATTTGCACTGAGCCAGTTATTGGTGGTAAACTCAATAACCACATTCCCATCCAGATTAGTTCCGGTCCATTCAATATTTCTTAATTCGCCCGCAATCCATGTTTCGCCTCCAAGGGGATAAACCAATTGAATTGTTGGCATTACTTTGATGGTAAAAACTTCAGCACTTTGGGCAAAGGTTAAAGTATCAGCTATGTCAGTAATTTTAACAAGGCACTGATTTGATGGTGTATTAGGCACAATCCAGTCAAATGGGCTTAAATGAGCAGGCACATTATCTGCAATAAGCATCCAAGTTGAACCATTATTAACTGAATATTCAAGTTTGATAAAATTTGTATTGTTGGCAACCCAATTGATAGACACAGTACTGCTCGGATAATAGTAATTACCTCCCTGAGGAGAAATCAGAGCAAAAGGAGGCATCTGGATTGTGAAGTTTGCATCCGACATATCATTCACATTTTGAAGAGACCAGAATTTCACACGTACTTTAGCATTCTGTGATTCAACAAAAGGTACACTCCAGTCGTAAGTACCTCCATTCTCATTGCCATAGCCCCATCCCATATAAACCCAAGTATTACCTCCATTTGTTGAGTATTCCAGATAAATAGCATTATTCAGATTTGTTCCTGACCATTCAATGGTGTAAAACTGCCCTGAATTTAATAATTCACCTCCATTAGGAGTAAGCAGAGATAAAGTAGGGATGGAATAAATAGTGAATGGATTATTGGAAATATCAAAAATTGAATTATTACCCATATCTGTGATTTTCACCTTGCATTGTGTTGAAGGAGAATTCGGAATATTCCAAATGTACTGTCCTGCTGCTGCAGCTACACTATCAGCAATAAGTATCCAATTATTGCCATTATCAATGGTATAATGAATTGCTATATAACTTGAATTCATAGCAGTCCAAGTAATTGTATAATTGTTGGTTGGGTAAAGATTCTCGTAATTGTTTGGGGCTGTTAAAGCAAATGATGGCATTTGAACTGAGAACACATTATTACTTTGGTCAATAACATTTGGAGTACTCCAAAATTTTGCACGAATTAAAGCTCCTGAAGTTGACAGATAAGGAACAGTCCATGAATGGGTTCCTCCATTATCAGCGCTCCATTCCCACCCAACATATTCCCATGTAGCTCCGGCATTTTTTGAAAATTCAATATATATATTGCCTTCCAATCCAGTACCTACCCACTCAATATCAACAAGTTGTCCTCCTTCAAAAAGTTCACCTCCATCAGGGTAAACTAAAGTTATGGTAGGTAAAGGCAAAATTGTGAAAGTAGTGTTGCTGATATCTGTATTTAGCACATCATCAATATCAGTGATTTTCACAAGGCATTGTGTTGAAGGTGTATTGGGAATAGTCCACGAAAAGATTCCTTGAGATGCACTGACACTATCAGAAATCAATTGCCATGTATTACCATTGTCGATTGAATAATTAATTCTAATAAAATTAGAGTTTAAAGCTGACCATTCAATATCTGTTTGCTGCGTAGCATAAAAATAATCACCTCCGTTAGGTTGAATGAGTGCAAAAGAAGGAAGAGCAACAGAGAAAACAGCATCACTTGCATCAAAAACGGATGGTAAATTCCACATCTTAATTCTAATCAAAACGCTGTTAGAGACTATATATGGCACATTCCAAAAATAGCTGCCACCATTCTGAGTACCCTGAGCCCAATCAATGTAAAACCAGTCTATGCCATTATTAGTGCTATACTCGATATTGATTCCATCATTGATATATGTTCCCGACCATGTAATCTCGAAAACTGAGCCTGCTATTAATAGTTCGCCTCCATTTGGTGAAACAATTTCCAAAGTAGGAAGATTCATAATTTCAAAATTTCCCGATATACAAAAATGCTGCACATCATTGAAATCAGAAATTTTTACCAGACATTGGGTTGAAGGAGTATTTGGAATTTGCCATGAATAGCTGTTCTGAGTGGCAGGAACATTTTGAGCCACACTATGCCAAGACACACCGGCATCATAGGAGTAGTCAATATTTAAGGAAGAGATATTATTCGCAAACCATTCAATTAAAGTTGTTTGCCCCGGATAAAATGCATCATTGTTTTCGGGACTGATAAGGGCAAAATCTGGTGGAATAATTGAAAAGATATTATTGCTTGAATCTTTAATAGATGGAAGATCCCAAAAAGTAACCTTAATAAGAGCACTATTGGTTAAATTATTAGGCACAACCCACTCAAAATTCCCACCGTTAGGAGTTCCATTTACCCAGCCCACATAATTCCAATCAATCCCGGAATTGTAAGAGGCTTCGACATATATGGCACTGTTTAAATTGGTACCGGCCCATTCAATATTTACAGTATCATTTACATTAAAAATTTCTCCACCGTTTGGATATATCAATTGAATGGATGGGATGGGATAAATTATGAAAACACTGGAATTTTGGTCTTGGGTTAAGGGGTTGTCCATATCAGTTATTCTGATAATGCATTCATTTGAAGGATTATTCGGTATAGTCCAAAGATATGCATTCTGTTGTGCAGGGACATTGTCGGCAATTAAAGACCATGACAGTCCATTGTTTTGAGAGAATTCCAATTTAATAGCATTTGAATTATCTGCCACCCATTGGATATTTAACGTATTTGTTGGATAAAGCAATTCATTACCATTAGGATATATAAGGGAGAAAGACGGCATGATGATGCTGAATGAAGCATCGCTGACATCATTGGCTGCCTGATAATCAAAATATTTAACACGTACAATACAGCTTGAAGAAATATTCTGAGGAACAGTCCATGTAAAAGAACCTCCTGTAAGGTTGCTCCATCCCCATCCAACATAATTCCATGATTGTCCGTTGTTTACAGAATACTCGATATAAATGTTGCCATTGATATGTTGACCTGTCCAAACAATATCGTAATCATTTCCTGCTTCAAGAATCTCTCCTCCATTTGGACTAACCAATTGGATTACAGGTAATTCATTAATTGTAAAAGCATTATTGCATGCATCATTTGTGGAAGGGACATCGGCATCAGTAATTTTTACCAAGCAGTCTGATGAAGGATTATTGGGTACAGTCCATTGGTATGTATTGAGAGAGGCATTGATATTTGAGTCAATATTTGTCCAGGTAGTGCCATTATCTGAAGAAAAATCGATATGGATAAAATTAGAATTCAGGGCCGTCCATTCAACATCTATAAGCTCGCCCGGGAAAAATGTTTCTCCCCCATTAGGGTAGATTAGAACAAATGTTGGCAAATTAACTGTAAAAACATTATCACTGACATCAGAAACAGAAGGGACATTCCAGATTTTTGCTCTTACCAAGGCATTTAAGGAAGGGGAAAAAGGCACATCCCAATTATAGTTGCCACCGGTTGAAGTGCCATTAGCCCAATCAATAAAGGTCCAAGTGTTGCCATTGTCAGAAGAATATTCCAAATAGATATTACCACTAATGCCAGAACCTGACCATTGAATATTAAAAACATCACCGGACTCTATTATTTCACCTCCATTTGGCTCCAACAATGTGATGACAGGCAGGTCGGTAATTGTAAAAACATTGTTGCTTTGATGAAAGTTAAGTGTATCATCAGTATCAGTAATTTTTATAAGGCAATCATAAGAAGGTATATTGGGGATAACCCATGTTAAGGACTGCAGAGATGCATCCACAGCGCTTGCAATAGAAGTCCATGTAAGACCGGAATCAAATGAAAAATCAATATCAATAAAATTCAAATTTTCAGCTATCCATTGAATATCGAAATTGTTTGTTGGGTAAAGAAATTCACCCCCATTCGGACTTATCAGGGCAAAGTCGGGCATAACAATCTCAAAAACATTATCACTGACATCAAGATAGTTCTGGTTGTCCCAATAGGTTGCACGTATCATTACATTTGAAGACTCAACAAAAGGAACCAGCCATGAATAAACGCCCCCTGTATCTTCGCTCCATGCCCAATACAGGTAATTCCAGCTTTGTCCGCCATTGACAGAATATTCCAGATATACAGTGCCATTGATATTACTGCCTGTCCATTCAATATCTTGTGTCGTATTTGCATACCAGGTTTCGCCACCGTTTGGTGTAACAAGTGTCAGATTTGAAAAGGCATTTATATTAATAACGAAAGAACAAAAGATCAACAGAAGTTTAATTTTAAAATTCTGCTTGAATATTTTTAATTTAGTTAATGATATCATCATATAAGGCAATTATTTTAAAAAATTTCAGGGTATTTAACGGGATTATACTCATGCATCATTTCATATACTGCTTCGAACAGGTCTTCAGCATTTGGGTTGGAAAAATAGTCACCGTCAGTAGCATAAGCAGGCCTGTGTTCCTTAGCGGTAACAGTTTTTGGTGATGCATCAAGGAAATTAAACCCGCCCTGTACTTCAAGAATTTCACGCATCATAAAAGCAGTGGCACCACCGGGGACATCCTCATCAAAAAGAATAAGTTTGTTGGTTTTCTGTAATGACTTCAGAATTGACGCATTTTTATCAAAAGGGAGTAAAGACTGTACATCAATCAGTTCACAAGAAATATCAAATTCTCTCAATTGACTTACGGCATCCTGAGCAATACGAACACAAGAGCCATAGGTTACAATGGTAACATCAGATCCATTTTCAATGATTTCGGGAACACCAACAGGCACTCTAAACTGCCCCACATTTTCGGGTAGTTTTTCTTTGAGGCGGTAAGCATTGAGAGGCTCGACAATCAATGCTGGCACATCAGCAGCAAGGACAGTATTATAAAAACCTGCAGCCTGTGTCATATTTCTTGGCACTAAAACGAGAATTCCTCTCACTGCATTGATAATCATACTTAATGGAGAACCGGAATGCCAAACACCTTCAAGCCTATGTCCTCTTGTTGAAATAATCAACGGGGCTTTCTGGCCACCAACAGTTCTGTAGCACAAAGTAGCAAGGTCATCGCTTACTGTTTGCAATGCATAAAGCAAGTAATCAAAGTACTGAATTTCAGCTATTGGCCTCAGGCCTCTCATAGCTAAGCCTATCCCCTGCCCTACAATACTTGCTTCCCTTATACCGGTGTCACTGATGCGGACTTCACCGTATTTTTCCTGCATGCCTTCCAATGTTTGGTTTACACCACCAATCCGTCCAACATCTTCACCAAAAATAAGAACCTCGGGATTGTGTGCAAATATATAGTCATAATTATGCAACAAAATTTCTCTTCCATTTACGAAAGAAGATTTTTCATTATAAACAGGGGGCACTTCTGATATATCCAAAGCAGACATTATATTTTCACTGTATAAATAGGTATTATATCTCAGGCGACCATTCTCATAGGCAATTTTAAGCCAGTCGCGGACAGTATTCTTTAATGATTTATCTGACACACAAGAATGGCAAACCAAACGCAGAATTTTCTTAGCGTTAGAAATAATATCTTTCCGAACAGGATTGCTTATTTTTCTTAAGTCATTGACTATGGCTTCAATTTTTTCGGACTTACGACAGTTGCAGTTCTTAATATTAATTAATTCAATAAAATCATTTTTTTCTTTGATAAGTGGATCCTGATAATTATTCCATGCCTTATTGCGGGCGTCCTTAACTCTCTCAACAGCTTCTGTTTCAATTTTAAGAAGTTCTTCATCTGTTGCAAGTCCTTTTTCAAGAATCCATTGACGAAATTTCAGATTGCAATCATGTTCTTTTTCCCATTCAAGCAGGTCTTTATCTTTATAACGCTCATGGGAGCCGGATGTCGAATGGCCTTGAGGTTGCGAAAGTTCATATACATGAAAAAGTACAGGAATGTGCTCTCTGCGGCAAATTTCAATCCCTTTACTGTAAGTTTCACAAAGGGCTTCATAGTCCCATCCTTTAACTTTATAAATCAGAAAACCATTTTTACCGGATTCCTTTTCAAATCCTTTTAGGAGTTCAGAAATGCTGTCTTTGGTAGTTTGAAATCTTCGTGAAACAGAAATACCCCAACCATCGTCCCATACAGACATAGCTAAGGGGACTTGAAGAACTCCTGCAGCATTAAGGGTTTCAAAAAAATGTCCTTCCGAAGTGCTTGCATCTCCAATAGTACCAAACGCGACTTCATTGCCATTTATAGAAAAATTTGTGTTGTCTTTTAAAGCGGGATTTTTTCTGTATATTTTTGAAGCCAAAGCCAGTCCTAGCAATCTGGGCATCTGGCCGGCAGTAGGAGAAATATCGGCAGAACTGTTTTTTAATTCAGTATGGTTTTTCCATGTACCATCTGTATTTACAGTTCGTGTTGCAAAATGATTATTCATAAGACGGCCTCCGGTGGATGGGTTGAAATCCAAATCTGTATCCCCATAAAGTTGCGCAAAAAATTCTTCCAAAGACATCATCCCCGTGGCAAACATTAAGGTTTGATCTCTATAATAACCCGAACGCCAGTCTCCTTTTCTAAAAACCTTTGCCAAAGCCAGTTGGGGAACTTCTTTCCCGTCACCAAAGATCCCGAATTTTGCTTTTCCTGTAAGTACCTCCTTTCGGCCTAAGAGACTTGCCTGTCTGCTTTCACAGGCGATTCTGAAATCATTCAAAACAATTTCGACCTCTTGTGTATTTTTTAACTCATTTAATTTGTTAGCTCTCATACGTTCTTAGTAGTTTTCCTCATAAAAATTAACAATAGTTACTCATCTTCATTTATTTGAATGCTGTTTCACAAATATACAAATTTTCAATAAGATGTTTTGTTTAAAACTGAAAATAAATAAAGGGTTGCACATCTGCTGATTTGACCTGAATAATAAGCCAGATTAGAATAACCAGCAATAATGATTTTAGAGGTATGGGTATCTTTATAATGAATCTTTCAAAAATATTGTCCCATTTTTCAGGTGTGAAATGAAATATAAAACCGGCAAGGATGAGCAGAAATATGAATTTATAAGCTACAACAACTTCTAAAACAAGATCCGGTTTAAAAGAAAAAAGTATTCTATTTATAACAGTAAGTGCAGTCGTATAGGAATCAGCCCTAAAAAAAATCCAGCATAAACACACGAAATGAAAAGTAAAAATCAGTCCCAACATTCCGGTAAATATATTTTTTTTGAAAGGGAATATACCTTTTATCATTTTTTCAAATGCAAGAGCAACCCCATGCATGGCGCCCCAAATAACAAATTTCCATGATGCTCCGTGCCACAAACCGCCCAGCAGCATTGTTATAAGCAGATTAATATAGGTACGGATCTTACCCTTTCGGCTCCCTCCCATTGATATATACAAATAGTCCTTGAGCCACGAGGATAGAGAAATATGCCAGCGCCGCCAGAACTCAGTGATACTTTTTGCCTTATAGGGTGCATTAAAATTCACGGATAATCTAAATCCCAGTAATAAGGCCAAACCAATAGCCATATCTGAATAGCCCGAAAAATCACAGTAAATCTGAATTGCGTATCCATAAACAGCCATTAGGTTCTCAAACCCTGTATATAATAATGGTTCATCGAAAATTCTATCAACAAAATTCACACTTATATAATCGGAAATTACGGCTTTTTTGAACAAACCGGCCATGATTAGAAAAACACCTTTCCCAATGGCCTCGTTATCAATAATAATTGGTTTTTTTATTTGAGGTAAAAAATCGGAAGCCCTTACAATTGGGCCAGCAACCAGTTGAGGAAAGAATGACACAAAGAAGGCAAAATCCATGAAATTGTCTGCCGGTTCTAACTTTTTTCTGTAGATATCAATAGTATAACTTAAAGTCTGGAATGTATAAAATGAAATACCTATGGGCAGAAAAATATCCATATTGGTTAATCTGAAATAGCCGCAGCTGTTTAGTGTATTAATAAAAAAATTTGTATATTTGAAATAGAACAATATACCTAGATTTAATACAAGACTCAGAATGAGTAAGAGGATGCGGTAGGGTTTTCCAGATGTACGATGAAGCCATTTCCCAATAAGAAAATCAATTAAAGTGGAAATAAACAGCAAATAGAAATAAATACCTCCGGATTTGTAATAGAAGTAATAAGATACTAAAACGAGATATGCTACCCTTAGGGTTTTATTTTCATTTATAAAAATATAAATTAGAAGAACAATCATAAACCACCACAGAAAAAAACCACTACTGAATAAAAGCGGATTATCCGGGTTATAGCGAAGTAAATCAATTATATTAACGAAAATTCTTTCCAAAGTAATTTTACTAATTGTTCAAATTCGGGTTATTAATTATTTCAAGAGCTTTATCGGTTGATATGCGTTTATTTTTATATAATGCAGTAATGAATGCATCATGATGATTCGATATGAGTTTTGTCAACACTTCCTGAGCTTCAGAATATGTAGAAAAATTGCCTAACATATACCTAATATATCCGTCATCATCATGACTGATAATCACCATGCTTTCAGGGAATAAATCAAGAATATACCCGTAATGTTCCTTTCCGAGCAACCTTCTTGAGGCCATGAACTGCACCCTGAACACAGGGCCATTTTCCTCAGTAAGATTTACAAATTCAATGACAGTATCGTTATGCAGCACTGTTACATAATCTAATGTATCTTTAATTCCACTTGCCTTCTTATGTATCTCATTAAAAGTCAAAGGCCTTAATTTGTGACGGTTTGGCAAATCTATAAAAACCATTGGAGTATCAACAAAATCATTGATTTGTTGAATTTGCTGAACATCAATTTCTTGTGCTTCCATTCTTCTTGTTTTACTTATGGAAGATTTTCTGCCATTCACCAGTCCCACGATAAAACCGTCATGCCCATTGTTGTTTAGCTTCTGCAATGCCATAACAACGTCATCATAGATATAGAAACTTCCAATAAAATAACGGTACATTCTGTCCTGTCCGATTTCTTCAAAAATTTCCTTATCCCTAAAAAGAGCAATAATGTTATTTCTTTCAACTGTATCAATCTTTTTGTTTGAAGCGGCTATTTGAATCCTATATTCATAAGATTTCTGAGGTGATATTTCATGCTCAGCGACAGAATCAACAGCCCCAAAATCAGACAGAACAACTTCATTTTCATGCACTTCTATAGTTGTTAAAGTGTCAATAATTATCTTATTTTCTTCAACATCTAAATCTGAATAAGTTGCTGAAAAATAATCCTGATATGAGAGGAAAGGGGGTATTATGCTTTCGTTATGAGAGAAAAGTGAATTATGCAGATTTTCAAAGTTCATAAAACTGTTTAAGCTAGCTGACTTTAATGATGCCACCAGTCTATCTTTTTCACTTCCTTTCATCTGATTATATTCATATAAGCGAAATTCATTGATAATATTACGTGTAAGCATATTACTTATTTTTTCTGCACCCTTAAAGTTAATATGTGCATAATCCTTTGCAGCAAGAGGCACTTTTGCTTCAACCCATGAAACCATAGCATTGTATCCGCCCATGTTCTGAAAAAGATTCCAAAAATTGCCTGAAGTTCGTCTGGCAATATTTCGCTGAGCTTCAACCAATAAGGGTAAAGTTGGTTGGGTTACATATTGCATATCCTGTTTGATACTCTTGTCTCCAATACTTATTATCAAAACATCTGTGTTGGGAATGTACTTTTTGTAATGTTCCACAACTTTAACCATAGCATTTTCATACCATGTAAAGCTTCTGGTTTCCGGTGCTGCCACATTCAATCCAAATTGAAATACCAATAGCGAATAATCCATATAATTGCTGAATGCACTTAGAATATAACCCGGAATTTTCTCAAGAGCCAGACCTAAGTTTCCCCTGACTGCATAATTATCAACAAAAACGCCCTGATTACTTTCAAACGAAACCCCATACACATCCAAAATGGTATCGGTAAAAAATTCTATAAACAATTCATTATAGGCTTTTGAGCTATTCAACACTAATGAATTTACCGTTTCCTGACCAGTGAGATAAGCTTTGAATTTTTGGCCATCAATAAAATAATTAATATAGGTTCCTGGAGAGGCTTTTCCGTAAAAAAGTTTTGTATTATAAAACCTCGACAAAGACACATATGAATCGTAAGGTGCATAATAGCTTACAAAGCTGACTTTATGTCTGGTTAGGGTATCCATGAGTTCTGCATGTGTCAAAATTCGTGGATTATAAACAAAGCCGGCCGGACTGAAATTTTTGCCTTTGGGACTTCTCAGAATTGAATATTCAGTCCAGTCATCAGAAAATTCATGTCTTATACTTCTCCTAAATTTTGAAACTATAGATGTAATTGGTACAAAACCAACGCCTTTGCCTCCAAATTTACTTTGTAAATCATTTCTTAAAGATTGAGAAATCAGGTCTCCTTCAATCATAGAATCTCCGAAATAGGCAATTCTTGTTTTCTGAGAAGAATCTCTCACACTTTTGAGTGCAGGAAAAAAATATGTAAATAAAGTACTCTCATTATGATAGGCTGAGATTCTTAAATCATTTTTATCCTGTTCCAAAAGTGAGTCCATGTCAATTTTGAACAACATGGCAGAAAGAGAATCGAGATGAATGACAGGAACTTCGGAAGTATCTTTTTGTATCAAATACATAAGGGAAGCATCTGGAACATCGTAAAACACTTTTTTAAAATCAGAGATGATATTTATATCCCTCAGTTTGAAACCCATTATTGTGAATTCCACATTAAATAATGAAGCAGCAACCAACATCAGGGTTGTCATAAAAATGACAAGAAAGGGTTTGGCTTTATCAATCAAATGCTTCATTTATTATTCAGCGTTTTAACAGCATAAAGCGTTTTACGTAAAAAAATCAATTTGGTTATGAGAAAGAATTGAAGTCAGAAAAACTGAATTTCCTCAGTGTCCGAAATAGCTTTAACTTTAAAAAATCTATTTCCCAACCTGACTTGACAATTCAACAGAGTATAACAAGGCTTCACATTGTAATATGTAGTCCCTTTTGTTGTAGCGGGGAGCATAAACAAAAGCATCAAGGGTTATTACTCTGTTTCTTTCTTCATCAACAAAAGTATAATTAATGAATGGGCCACCCATAAAATCTCCTTCAACATCCCATAAGCCACGTGTTTCTACAGCGTAAGAATCTTTAAAGTTAATTTCTTTATGGATAGGAAGAATAAGTTTCTGAGATACTTGCATATAAGATCCATCACTGGGTCCGGGCACATGAAGCTGAGTCATGGAATCTCTAAGAGCGATAATATTTTCAGGTTGAAAAACTGCTGTGTCCAGATATGGTTGAGTATATATCAATACCCCCATACTTGTTTCTTCAGTTTCGCGTCTAATCCAGCAGAAATTATCAACGGATTTTGCAATAAAATAACCATTGGGGATTGTTAAAGAAAGCCCGTATTTATCGCGGAGTTGTTTACCGATTGTAACATCTTCATCATGCTTGAAAGCCTTCAACATCCTTTCTCTTTCATTTTCAAAAAAGAGTCTGACAATTTGTTCCTTTTGCAAGCTCAGCTTGGCAATAAAATCTTCCGCTGATTTTGCTGAAATACGTACAACTAGCTGGGGTTGTGCCCAAACATTCTTTCTGACTTCAAATTTTGTTGATTCAAACTCAGGTTTAATTTCGACTATAAAGATATTGCGGTGAGACTCAAAAATTTTGGTAAAACTTTTTTCTTCAATATTGGCAAGATTAAACATGGGCTCTGGTTGATTCAGCACCCTATATTCACTTCTAAAAACAGCTTTAATGCTATCCCCAGCTATACCATCCCACTGGTATTTATCTATAATGAAAAGAATTTCAGCAGTTTTTCCCGAAGAAGAGGGCAAATACCCATTTTCATTAATACATGAAGAGATAAAAGCAATTGTCAGAAGTAAAAGGTTTTTAACAAAACCCGACAATGAATATTTTTTTATCATGATTTTAGTAAATTAGTTATCCTTTTTGTTGCAGGGGTAATTTTAATTGTTGTCCGGGCAAGATAGAGGAATTTTCGAGATTATTAATCTGTTTGATATCATCTATACTTACACCCTCATAATTTTGAGCAATGCTCCACAAGGTATCTCCTTCTTTAACAATATATAATTCAAAATTATTTTGGGTTAATGAATTTATGGTAGTTTCATCGGAATTAACATTATTGTCGAGTTCATTTATAAAATTCAGTCCGGAAGTTTCAGAAGTGTTTGTTTGAGGTATCAATTCCCCTTCAGTGGAATCAGCAGGGGCAAGTTCATCCGGAATGGGGATATGAATAGTAAGTATCTGACCTTGCTCAACGGATAAATTGCGAAGGTTATTCCATAATCTAAGGTTATCAACACTACATTCAAATCTTTGGGCAATAGTGCGCAAATTATCTTCTCTTTTCACAACATACTGTTCAATTCTTGTATTTCTAGGTGGTTCGGGCACAACAGGTCTGGGAGCTTCAACACTGACTATTAATCTTTGCCCGGGGTGAATGGTCGTGCCCCTTATACTGTTCCATTTCTGAATATTGCTGACAGTGATTCCATACCTTCGGGCAATAGTGTTTAATGTTTCTCCTGATCTTACAGTATGCGTCTTGGTTGGTTCAATAAGACTGGAAGGATTTCTAGCAGCCAAATCTTCTCTCACAAGCTGTTCGTAGGTTTTAAATGAATAAATTTCAACATCATTTGCAAGAAACTCCCCAACTTTATTTAGTGGCATATTGATAACATACTTGATACTATCACATGATGGAATGACATTCATCTTAAAAGTCGGGTTCAATGCTACCAGCTCATCCACGGGAATACTCAAAGCTTCAGAAAGTTGCTCAAAACTCAGCCTTTGTTCAATTGTTACCGTATCAGTTTCATTAAAGAGATAACCTGGATATACAGGATATAGATTGTGTTCTGTAGCATAATTGAGGACATAAGAAGCAGCAATAAAAATCGGAACATAGCCCTGTGTTTCACGGGGAAGGAATCTTCTTATTTTCCAATAATCTAATTCTCCATTTGCACGTCTGATGGCTCTGTTGACATTACCACTACCCGCATTATAAGCTGCTAAAACCAAGCTCCAGTCTTTGTAAATTCGGTATAAATCTTCAAAGTGCTCGCAGGCAGCAACAGTTGCTTTGTAGGGATCAAATCGGTCATCAACGAAAGAGGTGACCTCAAGTCCGTACATTTTACCTGTTCTGTACATGAACTGCCACAAACCGGCAGCACCGACTCTTGAAATAGCTTTTGAATTTAAAGCAGATTCAATTACAGCAAGATATTTTAGTTCCAGAGGTAAATTATGTCTGGCTAACTGTTCCTCGAAAAGCGGGAAATAATAGGCGGCTAATCCTAATAATCGAGAAGTCATCGGTCTACGTCTTTGTGCATACAAATCAATATATGTGCGAACATCCTCATTATATACATAATGAAAGGGAGAGCGAATATCCATATTTCTCAAACGACTTTTGTAAACAGAATCGGGAAACTGAGGAATCTCGTCAGCTCTGTATCTGTGCACATTTAAGGCCGAAGAGTCAGCATAAATATTCCTGCCTTTAAACATCACAGAAGTAGCAAGGCTATCAAGGAATGCGGCCATTGGAACGTCTGAAAAATAATTACTTTGGATTAAATTTGATTGGGATGAATCTCTGTTTTGAGAAAATAAAAAAGAATTTATGGTGAGTGTTATTATTAAACTAAGAATTCGGATTTTCATTTTAATATTTTAATGAACAATGAGTTTTTCAGCTTACAAACCTATAATTTTTTTTTGAATAAAAAAAATTTGCTTTAATTAATTCAAAGGAAAAATATTATGTATTTTTAATTATTAACCTTTGACCCGGAAAAATTTTATCACTTCTTAAATTGTTATCAGATTTAATTTTTTCAACGCTGGTTCTATTCTGACGCGCAATAGCATATAGTGTGTCACCTCTTTTCACGATATATGTTCTAATTTCACCATCTGAAATACTATTATCAGTATCTATATCAATATCTTCAATTCCATCTTCTTCCACAAGTTCAGTTGTATCCCTGACAGTATCACTTAATTCAGTGATAATTTCATCAAAATTGACAGGTGTTGTAAAAGAAATATTTAGGGAGTCAATATAATTTTTATCAAAAATTCTGCGGGCGCCAATAAATCTACGGCTGTAATAATCGGAATCAGAGAAATCATATGTAATGCCTTTATGACGAGATGCATGAATAAACCTGATGCGGTTACCTGAAGTATCCACAACCAATGCAACATGTCCTACAGTTGAAGAGTTTGTATTGCGTCCTTTGTAAAACAAAAGGTCTCCCGGACGCACAGATTCTCTTCTAAGTTTAACCCCGAGCAAGGCCTGATCTTTCGAGCTGCGAGGTAATTCATAACCATATTTTGTAAAAATATAAGACACAAATCCGGAGCAGTCGAAACCGGCTGGAGTATTGCCGCCATAACGATAACGAATACCAATATATCTGTTTGCAGTGTATAATAAACGATTAATCAAACTGTCCAAGTCAGGGGGTAAAGTGTCATTAATGTTATAAACTTCTATCTCAACAACATTTGAATCGTTGACCATTGAAAGGCTATCAGGAGAAACATATTCCTGTGATAAAGCAACACTTGATATTAAAATTATAAAAATTAATTGAAGGCTTTTGAGCATGGAATCAAACTAAGATAGTGCCTGATTAATTTCTGAAGCCTTTTCGATAATTATTTCATATTCTTCAGGAGTAAGGTCGTTATAAAAGAAGTTTATGGGATTAACGGGGTTACCGTTTTTAAGAACTTCATAATGTAAATGAGGACCAACAGAAAGACCAGAACTGCCCACATATCCAATAACTTCACCTCTTACTACTTTCTGACCCGGTCTGACATTTAAGCGACTAAGATGCCCATAGAGAGTCTCATAACCATAGCCATGGTCAATAACGCACAAAATACCATAGCCACTGAAATGCCTACGGTTTATATTTTTCACAGTACCATTTCCTGAAGCATATACAGGAGTTCCCCTTGGGGCAGTGAAATCAACGCCTGTATGCATACGTAATGTTTTATAAATAGGATGCACTCTGTATCCAAAACCTGAAACGAGGCGTGATGTAGCATTTGAGAGTGGAACTATAGACGGAATAGAAGCCAGCATTTCACTTTTATTTCTGGCCATTTCCAATACTTCATCAAAAGATTTGGATTGCACATAAAGCTGACGAGAAATTTTATCCAATTTTGTTGCAACGTTAGTCATCAATACGGAGTTGTCATAATTTTCGAGTTCCGCATATCTGTTTACACCGCCAATCCCGGCATTTCTCTCAGCCTCAGATACAGGCTCAGCCTCAAGAATAACACGGTATATATTGTCATCACGTTGCTGAATATCCTGTAAGACAGCTGTTATTATATCTAAACGTTCGTTGATTATTTCATGTTGGGTTTTAAATCTCTCAATTTCCCGTCTTAAAGCTTTCTCTTTAGGAGAATCAACAAAATAAAAGGCAAGAATTACTGCTACAGTAGAAAAAACAACAAATCCCGAGAATAAAAAAACAGCTTTCTTAAAAATGTCCTTAAAGTTACGCTGTACTTTTTTAAATGTCAGGGACTTGTGATCAAAATGGTATTTTGTTTTAGCCATATACTTACTTCAATTACCGACTATTGAAAAAAAATGTCGGCAAATTTACTTATGCTTCGCAAAAATAATAAAATAAACTAATTTTGCAAAACCCATAAACATATATTTGTATTAAAATATGTTAACAATGGTAATACAGATTATTTTCAAAAAGCAATAAATAAAATGAAATCCAACGAAATAAGAAATTTATTCACTGATTTTTTTCAAAAGAAACAACATCATATTGTATCTTCAGCGCCAATGGTTATAAAAAATGACCCTACCCTGATGTTTACAAATGCGGGTATGAACCAGTTTAAGGATTTTTTTCTTGGCAACCGTGTTTCTACGCATCCTCGCATAGCCAATACACAGAAATGCCTGCGAGTGTCAGGGAAACACAACGATCTTGAAGAAGTGGGGCATGATACCTATCATCATACCATGTTCGAAATGCTTGGTAACTGGTCTTTTGGAGACTACTTCAAAAAAGAAGCTATTGCATGGGCATGGGAATTTCTTACCGAAGCATGTAAAATTGACAAATCACGACTTTATGTAACAGTTTTCGGGGGGGATAATATTGAAATGCTTGAGAAAGACAACGAAGCATATACACTATGGAAAGATATTGTTCCTGAAAATCAGATCATATATGGTTCTAAAAAAGACAATTTCTGGGAAATGGGTGATACCGGTCCTTGTGGTCCATGTTCAGAATTACATGTTGATTTAAGAGATGATGCAGACCGTAAAGTTATACAGGGACGAGATTTGGTAAATACTGACAATCCTTTGGTTATTGAAGTCTGGAATCTTGTATTTATTGAATTTAACCGAAAATCAGACGGAAAACTTGAACAGCTTAAAGCCAAACATGTTGACACCGGAATGGGATTCGAAAGACTCTGCATGGTTCTGCAAGGAAAGAAATCCAATTACGATACAGATGTGTTTACACCGCTCATTCAAAAAATTGCAGAACTTTCCAAAATCAAATATGGTGTTCACAATAAGAAGGATATTGCGATGCGTGTCATTGCCGATCATTTGCGTGCAGTTTCATTTGCCATTGCTGATGGTCAACTGCCTTCAAATATTAAAGCAGGTTATGTCATCAGACGCATTTTAAGAAGAGCTATCCGCTATAACTATGTTTTTCTGAACATCAGGGAGCCATTTATCTTTAGATTGGTTGACACATTGTCTGAACAATTAAGCGATGCTTTTCCAGAACTTAAAGCACAGAGAGAATTTATTAAATCAATAATCCAGCAAGAAGAACTATCTTTTCTGAAAACTCTTTCTTCTGGTTTGATAAAATTCGACAACTACTTAGAACAGCAAACAGATAAGAGCATCCCTATTGCAGGAAATTTTGCTTTTGAACTTTACGACACATTCGGTTTTCCAATCGACCTTACTGTGTTAATGGCTAAAGAAACAGGCAAAGAAGTTGACCTTGATGGTTTTGAAAAATGCATGGCAGAACAGAAAGCACGCTCAAAAAAGGCAACTCAGCAGGAAGTAAGCGACTGGTTTGAAGTTAATCTGCCTGTTGATACAAAATTTCTTGGATATGAATCAAACAAAGCTGAAATAAAGATTATTAAGTTTAGAAAAGTATCTGAAAAGAATGAGGAGAGTTATCATCTTGTATTTGATAGGACTCCCTTTTATGCTGAATCAGGAGGTCAGGTAGGAGACAAAGGTTACATTCGTAATAAGGAAGAACAGATACCTATTGAAAATACTTTTAAAGAAAATGACCTTATCATCCATAAAAGCAATCAACTACCAAAAAAAATAGCAGAATCTTTTACAGCTGTTATCGATACAGAGCGTCGTTTCAAAATTCAATCAAATCACACAGCGACTCATCTCATGCATGCAGCACTAAAAAAAGTGCTGGGCCATCATGTTGAACAGAAAGGCTCATTAGTTGACGACACTTTATTACGTTTTGATTTTTCACATTACAGCAAAGTGAGCGATGAAGAGATAAAGCAAGTAGAAAATCTTGTCAATGCGAAAATTTTGGAAAATGTAGCATTAGAAACTTTTCTGGATGTGCCTTATGAAGAAGCTGTGAAAATGGGAGCCATTGCACTTTTTGGTGAAAAATATGCTGAAAATGTAAGGGTTGTATCTTTTGACAAATCATTTTCAATAGAGTTATGCGGAGGGACACACTGCAAAAGCACCGGCCAGATAGGTTTGTTTAAAATCGTTTCAGAATCTGCCATAGCAGCAGGGACAAGACGTATTGTTGCAGTTACTGGAAGTGCAGCCTTAAGTTTTCTTGAAAATTATCAGGACATGCACAAACAACTGATTGAGATTCTTAAGAAACCCGGAGATCCGATTAAATCTGTTATTTCATTAATTGAAGAAAACAATTTACTCAAAAAAGAGATTGAAGTTTATAAAAATGATAAAGTTCAAGAGCTCAAAAATGGTCTTATTGCTGAAATCAAAAATGTCAATGGTATAAACTTCATTAGTAAGCAAGTCGATATGGATATGGCCAGCATTAGAAACCTTGCTTTGGCCTTAAAAAATGAAAGCCCTGATCTGTTTGTCCTATTGGCATCCACATCAAACAACAAAGCCAATCTAAGTCTTCTAATAAGTGAAGATTTGGTAAAACAGAAGAATCTTGATGCCGGCAAAATCATTCGAGAAATTGCAAAAGAAATTAATGGCAGTGGTGGAGGTCAGGCCTTTTTTGCTACTGCAGGTGGCACCAATATTAACGGGATAGAGAAGTCTTTTCAAAAAGCAAAAGAGTATTTGGAAAAGCTTTAAAAAAATCAATAAACAAGGAGTTCAAATTAATATTCTTCTCTTTTAATAGTGAAGTAATCGTACTTGAGAATATTCAAATGAATGTTATTGTAAGATGCATTGGTAGCATTATAAATGAACTTGAATCTGCTGTCCATAAGATCTACAGGAATATAATTTATACATTCCGAAAAAGCAGGACCATACTCATTAAGGGCGAATAAGAAAAACATGGCCATATCATATCCTTTAAATGCATGAGCATCAGGTTCAATAGCATACTTTTCCCTGAACTTAATGATAAAGTCAAGTACATTGGTATCTGTATAATTGATATAAACAGGTGTAAAATAGTGGTATTGAAGTTTTTGTAAATATTCCAAATCTAAAGTTGTGAAGCTTTGCCAGTTTGGTAGTCCAAATAACACAATGCGGTTATTTTCATCCTGAACATCACTTAATTTTCTGATAAAATTTGAAATGGAAGCTTCATTACTACTGAGGCAGAAAACAACATTTGTTTTATCATTAACAATATTATTCAGAATCCCTGTTTGCCCGGTTTGGTTATACAAGACTTCCTTAAAACCCAAAGTACTATCTCCGGAAGAAGCTATCCATGAAGATTTAATAATATCAAGAATTCTCCTTTCCTGTTGGGTATTGTAATGAACAATTATAACATTATTATCTTTGTGTGCTGTTTTCAGATATTTTACAAATTCCTCAAGTTGAAGCTTAGGAGTTGGTGAAATATTAAAAAGATTTCCATTGGAAGGAAAATCATTTCTTGAAGTAATTAAAGGGTTAATAAGTTTAATGTTGTTATTTTTCGCAAAATCTGCAACAACGGCAAATGATGTAGCATGAAAGGGGCCAAATATCATGTCTAAATTCTTCATTTGGGGATTGTTGACAAATTCATTGGCTTGAGAGACATCTTCTCCCACATCAAAAACATGCAGGTTTAGGGATATTCCAGTTAGTTTTAGAGAATCAAGAGCCAAAGAAAAACCCTGATAGAACTGAATAAATTCTAAAGTGTGGGCATTCTGATTGCGATCTCTTTGATAAGAAGACCCTGAAAAATTTGTATTAATGCCATAAACTTCGTCAAGGCGTAAAGGCATAAGAAGGGCAATATTCAGAGTCTTTTTTCTTTCAATAGGGGCACACGAAATACTATCTCTTATCTCAAGATATTGGGTAGTATCCTTAGATAAATCCACCTCCACAAATATGCTCTCCCCTTCAAAAGTTGTGGCTTTTGGAATAATAAGAACCTGTCTGTATCTGATACCTTCTTCAGCTTCGGGATTATAATTTAGAATATCACTGATGGTAACTGCATAAAGATTTGAAATACTGAATAATGTTTCACGCCTTTGCACAACGTGTATAATAAACTTTGAAGTGTCAATTCCAATCAAACTATCCGGATTTGGAGCAGTTACAGTTTCACTATGTTGAGTTTCATTTTTGGGGATTCTTAAAGTTTCTCCAACTCTTAAACCATTGCTTGCTTCAGGATTAAGTCTGATTATTTCATTCATATCAACACCATATTGCCTTGATAAACCATACAATGTTTCTCCCCTGCTAACCGTGTGCATAATAAAATCTGAAGAATCTCTGGATGGGAGAGGTTCAGATTGTACTGTTGAGGACACAAAAGGAATTCTCAGTTCTTCGCCAACGCCAATCAGATTATTAACTATGGCATTTTCCCTTGCAATTTCCTCAAGGGGAACATTATAAGCAACGGAAATGGAATACAAAGTCTGTCCCTGTTCTACAGTGTGGAGATAATATTTTTTTCCACCAATAATTTCTGTTTTTGTTGAAATAAAAACCCTGATAATTCTATTTTCTTGTGCAATCAGGGACAAAGAGAAATATAAAAAACAAAAAAATAATATAAGTTTTAATGATTTCATTTGTAATAAATACGTTATTCCCATTCAATTGTTGCAGGAGGCTTAGAACTTATATCATAAACAACCCTGTTAATACCTTTTACTCTGTTGATAATACGGTTAGAGATTTCAGCAAGGAAATTATAAGGTAAATGTGCCCAGTCTGCAGTCATGCCATCAGTTGATGTGACTGCTCTGAGACATATAGTATGTTCATAAGTACGTTCATCGCCCATGACACCTACAGATTTTACAGGCAATAAAATGGTAGCTGCCTGCCAAACTTCGTGATATAGGTTAAATTCCTTTAGTCCTGAAATAAATATATCATCAGCATCCTGAAGGATTTGAACTTTGCCGGGGGTGACATCACCCAATATTCTGATACCTAAACCCGGTCCAGGGAAAGGATGTCTGTTAAGGTGCGAATCTGAAATATTTAAAGTTAAACCAACTTTTCTTACCTCATCCTTAAATAAAAACTTCAGGGGCTCTACTACTTTAAGTTTCATTTTCTCGGGTAAACCACCTACATTGTGGTGGGATTTTATAGTAGCTGAAGGACCTTTAACAGAGACAGATTCAATAACGTCAGGATAAATTGTACCTTGAGCAAGCCATTGGGCATTGTCAATTTTATGAGCTTCTCTATCAAAAACATCTATAAAAGTTTTACCAATGGCTTTCCTTTTAGCTTCAGGGTCGCTTATACCCTCAAGGGCCTTGTAGAAATCATTTTTAGCATCAACACCAATAATATTTAAGCCATATTGAGCAAAGCTATCAAGAACTGATTGAAATTCATTTTTTCTTAATAAACCATTATCAACAAAGATACAGTGCAGATTAACGCCAATGGCTTTATGCAAAAGCATGGCTGCAACAGAAGAGTCCACACCGCCAGACAGGCCAAGAATAACCTTGTCGGTGCCAATTTGAGCCTTAAGTTCTGCTACCGTTGTTTCAACAAAAGACATAGGTGTCCAGCATTGACTGAATTCACAGATATTTACAATAAAATTTTTCAATAACTCAGAACCCTGAGTAGAGTGGTAAACTTCGGGATGGAACTGCAAACCATAAGTAGATTCACCATTTATTTTAAACCCGGCAATAGGCACATCAGCAGTACTGGCAATTTTAACAGTATTTTCAGGAAGTTTACAAATGGTGTCTCCATGGGACATCCAAACCTGAGAATTTAAATCAATGCCTTTAAACAGAAGATTGTCATCAATAAATGATAAATTAGCTCTTCCATATTCCCTAATCTGAGAGCGCATAACCTCACCTCCGAAATCATAGGCTAATAATTGTGCTCCATAACAAACTGCAAGAACAGGTATTTTCCCTTTAAATTTACTAAAATCAAATACAGGTGCTTCCTTATCAAAAACCGAAAATGGGCTACCGGAAAGGATAATACCCTTAACATGGTTTAAATCTGATGGAATTTTGTTATAGGGGTGTATTTCACAAAATACATTATGCTCTCGGACACGCCTTGCGATAAGCTGTGTATATTGAGAACCGAAGTCAAAAATTAAAAGGGTCTCTTGCATGGCACAAAATTACAATAATATTTTATTTGAGCTCAAAAAAACGGCACGAGTCCATAAAAAAAACCGAAGGGGAAATCTTCGGTTTTTTAAAAAATATAAAATATTATTCGATGACCTCTGTCCAATTGAAAATATCCGGTTCATCACCATATTGAATGGCCTGCAATTTTTTGTAAAGCATTGTAGAAACAGGACCGGCCTGACCATTTTTGCAATATTCGAACACTTTTCCTGTTTCTCTGTCAACGATTTTCTTAATTGGAGAAATCACAGCAGCTGTGCCACAGGCACCAACTTCTTCGAAGCCGGCAATTTCTTCCAATGTAACCTGTCTTCTTTCTACATTCAGTCCGGCATGTTTTGCCAGTTCGATCAAGCTCATATTTGTAATAGAGGGCAGAATTGAATTCGACTTAGGAGTAATATACGTATTGTCTTTAATACCAAAGAAATTTGCAGGACCACATTCGTCAATATATTTTTTCTCTTTAGCATCGAGGAAAATGGCTGAAGCAAAACCTTCTTCATGTGCACGAACAAGTGCACGAAGACTTCCTGCATAATTTCCTCCAACCTTAATATTGCCGGTGCCTAAAGTTGCAGCTCTGTCAACGTCTTTAACAACCTGCATACTTACGGGGTTAAAACCTTCTTTAAAATAAGGGCCAACAGGTCCGACAAACACCATAAACATATACTCAATTGCAGGCTTAACACCAACCTGAACACCCGTTCCAATGAGCAAAGGGCGAATATACAGAGATGCTCCTGTTCCATAAGGTGGGACAAAGCGCTCATTTAACTTAACTACTTTAAATACTGCTGCTTTAAAAATTTCTGATGGTACTTCTGCCATCAAAACGCCTCTTGCCGAACTTTGCATACGTTTGGCATTTTCTTCCCAGCGAAATAATCTGATTTTGTTATCTGCACCTCGATAGGCTTTCATGCCTTCAAAAGCCTCCTGTCCGTAATGCAGGCAAGTTGCAGCCATGTGCATGTGTATAAATTCAGAGTCTGAAACTTCCAACTCTCCCCAAGCACCGTTTTTGTAGTAACAGCGCACATTGTAATCGGTCTTAAAGTAACCGAAAGGTAATTCTGACCATTTAATATTTTCCATAATACGTGATTTAAAATATGTGTAACAATTTCACTTGGCAAGTATAAAAAAAATAAATTAATAAATTCAAAAAAAATAAAAAATGTTTTTATTCTATTCCAGCATCTCAAAAATGAGAATGTTCTATTATTCTAAAAACAATAAACATATTTTATATTGTCCGATTAAACATATTCATAAATAAACACTAAATTTGTGTTATCATAACAATAATTTTAAAAAATGTTCAAAATAGTTTTCACCTTTATATTTCTTTCTTTTTCATTATTCAGCTATTCTCAATTTCATGATTACGGATTTGAAAAAACATCAGACATAGTAGTTAAAGACAGCACAGGGGTTTCTTTACAGATGCCATGGGTAGGTGGTTTAAGCTCTTGTCAGTTTGGGCAGATTGACTTAGATTTTGATGGTGTTAAGGACCTTGTTGTTTTTGAAAGAGTTGGCAATCGTTTAATGACATTTATAAACAACGGAACTTCAGGAGTTGTTGATTATGGTTACAATTATGAATATGAGAAGTTTTTCCCAACAGTTCATGATTGGCTTTTTCTCGTGGATTACAACGGAGACGGAAAAGAAGATATTTTCACCTATTATGTAGGAGGCATGTCTGTTTACAGAAACGATTCAGACCCTGTCAATGGCATTCAGTTTACAAAGATGACAAATATGCTTAATTCATTACAATACGGAAGCCTTCTTAATTTATATGTTTCAGAGGTTGAATTACCCGGTATCGGAGATGTTAACGGGGACGGATGTCCGGATATCCTTGTTTTCCATATACTTGGTTCATATTTAAACCTACATACCAACCAATCAATGGTTAAATACGGACATTGCGACAGCCTTGATTTTGTGCGCACCCACCATTGTTGGGGTAATTTTTATGAAAGTGAAACCAGTAACGAACTCACATTAAACATAACATGCCCCTACACCAAAGAATCATCAGACGAAAAATCCATTCTTCATGTGGGCTCAACAATTTTACCTGTTGATCTTACAGGAAACGGACTTAAAGATGTTTTAATTGGAGATACAGACTTCCCTCTTATAATTGCAGCTTATAACAGTGGTACAAATCAGGAAGCTCAAATGACTTCTCAGAACATCAGTTTTCCTGCCAATGATGTACCGGTTAATATTTTCACCATGCCCCTACCCTCTTTATTGGATTTGACCAATGATGGTAAAGCAGATTTAATCTTTTCTCCGGCTGATGCTAACCCACTACTGACTCAAAGTCATAACAGTGTATGGTTCTACAAAAATACGAGCAATAACAATGTTCCTGACTTTAAATTACAGACTCAGTCACTTTTTCAGGAAGACATGATAGAAACAGGGACCGGTGCCTATCCGGTTTTATTTGATATAGACAACGATGGTATGATGGATTTATTTGTCTCTAACTTTGGATTTCATGATTCTTCATATTATCAGGGAGGTTTTTTATATTCTGATTTCATTTCAAAAATTTCTTTTTTCAAAAACACAGGTACGGTATCTGAAGCCGAGTTCAAATTAATCACTGATGATTTTGGAGGTCTGTCTGATTTACAGACATTGGCTCTTTATCCTGCATTTGGTGATATTGACGGCGATGGCGATTATGACATGCTTGTAGGTGAAGATGACGGTTCTCTAAGGTACTATGAAAACATAGCAGGCACAGGGAATTCCCCTGTATTTGCACAAGCTATCAGCAATTATCAGGGTATTGATGTTGGCCGTTTTAGCACTCCTCAGATTATAGATTTGAACAGAAACGGGATCCTTGATCTTGTAATTGGAAACCGAACCGGTCGTTTAAGCTATTATGAAAATACAGGCACAGCATCAAACCCTACTTTTGTCTTGGTTACTGATTCACTTGGCGGGGTCAATGTTAGGGATTATAATATGTCCAACTGGGGTTATAGCGTACCTTGTTTTTTTAAGGATACTTTGGGAGAATTCGGTTTATTTGTTGGTTCCGAATCTGGTAAAATTCATTACTATAAAAGCATTGACAATAATCTGAATGGCACATTCGACCTTATAGAAGAGCACCTTCTTTATATTTATGATGGTATTAAAACAGGCTTATCCGTACACGACCTTAATAATGATGGTTATAAAGACATGATTTTGGGTAACTTCTCAGGTGGACTTACATATTATAAAGGGAAAGAACCTGAACCCATTGGTATTGAAAGCAACATTAATCTTTCAGATTCGATAACTATTTACCCCAACCCTGCTAATAACTTCATCAGGATAGAATCTTATTTTCATTTCAATCAGGATGATTTTATTATAGAGATATTTAATATTACCGGCCAATTGGTTTTAAAGATGAAGTTCAGACAGGAAATAAATACAGAATCGTTGCAAAACGGTATTTACATCCTAAAAATAACAGATATTAAGAGAAACAGTCAGATACTTTCCAACAAAAAGTTGGTTATCAACAGATGGTAATGAGTCTGAATCTATTTGAAATATTTAAAACCTTTACCGAGGTACTGAGCTGAAGAACCAAGATAATGTTCAATACGCAGTAATTGATTATATTTGGCAATTCTTTCAGAGCGACATGCAGAGCCTGTTTTAATCATACCGGTATTAAGAGCAACAGCCAAGTCAGCTATAATGGTATCTTCAGTTTCACCAGAACGATGGCTAATGACCGAAGTATAGGAATTTCGTTTAGCCAGATCTACAGCATTAATTGTTTCAGTCAGTGTACCTATTTGATTTACTTTTATAAGAATAGAATTGGCTACACCTTTATCAATACCTTGCTGTAATCGTTTGACATTAGTTACAAAAAGATCATCACCAACAATCTGGATATCTTTTCCTAATTTGTCAGTCATCAGCTTCCATCCTTTCCAGTCATCTTCCGCCATACCATCTTCAATAGAGATGATGGGATACTTTTTAACCCAGTCAGCCCAGAAATCAACCATCTGAGAAGGTGTAAGTTTGTCACCGGAAGATTTAAAAAGGTGGTACACATTTTCTTTTGGTAAATAAAACTCAGAAGCAGCCGGATCAAGTCCGATGAAAACATCCTCTCCGGGTTTATAACCGGCTAATTCAATGGCTTTGAGAATGGTTGTAATGGCTTCATCATTTGATTTTAGATTGGGAGCAAAACCACCTTCATCTCCTACATTGGTAGAATAATTCAGTTTTTTAAGCACTTCCTTTAGTTTGTGAAATACTTCAGCACCCATTCTAAGAGCATCTGCAAAAGTAGAAGCACCTATAGGCATGATCATAAATTCCTGAAAGTCAATTGAATTATCAGCATGTGAACCACCGTTAATGATATTCATCATAGGAATTGGTAGCAAGTTTGCATTTACGCCTCCAATGTATTTAAAAAGATGCTGACCGGTTTCTTGAGCAGCAGCATTTGCAATGGCAAGAGATACCCCAAGAATGGCGTTTGCACCAAGGTTTTTCTTATTGGGTGTTCCGTCAAGCTCAATAAGAAGCGCATCAACATCATTCTGTTCTGTTACGGCAAAATTGTTTATTAGCTCAGGAGCAATAACCTTATTGACATTATTTATGGCTTTAAGTACACCTTTTCCATTGTACATACGCTTGTCTCCATCGCGCAATTCAACCGCTTCGTGTTTGCCTGTGGACGCACCGGAGGGTATCGCAGCTCTTCCCACAATACCGTTTTGAGTCAGAACATCAACTTCCACTGTTGGATTGCCTCTGGAATCTAGAATCTGACGTGCAAAAATATTTACTATTGTACTCATGAATTATGTTTTAAATGATTAAAAAAATAAAAAAGGATAAAGCAAAAATACCTTATCCTTTTATATTTTGCAATAAAATTAAATTATTTATTTTCTTCTTCTGTATCAGCTTTTGATGATTCATTTTCTTCAGATTCATTTGAATCTTCCACCTTCTCATCCAATTGCTCTTTTTCAGGTTCAGCTTTCTCAGTTACAACTTCTTCAGCTTTTTTCTTTTCGACTTTTACTTTTGAGGGTGTTTCAACTTCGTCAGATTTTTTTCTTTTACTTCTTCTAGTGGTTTTAGCTTTCTTAGTATCCTTGTCTTTAAGAAGCGCTTCGTTGAAGTCAACCAACTCAATAATACACATTTCTGCACTGTCGCCTAAACGGGTGCCTGTTTTCAATATTCTGGTATATCCACCTGGTCTTTCAGCCACTTTTTGTGCAATTTCCCTGAATAATACAGTTACGGCTTCTTTATTTTGCAAGAAACTAAAAACAGTACGGCGGGAATTGGTTGAATCGTCTTTTGATTTTGTGATTAAAGGCTCAACATACATTCTTAAAGCTTTGGCTTTAGCCAGAGTCGTAACGATACGTTTATGCATAATAAGAGAAGCTGCCATATTTGATAACATAGCTTTTCTATGAGCCGATTTTCTTCCTAAATGATTGATTTTTTTGTTATGTCTCATCTCAGTTTACCTTAGTCTAGTTTATATTTTATAATGTTCATTCCGAAAGTTAAATTCTTGTTTTTTACTAACTTATCGAGTTCATCGAGAGATTTTTTACCAAAATTTCTGAATTTCAATAAGTCATTTCTGTTATATTGTACCAATTCACCCAATGTTTCAACTTCAGCAGCTTTAAGACAATTGAGTGCTCTGACAGAAAGGTCTAAATCAACAAGTTTAGTTTGCAATAATTGACGCATGTGGAGATATCCTTCATCAAACTCTTCACTGCTTGATTTCTCCTGAATATCAATAGTTATTCTTTCGTCAGAAAAAAGCATAAAATGTGTAATAAGAATTTTTGCTGCTTCTTGTAATGCATCCTTAGGCATAATAGAGCCATCGGTAGTAACTTCCATTATCAGTTTTTCATAGTCAGTTTTTTGCTCAACCCTATAATTTTCAACAAAATATTTTACATTTTTAATTGGCGTAAAGATAGAATCAATAGCAATTGTACCAATTAAGCTTCCTGTTACTTTATTTTCTTCAGCAGGAACATATCCTCTGCCTTTATTTATTTGTAACTCAATACTGAAGCTGGCAGAGGGGTCCATATTACAGATAACAAGGTCAGAGTTTATAACTTTGAAACCCATCAACGCATTACTGATATCTTGTCCTGTAAAAGTTGTTTTGTTGCTTATATTTACTGTAACTTTCTCACTGTCATTATCTTCAAGAGTTCTGATAAGACGCACTTTCTTTAAATTTAAAATAATCTCGGTAACATCTTCAACAACACCTTTAATAGATGTGAACTCATGGTCAGCTTTGTCAATTTTTACGGATGTAATGGCATAGCCCTCCAAAGAGGAGAGAAGTATGCGTCTGAGAGCATTTCCAATTGTTACACCATATCCAGGTTCTAAAGGTCTGAATTCGAATTTTCCAAAAAAGTTATCAGAGTGTATCATGACAACTTTATCCGGTTTTTGAAAAGCTAATATGGCCATTTATTTATATTTTATTTGGTTTACACTAAATTTTACTTAGAATACAATTCGACGATTAATTGTTCCTTAATATTCTCTGGAATCTGATCTCTTTCAGGATAGTTAAGGAATTTCCCCATAAACATTGTTTCGTCCCATTCGAGCCATGGATATTTTGATACCCTACCAGCCAATGATTCCTTTATAAAAAGAAGTGATTTTGACTTTTCTCGAACGCCCAATAAATCTCCTTGTTTCAATGAAAAAGATGGTATATTAACAACATCTCCATTTACAATAATATGTCTGTGTAATACAAGTTGCCTAGCAGCTCTACGTGTAGGAGCAATTCCTAAACGATAAACAACATTATCTAATCTTGCTTCAAGTAATTGAAGTAAAATCTCACCCGTTTTGCCTTTACGGCGTGATGCTTTCACAAAAGTATTAGAGAATTGACGTTCCAAAAGCCCGTATGTATATTTTGCTTTTTGTTTCTCGAGCAATTGTGTGCCGTATTCTGATGTTTTACTTCTTCTTTTATTTGGTCCGTGTTGTCCGGGAGGATAATTTTTTCTCTCCAAATATTTATCGGGTCCGAAAATAGCTTCCTTAAACTTTCTTGCTATTCTGCTTTGTGGTCCTCTGTATCTTGCCATGCTAAAAAATAATTTATATTTATGTTTTTTTTATTCTAATAAAATCTATACTCTTCTTCTTTTGGGAGGTCTGCATCCGTTGTGTGGAAGAGGTGTTACATCCTTTATTTCAGAGACTTCAATACCATTTGTAAAGATGCTTCGGATAGCGGATTCACGACCTGCACCCGGGCCTTTAACAAATACCTTTACTTTACGAAGGCCTAAATCGTAAGCCACTTTCGAACAATCGTTAGCAGCCATCTGAGCAGCATAGGGTGTATTTTTTTTGGAGCCTCTGAAGCCCATTTTCCCCGCACTTGACCAGGAAATAACCTGACCAACTGAATTGGTAAGAGTAATGATAATGTTGTTAAATGATGCATTAATGTGCGCCTGACCTATCGCGTCAATCTTTACGACTCTTTTTTTAGTAGGTTTTGTGTTCTTTGCCATAAACTTTTGTATATATTAAGTTCTATTTAATTCAATTATTATCTTGGTGCCTTTTTCTTTCCGGCAACTGTTTTTCTCTTTCCTTTTCTGGTTCTGGAGTTATTCTTTGTACTCTGCCCCCTGGTTGGAAGACCAATACGGTGTCTAATACCACGATAACAACCAATATCCATAAGTCGCTTTATGTTTAGCTGAACTTCAGATCTTAATTGTCCTTCTACACGATATTTGTCACTGATAATTTTTCTGATGATAGCTTGTTCATCATCATTCCAATCCTGAACTTTTTTATTTACGTCAATATTCGCTTCATTTAATATTTTTTGTGCGGTACTTTTACTTATACCGTAAATATAAGTCAACGAAATTTCTCCTCTTTTGTTTTTGGGTATATCTATACCAGCTATTCTTGCCATAAATACTATATTATTTATTAATTTTTATCTTCTTAACTTTAACCTTGACGTTGTTTAAACTTTGGGTTCTTTTTATTAATGACGTATATTACTCCCTTTCTTCTTACAATAATACATTCGGGGGATCTTTTTTTAACTGAAGCTCTTACTTTCATTTCAATTATTTTTATTATTTGTTATTTATATCTATATGTTATTCTTCCTTTTGATAAATCATAGGGAGACATTTCTAATTTAACCTTATCTCCCGGTAATATTTTAATATAATGCATTCGCATCTTACCAGAAATATGAGCCAGAATGACATGACCATTTTCGAGCTCAACCCTAAAAGTTGCATTGCCTAATGATTCTACAACAGTACCATCTTGTTCTATAGAAATTTGTTTTGACATTTATATAATTTAATTATTTTTCAAATTTAATACATCTTCAATAAATTTAAAAGAACTTAAAATATCCGCATTGTTCCGGCCTACAGCTATTGTATGTTCAAAATGTGCTGAAGGTTTATTATCCATTGTTTTTATTGTCCACTTGTCTCTTTGTTCTACTATTTTATAAGTTCCCAAATTTATCATTGGTTCAATGGCAATTACCAGACCTTCCTTAAGCAGCATGCCATTGCCTCTTTGCCCATAATTCAAAACATTCGGTTTTTCATGTAGATTTTTGCCTATTCCATGTCCAACTAAATCCCTAACTACAGAAAAGCCGTGCTTTTCCACATGAGTTTGAACTTCAAAACCTATATCACCCAGTCTTTTCCCATGAACAGCAACGTCAATAGCTTTATATAACGATTCCTTAGTAATCTCTAGTAACTTCTGTACTTCAGGATTTACGTTACCTAAAGAAAATGTATAAGCAGAATCTCCATAATAACCTTCTTTCAAAACGCCACAATCAACAGAAACAATATCACCGTTCTCAATCACTCTATTCCCTGGAATCCCATGAACAACTTCTTCATTAATTGAGACACATAATGTGGCTGGGAAACCCCTGTAACCTTTAAAAGCGGGAACAGCCCCATTATCAAGAATAAATTCTTCTGCTATCTTATCAAGATATTTAGTTGAAACACCTATCTTGATAACTTTTGCAACCTCTGCCAGTGCTTTTGCAACAATCAAAGAACTATTTCTTATCTTTTCAATTTCCTCTTGAGACTTATAAAAAACCATTTCTCAAGTATTTTAACCGGCCATGTTCATACTTGAACGGCCTTTAATTCTTCCAGATTTCATCAAACCATCATAATGACGCATCAACAAATGACTTTCAATTTGCTGAAGTGTATCAAGTACTACACCAACTAAAATAAGTAATGAAGTACCACCATAAAATTGTGCAAACTGACTGTTTACACCTGTTAAAATAACAAGTGCAGGTAGAATTGCAACTATAGAAAGAAATATAGAACCAGGAAGAACTATCTTAGACATGACACCATCAATAAATTCTGCTGTTTTCTTGCCCGGCTTAACACCCGGAATAAAACCGCCATTCTTTTTCATATCATCAGCCATTTGAGTTGGATTAACAGTAATAGCTGTATAGAAATAAGTGAATAAAATGATCAATGTAGCAAAAACAAAATTGTACCAGAAACCAGTAAAATCGCCAAATGCAGCAGCAAATCCAGACATTGTATCAGAGCTTGAAAAGCCTGCCAATGTTAATGGGATAAACATAATAGCCTGAGCAAATATAATCGGCATTACACCTGCAGCATTCACTTTCAATGGTATATATTGTCTAACACCTCCGTATTGTTTATTTCCTACAATCCTTTTAGCAAACTGAACAGGAATACGACGGGTTCCTTGAACCAAAAGTATGGTTAGAAGGATAATAAAGATAAGTACGACAATTTCAATGAGGAATAAAACCAATCCCCCACCCTGTCCTTCCATTCTAGAGGCGAATTCAGCTATAAGAGCAAAAGGTAATTTTGCAATTATACCAATCATAATCAGTAAAGAAATACCATTTCCAATGCCTTTTTCTGTAATTCTTTCACCAAGCCACATAATAAACATTGTACCGGACATAATCGTAATTACTGACATCAACCAAAAAATTGTTGCCTGATTTACTGCCGGATCAAGAAGAGGTATTGATGACAAGGTTTCTCCAGTTACATTATGTGTGTATGTAGGTCCTAATGTGGCAATAAGATTTCTAATATATGCGGGGGCCTGTCCTAAAGTAATAAGTACAGTCAAATAACGGGTAATCTGATTGATTTTTTTTCTTCCACTTTCACCTTCTTTTTGTAATTTCTGGAAGTAGGGTATCGCCATTCCTAAAAGCTGTACAACAATAGAGGCTGAAATGTAAGGCATAATTCCCAACGCAAAAATGGATGCATTTGAGAAAGCTCCACCTGAAAACATATCCAATAAACCTAATAGACCTTCTGTACTTTGTGCAGTGTTTGCATTATGATATATAGCACCAGGGTCAACACCTGGTAACACTACATAAGAACCGAATCTGTAGATCAATATCAGGCCTAAAGTTGTGAGAATTCTTTGGCGGAGTTCATCAATTTTCCAGATGTTTTTGATTGTCTGTATAAATTTTTTCATTTAAGCTAAATTTTTGTTGCTGTTCCACCTTGAGCTTCAATTGCGATAATGGCTGTTTTGCTGAAAGCATGTGCCTGAACGTCAATTTTTACTTTAAGTTCTCCTCTACCTAAAATTTTTATACTGTTATTCTTACTAACCATACCATTTTCAATAAAAGTATCAAAAGTAAAATTAGAAATTCCTTTTTCTTCAGTTAGTTTTTGCAATACATCAAGGTTAATTCCTTTATATTCAACCTTGTTAAGGCTTTTAAAACCAATTTTTGGCAGCCTTCTGTACAAAGGCATCTGACCGCCTTCAAAACCTTTTTTCTTTTTGTGACCGGATCTGGATTGTGCACCTTTATGACCTCTTGTAGAAGTTCCGCCATGTCCTGAGCCTTCACCGCGTCCAATACGTTTTCTTTTTTTTGTTGATCCTTTTGCCGGCTTTAAATTGCTTAATTCCATAGTAACAATATGTGTTATTTATTATTATTCAATAATAGTAATTAAATGACTTACTTTTTTTATCATACCTTCAATCTGAGGAGTAGGTTCAACCTCAATTTCCTGATTTAATCTTTTAAAACCAAGAGCTTGAAGAGTTCTCTTCTGACGTAATGGTTTACCAATTCCGCTTTTAGTTTGTTTAATCTTAATCTTTTCCATTTTTCGCTGGTATTTTATATTATCCGTTGAATACTTTATTTAATGTTACGTTTCTTAACTGTGCAACAGTATAAGGATCTTTAAGTCTTACCAAAGCATCAATAGTAGCTTTAACAACGCTATGAGGATTGGAAGAACCTTTAGATTTTGCTAGCACATCATGAATCCCAACACTTTCAAGTACAGCTCTCATAGCTCCACCAGCAATAACTCCGGTACCAGGGGCAGCCGGCTTTATAAGAACGCGGGCACCACTATATTTTCCTTCTTGTTCATGGGGAATAGTTTTTTTCAGCACAGGAACTTTAACTAAATTTTTCTTAGCGTCATCCACGCCTTTGGCAATGGCTGTAGTTACTTCCTTAGCTTTTCCTAAACCATAACCTACAACACCATCTTCATTTCCAACCACTACAATTGCTGAAAAGCTGAAAGTTCTTCCGCCTTTTGTAACCTTAGTTACTCTGTTGATAGCAACAAGTCTGTCCTTGAATTCTATCTCGCTTGATTTTACTCTTTTGATATTTACGTTTGACATATTTAATTAAAATTTTAATCCGGCTTCTCTTGCGGAATCAGCCAAAATTTTTACTCTACCATGATACAAATAACCATTACGGTCAAAAACTACAGAACTAATACCTTTTTCCAGTGCCATTTCAGCGATTGTTTTTCCAACAACTGCTGATTTGTCCTTTTTCGACAAATTCTGCGTGGCAATCTCCTTTTTTAAAGAAGATACAGTCATTAATGTATTATGAGCAATATCATCAATGAGTTGGGCATAAATCTCGTTATTACTTCTAAAAACAGTTAACCGAGGTCTTTCTACAGTACCATTAATGGTTTTTCTGATTTTATTTTTAATCCTGATTCTTCTAAAATTCTTATTCATTTTATTTTTCGCTATATGTTGATTTATTATTTAGCTGCTGCTGATTTACCCGCTTTACGCCTTAAAACTTCATTCTGGAATTTAATACCCTTGCCCTTGTATGGTTCAGGTTTACGTAATGAACGAATTTTTGAAGCAACCATCCCTATGAGCTGTTTGTCATGGGATTTAAGAATAATACGCGGTGGTTTACTTCTCTCTGTTACTGTTTCAATTTTAATTTCAGTAGGCAAATCAATCACAATACTATGTGAATAGCCCAATGAAAGTTCTAATTGTTGTCCTACTGCATTGGCTTTATATCCAACTCCAATAAGTTCTTGAACAATTGTAAAACCTTCAGAAACGCCTTTAACCATATTATTAATTAAAGACCTGTATAAACCGTGAAGGGCTTTATGCGCTTTCTGATCGGTATGCCTTTTAACATGTACTTGATTATCAACAATTTCTACAGAGATTGCAGGGTTGATAGTCTGTTTTAATTCTCCTAAGGGGCCTTTTATTGTGATGACATTCTTATCTGAGATATTAATATCTATGCCTTTTGGTATCACAACAGGAAGTATTCCAATTCTTGACATTTATTTTTCCTCCTAATTAACTAATGAAACAAAGTATTTCGCCACCCACATTTTGTAGTCTTGCTTCTTTATCAGTCATTAAACCCATTGAAGTAGATACTATTGCTATTCCCATTCCATTGAGAACGCGTGGCATTTCTAATGCTGAAGCATATTTTCTTAATCCTGGCTTACTAATTCTTTTCAGACTTGTAATAGTTGACATTTTAGTAACGGGATGGTATTTTAAAGCAATTTTAATAGTTCCTTGAACGCCTTCTTCAACAAATTTAAAATTCGTAATGTATCCTTTTTCGAAAAGAATTTTAGTCATTTCTTTTTTAATATTGGATGAAGGAATTTCAACTATCCTATGTTTAGCCATGATGGCATTTCTTATTCTGGTTAGATAATCTGCGATTGGATCTGTATTCATTTTTATCTTATTTTAATTTTTAATAACCTCTTAATTACCAGCTTGCTTTTCTAACTCCGGGAATTAAACCTGCTAAAGCCATTTCCCTGAAATTAATTCTCGAGATTCCAAAAATCCTCATATATCCTTTTGGTCTGCCTGTTAATTTACATCTGTTGTGTAATCTTACCGGTGATGAGTTCTTAGGAAGTTTCTGAATTGCAATCCAATCGCCTTGCTTTTTTAATTCTTCGCGCTTGGCTGCATATTTATTAACCATTTTTAATCTTTTGACTTCTCTAGCCTTGATTGATTCTTTTGCCATATAAATGTATATTATTTAGATTTTTTAAATGGGAACCCGAATTCTTTTAATAAAGCATATGCTTCTTTATCTTTTTTTGTATTCATCACCAAAGTAATGTCCATACCGGTAATTCTGCTGATTTTATCAATATCAATTTCCGGAAAAATGATTTGTTCTTTAACCCCTAATGTAAAGTTACCTCTACCATCAAATCCTTTATCGTTAATACCGTTAAAGTCTCTAACGCGTGGCAAAGCAACAGAAATCAGCCTGTCAAGAAATTCGTACATGATATCACCTCTTAAAGTTACTCTTACACCAATTGGCATACCTTTACGAACTTTAAAGTTTGAAATATCTTTCTTTGATTTTGTTATGACTGCTTTTTGACCTGTAATGGTTGTCATTTCATTAACAGCATTTTCAATAAGTTTTTTATCTGTAATAGCATCACCGATTCCTTGATTTATACAGATTTTTTGAATTTTTGGCACCTGCATAACAGATTTAAGACCTAAGCTTTCTTTGAGCTTGGGAACAATTTCATTATTGTATTTTTCTTTGAGTCTAGATTTGTATTCCATTAGTCAATAACCTCCCCTGATTTTTTTGAGTAACGTACTAATTTATCATTTTCTATTTTTCTTCCAACTCTGGTAGGATTTTTTTGTTTATCAATAAACATAAGGTTGGAGATGTGAATAGGGGCTTCCTTTTTTACAATTCCACCCTGTGGACTTGCTGTATTTGGCTTGGTATGCTTTGATATAAGGTTTACACCTTCAACAATAGCTTTATTCTCTTCTGCCAGTACCTTTAACACCTTGCCTTGATTTCCTTTATTTTCGCCTGAGAGCACAATAACGGAATCTCCTTTTTTGATTTTCAACTTCATTTTTTTCATATTAAATATTCAATTTAAAGCACTTCCGGTGCTAATGAAACAATTTTCATGAATTGTTTTTCACGTAATTCACGTGCAACCGGCCCGAAAATACGGGTACCTCTTAATTCTTCGGTGGCAGTTAAAAGAACAACTGCATTATCATCGAAACGAATATAAGAGCCATCAGCACGACGCACTTCTTTTTTAGTTCTAACAATAACAGCTTTGGAAACAGTTCCTTTTTTAATATTGCCTGATGGAATAGCATGTTTCACTGAAACAATAATTTTATCACCCAAGCTGGCATATTTTCTTTTGGTACCGCCCAATACTCTGATACAGAGAACTTCTTTTGCACCACTGTTATCGGCAACCGATAATCTTGATTCTTGTTGTATCATAATTTATTTAGCCCTTTCAATAATTTCTACTAGTCTCCAACATTTATTTTTACTTAAAGGTCTTGTTTCCATGATGCGTACTTTGTCGCCAATGTTACAATCCTTTTTTTCGTCATGAGCCATGAATTTAGAAGTCTTAATTACGAACTTACCGTATTTTGGATGCTTCATTTTACGTAAAACAGACACTACAATAGTTTTGTCCATTTTGTTGCTCACAACGTAGCCAATTCTTTCTTTTCTAAGATTCCTTGTGATTTCCATTTATATACACTTATTTATTTTGTTCTGATTCGAGCACTCTGCGACGTAATTCTGTTTTAAGTCTAGCAATTGTTTTTCGGTAAAATCCAATTTTCATAGGATTTTCAAGTGGTGAAACTGCATGATTGAGTTTCATCTTAAGAAGTTGCTTCTCTTCTTCTTCAATTTTTTCTTTAAGTTCCGGAGTTGATAACTCCCTAATGACTGATTGTTTCATTTACTTTGTTTATATTGATTCTTCAATGTAATCTCTTCTTATAACAAATTTTGTTTTTATGGGTAATTTCTGTGCAGCTAACCTGAGAGCTTCTTTAGCAATTTCCAATGGAACACCGTCTGCTTCGAATAATAGTCTGCCCGGAGATACTCTTGCTACGAACATTTCTGGAGCACCTTTACCCTTACCCATACGTACTTCGGCGGGTTTTTTGGTTATAGGTTTATCAGGGAAAATTTTAATCCAAATCTGACCTTCTCTTTTCATGTAACGTGTAAGTGCCTGACGTGCTGCTTCAATTTGTCTTCCGGTAATCCATGTTTCTTCAAGAGCTTTGATTCCAAATGAGCCGAAAGCTATTTCAGCACCTCTTTTGGTGTTACCCTTCATCTTACCTTTTTGTTGCTTGCGAAATTTTGTTTTTTTAGGCTGTAACATTTCTAAATCCTTTATATATTAAATTATAGCTATGCGTTTTTTCTTTTGTTAGGTCTGAATTTAGGAGCTGGTTTTGCAGTTGCTGACGTAACACCCAAATTTGGTGATAAATCACGTTTGCCATAAACTTCTCCTTTACAAATCCATACTTTAACTCCAATGATTCCATAGGTTGTATTGGCTTCTGCTAATGCATAATCAATATCTGCTCTTAGGGTATGGAGGGGAATTCTTCCATCTTTATATTGTTCACTTCTTGCCATTTCAGCACCACCTATACGGCCTGATACTAATATTTTAATACCTTCAGCACCCATTCTCATGGTTGAAGCAATGGCTGTTTTAATAGCTCTTCTGTATGAAATACGTCCTTCGATTTGCTTGGCGACTGCTGCTGCTACAAGAATAGCATCTAATTCAGGACGCTTAATTTCAGCGATATTTATCTGTACTTCTTTTCCTGTAATTTTTTTAAGCTTTTCTTTTAAGGTATCTACCTCTTCTCCACCTTTCCCAATAATAATTCCAGGTCTTGCTGTATTGATGGTAATGGTGATAAGTTTCAAAGTTCTTTCAATGATGATTCTTGAAATGCCTGATTTAACTATTCTTGGATCTGCATTGATAAACTTTCTTATTTTATCATCTTCGACAATCTTACTGTCGTATTTATTACCTCCAAACCAGTTTGAATCCCAGCCTCTGATAATGCCTATTCTGTTACCTATTGCGTTTGTTTTTTGTCCCATTACAAGTAAATTATGTTATTCTTTTACTAAATTATCAATTACTAAAGTTACATGGTTTGATCTTTTTCTAATTCTATATCCTCTTCCCTGTGGTGCTGTCCTTAATCTTTTAAGCTGTCGACCACTATCTACTTTTATTTCTTTAACAAATAAAGGATTGTCTTCAATTCTTTCTCCTTCATTTTTATGCTGCCAATTTGAAATTGCAGATAATAAAAGTTTTTCAAGTCTTATAGACGCTTCTTTGGGGCTTGTTTTAAGTATATGTAGCGCTCTTTCTACATTTTGCCCTTTGATAAGATCTGTCAACAATCTCATTTTTCGTGGAGAAGTTGGACAGTCACGTAATATTGCAAAATATTTCGTTTTATTATCTTCTTTCCTTTGTGTTGCTTTTTCGCGTTTTCTTGCACCCATGATTTATATTGTTATTTATAAAATTCTATTTTTTACTGCCAGCGTGTCCTCTAAAAATGCGGGTAGGTGAAAATTCGCCTAATTTATGACCTACCATATTTTCAGTTACATAAACCGGAATAAACTTGTTCCCATTATGAACGGCTATGGTATGTCCTACAAAATCAGGAGATATTACAGAGCTTCTCGACCATGTTTTAACAACTGTTTTTTTATTGATATTGTTAAGTTCCAATACCTTTTTTTCCAGTTTATAATGTATATAAGGACCTTTCTTTAATGAACGACTCATACTCTTAAATGATTAAATATTATTTTTTAGATTTTCTTCTTTCAATTATTACCCTGTTTGATGGATTCTTCTTAGCTCTTGTTCTGAATCCTTTTGCTGGAAGTCCTTTACGACTTCTTGGGTGACCACCTGATGCCCTGCCTTCGCCTCCACCCATTGGATGATCAACAGGATTCATTACAACAGGTCTTGTACGCGGTCTTCTGCCAAGCCATCTGCTTCGACCAGCTTTTCCTGAAACTTCAAGATTATGCTCAATGTTTGAAACAATACCAATTGTTGCTTTACAGGTTAACAGAATCATCCTTGTTTCACTTGAGGGCATTTTTACGATGGCATATTTACCATCTCTTGACATCAACTGAGCTGAAGAGCCGGCACTTCTTGCTATTTCAGCACCTTTTCCGGGTTTCAGCTCAATATTATGAATGTTACTTCCCAGAGGTACTTCACTTAAAAATAATGTATTTCCAATATCGGGTGTAGCACCTAAACCGGAATTGATGGTCTGTCCAACTTTAATTCCATTAGGAGCAATGATATATCTCTTTTCACCATCAGAATAAACTACCAACGCAATTCGTGCACTTCTGTTAGGATCATATTCAATTGTTTTAACCAATCCTGGGATACCATCTTTATCTCTCTTGAAATCAATAATTCTATATTTTCTTTTGTGTCCGCCACCAGTGTACCTCATGGTCATTTTACCTGTATTGTTACGACCTCCCGATTTTTTAATCGGAGCCAATAATGACTTCTCAGGAGTTGAGGTTGTAATTTCATCAAAGGAACTTATAACTTTGAATCGCTGACTAGACGTTGTTGGTTTGAATTTTTTTAATGCCATTTTATTTCTTTACTTTAAATCAAAATCATAAATTAAATACTGCTGTAAAAATCAATAGTTTCGCCTTCTTTTAAAGTTACTATTGCTTTTTTGAAAGCATTTGTACGGCCTTGAACAACTCCTGTTTTAGTATTTCTGGATTTCAATTTTCCATTATAAACCATGGTGTTGATTTCTTTTATACTTACTCCGTACAAATCTTCAATAGCCTTTTTTATCTGTAATTTGTTTGCCCTTTTGTCAACAATAAAACCAAAACGGTTGAATTTTTCACTAACCGTTGTCATTTTCTCAGTTATAAGGGGTTTTATCAAAACATTCATTTTTTTGTATTTTTATCGTTTTATAACTACTTGATTTCCTGCAAATTGCTATTAAGAAATTCTAATGAGCTTTCTGTCAGTATCAAATTTTGAGCGTTTAAAATATCGTATGTACTTAACAATGAATGATTTACAACTTTTACTTTGCTCAAATTTCGAGAGGACAAATATACGTTTTTATTTAATTCACCAAGCACTAATAGTGATTTTTTTTCAAAAATGTTTAAACTTTTCATTAAATCAATATAAAGCTTGGTTTTTGGGTTCTCAAAATTAAAATTTTCGACCACCAAAATATTTCCTTCTTTAGCTTTTTGAGTCAAAACAGAAAGTTTTGCAAGTCTTTTTAACTTTTTATTGAGTTTAAATCTATAGTCACGTGGTTCTGGACCAAAAACATTGCCACCACCTCTGAATAAAGGAGATTTCAAACTGCCTGCACGAGCTGAACCTGTACCTTTTTGTCTTTTAATCTTTCGGGTACTGGCCATAATTTCGCCTTTACATTTAGTCTTAGATGTACCTTGTCGTTGATTTGCCAAATATTGTTTAACATCAAGATATATAGCATGTTCATTCGGTTCAATAGAGAACACGGACTCGTTTAAGGTAACTTTTTTACCTGTTTTGCTACCGTCTGTTTTTAATACTTCTAATTCCATCTTTCTAAAATTAAATATGAACCACTTGGACCAGGAACAGATCCTTTAACTATAATGAGATTTTTTTCAGGGATAATTTTCAAAATCTGAGAGTTGATAATTTTAACTTTATTACCACCCATTCGACCAGCCATCCTCATACCCTTAAAAACTCTTGATGGCCATGAAGATGCACCTACTGAACCCGGAGCTCTGAGACGATCGTGCTGACCATGAGTGCTACCACCAACACCTGAAAATCCATGTCTTTTTACAACACCTTGAAAACCTTTTCCTTTTGAAGTGCCTGAAACATCAATAAATTCACCTTCGATAAAGATGTCTGCTTTCAGAACATCACCAAATTTTTTTCGCTCTTCAAAACGTGAAAATTCCTTAAGGATTCTTTTCGGTGTGGTGTTGGCTTTGGTGAAATGCCCTATAAGAGCTTTGGGAGTATTTTTCTCCTTCTTGTCATCAAAAGCCAACTGGATTGCTTCATAACCGTCATTCTCAAGTGTTCTCACCTGAGTAATAACGCAGGGACCAGCCTCAATTACCGTGCATGGTATATTTTTACCAGAGGCATCATAAATACTGGTCATTCCAATTTTTTTTCCAATTAAACCTGACATTTTTTCTTTTTTATCAATTTATAAATACTAAACCTTTTATTAATTATACTTTTATTTCAACTTCAACACCACTGGGAAGCTCTAATTTCATGAGAGCATCAATGGTTTTTGATGTTGTACTGTAAATGTCAATCAAACGTTTGTAGGAACTTAGCTGAAATTGCTCCCTTGACTTTTTGTTGACAAATGTTGAGCGTAAAACAGTAAAAATCTTTTTATTGGTTGGTAATGGAATTGGACCACTAACAATTGCTCCTGTACTCTTTACTGTTTTTACAATTTTTTCGGCTGATTTATCAACCAAATTGTAATCGTACGATTTTAATTTTATTCTAATCTTCTGGCTCACTTTTTATGATTTTATGTTAACAATATTAATTTTATATTATCAGAAATATGAATGATAATACCCTCTTAATCGGGTAATAATTTCTTCAGTTAAACTTTGCGATACAACTTCAAAATGTGAAAATTCAAGACTTGATGTAGCCCTGCCGGATGTCATTGAACGCAAATCTGTTACATAACCAAACATCTCGGATAGTGGCACTTTTGCTTTAACAATATGATAACCGGATTTAATTTCAAGACCATCAACCTGTCCTCTTCTTCTGTTTACGTCTGCAGAAATGTCACCGGCAAATCCATCGGGAGTAACAACCTCCAATTTCATTACAGGTTCCATCAAACCAACTTTTGCCTTTTTTAATGCTTCTTTAAAAGCTAAACGTGCAGCAATTTCGAAAGATAAAGAATCAGAGTCAACGTTATGATAGGAACCATCAAGCAAAGTAACTTTAAGGCTTTGCATTGGGTATCCTGCAAGAACGCCGTTGTGCATCGCAAATTTAAATCCCTTTTCGACTGATGGAATAAATTCTTTAGGAATGTTTCCACTTTTCACCTCATTAATAAACTGAAGACCAGTAAAGTCTTTATCGGCAGGTGATAAAATAACATCAATATCAGCAAATTTACCCTTGCCACCACTTTGTTTTTTATAAACCTCCCTATGTCTAACCTCACTTAGAATAGCCTCTTTGTAAGCGACCTGAGGCGTACCTCTATTTACTTCTAAGTTAAATTCGCGTTTCAGTCTGTCAAGAATGATGTCAATATGAAGTTCTCCCATCCCTTGGACAATAGTCTGACCGGTTTCCTCATTGTAATTAACACAAAATGTAGGATCTTCCTCTGTAATTTTAACCAAAGTCAGTGTCAATTTATCAACATCTACCTGAAACTTAGGTTCTATAGCAATACCAAGAACCGGTTCGGGGAAATGGATGGTTTCAAAATAAATAGGATGTTTTTCATCACATAGGGTGTCTCCTGTTCTAATTTCCTTAAATCCAACAGCAGCGCCAATATCACCGGGAAATATTTTTTCAATAGGATTGAATTTATTGGCATGCACTTGTAATATTCTGGATATTCTTTCTCTTTTACCAGTTCTGCAATTCAAAACATTAGAACCAGCATCCAATATACCTGAATAGACCCTGAAAAAAGCAATACGACCAACGTAAGGATCCGTGGTTATTTTAAAAGCATAAGCAGCAAAAGGTTCATCTTCTGAAGCTGTGCGAACTTCCTCTTTTTCTGTTTTAGGATTAATCCCTTTAACAGAAGGAAGTTCAGAAGGACAAGGTAAAAACCGAACAACAGCATCCAATAACTTCTGAACGCCCTTGTTTTTAAAAGAAGAGCCACATAAAACAGGAACTATTTTCAATTCGAGTGTAGCTTTTCTTATGGCAGATATGATATCTTCCTCTGTTATGGAATCTGGGGAACTAAGAAACCGCTCTAAAAGCTCTTCACTTTCTTCAGCAGTACCTTCAATAATTTTAAAACGGTATTCGTTTACTGTTTCCTTAAGACTTTCCGGTATATCAACTTCAACAAAATTGAATCCGTAGTTATCTTCTTCCCAAATATATGCTTTGTTTTCAATGAGGTCGACAACGCCCTGAAAATTATCTTCATCGCCTATAGGAATCTGAACAGGAACAGGTTTAACTTTAAGTTTATCAGTCATTTCACTGAGTACATTAAAGAAATTTGCTCCCGCCCTGTCCATTTTATTGATATAGGCAATTCTTGGAACTTTGTATTTATCGGCCTGCCTCCACACAGTTTCAGACTGTGCTTCTACGCCACCGACAGCACAAAAAAGGGCAATAGCACCATCCAGAACTCTCAGTGAACGTTCAACTTCAACAGTAAAGTCCACATGTCCGGGGGTGTCAATAATATTTATCTTATAATCACTGTTTTGATATTTCCAAAAAGCAGTTGTAGCTGCAGCAGTAATGGTAATGCCTCTTTCCTGTTCCTGAACCATCCAGTCCATTGTTGCAGCACCATCATGAACCTCACCAATTCTATGGTTTATACCGGTATAATATAATATACGCTCAGTAGTTGTGGTTTTACCCGCATCTATATGAGCCATAATGCCAATGTTTCTTATTTTAGTCAGATCCCTTTGCATATATATTATATTATACAGATGTTCAATTTCTGTTAGAATCTGAAATGTGAAAATGCTTTGTTTGCTTCAGCCATTCTGTGCATGTCTTCTTTTTTCTTAAAAGCTGCACCTTCTTCTTTGTAGCCTGAAAGAATTTCACCTGCCAGTTTATTGGCCATGGTTTTTTCGTTTCTTTTTCTGGCATACAAAATCATATATTTTATAGCTAGCGAAATTTTTCTTGAAGGTCTGATCTCAGATGGAATCTGAAAAGTAGCTCCTCCAATTCTACGGCTTCTTACTTCTACCTGAGGAGTAATATTCTCAATAGATTTTTTAAATACATCTATTGCATTCTCTTCAGTTTTTTGCGCAACAACATCCATGGCATCATAAAATATTTTTAATGCCACATTTTTCTTGCCACTATACATCATATTATTGATAAACATTGATACCAAAGTATCATTGTATTTAGGATCGGGCAAAAGAATTCTCTTTTTTGGTTTACTTTTCCTCATTTTTTAGAAAATATAATAATTGTTTATGACTTTACTTTAGGTCTTTTGGTTCCGTATTTTGAACGTCTCTGTGTGCGGCCGTCAACACCTGAAGTGTCAAGTGCACCTCTAACAACATGGTATCTTACACCTGGAAGGTCCTTTACACGACCACCTCTAATAAGTACAATAGAGTGCTCCTGAAGGTTATGGCCTTCACCTGGAATATAGGTGTTGACTTCTTTTCCATTGGTTAATCTTACCCTGGCAACTTTTCTCATCGCTGAATTAGGTTTCTTTGGTGTAGTGGTGTAAACTCTCACACATACTCCCCTGCGCTGCGGACATGAATCCAAAGCAGGAGATTTACTTTTGTAAGTTAATTTCTTGCGTCCTTTTCGAACCAATTGTTGTATTGTTGGCATATAAACAGTTTTTGTTTAATTTTTTTTTATTAAAAATCCCATAATTTTGGGAGTGCAAAGGTAAAAGTTTATTTCATATATTCAACAACATAATAAAAAAAAATTTTATTATTTTTTAACATAATATTATATATTTTGTGTAAGATTTGCACAACTCACTGTATTTATGATAGTTACATTATTTTTCAAAAATACTGATTAAAACACAAAAATTTATAATTTTGAAAAATATTAATATTTATCCGAAGTGCAAGCATATATTTCAGAACTAAATGACGCTCAACGAGTAGCAGTGGTAAACACCGAAGGTCCTATACTTGTTCTCGCAGGGGCGGGTTCAGGCAAAACCAAAACTCTAACCTACAAAATTGCTTACCTGATTTCTAAAGGTATTGACCCATTCAACATACTGGCTTTAACCTTTACAAATAAGGCTGCACGTGAAATGAAAGAGCGCGTTGAACTTTTGCTCGGAACAAGCAATGCAAAGAATGTTTGGCTGGGTACATTTCATGCCACTTTTGCAAGAATACTCCGCTCAGAAGCTGAGAAATTAGGTTATTCCCGACACTTCACAATCTATGATACCGAAGACTCCAAAAGAGTTATTAAGGGTATTGTTAAAAATTTGAATCTCGACGACAAAATATATAAGGCATCTACTGTTCTCGGTCGCATTTCATCAGCCAAATCAAGTTTAATTGATGCAGATGATTACATCTCTAATGCAGAGCTTATTGAAAATGATAAAATCATGCGACGCCCTGAAATGGGTAAAATTTTCAAAACGTATTCAGAGAAATGTTTTGTAGCTTCAGCAATGGACTTTGATGATTTATTGCTCAACATGAATATCTTACTGCGCGACTTTCCTGAGGTACTCAATAAATACCAACGCTTGTTCAAATATATTTTAGTTGACGAGTACCAGGATACAAATTATGCTCAATACATGATTGTAAAAAAACTCGCTGCAAATAATGAAAATATTACTGTTGTTGGGGATGATGCTCAGAGTATTTACAGCTTCAGAGGCGCTAATATCGAAAACATCCTAAATCTTAAGAAAGACTATCCTGATATTAAAATATTCAAGTTGGAACAGAATTACCGCTCCACTCAGAACATTGTCAATGCAGCCAATAGTGTAATCAAGAAAAACAAAAATCAATTTTATAAAGAAATCTGGACTGAAAATCAATCAGGTGATCAAATAGATGTTGTTGCTTCGTCAAGCGACGGAGAAGAAGCCAGAAAAATTGCCTCTAAAATTTCTTCCCTTATTGAAGAAGAGCAAATGGTTTATAAAAACTTTGCCATTCTGTACCGCACTAATGCACAATCGCGTTCACTTGAAGAAGCCCTTCGAGCTGAAAATATTCCCTATCGTATTTATGGCAGTATTTCATTTTACCAGAGAAAAGAAATAAAAGACCTTATTGCATATTTCAGACTTGTTCTGAACAGCAACGATGACGATGCCTTGTTAAGGGTTATTAATTACCCTGCAAGAGGCATAGGCAAAACAACATTAGACAGACTAATTGTTTTGGCGGATATGCATAAAGTTACTTTATGGGATGTCATCACCAACAGTAAAAATTACAATTTGGAATCCAACAGTGGTGTTTTGAAAAAAATTGAGGATTTTGTCCTGATGATACAAAGCATGAAAGTGCTTAACAATACAAAAAACGCCTTTGAATCGGCAAGTCAGATAGCAAAGGACAGTGGCATTTTGAGAGATCTTTTTGAGGACAAATCAACTGAAGGTGTTGGTCGTTTAGAAAACCTTGAAGAACTGCTTAATGGTATCAGAGAGTTTGTGGAAAACAAAGAAGAGGATGAGGATGCACAAATAAAGACATTAGGGGACTATATTCAGAATATCTCTCTACTGACAGATGCAGATACTGATGTAACAAATACCGAAGTTGTTTCACTAATGACAATTCATGCAGCCAAAGGCCTTGAATTTCCCTGCGTTTTTCTTTCCGGCGTTGAAGAAAACTTATTCCCCTCATTAATGGCATTAAATACACGCTCTGAACTTGAAGAAGAACGCAGACTTTTCTATGTTGCAATAACCAGAGCTATGAAGAAACTCTTCATCCATTATGCCGAAAGTCGTTTTAAATGGGGCAATCTGAATTTCTGTGAACCCAGTCGTTTTATTGATGAAATAGATCCACGCTATCTAAATTTTGTTGATAACTTCTCTTTCAGTAAACCAAAAACTGAAAGTTATATTCCAAAACAAGAAAAACAAGAGAAACCCTATAAACAAAAAGGCGAATGCATTAAAAAAGTTGAAAAAACGCCCCCTCCGGGATTCAAGAAAGTCTATAAATCCTCCTCCCCACCTCAAACTCAAAACGAAAAACAAGACTTTGAAGTAGGAATGTTTGTGATGCATGAGAAATTCGGAAAAGGGCAACTCATCAGCCTCGAAGGTTCTGGAGACAGCCATAAGGCCATTGTGCTCTTCGAAAAACAGGGACAAAAACAACTGCTCTTGAAATATGCCCGATTAAAAATTATTTAGATTTAAAAATTATTATTACTTTTGCATCATCCTGTATTTGAATTTTCACCTGAAATTTTCCGTTTTCAGGAATACCATAAGGATAAGTTTTGTCATCAAATTATATCAGAATCCCAACGGAATAATACCTGATAAAATGAAATTTTCAACTGATGCAGGTTAAATTAAAAAATTATTATTAAATGAAAATAGAGTATAACACCACCCGTCCATTGCTGCCAATTTTAGAATACGGCAGGAACATTAAAAAACTTATTGATTGTGCTGTTCAAATTGAAGATAAGGAAAAAAGAACACAAGCTGCCCAAAGCATAGTCAGAGCAATGGCTCAGGTAACATCTCACCCCAAAGATTCAGGTGATTTCTGGCAAAAAATCTGGGATCACCTCTTTATCCTTGCCGATTTTCAATTGGATGTTGATTCCCCTTATCCAAAACCCGATTCAGATACAGTGCATGTAAAACCCGCTGAAATTTTCTATCCTAAAAAAACAGTGAAATACCGCTATTACGGACAAAATATCCAAAACATCATTAAAAAAATTGCCGTTATTGATGAAAGCGATAGAAAAAGTAACCTTGTAAAACAAGTGGCCAACCACATGAAAAAATCATACCTGACATGGAACAGGGACAATGTATCAGACGAGGTTATTTTAAACCACCTTGCTGATTTATCGGGCAGCAGACTGAAACTCGATGAAGCCGACAGGCTTAATAGAACCAGCGACATTTTGGCTGCTACCAAAAAACCCAAATTCGTCAGCAATAACAATAAACCGGGAAAGTTTCAAAGAAACAAAAAAAACAATAACCAAAGCAATTACAAAAAACCCATCTGACATATTACGAAATTTCTTCATTTCATTAACCAGGGTTACTCATGTTGAATTCGCATCAGGGAGAGTTTGCAGCACTTTTTACAGCCTTTTGCTGGACAATTTCAGCTTTAGTATTTGAATCAGCAAGTAAAAAAATTGGATCTATTGCTGTCAATTTTATCCGTTTGTTTCTTGCTCTTATAATAATTAGTATATATACCTATTTTTCGAGGGGTTTGTTGCTCCCAACAGATGCATCATTTCAGGCTTGGTTCTGGTTAATTTTGTCGGGGCTTATAGGTTTGGTTCTTGGCGATTATTTCCTTTTCGAATCCTATACCATTATTGGCTCGAGAATAGCTATGCTCATAATGACATTGGTACCCCCACTTACAGCATTCTTAAGCTGGCTTTTTCTAGATGAAATTCTCACCTTGATGAATTTTTTGGGGATGGGATTAACCTTAACCGGAATAGCTTTAGTTATCATCAATAAAGGCAATGGCCAAAGGTTCTTTAAAATTAACTTCTCTCCCAAAGGCTTACTTTTCGCCTTTTTTGGAGCTGTTGGTCAAGCTTTGGGATTGATTTTAAGCAAAGTGGGGATGGGTAATTACGATGCCTTTGCTGCATCACAAATTCGAATAATAACAGGTGTTATTGGCTTTGGTTTGCTAATTAGCTTTTGGAAAAAATGGACTCCTGTATCCTCAGCATTAAAAAATAATACAGGCATGCTTCTGGTAGGATTAGGTTCTGTCTTTGGTCCGTTTTTGGGTATTTCCTTTTCCTTATATGCCGTTCAACATACACATGCAGGAATTGCCTCCACTATTATGGCCATAGTACCTGTTTTATTAATTCCTGTTGCAGTAATTTTCCTAAAACAAAAAGTAACCCTTAAAGAAGTGCTTGGTGCTGTTATCAGTGTACTGGGTGTGGCGTTGTTTTTTGCTTAAGAATTGTAAATATTGAACCATTCCCTTCTTTAAAAAACAAAAAACCGCTCTAAATCATACTTAAAGCGGCTTTTATTGTGATCCAGCTGGGATTCGAACCCAGGACCCCATCCTTAAAAGGGATGTGCTCTACCTGCTGAGCTACTGAATCATCAATTGCGGGTGCAAAAGTAATATTTTATTTTATATAAAAAAATAAAACTTTGAAATAATCATAAAAAAAAATTCAATCATTTGAAAATGAATTAAATAATTTTATTTTTTTTCAGAAATCTATTAGGGTTTTACATATTGACCTATGAAAAGAGGTGTATTATTAGAATTTTCCTTAAGAATAAAAATAAATGGGTGGTTGGCTATGAACTGTTTGTACTCTGTTCTGTCGTCAGAAACGTATGCTGTTCTTGTCATCACAATGGCAGTGGCAGCAGCAGCTTCAGTGCCTTCTTCATCCACTTCGAAGAAAACTTTCTGAAGTATGGCGCTGATAAACAAATCCCTTCTACCCGAAATACCTGAAAAATCTGCACCGGCAAAAGCGCTCCTCATACCCATTTCTTTTAAAATATCAACCAACGAAAAGGAAGATTCGATTTTAAATTTTGGAATCTCCATATAAACCTTCTGGGGCTGAAGAGATTCTAAAATAGTCAAATACTCTGTACTGTTTGGTACCAATGAATGGATATTTTCCGAAGTACTTTCTTTTGGCAACATAATTAAAAGGGATAGTTTGTCAGTAGTATAGTCAAGTTCTATGGCATCTGCATTTTCAAGGTGTGCATATTTAATGTTTGGTTGACGTTGTGTCATAAATTTCGTTGAGATTTGTTCTGTTTGGTTCACTTGAAAAGGTTTCTCTCTTGTATTTTCATTTTTAAAAGGTAATTTCCACTTGGCTTTAATATAAAGTGCATTCACAAGCACCATACTTGTTGCGGCATTCAAAGTGCCCCTTGGAATAAGATTCAATATTCTATCCTTGGTCATGAGTTTTACCCAGTTATTAATATATGTTTCAACCATATCAGCTTCTTGAACAAAATCAACTTCCTCGAAGGCACCGTCGAAATATGTGTTCATATCACTGCGGTATTGCTCTAACACATCATAAGTTTTCTCGATAAATATTCTGTTAGCAAGATTAAAGTCAACGAGCTCATCATTTCCTATAAACTTCAGACTGTTTAAATAGTTTCTGAATTCTGAACGGAAAGCATTCAGGTCCGGGTTAAATTTTAAAACAGCACTCATTTCCTGCGCGGTTATTGTTCGTGCACCACTGTAAACCATACCGATAGCCAAATTTAATGATACCGGTGAAAGGCATACATTTCTACCTTTAAAAAGATTGCTTATTTCCTTATATAAGTTCATCGAAAATAAAGACATCCCCATAGGTAAGGGCATTACTTCTTGAGTTTGAACTATAGTTGTATTACGAGATAAATCATTGTCAGCAACTTTTGCCGGTGTATTGCAATAAATACTAAGAATAAGTACTGATGCTAAAAAAAGGAAAAATAAGTTTTTCATAAATAGTATTTTTTAATTAAGAATTCTAAAGCAAAGTTAATTAATCATTATAACAATAAGGTAGTATCGAAAAAATAATCACATGTAAATAATTCAATTCTAATAAAATATCAATTAATTAAAAAATAAAAAGGGGACACAATTATGTTACCCCAAACACCTTTCTCTAAAATCATTTTTTTGGGAATACAACTGATATTTTTATTAATTTTGCATTCTTAAAAAATTAGAAATGAAAGCATACGTATTTCCAGGGCAAGGGGCCCAATATATAGGGATGGGCAAGGATCTTTATGAAACTATTCCTATGGCAAGAGACATGTTTGAAAAAGCCAATGACATATTGGGTTTTCGCATCACAGATCTGATGTTCAACGGAACTGAAGAAGACCTGCGTCAGACCAAAGTAACCCAACCTGCCATATTCTTACATTCCGTTATTCTGGCTGCATCTCTCGGTGATAAATTCAAACCCGATATGGTGGCAGGTCATTCGCTGGGTGAATTTTCAGCATTGGTTGCAAATAAATCGTTGACATTTGAAGCCGGACTGAAATTGGTATCGAAAAGGGCCTTAGCCATGCAGAAAGCATGCGAAGCTGAGCCATCAACAATGGCTGCGATCATTGGTCTTGACGATGTAAAAGTTGAGCAAATCTGCAATCAGATAAAAGAAATTGTTGTTCCTGCCAACTACAACAGCCCTGGCCAATTGGTTATTTCAGGAAGTATAAAAGGCGTAGAAACCGCATGTGAGTTAATAAAGGCTGCAGGAGCCCGAAGGGCTTTGCCTCTTAAAGTAGGAGGTGCATTTCACTCCCCATTGATGGAACCTGCCCGCATTGAATTGGCTGATGCCATTAACAGCACCATTTTCAACATCCCGATTTGTCCTGTTTACCAAAATGTAAACGGGCAATCTGTTACAAATCCTGATGTTATCAAGCAGAATCTTATCAGACAACTTACTTCTCCGGTACGCTGGACTCAGATCATGCAAAATATGATTTCAGATGGTGCTTCTGTTTTTATTGAAGTTGGCCCCGGAACAGTACTTCAGGGATTGGTTAAAAAAGTAAAATCTGATATTGAAGCCTACAGTGCTTAATTTTTTACAGAAAACTATTACAACTCCTCTTTTCTTCGTTCTAATTCCTTAATTTCATTCTTCTGATCTTCAATGGTCTTTCCTAAATCCCTTAATGTTGAAGTGTTTGTTTCTATTTCACTGTTATTGCTTTCAATCCTTCTTTGTCGTTGTTGTATGGTTTTATTATCCTGAGCTATCTGCCGTTCTAAATTCCGGTTTCTTTTCCTGAGTTTAGCCTCTTGTTTTGTCTGTTTTTTCAATGCTTTTTCCCTTTCTTTTATCACCTGATTTAGTTTTTCTTTACAGTAATTTTTTACAAAATTCTCAGCAAGCGTAGAAAAGGTTTGAAATTCCTGTGTATAATTTGTTTGTGAAATGAAATTACCTTCACTCATTTCCAATGCAAGAATCATTTCACTGCCGTCCCTGTGATTGCTAAAGAAGGCATACACATTTACAGGATTAACACTAATTGAGGGGATGATAATACCTGTAGAAGTGACAGTATTTCGTTTACTCTTAGATTTATTGTTAAATTCTTTTTTAAGATAGGAAGCCCATGATTTTTGCAATAATTTATACTCAGCTTCTGAGACAATAGAGATGGCAGGTCGAACAGTCCTTTGAATGTCAACACTTGTGACGGTACTTCTATAAGTTTGCGAGAATAAAACTGTCAAACAAAAAACACCGGATAAAAGCAAAAATAATTTTTTCATGAGATTAATTTTTTAATATTACTATATCAGAATATATTTTTTTCGGTATTATTCTTTAAAATCACTTAAATAAAAATTGCAATCAAAGATGAGACTATAAAAGATGATTCTTCAGTTTACCACTTTCTGCAAGTTTTAAAAAGTGCTTACTGTATAAGGCTTTTTTAAAATTCATAAAATAAACATCATTATGAAGGTCTGTGCCGGCAAAGTCATACAATTCCATATCAATAAGAGACTCAGCAACTTTTTTCACCTTTTCTGAATAATAACCGGAGAGGGAAATTGTATTAAGTTGAAAGTACAATCCACGAGATTTTATTTCCTGATAGGTTTCCATATTATTGTGTAAATAGGCATATCTTTCCGGATGGGCAAGAATCACTTTGTAGCCATCAACATTGAGTTCAAAAAGCAATTGAAAAAAGTTTTTATACATATTATAATAGGACATTTCCACCAAAAGGTATTTATCTCCGAAAGTCAACAGTTGATTCTTATTGAAATGGTTGATAAATCCATCATCAATAAGATATTCAGCAGCAGCTTCAATTTGAATGCTAATATTTTCTTTGCTTAAAACTTCTTTTAATTTGTTTAGTCCATCTGTAATGATTTCAGGGGTGTTCTTATAAAAATCACTCATGATATGAGGCGTGGTTATTACTTTTGTATAACCCAATTCCTGTAATTTGCGAATTAATGATACCGACTCTTCAATAGTCTTAACACCATCATCAATACCAGGTATTAGATGTGAATGCATGTCCGATTTAAGGAAGGACACATCAACAGGTGATTTAAGTGTGTTTTTATTAAAAAGATTGAAGAGCATTATTGTCTGTTGGTATATTGTTTATGATAATATTTTTGGTAACTGCCACTGGTAACATTTTTAAGCCAGTCCTCATTTTGCAGATACCATTCTACAGTCTTTACAAGTCCTTCCTCAAATTGCAATGATGGTAACCAACCCAGTTCTTCTTTAATTTTTGTTGCATCAATAGCATACCTGAGATCATGACCAGCCCTGTCACTAACAAATGTAATCAATTTTTCGGAGGTTCCAAAATCCCTCTCTAACTTATTGTCCATTATAGCACATAAAACCCTGATGAGATCAATATTCTTCCATTCATTGTGCCCTCCTATATTATAGGTTTCCCCTATTTTCCCTTTATTAAAAATAGCATCAATGGCTCGTGCATGATCAACTACATATAACCAGTCACGAATGTTTTCGCCTTTACCGTAAACCGGAAGCGGGTTATTATTGATAATATTATTGATACAAAGTGGAATTAATTTCTCCGGAAATTGATTGGGACCATAATTATTTGAACAATTAGATAAAACAACTGGCAGTTTATAGGTATGATAATAAGCTCTTACAAAATGATCTGAACTTGCTTTTGAAGCAGAGTATGGGCTACGTGGGTCATAAGAAGTTTCTTCGGTAAAAATGCCATCATCTCCTAATGAACCATACACTTCATCTGTAGAAACATGGTAAAACAACTTATCTGTTGTATTTTCTTTCCAAATCCACCTTGCGGCATTAAGCAAGTTCACTGTACCAATAACATTTGTAAGTACAAACTCCATTGGATTTGCAATAGACCTGTCCACATGAGACTCCGCTGCAAGATGAATCACACCTGAAAATTGATGTTTTTCAAAAAGAGTTAAGATAAATTCTGAATCCTTTATATCACCTTTAATGAAAACATAGTTGCTTGAATTTTCTATGTCTTTGAGATTTTCAAGATTACCTGCATAAGTCAGACAATCAAGGTTATATATCTGATATTCGGGATATTTAGAAACAAACATACGAACAACATGTGAACCAATAAAGCCTGCACCACCTGTGATTAGAATTTTTTTCATTTTAATAAGGATAAAGAAAATGTTTAATTATAATGCAAATATATTGAAATTATAAATACCCCAAAATAAACTAAAACCTCAAACAAAAAAGTCAGAGATTCAATGTTCCCAAGTTGCATTCCCATTTCCATGCACTTTCAAGCATTTCAAAAAGATTTCTTTCTGCACACCATTTTAGTTCTTCATTTGCATAATCTGTATCAGCCCATATCTGTTCTATATCACCTTGTCTGCGGGGTGCAAACTTATATTGGAGCTTCACTTTACTTGCACTCTCAAATGCATTGATGACCTCCAGAACACTGTAGCCCTTTCCTGTTCCAATATTGAAAACTTCAACCGAGTTTTTGTTTCTTTTATCAAGTAATCGTTCTAATGAAATAATATGGGCTTTAGCCAAATCAACCACATGGATATAATCTCTTATGCAAGTGCCATCCGGGGTTTGGTAATCATTTCCAAAAACACTTAATTCTTTTCGTTTTCCAATGGCTGTCTGAGTAATAAATGGAACAAGGTTATTAGGTACACCAATGGGTAATTCTCCAATAAGTGCAGAAGCATGTGCTCCGATAGGGTTAAAATACCGTAACAAAATGGCTTTTAATTCAGAAATTCCAGCCTTGTCTTTAATCATTTCCTCGGCTATCTGTTTGGTATTGCCATAAGGCGATAAAGCGGGTAAAATTGGTGATGTCTCTCTGACTGGCAATTCGTCAGGTTGACCATAAACAGTACAAGAAGAAGAAAATACAAGATTATGACACCCAATCTCTTCCATTGCCTGAATAATATTTATTAAAGAAAAAAGGTTATTGTGATAGTACAGTAGGGGTTTCTCAACCGATTCTCCTACTGCTTTTAAGGCAGCAAAATGAATGACCCCACACACATCGGGATGTTTGTCAAAAATGGCCTTTGTTGCACCAGCATCAGTGAGTTCAGTTTTGTAAAAATACGGTCTGACACCGGTTATCTTCTCAATATTATCAATAACAAAAGCAAATGAATTTGACAAATTATCGGCAATAACAACTTCGTAACCTTCGTTTATTAATTCAACAACTGTATGAGAACCAATATAACCTGTACCGCCGGTAACCAGAATTTTTTTAGCCATATCAGTCTGATTTTCTTACAGTATGATTTTCAAGAATATATTTCTCTTTGCTTTCAGGACATTCAGCAATATTGTCAGCGTTAAAATGCAACCGGTGACCAAATTCACTCATCCATCCTATTTGCCTTGCAGGATTACCTACCAGTAAAGCATAAGCAGGAACAGGTTTGACAATAACAGCTCCCGCTCCTATAAAAGCAAACTGGCCGATTTCATTACCGCAGACAATAGTTGCATTGGCACCGATACTTGCACCTTTTCTAACTATAGTTTTCATATACTGGTCGCGGCGCAGAATTGCACTTCGAGGATTTATCACATTGGTAAAAACCATTGAAGGACCAAGAAAAACATCATCCTCGCAAATAACACCCGTATATATGGACACATTGTTCTGCACCTTAACATTATTTCCTAAAGTTACTTCCGGTGATACCACAACATTTTGTCCAAGATTGCAGTTTTTCCCAATTTTACATTTGGACATAATGTGGGTGAAATGCCATATTTTTGTGCCTTCTCCAATTTCACAATCCTCATCAATAATCGCAGAGGGATGAGCAAAATAAACTTTTTTTTCTGTTGACATATGTGATTAATTATTAATAGTTATTAACAAATTCCAACAAATTATCACTAATATATTTCAATTGCTCTTCATCGAGCTCTGTATGCATTGGTAAAGAAATTACCGACCTGCACAACATTTCTGTAACAGGGAAGTCGCCTTCTTTATATCTTGGGTCATTGTAAGCTTTTTGCATGTGCATAGCCACAGGGTAATAAATCATAGCAGGAATGTCCTTCGAATTTAAAAATTCCTGCAATTTATTGCGGTCAATATTTTTTGTAATTAATGTGTATTGGTGGAAAACATGAGTTGTATAAGAAGCTGTTTTAGGAGTTATCAGTCTGGGGTTATTTTTAAAAGCTTCATTATAGTAGGATGCAGCTTTATTTCGGGCGACAGCATAAGCATCAAGATATTTCAGTTTAATCTTCAGAATAGCTGCCTGAATACTGTCGAGTCTTGAGTTAACCCCAACAAAATCATGATAGTAGCGCACCACCATCCCATGGTTAACCACGGCCCTTAATTTTGCTGCCAATTCATCATTATTGGTAAAAATGGCACCCCCATCACCATAACAGCCTAAGTTTTTGGATGGAAAAAATGATGTACACCCAACATGTCCTATAGTTCCGGCTTTTTTTCTAGTGCCATCTTCATAAATATAATCTGCCCCTATTGCCTGACAAGCATCTTCAATGACATATAAATTATGCTCTTCGGCAATTGCCATAATTTCCTTCATAGCGACACACTGCCCAAAAAGATGTACAGGGACAATAGCTTTAGTTCTTGGGGTTATTGCCCTTTTAAGTGCTTCAATATTAATATTAAATGTATCAACATCAACATCAACCAAAACAGGTGTGAGTTTCAAGAGGGCTATCACTTCAACGGTTGCGACAAATGTAAAGGTGGTTGTTATAATCTCATCCCCTTCTTTAAGATCTAATCCCATCATGGCTACCTGCAAAGCATCTGTACCATTGGCACAGGGAATAACATGTTTCACACCAAGATACCTCTCCAATTCGGTCTTAAAGTTTTTTACTTCGGGTCCATTTATAAATGCTGTTGATTCAATCACATTAATAACGGCCTCGTCAATTTCTTTTTTAATCTTATTGTATTGGGATTTTAAATCCACCATCTGAATTTTCTGCATTTCTATAAAATTTATTATAATTAAAAATAAAATAAGGTACAAAGTTATATATTTTTGATTTTTGTTTGACATTATGTTTTTAATAAATGTAAACCTCATTCTAGTTTTAGAAACTTTTTTAATTAATACCTCATATTATTAATATATCACTTATGGACACTTCAGTTGAAATTAGCATGTACCCTCTATCTAAGGCATACGAATACCTCATTCTTGATTTTCTTGAAAGAATCAATAAGTATTCAAATATAATTGTTGAAACCAATGGAATGAGTACTCAGATTTTCGGTGATTTTGAAACCGTTTTTGATGCACTGAAAAATGAAATTAAAATTGAATTCGCAAGAAATGACAAAGTCGTATTTGTCATGAAATGCTTAAATATGAATGCAAAAATAGAATAGACACTATAAAGAACTTGTTTTCTTGTTATTTAATTCAAAATTAAAAATTTACCCTTTGCTATCAAGTGCTTAAATTAGAATCAATAAAGCATAATTATGTTAAAAAACGGAATAATGAGAAATCTTTTAAAACATTGGGACAAATGGTTACCAATAACAACTATAATCATTACAGCACTGGTATTTAGTAGGGCATTATTCAATGATTTTGTCCTTTGGGATGATGACTTTTATATTTTAGAAAATCATTATATCAGAAATTTTAGCCTTCAAGGTATAAGGGCAATTTTTACAAATTTTTATTCAGCTAATTACCACCCTCTTACTACACTTACCTACCTTATTGAATACAAGATTTTTGGCTTGAACCCACAACCCTATCATTTATTTAACTTGGTGCTACATTTAGCTAACACATGGCTTGTTTTTGTTTTTATTAAAAATCTAAATAGCAACACCCTACCTGCAATTATTGTTTCTGCATTTTTTGCTTTACACCCTATGCACGTTGAATCAGTTGCATGGGTTTCTGAACGTAAAGACGTTCTATATGCTTTTTTCTTTTTGTTGGCACTTATATGCTATTTAAAATATCTTGAGAACAAAGAAGAAAAAGGATTGTATTTACTCTTTACCTTTAGTTTTATTGCTGCTCTTTTGTCAAAGTCTGCTGCTGTTACACTACCAATTGTTTTTATTCTGATTGACTTTTATAAAAGACGAAAATTCAGTAATCAAATGTTATTCGAAAAAATACCTCATTTTTCCCTGTCACTGATTTTTGGAATTCTTGCCATATATGCCCAACAAGCTGACTCTGCACTAAGCAATGTTTTTTCTGATTTCACTGTTTTCGAAAGACTTTTAATCCACACCTATGCCCTCTCGTTTTATTTAATTCAGTTGGTTCTTCCCTTAAAACTTTCAGCTATACATTTTTATCCCATCTCAGGGCATTTACCATGGACCTACTTTGCATCTCCGATACTATTAATAGTGCTAGTTTTTGTAATATTTTTAATAAAAAATCAACGCAGAGAACTCCTATTTTCTGTTTCATTCTTTTTAATAACAATTTCTGTAATGTTTCAGTTTATCCCTGTTGGAAATGCAGTTGTTGCTGAACGGTACACATACATACCATATATCGGGCTCTTATATTTTGCTGCTATACAATTTCAAGGTATTAAAACAAAAGCAGTTAGGAATGTTGCATTCACTGTATTAATTATATTTTTAGTAGGGTTCTCCTTTCTTACAGTTGAAAGAATCAAAATTTGGAAGAATAGTGAAGCACTTTTTAGTGATGTAACTAAAAAATATCCTGATGCTTATCAGGCATATTATTTCAGAGGAAAATCAAAAAATAACAAGGGTGATTTTCAAGGAGCATTGGATGACTTTAACACTTGTTTATCTAAAATGCCCTCTTATGTTCCTTGTCTAACAGACAAAGCAAGTTTGTTAATTGAACAGGGTAAATTTCCGGAGGCATTGGAAAATTTAAATATGGCTCTTGAGGTTGAAAAGAAAATTGCACAAATTTACATGATAAGGGGACTTGCATACGATGGAATGGGTAATATTTCTAATGCTCTAAATGATTATAATAAAGCCATCAATCTAAATCCAAACTCCGCAGAAACTTACGTTAACAGGGGAATAGTTTTTATCAATTTAGGAAAAATTGATTCAGCATTAATTGATTTCAATAAAGCCATTTATCTCAGACCTGATTTGTATATGATTTATAATAATCGAGGCATGGCCTTTCACAAAAAGAACAATTTCACAGCAGCAATTGAAGATTACAACAAAGCAATAAGTATGAAACCCGACTATGCTTTTGCCTTTAATAACAGAGGAAAATCAAAATTTGCAATTGGTGATATTAATGGCGCTATAAATGATTACAATACTTCACTGGAATTCAACCCAAACAATGCTTTTGCCTATTATAACAGAGCGGAACTGTTTTTTTTCAGAAGAGAATTTAATAAAGCTATAAGTGATCTGAACAAATGTCTGGAAATTAAAAATGATTTCTCTGATGCTTACTTTTTAAGAGGCACCATAAACAAAGAAAATGGGAATATTGAAGATGCATGTCAGGATTGGAAAACTGCTGCATTGATTAATGGCACCATGCTGGATGGAAACTTCAAAGCATATTGTGAGGGATTACAATAATGTATATGAATTTGTCTCCTTTCAATTAAAAACACCAGTTCTTGCAATAACATATTTTTAATATTCAATTTTATTTTAAAGAAAATCTTAATATTGCAGTGAATTAGGAGGCTTATGTTAATTAAAATTATCAACTGGTTATCAACTCATGCAGTTGAGCTTACGGGTTCTATACTTGGTATTTTATATGTTTTATATGCCAGCCGTCAGAATATCTGGTGTTGGTTATTGGGAATAATAAGTTGTGCACTTTATATCATTGTTTTTTTTACAGCAAAACTATATGGCGATATGTCTTTACAAGTCTTTTACCTTGTTCTTGGCTTTTATGGTTGGTATTCATGGCTGAAGAAAACAAAAGATGATGTAAACCCTGCTATTAAAAACACTTCCAAAGTCCTATTTATTTGGGTTTTAATAAGTGTCCTCATAATGACTTTGGGTTTTGGATATCTCCTTACTTTTACAGATGATCCAATTCCATATTGGGACGGTTTCACAAATGCTCTAGGCATTACAGGCACTTGGATGACTGCCCGCAAATACATTGAAAACTGGCTTTTGTGGATTTTTGCCAATTTGGTTTGTGTGGGTGTTTATATGTATAAAGGGCTGTATCCCACGGTTGTATTTTACCTCATAATGACACTACTGGCATACAGGGCATACTTAATTTGGTATAAAGAGCTAAATGCACAAAAACATGCTTAAAAAAATTGCCATTACAGGACCTGAGTCAACCGGTAAGTCATCCCTCGCTGAATTTCTAGCAGGGCATTTTAAAACAATTTGGGTTGAAGAATATGCAAGAACATATCTTACAAATATTGACAGAAAATACACATCACATGACCTCGATTTTATTGCAAAAACTCAAATAAAAAACATTAAAAAAGCTGAAGAAAAAACAGACAAGATGATTTTTGCAGACACAGAGTTACTTGTTATGAAAATCTGGTATGAAAATGCATTCAAGAAATGTCCTGATTGGATTATAAGTGAGTTAGAAAATCAAAAATTTGACCTCTATCTTTTATGCCAAACAGACATTTCCTGGCACTCTGATCCATTAAGAGAACATCCACATCTCAGATCATATTTCTTCAACCTTTACAAGAAAGAATTAGAGCTCAAAAAATGGCCTTATGTTATTATTTCAGGTATTGGAAATAAACGCAATCAAATTGCTATTGACGCCATTGAGGGTTTATTTCCAAAAAATTATTAATTGTTTCTCTGACACAAATTTAATTTGCAAACTTGTAAGACAATCCAACACCGATAACCTGTTTATATTGAGTCCTTGGTCCAAATTTATCTGGTGTTCCATTATCATCTGTATCAATACCGATATCAATATCATCATCATATAACAAATGGGTTGATAAGGTTACAGTAATATATTTATTAACTTTCATAGCGACTAAAACCTCCCAACTAATGTCAATATTCTGTGGATTTTTAAGGTAATTTGAGAACATATCGATTTTAGTTGTCAAATTAACATTTCTTAAAATCTCATCTTTCTGAAAAGCCAGTTTAATATAACCTCCAAACTCGCTTCTCATAGTTTCTCCTGGTGTAATTATCTGCCCATTTGTGGCATTAATAACAGCTTTTTCTACACCAAAAGCACCGGAATCAGCTAATACCTGATCATTAACAACAGTAATTTTTGCAGTTACAGGTGCAATAAAGGCACTGAAATGTCTATTTGGTTTATAGTCCATCCCAAGTGCTCCAATAATATAGGCAGGTGCTAGAAAATTAGAAATAGGAACGCTGTCATTCGGATATTTATAGCCCACATCCATTTGTGTTTTAAAATTTAAGAGAGCTGCGTAATACCAATAATTTGAAGCCTTTTGACCATATTTAGATGCAAAGTCAATCTTATCATCAGTCTTAATCCATGATTTCACTTCACCCTGTCTTTGAATTCCATAACCAAGATCCAAAGTGTTATCCCAACTTGAACTACGTTTTTTGTAATTAGCAAATAAACTGGAGATACCATTAACAGCAATTGAATTTTGTCCACCGGCAGCCCAATTGGTAAATGACGACTGTGTAGCACTAATGGATAAAACAGCTCCTGTTTTCCATCCCACAATAGTATCTAATGTTTGTGTTCTTAAGGTGTTTTCAGGCTCAGTTACCTGAGCATTTAAGCCAATAATGGCAAAAAAGAGTATTACACTCAGTAAATGTCTGATTTTCATAATAATAATATTTTAAGTTAAACAAAATTAAAATAACCAAATTTTAAAATACCACATCAAAAAAACAGCAGTGGTAACAATTACTAATGCAATAATGGCAGTCACCCACCATGGATTTTTTTTACTTTTAAAAGGATCAATCCTGTTAATAGTCGAGTTTGCAGGAATCTTAGCCAAATGAGTTAGGGTATTTCCAAAAGGAATATTAATTTTAACTCTGGAATTAATTGCCCAGCCATTTGCATCGAGAACAGGGGCAAGATTTCTTTTACGTAATTTCAACCAAGCAAGGATCATTGAAGGTCCTGAAATGGCAAGCATGACACCTACAAGTGCTATGGGCATTTGCCACCATGCTAAATTCAAGAAACCTGAAATTATGGCAAGTAAAATAGATCCGATGGCACCTAGAGCAAGACCAATTGCAGCAAAAATACCTACAAATTTTCCAATATCAAAAGGTGGAGGTGGAGCAACAGGAGCAGGAGGAGCAGCTGCAGGATCAGGCGTAACAGGCTGAGCTAAGCCTGCATCAGCATGCTGAGCAGATTTTTCGACATTCGCACTCATCTTTTCATCAGCAGCTTTTTCTTTGTCAGAAGCAAACTTTTCAATTTGTTTATTTATTAATCGAGCAAATTTCTTATAGGGTGACCAGAATGCCTGTCTGATACTTATTGGATTTTCAATAACTTTAATAATAGTAGCATCCCAGTCCAAACCATTATTATCAAAAAAGACAGCATTTCTCCCAACAATGATATCATCAAAATCACCATTTGTAAAACCGGCTAGTATTGTCATCTTTTCGTTTTTGACTTTAGAATAACATTCACAATAGATAAGACAAATACCACTGTACCCAGCCATTAATGAGTGCTTAGGCATATCATTGACTTTAATACATAGATCACAACTGCGCTGGTCAATAAAAAGCCGTCCTGCTTGAAAGACAGCTTTTCTCTCCTGAGAATAAAAATCGTGAAAACTCACATAATTGTTAAGCAATGTAAAAATATCTCTGTAAAATCTTACGAGTTTATCAACTTTAAAAATATTCTGAGCCTCTGATTCTAATGCTTTATCTTCTTCAACCAATTCCAAAAGCTTTTCCTTATAATCCTCTTTTAATATATCCCGAACACGCGTCAATCCAAGTGCCTCTACATGAACTCCCGCCTTTTCTGACATCCATACGGTATAAGCATCAAATTTGGAGCTTATTGTCAGCCAATCAACTTCACTTAGGCTTTCATTTTTTAATAATAAAGATTCAACAATAATATGTTTAAACTTTAAAACAAGCTTTTCCCAAGCAGGATTTAAACCTTTATCTAAAGGAAGATTTTTGCCTGCCTCAATATGGGCCAGCGGAAAAGATGCAATTTCGGACATTTTTTCGTTCAATTCTCTTTCACTTAGGGCCTCTAATCTTGCAGATAAATTGTTAAGGATATGAGCTGATTGTGAATCATAAGCTGCAAGTCGACACCTTACAAAAAAATCTTCAACCTTATCCTTTAGTTCATTATAAATTTTATATGCCTCTGCTGTATTTTCTCCGAAAGGAAGTATATTTTCTTTATCATTCTCTGATTTTGTATGCCATTCAGAAAGAGCTAAACATTGAGAATAAAAATCACTAATAATATCAGATGTGACACCGGGTTTATCGCTTCTGTCTATAACTGATCCTATCGTAAAAATAATATCTCTTATAAGTTGCTTAAGACTTTCATCATCTGTAGAATCTTCTGTTATTACACCATCACCATTAAATTTTGTGTTGGCAAATATCCTGATGGTATCTGAAGTATCCTCAACTGTAATGAAATCTGCATCTGATTTACCAAGATTTCTTAAAATTTGGTTGGCTGAAGCAAGTAATACTTTTCCTTCTGGTAAATCATCATTAATGGATTTTAAAGGTAATGAATGAGTTCTAGCAATGAGCTCATCAGAATTTCTAATAATTGAAGTAATCCACTTAACAGCTTCAATTATTTCAGGGACCCTCAACCTTTTGTCTTCATCAACATCAATGTATTGAAGAGTTTTACTATCAATCTCAAGTCCATAAACAGGACAACTTAAAGCTGTCCAAAGTTTCTTGTCCAGATGTTCAAGAGCAAGTAAATCCTTTCCTGAAACAAGGTTAACTCTATTAATTCCACCTATTCGAGCAAACTGCCAAATGTGATTATTACTTTTCATATTGTTCTTTTTAAATAAAATTAAAACACAAATTTAAAAATAAAAGAACAATATAAAAGAAATCAGTAGTGGGCACTTAAAACCCACTGATTTTTAATTGGTTAATATTTTGTTCTTTGACATTTTTGTAATCGCATTTTGTAAGTATCTCTCTAACAGGTGTTTTGTCCAGTAGAGAAATGCTGAGAAT
>JAQVVM010000067.1 GCA_028698995.1 Bacteroidales bacterium
GGCAGTTTTACAACAAGAATTACAATGTTAAATGCCAATACCACTTATTATATTCGCGCCTATGCCATAAGCTCAGCAGGTGTTGCCTATGGAGACCAAATGACCTTCCGAACAAACAGAGCATGTAATGGTATTGATTACTTTGTCCATGAAGGTCAAAATTATAACACTATGGAAATAGGAAATCAATGTTGGATGAGAGAAAACCTTAATTCAGGGAGATATATTCCAAATGTTTCATCAACTGCCAACCATTCTGAAATGTCGAGAAACAATGTAGTTGAAAAGTACTGTTATGACAACAATACTGAAAATTGTGTATTATACGGGGGTCTCTACGATTGGAATGAGATGATGCGTTATTCTTATCAGGAAGGCTCTCAGGGTATCTGCCCCGATGGTTGGCATGTACCAACTTTAAGCGAATGGAATACATTAATCTCATTTTACGGAGGAGAAACTGTAGCAGGAACCCCATTAAAAAAAGCAGGTGCATCAAGATTTGATATACTCGCAGGTGGTATGCGTACTGCAAACGGTAATTTCAGTTTGCTGGGAAGTGGTGGTTATTTCTGGGTTTCCACCCAAATTGATGAAACCAATGCATGGGGCATTGCACTTCTGTTCAGAGGAACATCAATTTCTCCAACCAGCAGAGAACGAACCAATGCTTTATCTGTCAGATGTATTAAAAACTAATTTATACATTTTTTCTAGGCTGAGCATACTCTGATCAATCTTATTTTTTACTTATTTCTTACAAAATTTAAATTTTATTATCTATTTCAAATAGGTAAAGAAAATAATTTTGGTTAAATTTGCAACTTCAAAAAATAACAATAAATAAAATTCAAATAAAAACTACAAAAAGTTAAAACAATGTCAAAAGAAAAGAAAAAAAACGAAAAATATGTGTATTATTTCGGTGGAAAGAAAGCAGATGGAAAAGCAGATATGAAGAACCTCTTAGGTGGTAAGGGAGCTAACCTTGCTGAGATGGTCAATCTTAAATTACCCGTTCCTGCAGGTTTTACAATCACAACAGATGTTTGTACTTATTATTATGAAAATAATAAAACCTATCCTAAATCGCTTTTAAAAGAGGTAGAAAGTGCTTTAAAAATGGTTGAAAAGGACATGGGTCCAAAATTCGGAGATCCCAACAATCCATTATTGTTATCCATTCGTTCAGGAGCTAGAAGTTCAATGCCCGGCATGATGGAAACTGTACTTAATGTTGGACTCAATAACGAAACCAGGGAAGGTTTAATTAAAAAAACCGGTAATCCACGATTTGTTTATGACTCTCAAAGGCGATTGATTCAGATGTATTCGGATGTTGTTATGGAAAAAGCCGCAGGGATTGAACCTCAGGAAGGAAAAGGAGTCAGAGTGCAGCTTGAGAAAGAGCTTCATAAAATGAAAGAATCAAAAGGCTATAAATCAGACACAGAATTAACAACTGATGACCTCAAAAAATTAATTGAAATTTACAAAACCACTGTTAAGAAAGTAATAGGCAAGCCTTTTCCTGAAGATCCCAAAGAACAACTTTGGGGAGCTATCAGTGCAGTATTCCAAAGCTGGAATGGAAAAAGAGCCATTACATACAGAAAAATCGAAAATATTCCTCATGAATGGGGAACAGCTGTAAACGTCCAGTCAATGGTTTTCGGAAACATGGGTGATACATCAGCAACCGGAGTGGCCTTTACAAGAAATCCTGCAACCGGACAAAGATATTTTTATGGTGAATGGTTAGCCAATGCACAGGGAGAAGATGTTGTTGCAGGTATTCGTACACCTGGTCCTATCAATGAAGTTGGTAAAACGGAACATACCCATGGTCAGGAATCACTTGAAAAAGCAATGCCCGATGCTTATAAAAAACTTGATTCAATACAGAAAAGATTGGAAAAGCATTACCATGATATGTTAGATATTGAGTTTACAATTCAGGAAGGCAAATTATATATGTTACAGTGCAGAGCTGGCAAGCGCAATGGACCTGCTGCTGTAAAAATGGCTTTAGATATGCTCAAAGAAAAGCTTATCACTAAAGAAGAGGCTGTACTTCGAGTCAGGCCAGAGCAGTTAGATGAACTACTCCATCCCATGGTTGATCCTTTGCTTGAAAAGAAAGCAGTTCTTTTGGGAAAAGGTTTACCGGCAGGTCCAGGTGGTGCAATCGGTCAGCTTGTATTCACATCTGAGGAGGCCGTAAAATGGGCTAAAGAAGGTAAAGTTGTTATTTTAGCAAGAGAAGAAACAAATCCTGAAGATATAGACGGTATGAGGGCTGCTAAGGCCATACTTACTGCCAGAGGTGGGATGACAAGTCATGCTGCTCTTGTTGCAAGAGGTTGGGGAAAATGCTGTATTGTTGGAGCAGGTAGTGCCAACATCAGTGCCCATAACAAAACGCTTGATTTTGGTGGAAAAGTTCTAAAGGAAGGTGATTGGGTTACACTTAATGGGACTAAAGGAACTATTTATGAAGGGAAATTACCACTTGTTAATCTATCAGAAGAGAACAAGGACTTCGTTGAATTCCTTAAAGTTTGTGATAAGGTTAGAGTTATGAAAATCAGAACGAATGCAGATACTCCGGCAGATGCAAAAAAAGCACGTGCTTTTGGAGCTGAAGGTATTGGACTTTTCAGAACCGAACACATGTTTTATGGAGAAAATTCAGACAAACCATTATTTCTATTACGAAAAATGATTGCTTCAAATACTTTAGAAGAAAGGCAATCTGCATTAAATGAACTTTTCCCATTTGTTAAGGAAGATGTGAAATGCACGATGGAAGCTATGGATGGTTTTCCGGTAACTTTCCGAACACTTGACCCACCTTTACATGAATTTATTCCTCATAGCCAAGAAGGAAAAGAAAAATTAGCAAAGAGTCTTAAAATATCAATTGAAGACTTTAATAAGAGAGCAGATTTGTTGGCAGAAAGCAACCCCATGATGGGTCACAGGGGTGTCAGACTGGCTATAACTTATCCTGAAATTGCTGAAATGCAGGTAAGAGCTATTTTAGAAGCTGCTGCAGAATTATTATTGGATGGGAAACGACCTTTCCCTGAAATTATGATTCCTGTTACTTGTTCAGAAAAAGAGTTACAACATCAATACGAAATTATTGACAGGGTATTACAAGAAGTTCTTTTAAAATTCAAACTCGTTGAGTTACCACATATGATTGGAACAATGATAGAAATTCCAAGAGCTGCTCTAACTGCTGACAAAATAGCAAAGCATGCCCAATTCTTTTCATTTGGAACAAATGACTTAACACAGATGGGTTTTGGTTTTTCAAGAGATGATACAGGTGCTTTTATGGCTGATTATATCGAAAAAGGCATCCTTCCTGTAGATCCTTTTAACATCCTCGATCAGGAAGGTATTGGTCAATTGATGGATATCGCCGTTACTAAAGGCCGAAAAACACGTAAAAATCTTAAAATCGGTATCTGTGGCGAACATGGTGGAGAACCATCTTCTGTTGAGTTTTGTCATTCATTGGGATTTAATTATGTAAGTTGTTCTCCTTTCAGGGTTCCTATAGCTCGTTTAGCAGCAGCTCAGGCTGTAGCCAAACAAGTAAGCTCAAAAAAGGATAAGAAAAAATCAAAGAAAAAGAACAAGAAATAAGCTAAAAGAACAAAAGGCAAATTTCTTCGGGAGACAGCTTTAAAAGGCATAGGGAATCGTGATATTTTTTAATTACTGAAAATAAATCATCTTCCTTGTGCCTTTTTCCTTTTATTGCTATCTGAAAGGGTTCATAATTATAATTTGTATGGTTGTTTAAATTCCTAACAGAAAAATTACAAAAATTTATAAATCCTTTTTTAACCCCTAATTGAATGTGAATATTATGATCAAAGTGTTCAATTTGATTTTCAAACTCATAATCAGGGCTATAGGCATAATTCCAATCCCATTTTTTGTATTTCTCTTCAGCCAATTTGTTAATTGATTCAATATCAAATTTGGTTAGTGTATATGGTTTAATACCGGGCATGCGATAAATCAATCCTGATAAAAAGTTTTGAATAAAATCATCAATTGATATTTTATTGCTCATTAAATCAACAATATTAGCTACTGTGCTTCTGTTGGATTGAACCGATTTGCTTTTATAGCTGTTAATTTTCCCATGGATAGCCTTTTTGAGCAATTCGAGGTTACTTGAAAAAAGCAAAGTCCCATGATGCAGCATCCTATTTTTGAAAACGTGTTCGGCATTACCTGAAATTTTAAATCCGTCAATCAAAATTTCATTTTTCGAACCAATGACAGCATCTAATCCAATTTCCTTGAGAATTTCACAAACAGGCTGTAAAAAAGATTTGAAGTTGACTGCAAAACCATCCCTAACGTTTTTAATAAATGTAAAATTGACATTGCCATCATCATGATAAACGGTTCCTCCACCTGATAAACGTCTTACAATTTTGATATTATGTCGCTTGGCAAAAAGGTAATTGATTTCTGCATAAGCATTCTGATGTTTGCCAATAATTATACTGGGCTCATTGATATACAAAATGATAAAATCTTCATCCGGCTTTTCTTTAAAGAAATATTCCTCCAGAGAGAGATTATAATAAGCATCAGTAAAAGAATTTTCAATTAAATACATGATATTGTTTTCTTATGAAATTTCTTCATCAGTAAGTACTTTTTCAACGAAATTACCAAAAAAACTAAGAAAAGTGGTAATTCTTTTTTCAACTAATTCTTGAAAATTCATAAAAGGTACTTTTTTCTCTTTTGGTTCCTCTTTTGGTTCAAAGTGAATTTTTGTACTCTTTTTCTTTTCTATATTTTTTTCATTTTTAAGTTCGGGACTTAATTTATCCTTAAACTTGTTTTTGTTTGTGGTGTAATCCGGTTTAAAAAAGTTTCTTGTATAAGCTGTCATTTTAAGATGGTGTTAAAAAATTTTAATATTGGAACTTGCTTCTAATACACAAATTAACAGCATTTCAAATCCTGAAACAAATTTTTCAAGTTAAGATTTAAAGATTATTTTAATATTTTAAATATTGAAAATATTTCAAGCTCCTTAAATTGATATTAAATATTTTTTAAATAATTTAAAATTTATTTGCTTTTTAAAAATTTGTGTTGTATATTTGAAGCATTGTTTGTAGTCAAAATTCACCACTTTGATAAGTTTAGTTGCACATCCTATCCAGACTTGTTTGGAGCTTATACCGATGTTTTTTTCTGATATTGAAAAAGCATTGGCAATTTATTATGAACCATATCAAAAAAGGATAATCGGCTATTCTACTGATATATTTAGTTCCTCGGATAAAGAAAATCTTGCAATACTCGATATTAATCAAGCAACAAATATTTTAGATCAAAGAAATAAAAGAACATTAAATGACGGTTGGTATTCAGAAAATGATTTAGGGATCAACTTTGTTGACAGCAAGTTGGTAGAGAAAGACATTTTTTACGAAACCAAGAACCGAATTTTGTTATTTGGTTACAGAAGCCCCTATGACCATGCATGGGATTTTATCATTGTGTATTTCTATATGAGAAACGATAGCATTGATTTGGGCCAAAGGGGATTAACAACGAATGAAAGAGATACGCATTCAAAAAATATTAAAAATGTACTGAACACATATCTATCAAAAGAATACAAAAACAAAAAATATTTTGAAAAAATTCAGGAGTCAATAAAAGGATTAATTTCAGATAATGATATTCTAAAGAAAAGGCTTATTTTGGAGCAAACCAAATCGGCCCGTTTCTTTTTTGAATTAGCGATGAGTTATATAGAGCGCTTTAAAGAAAAAAATAACATTAGGAAGACAATTTCATTCAGTGATGACGCAGAGGAAATTATCAGAGCTTACGGTGGGAATCCAATTAATTTTGAGAGTGTTATAGAAGATGCTTTGATAAACACTTCAAGTCTTTTTACCCATGAAAGTGAAAAAATCATAATACCTGCTTCTTTTCTCAAATTTGAAAAATACGCTCATAAAGAGAATGTACAGAAATTTGAAGAGTTAGGCTTTGACGAAGATGATATTAATAAAAGAGGTAGTATTATTGAAAAATTGAATGAATACGAAAAAGCTGCTGAGGAGTTATTTGCAGAAAGCTCTCCAATTGGACTTGAGACTATTTCCAAAAAGCTACCTCATTACGTTTCACCACAAGCTATTAGTTTAAGAATATCAAACAAAGAAAAGGATATTAAAATTTTAATGACTCGTTACCCTGACAAATGGCCTTTGATAAGGAAAAAATTCAAACCACTTGTTAATAAATTAACAAACAGTACTTTTGACTCACCATCATCCAAATTAAAAATCAGCTAGTATGAATTCAAATTATAACAGGGAGATAATTTTTTCTAAGCATGTAATAGAAATGCTGACAGTTGCAAATGAATACTGTCTTTTTCTTGAAAGTGCTTCTAAATACACCACAGATGATATCTCTGCATTCCTTATGAAAATTACTCCCCTGCTCTATCTTAAAGGCACTCTTTTGCCGGTAATTGAAGTCAAGGATGAGTGGGCAAACGAAAAGTTTGTAACACATGAAAACTATCTGGAGGTTTACAATATACTCACAGAAAAATTTAAGGATTTTAATCATTATATGGATGTTGACAATGTTTCTTTAAATGATACTGAAATTAATAAAAATGACCTGAGTGAAAAGGTCAGTGATGTATATCAGGACTTAAAGGACTTTGTGCTTTTATATCAAAAGGATGGCATTGCATCAAAAGAAAATGCTGTTTATGATTGCAAAATCCTTTTTGAAAGTCGTTGGGGACATAAAATCATAAGCATTATGAAAGTACTGCATATTAAAGCTTATGGGGTAGAGAAAATCAGTGAATAAAATACTCTTTTATAAACGGTATTTATCCAAGTCCGGCAATATTTTCAAAAATTTATCAACAGTAGCTTCAAGGCTTTCATATGAATTGGCTCCGGCAGCATTTTTATGACCGCCACCTTCAAAAAAGTCAGAAGCAATTTTGTTCACTGACAAGTCCTCATAAGAACGAAAAGAAATTCGTATAAGTTCCTTTCTTTCAATAAATAAAGCTGCCATATCTATACCTTTTATTGAAAGTGCATAATTAACAATACCTTCTGTATCTCCGGAGTTGTAGGAGTACTTTTTAAGGTCATTTAAGGATAAAACAATATATGCAGTTTTATAGTCTTTTAAAACATGTAGTTTTTCATTCAAACACAGTCCGAAAAGCCTCATACGGTTTTCAGTGAAATTGTTGTAAACCAATCTTTGAATTTTGGCACCATCTATACCTAATGAGAATAAATGTGTCAAAATTTCATAAGTGTGCACGTAGTTATTATTGTAACTAAATGAACCAGTGTCAGTTGCCATTCCAACATACAGACATTCAGCCATGGTTTTGTCTATTAAATTTTTATCACCACATGCATCAATAATATCAAATATAAGTTCAGCAGTAGATGAGGTTTCAATTTTTGAAAATATTAAATTAAAGCTTTTAATGTCAGGCTCTATATGATGGTCTATCAATATTTTATAAGCAGAAGAATTAACAATAAATTGTTCTAAAAAATGAGATCTTTTTGGTACATTGAAGTCTAAACAAAATATGAGATCGCTATCGCTAAAAACATTTGCAATCGTTTCTTTATCTTTTTCATTATACACTTTAAGGTTTTCTCCCCTATGCATCCATTCCAAAAAGTCTGGATACATATTAGGAATGAATATTTGAGTTTGCAGGCCTTTTTTTACAAGGTAGTGGTATAAGGCCAAAACCGACCCAATAGCATCACCATCGGGATTATGATGTGTAACAATAACTGCCTTTTGAGAAGAATCCAAAAGGTTTTTCAATTGTTTAATGTCTGAATTTTTCATAAAACAAAAATAATTAAATTCTTTTCAAAGAAATGAATATATGTATTATTTTTACCTGTTTAAATTTTAATACTATGGCTGGAAATATAACTTTTACAATGATTAAACCCTATGCGGTAAAAAATGGTAAAGCTGGTTCTATTATAGCGAAGATAATTGAAAGCGGCTTTAGAATTATCGCCATGAAACTCACCCATTTATCAAAGGCTGATGCCGAATATTTTTATAGCATTCACAAAGGCAGACCGTTTTATGAGTCGCTTGTGGATTTTATGTCCTCAGGACCTGTTTTTGTTGCCATTCTTGAAAAGGAAAATGCTGTAGCAGATTACAGAAAAATTATTGGCAACACAGATCCTAAAAAAGCTGAAGAAGGTACCATCAGAAAACTATTTGCTGAATCTGTTCAAGCTAATGCAGTTCATGGTTCAGACAGTGATGAAAATGCTGAATGGGAAAGCAATTACTTTTTCTCTCACAGAGAAAGATTTCCAGCTAAATCTTAGATCTCATCAGGATTATATTCCCTGAAGGTTTTGTCGCTATAAAAAATAACGATTCTTTCTATTTTGGGATTGTTTATTGTATTTTTTTTTGCAGATGATTTTCCCTGAATTAAATTGTTATCATCTTGATTATCAATATGTAAACTTCTTTTAGTTTTATTTTCATCAGCATCATGCTTTTTCTGAATTTGCTTTTCTGCTTTGATTTTATCAACTTCCTTCGAAGCTGGCTTTTCATCAGAACTTTCTTCGTAAATAACCTCAAATAAATCTGGTTCTTTACCAATTTGACCTTTTCCTGTCAGCAACCATTCAGAATTAATCGAAGGAAATTCTTTGACAACTTTCTCCAAAAAATCTGCACTCGGTTTATTTCTACCCGATAAAATATGAGAAATACTTGATGGTTGAACATCAATTTTAACAGCAAATGCTGCTGCACTTAATCCCAAATGCTTTAGTAATTTTCCAATTCTATTATTCATGATTTTACAAATGTAATACAAATAGTAATCACATAAGTAACTTTATTTTTAATTAAATTTTATAGAGAATTACAATTGTAATCTGACCTAGGTTTTATTATATTTATTTGTATTTCAATATATTGTAAATTATATGTATTGTTATCTGATATTATATTTATTGTTTATATATAATAGTTTATATTGTTGGCTTTTAAGTTCTTATATATATCAAATTCATTTCATTTGGAATTATCTCTCAATTTAAACAAAAAGTATTAAAAATTAGTTACAGTTGTAATTTTTATTTAATATTGAAAACTATTTTTTCTTAATTCAATTAAATATATTCAACAAAACTTTTAATTTTTTCTTTATTCATATTTAACTATAATGAGAATAAATGTTATTGATATCTACCCTACTCTTATAAAATTATTTGTAACTCAATTGATTTCTGTTAACAAAAATCTAATACATTTTTAAATGAAATCTTCCTAATGCGTAAAAAAAGTGTTTAATTTGCATTAACCTTAACATTAATATTATGAGTTATTATGAAATTATTGGCGGTCATAGGCTAAAGGGTGAAATCATACCTCAAGGTGCTAAAAATGAAGCCTTACAGGTCATCAGTGCTGTGCTGCTCACATCAGATGAAATTACGATTGAAAATGTACCTGAAATTAAAGATGTACTAAACCTTATAGAAATTTTAGAAGGTTTTAATGTCAAAGTACAGAAAATTTCTCCAAACACCTTTACTTTCAAGGCTGACAATATTGATATTAACTATCTTGACAGTCCCGATTTCAGGAGTAAAGGCGGCAAATTGAGAGGCTCCATAATGATAATAGGACCATTGTTGGCCCGCTTTGGGAAGGCCATACTCCCAAAACCAGGTGGTGATAAAATAGGCCGTCGCAGGCTTGATACACACCTCATAGGATTAGAAACACTGGGCGTAAAGTTTGATTACAAACCCGGTGACAGTTTTTACAGTTTAAAAACTAATCATTTAAAAGGCACCTATTTATTAATGGACGAAGCCTCAGTAACAGGAACAGCAAATTTAATTATGGCAGCTGTATTGGCTGAAGGTACAACAACAATTTACAATGCAGCCTGTGAACCCTATATACAGCAGTTATGCAAAATGCTTGTTAAAATGGGAGCCGATATTAAAGGTATATCATCCAACCTACTTACTATAAATGGTGTTGAGAGCCTCAAAGGATGCTGTCACCGTCTTTTACCAGATATGATTGAAATAGGCAGTTTTATTGGTATGGCGGCACTTACACAATCTGAAATTACTATTAAAAACGTGTGCTACAATGAATTGGGTATCATTCCCAATGTTTTTAGAAAGTTAGGAATCCATCTCGAACTCAGGAATGATGATATTTACATCCCTGCACATAAGGAATATGAAATTGCTTCATTTATCGATGGCTCAATTCAAACCATTTATGATGCTACATGGCCGGGTTTTTCTCCCGACTTGCTAAGTATTGTACTTGTAACTGCTATTCAGGCAAAAGGGAGTGTACTCATTCATCAAAAAATGTTTGAAAGCAGACTCTTTTTTGTTGATAAATTGATTGAAATGGGTGCTCAGATAATATTATGCGACCCACACAGAGCAACTGTTATCGGTTCAAACAGAAAGTTCCCGCTTAGAGGTATTGAAATGACATCACCGGATATAAGAGCAGGCGTGGCCTTACTTATTGCGGCTCTTTCTGCTCAGGGCAAGAGCATTATCCTTAATATTGAACAAATTGACCGAGGTTACGAAAAAATTGAACAAAGACTGAATGCAATTGGTGCGAATATTAAAAGGATAGGCTGAAACTTAGCTCTTAATAAAAGCAAAAGGATTTTAATTACATCAATATTTTTTAAACAGGCACTCTATTTCAAAATAGCCTTGTTTATGTTAATATTTTTTAAAAAATAAAAAAAAATAACCTCTGTTTAATTTATTTTGTATATTGCTCTTTTTTTTACATAAAATAAAAATACATGAGTATGTCTTGTTATAAAAAATTCACCCTTGAATACCCCATGAAATCAAGTATAAAAGTACTATATGAATTTATTAGTACACCTCAAGGACTTGCTGAATGGTTTGCAGAAGAAATTACTATTGATAAAGAAGGAATTATGACATTTAAATGGTATGATTCTGAAATAAAAGGTAAGCTGATGCAAAAAAAAGAAAATGAATATGTCAGAATTCAGTGGATAAAAGAACATGACCATCCCTCACAGTTTTTGGAATTAAGGATTAATATTGAACCACTTAGCAATGATTTAGCACTTATAGTTACAGATTTCTGCCCTTCTGATGAGCTTGAAGATCAAAAAGATTTATGGGATGCCAGTATAGCCAATCTTTTACGCAGAATTGGTGGAAATTACGCTTAATTATATTTTTTTAAAATCATACATGAATTGACATCCCCAAAACCAAAACCTGCTTTAAAAATATAATTAATTTTTTTAGATTTTAATTCATGGGAAACTGCATCAGGTCTGATATATTCAGCTATCTGAGGATGTAGGTCTTCGCAGTTGATGTTCGGGTGAATAAATTCATTTTTCATTTGAAGACATGATGCAATCAATTCAACAGCACCGGCAGCACCCAGCATGTGTCCCGTCAGTGATTTAAGTGTATTGATTGGAGGGAAGTTGTTTGAATTGTAACCAAAAGCAGTCTTATAATTTAAAATCTCTGAAGAATCTGCTTTCGTTGCAGTCAGGTGCCCGGAAATCAAGCTGATGTCTGATTCAGAAATATAGGCCATACCAACAGCTTGTCTTATACATTTGATAATGGCCTCATTATTAGGAGCAGTCATACTGCCACCATTTCTATGCCCACCACTATTTATTGCACCACCAATAATTTCAGCGTAAATAGGAGCATTTCTTTCCAAAGCAGAATTTAATTCTTCAAGAACAAGAACACCACTTCCGGATGCAGGCACAAAACCACATGCAGAGGCACTCATAGGTCGACTTGCCTGCTGGGGTGAATGGTTAAAATTCTTTGCAAGAATTCTCAGAGCATCAATACACCCCCAATAGTAGGGTGAATAACCCTCTGCTCCTCCTGCAAGCATGCGTTTTGCCTGACCATTTCTTATTAAAAAATAAGCATCAATAACAGCCTCAGTAGAAGAAGAACATGCGTTAGAAATACCACGACAAATATTTCCGGCGGCAGACAGTTTCGACAAATAAGCGCTGGGAGCACTGCCCATCAATTGCTCAGTATATTGGCCACGTAATTCCCTACGTTTTTTATTGTGAATACTTAAAGCAACTTTATCTCCTATCAGATCGATACCTCCAATAACACTGGCAATAATAATTCCGGTATCATAATCAACCTTTGACACATTGTAATCAGGCAAATCAAGTCCTGAGTCCTTCCATGCTTTATATCCTGCAATAAATGCATATTTTAAAAAAGAAGGAGCTTCGAGTAAATCATACTGTTCCAGGATGTTTGTTTCATCGCTATTTAATGAACAAATACCACCTACCTGACAACGAAAATCAAGTTCTTGAAGCTCCTTAATATGTTGGATTCCTGAATTACCTGATTTCAGGTTGTTTACAAATGTCTCAATGTTATTACCCAATGGAGAAACTAATCCAATTCCGCTTATAACAACTCTGTGCATGACAGTATGTCTATCTTTCGTAGCTGCCTTTTCTAAGCGCTTTTCCTTCTTCAACCATCATTTGTCCCATTGCAGCCATATGAATGATATCAAATTTATCATTAAACAGAACAACATCTCCATCTTTTCCTACCTCTATCCTGCCCTTTTGTTTCAGTTTTAGAATATCGGCAACATTGGAAGTCAGCACTTTCAGGGCTTGTTCGAGCGGAAATTTTTCTTCAAGGACTGTATCAATAAGCTCAGTCAAAATAGATTTTGGATAACCCATTTCAAGCTTTATCAAATTTCCTTTTTCATCAAAATCGGGAAGTGAACCACAGGCATCGGATGTCATGGTTATGTGTTCAATAGGAACACCCGCTTGTACAAGTTCAACAATGGCTTTTGAAGGTTTAATTTCGTACTGTGGAAAATAGGGATAAGAGCTGGCTGTAATGTCAATGTATCCTTTTTTACCATACTCTTTGGCATCTTCAAAAATATAATCATTTCTGTTGACATGTGTAGGCATGAATTGAGTAAATTTTAACTCACTGATTTCAACAGCTTTATACAGGGGAAGGAATGGATTCTTTGCATCACCCATGTGGATATTCACAATACCTGCTTTTCCACCAAGCATACCCCCTACTCTTGCATGTTCGGTAAGTCTTATCAATTCTTCAGTAGTTGGAAATGAAGAACGGTGGTCGGAAATAGCAACTTCCCCAACGCCAATAATTTCTTCAATCAAAGAGACATCTCTGCCAACATCTCCGGTAATTGTTGGTGTTGGGATTTGATAAGCCCCTGTGTACATCCATGCCGAAACACCTTCCTGACGGAGACCTTTAACCTTCATCAGAACAGATTCAATATTTCGTGTCATGCCATCGGTACCAAGACAGCCAATCACAGTAGTAACACCGGCTTCAAGCATGTGACTGAGTTGCATTTCTGGAGTTCGGGTTGCAGGGCCGCCTTCGCCACCGGCACCGGCAATATGCACATGGGCATCAATAAGACCGGGGGTCATTATCAGACCTTGAGCATTAATTATTTTACACGATAGATTTAATGGTAAATCAATACTGTCTTCTATAGCTACGATTTTAGTACCCGCAAGCAAAACATCTTTTTTCCCTAAATGTTGAGGGGCATATACATTACAATTTTTAAAAAGAATCATGGTTTTATCCTCCTGAAATTATTTTTTTTATTTATTTAATTTGCAAATTTACTAATAATTCCTTTTTATTAAACCTCGGTTTATTCATATTCCTTAAAAATGATGTAATTTTGTGGTAATTGAATTAATTATAATAAAATGACCAAAATTCACTTTAAGTTTCTCAATTTCTTCTGTGTCATCAGTCTTTTATTTTCTCTTGCTTGTAAGAAAGACAATGATGATGATATCATTGCAGACATACCAGATTTCTTTGTTACATCTATCATTGATGAAATCAATGCAGACACCATAAAGTCTTATGTACAGTGGATGCAGAACTACAATTCAAGATTTTTTCTGAAAAATAACCGAAAACAAATAGCAAACGACATAAAAGATAAGTTCATTCAATTGGGATATGCCGACACACGCCTTGACTCATTCTATTTATCAGCAGACTGGAACAACACCACTTACAATACATGGCAGTACAATGTAATTGCACGTTTGGAAGGCAGTTCTGAACCTGATAATGTTTACGTAACAGGTGCTCATTACGATTGTATCGTTGATGAGGGCGACCCTTTCATCTCTGCTCCCGGTGCTAATGATAATGCCAGTGGCATAGCAGGTATGATTGAAATTGCAAGGGTGTTTAAAAAAAAGAATTTTATTCCCAAACACACAATTGAGTTTGTTGCCTTTGCAGCAGAAGAGTATGATTTGAACGGCAGTAAAGATTATGCTGAAAACGCTTCATCAAATAATATTAACATTATAATGATGCTAAACAACGACATGATATCTTATGAACCCCGTTCGGATCCCTCGGAATGGACATTAAATGTAATGGATTACAACAATTCTTCTGAGCTAAGAACAAAGTTTGTTAAATGCGGAAAAACATATACCTGTTTGCAATTTATACATGACAATGAATACAATGATGTCGGAGACAGTTTTTCCTTTTATGAAAATGGATACGAATCGGTCTTTATAATAAATGAAGCTACTGAAGCATATTATCATACCATCAATGATGTGGTAGGACATTACAATTTTAATTATTGCAGCGAAGTCATTTCAATTACAGGGGCTTTGCTCATTCAGGAAAATAAATAATTTGAACAGGCAATTTCCTAAACTAAGATTGTTTGCAAAGTCTTTGACAATTTTACTTAAATTAAATATTGATATTGCGATATTATAAACTAGTGTTAAGTTAAACGTGTTTTGCCCTATTGAGCAACTTGTGCTGAGGTACTCGAAGTAAGCGAAACATCTCATTTACAGGAATATAGATTCTTCACTGCGTTACCAATGACAGAAAATTGCAAATAACGGTTAATCATATTATTATGTTTTGTTACGAAATTTGCAAAATGCAGCAAATTTGCGTGCCAAAACAATTAAATTTTGCTTCCTTTCGCCACGGGTTGAAACCCGTGGCTATTTATATTGTTCCCCGCTGGGGAACCCTGTCATCGCTGCTTTATTGAGTTTTTTTAAAAGTCCCAACTCTCAGAATGACACTTAACTTAGCACTAGCCTTTAATAACCGCCAAAGGGGTTAACTCATGTAAAACCTTAACCAGATCCGATTGATAATTCATCACTTTAGAAATGTCTTTATACGCAGACGATGCTTCATCTAAGTCTTTTTTATGTCTAATTCCATGTACGATACCCAAAGCATCTAACTTATTAATTTCATCTTCAAGGTTTAGGGTTTTAATGGCCTGAGTGCGGCTCATCATTCGGCCGGCTCCATGTGAGCAGCTCATAAAGCTTTCAGGATTACCCAAACCCTCGACAATATAGGATTTTGTTCCCTGACTTCCAGGAATGATACCAATTTCTCCCTCTTTGGCAGAAGTTGCCCCCTTGCGATGAACCAGTACTTTTTTATCGAAATGTTTTTCCCATGCTGCATAATTATGTGCAATATTAATAATAGGTTCAAAAGTAATACCTTTAATGATATCGGTTAACGCTTCCTGAACCTTTGACATCATCAACTTGCGATTAGCAAAGGCAAAATCTACACAGTATTTCATTTCCAAATAGTATTGTTTGGCTTCTCCCGATTCAAATGGCAGATAGGCAAGATCAGCTTTAGCACTAACGGAGGTGTACCATAAGGCATTAAGCTTCTTTGCTCTGTTATTATAATATTCAGCTACTTTTAAACCTATATTTCTGCTTCCTGAATGTAACATTATCCAGATAAATCCGCTTTCATCTTTTTGAATTTCAATAAAATGATTGCCTCCTCCTAAAGTCCCTACTTGCTTTAATGCTGATATGTAATTACTTCTTACCACTTTAAGTTCTTCAAGATTGTGTCCCTGAGGCATTAAAGATTCATGTTGCCTCTCTATGTGATGTTCAAAACCCAATGGTATGCGTTTTCTTATTTCACTCATTACTGACTTTAAAATGTCTTTTGACATTTCTTCCGCCATTTTATTTGTCCTAACAGCACACATGCCGCAACCAATATCAGAACCCACAGCATGGGGAATTATTACGCCCTCAGTAGCTATGACACCACCTATTGGCATACCATACCCCGAATGGGCATCAGGCATCAGGGCTACGTGCTTGTATATGAAAGGAAGATTTGCCAGATTTTTTACTTGCCTCAATGTTCCTTCATCGGGTTCATCAAGCCACAATTTAATTGGGTTTTTCTCTGTTGAAATTACTTTCTGCATGATATTTTTTTTTAAAATTAATTTTTTTTTGATTGTACAAAAGAAATACATCACTACGCAATCTAATTGCGCAGTTAAATTTATTTTTATATTTTTGTAAAAAAATATTATCATGCCTGTAAATCGTTTAGCATTAATAAGATACAAAACAATAGATAATTGTTTGCGTAATCGTTACAGAAAATGGTCTCTTGAGGATCTACTGGAAGCGTGTTCTGATGCACTTTATGAATTTGAAGGCAGAACTGAAGGTGTAAGTCTTCGTACATTGCAACTGGATTTACAGAATATGCGCAGCGAAAAGTTAGGTTATAATGCACCCATTATTGTTGTTGACAGGAAATATTATACTTATGAGGACCCTACCTTTAGCATTACCAATATGCCTTTAACATCTCAGGACGTAAAAACATTATCACAAATCGCCCATACTTTAAAACAGTTTGAGGGGTTTTCTGAGTTTTCTGACATGGAAGAAGTATTAAAAAAAATTGAGAATAAGGTTTTTGCCATAAAAAATTCCACAAAAGCCATAATCGATTTTGAAAAAAACAACAATCTTACCGGTATAAAATTTTTAACACCCATTTATAATGCCATCAGGGATAAACATACATTAAAAATCATTTACCTCAACTTCAAAAGTACAAAGCCAATAATTCATTTGCTTTCTCCTTATTTGCTCAAAGAGTATCGTAATCGATGGTTTGTTTTCGGGAAGAAAAAAAACGATAATAGATTTTCACCATTAGCTTTAGATAGAATTCTCAGACTACGCCAAATGCAAGAGGAACCATTTATTGAGAACGACTTTTTCGATCCAAACATTTATTTCAATGATATTATTGGAGTAACAAAGTTTGAGCATCTAGCTGTTGAAAAAGTTGTTTTCCGGGTAGAAAAAACACACGCACCTTATGTGCTTACCAAACCTTTTCATCACTCACAGAAAATCATTGAGAAAACAGACTTAGGCACTACTTTTTCTATTGAGGTCATTCCCAACTATGAGCTGGAACGTGAATTTATAGGCTTTGGGGAATTTCTTGAAGTATTGCAACCTATAAGTCTCAGAGAAAAAATTAAGCACAGAATAATAAGTGCAGCACAGTTTTATGAAAATTAAACCTCTTTTTAGCTTTAAAAACAGATTTTCTCTTCTTTACCAATGAAAGAATTATCTAAATTATTCAATTCCAGAGTTTCTGTTTTTTTATATTTCTACTTTGCCTTGACGCAAAGTAGAGCAAAAGTCAAGGCTTATTAAAAATTTGCTAAAATTATCGAATTTCTTTACTGGCGCAACCAAAGCCGTTCGGGATGAATCTCTTTTCCCAAGCCGAAACCCTTCTATTAGAAGCCCTAGGTTTAAAAGACTTTAAGCCAAATGAAGAAGGGGTTAATGTAAAAAGTTTTAAGGAGTCGTTTTTGGCAACGGGAAGGTTGGATGCGGAGTATTATCAGAGGAAGTATGAGGATGTTATGAACCGCATTATTACTCAAAAACATAAGCGTATAGCAGATGTTGTAACAATTAAAAAATCTGTCGAACCCGGCTCAGATGCGTATGATGAAGAAGGTTTGCCATTTTTAAGAGTTTCCGATTACAATAAGTTTGGTATCAGTGAACCTACTAAAAAATTATCCGAATCGTTTTGTAATGCCAATAGGGAGCTAGTAAACAAGTTAAAACCAAAAAAAGAATCCATACTCTTTTCAAAAGACGGCAGTGTGGGCACAGCTTATATGTTGCGTAATGATGCCAATTTTATTACTTCAGGAGCTGTTTTACACCTTACTGTAAAGGATAAAAAAACGCTTATACCCGAATATCTTACCTTGGTACTTAATTCAAAACTTGTACAGATGCAAGCTGAGCGCGATGCCGGAGGCTCAATTATACTGCATTGGCGTGTTAGCGAAATAGAAAATGTGGTTGTACCCATAATTGAGCTCGAAAAGCAACAAGAAATTGCAGCTCTTGTAGAGGAAAGTTTTCGTTTAAAGAAGCAATCGGAGCAGCTTTTGGAGATGGCTAAGCGGGCAGTGGAGGTGGCAGTTGAGGAGGGTGAAGAGAGGGGGATGGCTTATATTGATTCACAGCAAAAAAATATTTAATTTTGCAAAATGAAAATTGAATTTCCAAAAGATATTTGCAGCAATTTTGATGGTTATAGTTTTTTTATTGAATTGCATGAAAGAACTAAAAATCTAATTCTAAATAACATAGAATTAGATTTTACAAAAACTGAATGGTTTGAGGCCAACTTTTGTGCTGTACTTGGTGCAATTATAAATGAAATACAATCGAACTTAAATAGTGTTGAACTAACAAACCTTAAACCCTTAATTAAAGACATTTTTAGTCGTAATCATTTTATGGCATCATTTGGTGGCTATATTATACCTGATGCAACTGAAACAACTATTAAATATAGAAAAAACAAACTAACAGACGAAAAATTTATTAAAGAATTTTTATTTTCTGAGTTGATTCTTAAATCTGATTTTCCAAAACTTAGTTTAATTGCTCAAAAAGAAATTGCACGAAGTATATTTGAAATTTACAGTAATGCTGTAATTCATGGTGATTGTGATTTTGTTTATAGTTGCGGACAATATTTCCCTCGAAAAAGCCCTCCACACATTGACTTTACTATTGTTGACATGGGACGCTCAATAAAAACTAATGTAAATGAATATCTAAACGTAAATAAAACAGGTAAAGAAGCTATTGAATGGGCTATAGAAGCTAATAATTCAACAAAACCAAAAATTAATAATATACCAGGTGGTTTAGGACTTAAATTAATTCTTGATTTTGTTAAGCTAAATAAAGGAAAAATTCAAATTGTTTCATCTGATGGATACTGGGAGATGAATAAGGGAAAAATAAATTCCGATTCATTCAATTATTTTTTTTCGGGTACTATAGTTAATATTGAATTTAATTTAGATGATAAAAATTTTTATTATTTAAAGTCAGAAAAGGTTGAGGATATAATTTTTTAATATAACTTTGCCACACAATGAAAGACAACAAATTTACTATAAGAATTTTTGATGAAGTAGGTGGTGATTCAGCTATTAGTGTTGATGATGGAAATAATGTTTTCATCAAAATTGACAATGCTATTTCTCAGGGACTTTCTGTCATCCTTGATTTCCAAAATATAAACCTAATTATTACTGCATTTCTAAATGCTGCAATAGGACAATTGTATAGTAAATATACAAGTGAAGATTTACAGGAAAAATTAAAACTTGAAAATATTAAACCGGAAGATGTTCGTTTATTTCAGCAAGTAATTAAAAGAGCTAAAGAATATTTTTCTGATCCTGAGGGTTTTGAGAATTCAATAAAGGATTAGATATGGCAAATTTATTTGATGTCAATAGTTACCAACCAAAATTCAATGATATATTTTTTTTTGACAATAATATTTGGGTGTTTTTATTTTACCCACAAGCAAATGTAGATGTCAAAAAACAAAAAGCATATTCTATTTTTTTAAAAAAGATTACAGAGAGGAGATGTGCCGTTTTTATTAACTCTCTCATCCTATCTGAATTTTGTAATTACTGGTTACAAACAGAATATAAAAAGTGGAGCCAAAAACAGCCATCCAAAACAAATTATAAAAAAGACTTTATCGGTACTGATAAATTTATTGAAGCTGTTAACGATTTAAAAGATGTTTTGCCACAAATCATAAAAACAACAGAAAAAGCCAATGATGATTTTAATGCCATCAATTTTGACAATGTAATTTCAGAGTTTGAAAAATGCGATTTTAACGATAGTTACTATATAGAATTGGCACGTACTAAAGGATGGAAAATTGTAACTGATGATGCTGATTTTTTTAAAAATAATAGAAACGGGGTTGACATTATTACAGCAAATATTTAGTTATCTTTTTTTTGCAATAATTAAAAATTCAATTACTTATGTTAGTCCGAGATATTTTTAATAATGTTTCAAATCTACTCATAAGCCGTGGCTGGCAAAAAACTTCTACCCACACTAAATACGATATTTTCGCACCCCCTGCACATCTTAAATTTGAGTCTTCATACAGGCTCTACATCTTTAATAATGCAGAAAATGCAGATTTTGAAGATGAGTTTTATAAAACACTGAAAATTATTTCACAGATTTATAACAAGGGTATTGACGAATTGCTTTCGATAATTGATGAAGACAGTAAATCACAGCCATTTAATGGCACAAATAATTTTTACAGCAAAATTATCCAGTTAAGCTCCAAAGATGTTGAAGGCGACAAAAACACCATTATAGTTGAAAGTGAAATCAAGAAAGTAAAATCCAAAATATCTGTTCAGCTCAGCTCCGAAGATTATCAGATGGCCGTAGATGCCCATAAATTCAACAAAACAGTTCTTATTAAAGGCACTATTGAAAAAACAAAGACTCAGTATAGAGTTACAGAATTGCAGGGGTTTAAGGCTTTGTCGAAATAGCCCACTTAGCAAAACTTCCCATTAACTCACTATTAATATTACTCTTTTGAAATTTTTTCAATTATCTTGTAAATATGAGATCCGAGAGTTGTAGGGTATTCCTCATGTTGTTTATCTAATTTCTTAGCCTGACAAACAGCCAAATTAATT
>JAQVVM010000019.1 GCA_028698995.1 Bacteroidales bacterium
TCGTGTTCGGGTCTTTACATTTCAGCCAGAATTCGGGAAGGGATTAACTCACCATTTTAAACATAGGCTTTTTTGCTGCAATCCAAAGTTAGATGGATTATTCTACTTTTTACCTAAGTATTAGAATATGGGTTAAAAAAACAATATTTGATTTTCCGGAAACTCTAAAATGAATTACTTTTGTCCTTATGGTTTTTGAAACAAAAATAGAAGAGGTATTTTCACTTGGGTTGCCCATTATTGATGTTCGTTCTCCCGGTGAATTTGAGATAGGACATATACCCGGCGCTTATAATATTTCTTTGTTTTCAAATCAAGAGAGAGCACATGTTGGGACTGTTTACAGAGAACAGTCTGCTGAATCAGCCATTGAACTGGGGTATAAGTATGTTGAACCAAAACTGAAGAATTTTATCTTGGATTCATCTGAAGTTGCACAGAATTTCAAAGTTATAGTTTATTGTTGGCGGGGAGGTATGAGAAGTCATTCATTTGCGCAACATTTATCAGACAATGGTTTTAGTGAGGTATATTTAATAGAAGGTGGCTATAAAGCGTTCAGGAATCATGTACTGAATTACTTGAATACCCCCTTTAATATCAAACTTCTTGGAGGTTTTACCGGCAGTGGAAAAACACATATACTGCATGAACTTAAGAAAAGAGGCCATCAGGTTATTGATCTTGAGGGCCTTGCAAATCATAAAGGCTCTGCTTTTGGTGGCATTGGGCAGTATAGCCAACCAACTACAGAACATTTTGAAAATAAGCTTTTTGATTCATTAATGAAACTTCGGATAGACGATCCGATTTGGGTAGAGGATGAAAGTCGAAATATTGGAAAGGTTGTTATACCTATACAATTTTTCGAACAAATGAGAAAAGTAAAATTACATTTTATTGATATTCCAAAAGAGGAAAGAGCCAAACATTTGGTATCAGAATATACCGGTAGTGGTAATCAATTGCTTAAAGAATCACTTATGCGCATATCCAAACGACTCGGAGGACAAAACGTCCTTAAAGCAGTTGAATTGCTAGAAGAGAACAATTATTTTGAGGTGGCTATGATTGCTCTGACTTATTACGATAAATCATATCTGCGGGGAATGAAAACACGCAATGAGAATGAGGTTATTAAAATTTCTCTTCCTACCATTAATCATTTTAAAAATGCACTTGAATTAGAAAAATATGGATGCTTTAGCAGTTTTTAAACTCTTTATAAAAAGCACTTTGCAATTTTAAAAGATTCTTCAAGTCAATAAAAAAGATTTTTGAATTCAGACATCTTCTTAAATAAGATAATCAAAGCAAAAGTATTTTCGCTGAAAACACTTTGTTGTCTGCTTCCAAATATATAAAGTACAATCCTCTGCTTAAAAATCTCAAATCAATTTTATCTTGTTGTCCTGAGCAATTTTCATTGAAAACAAGCCTCCCCGAATAATCCTTCAATTTAACAGAATAGCTTTCGTGGTTTTCATCTGAGTATATTGTAAGGAAGTAATCATTCATTAAAGGATTCGGATAAATATTAAAATTTACTTTGGGTATTTCATCCAATTGGGTATTTATACATTGTCTTTGAAATGTTATTCTTGATGAATTATTTAATGAGTCAATAAAAACCTGTTCCGAGGAAAAACTATCTTTAAGTATAAAATTCAGATATGGGGTCAGAAAATCAAAAATGACCTTGTGTTGTTCTTCTCTTGATATAGTAGGCTGTGGTGTGGTAACAATTTCTCCAGAGTAACAATTTAAATTGTAATTAGCAAAATAACAATGTCCTCCACCATTAATTCCAATAATAGTTTTACAACTGCTTCCCAAAGCATTGTACATAGGCAATTGATTGGATGTAGGTGATGCTACCCCATCATTGGCACCATAAAAAATCAGAGAAGGAACTGAAATATTAGGACACACATCAATAGATGAAGGGTTGGTGTTGGTGTTGGCAGCAGCAAATGTTATAAGAGCATTTATATCTGTATTGTATGCAGCAGCGAGAAAAGAAGCTCCTCCACCCATAGAATGTCCCATTATAGCAGATTTGTCAGAAATTTTCTGATAAAAGGGAGAACTTGTATTGGTATTTTCGCTTTTCATTTTGATATTTAGAAAATTTAAATCCTCTCCAAATTCTCCATGATCAGGAGTTGGAAAGAGAGAGCCCTCAGTTGTAGGGAAAATCATAATATAACCTAATGGCACCAAAGAATCCCAAAAATTCTTATAGGCACTGTACGCCATAACAAATCCATGACCGAAAACAAGCAAAGGAAATGATCCGTTAGCAACTGCAACGTTATCACCTGATGTATTGGAGGGATAATAAATATGTGCAGGAATATCTCTGTTTCTGAAAGGGTCATTGTAGGTTGTTGACCTGTGTCCAATCTGATATGGTTGTGCAAATAAATGAAAACATGAAAACACTAAAAGGAATAAAATAATAAACTTTTGCTTCATAAATATTGGATTATTGTGTAAATTTAAAATAATATTCTCAATCAAAAACAATTATTTTTGTAGGGTAAATCCACTAATCAAATAATTTAAAAGTTTGTGCAACAATATATTTTTTATCTTTACTAAAAATTATTATTCCGTTTAAACATGAAAATCAAGAGAAGTATCCTTAAAATTAAGTCAAAATTATATTATTATACCTTAGTGTTATATGGGGCTACAAGCATGATGTTTTTCTCAAAATGTTCGACTACAAATGCAGTTGATAAAAATCAGGAAATTAATGATTCTATATCCAAAGCAGACTCTTTAGCACAGATAGAGAAAGAACAGGCATTATTAGATTCTATAGCTCAGGCTGAAAGCCAACAAGCATTATTAGATTCAATTACCAAGGCAGATTCTGTTCAAAGAGCAGGAAGCAAACCTAATCCTTACAGACCCACCACTCCTGTAACCAAATATGGTGTGCCTTTCAATAATAACTAACCATTTATATCAAAACATTTTATGAACCATCTTGTAAAAAAAAATTTTAATACAACCGCTTTAAAAATTTTATTATTGATTGCCTGGTTGGTTTTACTTGGGTTCAATTCTTGTCGCACTAAGCCACAAACCAAATATGGTGTTCCGACTTCCGGATTTCAGAGCAGAGATAAACTAGAATAAACATGCTTTATAGATCGTGAAAAATTATTATCCTTCACTTCGAAAACGTATTGCTCTTAATATTTTCAGCAAATACACAGATGCCCAATCAAAATTACATGATCTAAGTTATTTTTTCTGGGAATGCACATTGCGTTGTAACATCAGTTGTATTCATTGTGGCAGTGATTGTCGTCAAGACACTTCTGTTAAAGATATGCCTTATCAGGATTTTTTAAAAATTACTGCACGTGTTAAAGAAGTGTACAATCCAAATAAAGTAATGATTGTAATTACCGGTGGTGAGCCTCTTTTAAGAAAAGACCTTGAAGAAGTTGGTCTGGAGCTTTATAAACAAGGATATCCTTGGGGCTTTGTAACAAATGGTTTTGCCTTAACAGAAGAACGCTTTAATAATCTAATAAGAAGTGGTTTGCGTTCCATGACAATCAGTCTAGATGGTTTAAGTGACAGCCACAATTGGATGAGAGGGAACAAACAAAGTTTTGAAAAAGCAATCAACGCCATTAAGCTTGCAGTTGGTGCAGGTAATAATTTTGTTTTTGACGTTGCAACTTGTGTTAATCAAAGAAATTTTTCAGAACTTTCAGACATAAAAAATTGCCTGATTCAACTTGGTGTAAAAAGATGGCGAATTTTCAGTATCTGCCCTATAGGCCGAGCTAAAGACAATAAAGAACTTCACCTTTCCAATAAAAAATTTTGTGAAGTGCTTGATTTTATCAAAACCAATCGCGAGGAGGGTATTATTGATACCAGTTTTGGGTGTGAAGGTTTTCTTGGGAACTTTGAATCAGAAGTTCGGGATGGATTTTTCTTCTGCCGCGCAGGTATAAATATTGCTTCTGTGCTTGCTGATGGTTCTATTTGTGCTTGCCCGAATATTGACAGGGATTCTTTTACTCAAGGCAATATTTACAATGACGACTTTATTGAAGTATGGGATAAAAAGTTTCAGAAGATGCGCAACCGCTCTTGGGCCAAAGAAGGCTTATGTGCAGAATGTAAGGAGTTTAAATGGTGTAAAGGAAATGGTATTCATCTGAGAGATGTAAAAAATCATGATGTGCTCAGGTGTCATTATCAGATGATAAAAGACAATTATACACAAATATAAAGTTTAAAGTATTCTTTTCTGAAAACCTAACTGACCCTGTAAATAAGTTTTACTGTCTTTCTATAATTTTCAGAATAGAAACTAAGCAAATACAAGCCACTCCTTAAACTTGTTTTCGACAAGTCCAGATTAATGATATTGCGCCCGGCAGGTAAAAAGGAATTGGAATTCACAATTTCAAAGAGTTGTTTACCCTGTGAGTCAAATAATTTCAAAGAAACCGGCTCTGCAGCAGGTAAATAAATTTCAATAGTTGTTGAATGAGTAAAGCTTGTAGGGTAAACGTTAATAAATATTGAATTAGGCTCAGTACTCTGAATACCTGCTGTTGACAGAAAATGCGCCACAATAGTATCTGTACTGTTTAAGTCAGTGTTTATAGCAGCGGTGGTTAAATTAGGCAAAATATTCTGATTGGCCGAAGACCAGTTTGTGAAATTGTATCCATTAATAGGATTGGCAGTTAAGGATGTGGTTGTATTTCCGAAAAATGTTCCTGTCCATGGAAACTGTGTAAGTTCCATAGTATTAAGAGTAATGCTTCCTGATGATAATGGATCGGTTGTAATAGTCATCTGATAAGGGCCAGTAAGATTAAAACAACTCATAAAACCTCCTGTAATTGCTGTACACCTTTGAATAATAAAGTTGCGCAAAGTCTGAACATTGTCTTGCCATTCACTATAGGTTCCATTCCAACGTGCAGCATGGGCAGTCATCTCGGGATCAATTAAAGCCACAGTACTATCTAAAGCAGGAATCATATTGTCACAATCAAAAACAGTGTTCCACAAATCAACAAGATGGTTGATATAATAGGTGTTGAATTGTTGATTGGTACGAAGCTTCAACAACAACCCTATGAAGTCATCAGGATCATCAACACCGGAACTTTCAACATCACAAGGTGTTGCAAAAGCAGATGTTGTTGGCAGTCCTGTATAGTTAATGTAAAAATCAAAAGTGGCATCATTGTCCCACAAAATAAAACCCCATTTCAAATGGGTACCAGAAGAATCAAGGCCTCTCCACCAACCGGTATTGTAATTCAACCAGTCAGTACAAACGGTAAACATATTTACTGCCACATAATCAATAAGACTAGTAACATCAAGTCTGTCGTCAACATATTGAAAATTAGCCTGATCGGTCATGTCATTATTCATGGCAAAATCGTATAAAGAATTCCAGTCATCAAATGCTGCATTACCACCATACTGTGCCCAGCTATTGCCCCACCTTTCAAGAAAATACAAATGAAATTTATCCTGACCGTAATAGTATTTAGTATTATCATGATTATCGGGATCATCTCTCAAATCATAAACACCCCAATATGCCCCATTTATATATAAAATGCACTTTGAACCCCTTCTCACATCGAGTTGTAAACCACCTTTTTGTACCAAGTTATGAATATAAGCATCTCTGACATGTGCACTTCCCAGATTCGCTGAATGATGATCTGCCGGGTAATTATCATCTCCTGCTGCTCGTAAAATTACACGTTGGTATTTGTCGCGGGGAGAAGTGTTAAACAAGGTTTCTTCAATTGAGTGATTGTATCCCATTTCATCACGTGAAATAAAATCGAGGCTACGCTGACTGTTAGCCCATGAATCTTGTCCATGGCTGTTAAACTCACCATAGGTTTGTGCGGTGCGTACTTTGTTGACATTAAAATACTCAAATGTGCCATGAGGTCTTAAACTGCTTGTACCATTAGCCAATGTTGTTAAAGAATTAGCACTGATTGAAACGACAGGTAAGGTATGTGACACATTAATAAAATAAGTTTCGTATTTCAAAAACCCTGGAAGAACAGAGGCATTTGTGCTGAATGTTCTGGCTTTTAACACTTTCGTTGTGGAAATTGTTACAGGACCAGTGTATAAAGAAGAACTGCTTGTTGGTAAAGTCCCATTTGTGGTATATCGAATTTCTGCATCAGGCTCGGTGGTTGTCATAGTTACGATTACATCAGAGGGATAAAATCCGGCATTAACACTAAATACCGGAGTCGAAGCATAGGCATTATAGGGTGTAGATGCATTATTGGAAGCTCCCGGCGTGGGTGACGTGAAAATATTCCAATTGTTTTGACCATCTTGAGTACGACCATAAGAATGTCCTAATTGGGTTTTCTGAGTTATTGCTTTGTAGTCTATCAGACTCCCTGATGCATTCGAAAGCATGATATATTCAGGATTGTTTTTGGTTTGTTTTAAATTAAAATTGGTATGATGAATAGTTCCTACAGACTCGTTTCGTCCGGAAGCCCAAACACGTAAAAAACCATGTGCAGGTATGCTAGTACCAACAGGAAAGCTCCATTTAGACAAATTCAGGGAATCGTCACTGAGATAAAATCCTGTAATATTCACATCGGTTGAAGTGGTATTGTAAAATTCAATCCAATCGTTGTAATCACTGTGATTATCAATGTACTGCGAGAGATTTGAACAAGAAAACTCATTTATAACTATTTGTGAGTTAATTATTTTACTATTTAAAACACATATTAAAAGTATGAGAACCGTTGATTTGAAAGTTTTTCTTATCATATTGAAGTAAGTAAAAATTATTTGTTAAAAATAGGAAAAAAAAGTAAATTTAAGAATTAATGTTTAATCCTTATTTAAATCACATATTAAAAATATATCTTTGTCATACAGGAGATGCAAAAGCATTTAAAAAAAATTCAATCGGAATAAAACATCAATTAAAAATGGAAGATATCAGTATTTTTCAAGACAAATTTGCCATCCCCTCTGAAAAGGAACTAATGAAAGAGCTTGGTCCCACATATACCTTGTGGGTTCAAATACAGGAATTCATAATAGAAAAATACCCTAAAGCACAGTCGGAATGGAGTTACCCTGGAAAAAAGTACGGATGGAGTTTTCGCATTAAAGATTCAAAAAGAGCAATTATTTACTTATTGCCTAGAAACACATTTTTTAAAGCAGCATTTGTTTTTGGGCAGAAAGCATACGATTATATTTTAGAGAGCAACATTTCAATAAAAATTAAAGAAGAATTGATGCAATCAAAAAAATATGCTGAAGGAAGAGGCATCAGAATTGAGATAAAAAATAATCTATTAATTGATGATATCAAAAAGTTGATAGAAATTAAATTGGCAAACTAAATCCTTTTCTTGATTAATAATAAAATTATTATACGATTAGGTCGAAATTATCAGTAATGTTTATAAAAATTATTCATCATTTAAACTTATAAACTAAATTTGACAATTTATAATAAAAGTTAATAAGAATAATGAATAAATTATATTTATCACTTGGTTTTTTCTTTTTTGCATTTCTATCACTTGCCAGAGAGCCCCTGATGACAGAGAGAGAACTTCAATCTCATCCTCCCAAAATCATACGCACATGTTGCGCATTTGGCTCAAATATGAGCATTGCAGGTGTTCCATTTTTAAAAAAGACCGACACAATTTCTGTGGGAAATTTGGGGATTCATCGATTTTTAGGAGGGGGAAATGAAGGCAATGGCATTGTTTACACCAGAAGAGGAGGATTTATTGACATCGGTCATTTGCGTGATTGTGCTGACTGGACTGCATATATCTATAATCTTATCATATATAAACAAAGAATCAATAATTGGGAGCCCATTATTTTGGGTCATGAGGGGGGACTAAAAACATTGGATTTTAAAAATCCAGAAGCGATAGACAGTCTCAACATTTATGAGTTGGCAGGAAAAATTGCTTATGATATTTCGTTATGGCATGAAATTGCTACTTGGTTTGGAGCATCCTATATCCCATTTATTCCGGAAAAGTATTCCAGTTTTTCACCCGAAGATGTGTATTCAAACCTATTGGGCGTTAAAATAGGCATTCTTGCTCTGAAATCAGAATCAGAATATAATGAAGCAATGACAATACTTTTAAATGCAACATTAGAAAATTTAGAAGCCGTACATACACCCGAAGAAACCTTTCTTGCTATGGAAGAGGTAAAAAATATATGGTGGACAAATGAAAAAAAGCTACCCAACAAAAAAGTTTTACTCAAAAGAAATTTTGGACTAGGCCCATTTCTTTCACCGTGGCTTGTCCCTGGCTTTGAGAGCAACTTGCCTGCACAAAAAATATTTAAACCGGATGAGAGTCTTTCTAATTTATATGAATTTAATATAAATCTTAATGTAAATATTCCTAAAAGATCCATATTCGACCCCGTTTACATTAGAAAAATAAGTCAAAATGAATTTAATTTTCTTATTAATTATATAATTGTTGAAGTTTCAAAAATTAAATACAGATAGCACACCTGTTTTTATAAAACATTAAGGAATAATAACTTTCATGAAATGAAATTTCATAATTATTGTTTACATTTACAAATATTTAATGTTATAAGAATAAATAACAAATTAAAAGAAAAAAAAATTTTATTTAATTTAAAAAATTTATATTTTTGCTTAGCGTTTAATTAAGGATAATATTAAAAAAAAAACTAATTTTTATAATTTTTAGCTAGTCATTAAAACAAAAAAAGACAACCTGCCTGTCTGTTTTTTTTAGCAGGGGCGAATCCGAAAAGCCAAATGAGTAGGATCATTTAAAAAGAAAGGACAATTATGAAATTACTAAAACTTTTTAAAGCTGTTTTTCATTCAAAAAGGGTCAATTGTCTTCTAATCATTAGCATGTTCCTATTAAGCGGATACATGAACCTTTTTGGACAATCGAGGCCGGATCCTTCTGCAGATCCGATTTCCGGAACAGTTAGATTATCAGCAGGATTTTCTCCTGATCCACATTCGGTACGTGTTACCAGTGGGGGTTCTATAGATATTTCTCAAGCTGGTCTGTGTACAAATTGCAGAGGTTTTGCTTCACGTGCTCCTGATGTCAAATTTCACTGGACCGGTAGTACCAGCAGCCTTCGTATTTATTTTGAAGCCGATGATTCTTCTAAAGATGCAACACTTATAATTAATACTCCAAACGGAACATGGATTGGAAATGACGACGCTTGCACAGGGACAAAAAACCCAAAACTTTTACTTAACCAATATGGTGCAGGGAGATATGATATCTGGATTGGAAGTTATACTTCTGGAGAATACATATCCGGTAACTTAAGAATATCTGAAAGAGACCTTGGCCCTTGCTCTGGCACAACCGGTGATAATACCGGAAGACTTGATTTCTCTGCTGATCCAATTTCAGGAACTGTAACATTATCATCCGGATTTTCTCCTGACCCACATACCATAAATGTTACCAGCGGTGGTTCAATTAACGCTTCAGGAATGTGCACAGGCTGTACAGGTTTTGCTTCGCGCGCACCCGATGTTAAACTTCAATGGACAGGAAGTACAAGCAATCTGCGAATCTTCTTCAAACCCAACGACAGCTCAAAAGATGCAACTCTTATCATCAATACACCCAATGGCACATGGTTAGGAAATGATGACACACGTTCTGGTTGTAAAAACCCGATGATTTCATTAAATGAGCATGGTGCAGGACGTTTTGACATTTGGGTGGGTAGTTATACTTCGGGTGAGTATATCTCAGGTGTACTTACAATCACAGAACTTTCTTCTGATCCGTGTGGAGGGACAATACCAGAAAAAGGGGGGCCTGAAAGGCCTGACCCTTCGGCTACACCTATTTCAGGATCTACGACATTAAATTCCGGTTTCTCGCCTGATCCACATACTGTAAATGTAACAAGCGGTGGTACTATTGATGTTTCCCAGTTAGGATTAGGCACAGGTTGCACCGGTTTTGTCTCTCGTGCACCCGATTACAAGCTAAACTGGACGGGAAGCACCAGCAGCCTGCGGGTATATTTTAAAGCTAACGAATCAGATAAAGATGCAACACTGATAATCAATACACCAACCGGCACATGGATAGGTAATGATGATGCTCATTCAGGATGCAACAATCCAATGCTGCTTTTAAATGAACATGGAGCAGGTCGCTATGATATCTGGGTGGGCAGCTACCGTTCTGGTGAGTATATTTCGGGTGTTCTGACAGTAACCGAACTTAGTACAGAACCTTGTAATACAACTCCTGATAAAAGAGAATCATTAGACCCCTCAGCTAATCCTATTTCCGGTTCTGTTACTTTAGCTTCAGGGTTTACGCCTGACCCTCATACCATTAATGTTACCAGTGGTGGCTCTATAAATGTTTCAGGGTTGAATCTGGGTACAGGTTGTACAGGATTTGCATCAAAAGCACCGGATGTAAAACTAAACTGGACAGGAAGTACCAGTAATTTACGCGTTCATTTCAAAGCAAATGATGAAAGTAAGGATGCGACTCTAATTATCAACACACCAAACGGCACATGGATTGGAAATGATGACACTCGTTCCGAATGTAAAAACCCCATGCTTCGTTTAAATGAATATGGCGCAGGACGTTATGATATCTGGGTGGGAAGTTATTCATCCGGGGATTATATCTCTGGCGTTCTTACAATTTCAGAAATTTCTTCAGAACCTTGTTCAACCAGTGGTTCATGTTTAGATCCCTCAGCTGATCCCAATTTTGGCACCCAAACTATATCTTCGGGTTTTTCTCCGGATCCTAAAACAGTACGGATTACAAGCGGTGGATCAATTGATGTATCATCTTGCGGCTATTCTGATGGATGCAAAGGTTTTGCTTCCCGTGCCCCTGATTTAAAAATTCAGTGGACAGGAAGCACCAGCGATTTACGTGTCTTTTTTGAAGCTGACGATAGAGAAAAAGATGCAACTCTGATTATAAACACACCAAACGGTACCTGGATAGGTAATGATGATGCACGCTCAGGATGCAACAACCCCATGCTTCTCCTTCAACAATATGGAGCAGGTCGTTATGATGTCTGGGTGGGAAGCTATAAATCAGGTGAAAATATTCCGGGAACTTTTACCATTACAGAACTTGATAGACAACCCAGATAAAGCAAACAGTTTACATTTTTTTATCTAAAAAAATGTAAACTGTTTTATTTTTATCACTTTTCAGATTTAACTAATAATTTAGACTAATTTAAAATAATTTTGTTCTGAAATAAAATAAATTATAATTTTGTAACAATATTTGGTTGTTATAAAGGAAAAACAAAAATCCACAAAAAAAACAGGAAATAGTTTACTGGTCAGTTTTTGATGTTGCCAAAATAAAAATACTAATCATATAATATAAAAATTATGAAATATAATAACCTATCAGATTATCATTCAAGGGTATTAACAAGTGTATTGTTTTTATGTGTATTTTTTTTGAGTGCACATATAAAAACATTTGGACAATCAAGGCTGAGCATAACTGCTGAACCAATTTTTGGTTCAATAACATTAAATTCAGGGTTTTCCCCTGATGTACATACAGTTAATATTACCAGTGGTGGAACTCTTAATGTTCAAAAATTTGGTTTATGCACAGATTGCAAGGGTTTTTATTCCCCAGCTCCAAGTTATAATCTAAATTGGACTGGTAGTTCTGCTGGTCTTCGTGTTTTTTTTGAAGCAGAAGATGCTGACAAAGATGCAACGCTTATTATTCATACTCCCAATGGTACATGGATAGGTAACGATGATGCTGTTTCCGGTTGTAAAAATCCGCTGTTATTATTAGAAGAATATGGTGCAGGACAATATAATATCTGGGTAGGAAGCTATACAACAGGAGAATTAATACCCGGAATTTTGAAGATTTCAGAAAGTGATGTTTCCCCGTGTTCAGAAGGGACAGATGATGAAACATCACAGCTTGATTTAAATTCAGCACCAACATCAGGGACAGTAGCATTAACTTCCGGCTTCTCACCTGACACTCTCACCGTAAACCTAACAAGTGGTGGACCTGTTAATGTAACCGGTATAGGTGAAGGTTGTGCTGGTTTTGCACCCAATATACCACAGGTAAAACTTCAATGGACTGGAAGCACCAACAATCTTCGAGTATTTTTTAAGCCCGATGATAAATCAAAAGATGCAACACTCATCATCAATACACCAGAAGGCACATTAATTGGAAATGATGATGCATTTTCAGGATGTACCAATCCCATGTTGACGCTTTCTGAACACGGAGAAGGAAATTATGATATATGGGTTGGAAGTTACAGAACAGAAGAGTTTTTCCCAGGAACGCTCTATATTACTGAACTTGAGAAAGACCCTTGTGAAACTGAAAGAAACATAACCGACAGTTTAAATGCTACGGAAGAACCAACTTTTGAGACAGTTCGATTAAGCCAAAATTTTGTTCCTGATTCTCAAACAGTTCGAGTTACCTCAGGAGGATCGGTAGATGTCTCAACATTAGGGTTAAATGCCGAATGGAGAGGTTTTGTATCAAGTGCACCTGATGTCAGACTATATTGGACAGGCAGTTCAACCAATCTGCGCATCTATTTTAAAGCAGATGACAGCTCAGGAGATGCCACACTTATTATCAAAACTCCGAATGGTACATGGCTTGGAAATGACGACACCCGTACAGGTTGTAATAACCCTATGCTGCTTTTATCAGAATACGGAGAAGGTGAATATAATATTTGGGTTGGAAGCTACAGCACTGGGAATTTCATCACCGGCAACTTAACTATAACAGAAAATAGCACTGAGCCATGTGAAAGCGTGATTGAATCAAGCCCAGAATTTAATCTTTCCGGTGATCCCATTTCCGGAACAGTAAGATTAAGATCTGGTTTTTCAAGCAATGCACATAGTGTACGTATTAAAGCAGGTGGTTCAATAAATGTACAGGGTCTTTGTTCTGATTGTGTTGGTAACGTATTCCAAAACCCTGACTATGTTCTCAATTGGAGTGGTTCCACAGATAATCTGCGTATTTATTTCAAAGCCGATAATATTTCAGATGATGCAACCCTTTTAATCAAAACTCCGGATGGCACATGGATAGGAAATGATGATTTACGTTCCGGATGCAACAATAATCCTATGCTTCAACTTCAGAATTATGGCCCTGGGATTTATTCAATCTGGGTAGGGAGCTACAACGAAAATAAAAACATCGCTGGAATTCTTACTATAACCGAAAAGAATGTCACGCCTTGTGATGACAATCCTGATATTGTACTTACCGGCAATCCTATCTACGGTTCTTCAAAATTAAGGTCCGGTTTTTCACAAAGACTACGTTCAATTCCTATTATTGCATTCGGTTCAGTTGATGTTAGAAATGTTTGTTCAGGTTGTGCAGGATTCACAACACAAAGGCCACATTACAAGCTTAATTGGAAAGGAAGTTCAACTAATCTGCGTGTTTTTTTCGAAGCAACTGATCCGGAACAAGATGCAACACTAATAATCAAAACGCCAAACGGAGCATGGATTGGAAACGACGATTCCCGTTCCGGCTGTAACAATCCAATGTTATTGCTAAATGAATATGGCTCAGGTCATTATGAAATATGGGTTGGAAGTTATAGCGAAGGAGTGAGTATATCCGGCAATTTAATAATTACTGAAAATGATCAACAACCAAGATAATTCAAACAATTAAACAATAAGTGGAGGCCAGAACCCACTTAAAAAAACGGGTCCTTCCTGTTTGGACATTGATAAACAGGGGCGTAACCGAAAAGCCAAATGAGTAGGAAATTAAAGAAAGGACAATTATGAAATTAATACAACTATTTAAAACAATTTTTCATTCAAGAGGCATATACAGTCTGTTATTCCTTTGTTTGTTTTTTTTAAGTGGATTCAATAGAATCAACGGACAATCTCTTGATCCTTCAGCAGACCCTATTTCGGGTACTGTGAACTTATCTGAGGGTTTTTCACCTGATCCACATAGCATTCGTGTAACCAGCGGTGGTTCAGTAGATGTTTCTCAATTGGGATTATGCACAGGATGCAGAGGCTTTGCATCACGTGCCCCCGATATTAAATTTCATTGGTCGGGTGGCTCAAATGACTTACGTATCTTTTTTGAAGCTGATAACAGCAGCAAAGATGCTACAATAATCATCAATACCCCTAATGGAACATGGATCGGAAATGATGACGCTTTTTCCGGAACAAATAATCCTATGCTCAGCCTGAGAGGTTATGGCGCAGGGCGTTATGATGTCTGGCTTGGAAGCTACACTTCAGGAGATTATATTTCAGGAAACCTTACTATTACTGAATTAGACAGAAGTCCAAGAGGAACATCCTCTTCATCTTCATCATCTTCTTCATCTTCCTCTTCTTCTTCCTCAACACAAGGTCTTAGCAGCTCAAACGACCCTGCTTTCGGCACTATCAGGTTGTCTGAAGGATTTTCACCTGACCCAAACACATTGCGCGTCACAAGTGGAGGTTCCATTGATGTTTCACAGCTGGGATTATGCAGCGGTTGCAGAGGATGGGCAGCTCAGTCACCCGATGTTAAACTTCATTGGACTGGTGGTTCTAACGATCTTCGTATTTATTTTGAAGCTGACAACAGCAGCAATGATGCAACCATTATTATTAATACACCTAATGGGACTTGGATTGGTAATGATGATGCCTTTTCCGGAACAAATAATCCCATGCTTCAACTTAGTGGCTACGGAGCAGGACGTTACGACATCTGGATTGGTAGTTATCGTTCAGGAGAAAACATTCCGGGAACACTTTATGTAACTGAACTCAGCAGATCTCCAAAATAAATAATAAATTGCTTTTATACTGATCTCAAATAAAAAACCTATGTGCCTGATTTAGAAAAGCTCATAGGTTTTTCTATTAAAAAAACACAAAATCAAAAAAATAAATAATACGAACATGAAAGTTATCAAATTGAACAGCACCATATTTCATATTTTCCTTAAAAAAGGAGTTTTTGTTTTACTTATAATTTTGTTAAGCCATAACTTATTAGGTCAATCCGGCAATTTGGATCCATCAATTACACCCCGTTACGGAACTGTCAACTTATCCGAAGGATTTGATACTGATCCCTATACTGTTACCGTTTCAAGTGAAGGAGCAATTGATGTTTCACTTATTGGTATATGCCCCGGTTGCAGAGGTTTTGCCTCCAGCTCTCCAGATCTTATTATAAATTGGACAGGAAGCTCAGAACATCTGCGGGTTTTTTTTGAAGCAGAAGAAAGTGACAGGGATGCCACCTTGATAATTCAAGCACCTAATGGCTCATGGATAGGAAATGATGATGCATATTCCGGTTCACGTAATCCCATGATTGACTTGAGAAGCTTTGGCGCCGGTCGTTATGCTGTTTGGGTAGCAAGCTACAGAGCCAGTGACAGAATTCGCGGCAAACTTACTGTTACGGAAGAAAATAAAAAACCTATTGGAGAAAATGGGACAACACTTGAATTAGATGTGCCATTTGTTCCAACCACACTCGAAGTTGTAAATGCCATGCTGGATGTAACCCATGTAGGGCCAGGTGATTATGTTATTGACTTAGGTTCAGGTGATGGCCGCATCGTTATTGGGGCAGCAAAAAGAGGAGCTTTTGGTCATGGTATTGATCTTAATCCTGTAAGAATAAGGGAAGCAGAAGAAAATGCCGAACAGGCTGGAGTGTCAGATAAAGTTATCTTCATAGAGGGAGACCTATTTGATGCTGATTTCAGTAAAGCTACAGTTGTTACCATGTATTTGCTAAGTTCTGTCAACCTGCGTCTCAGACCGGTTCTTTTAGAACGTCTCAGACCAGGCACAAGAGTTGTTTCACACGCTTTTACCATGGGTGATTGGAAAAATGATGAGCACCATGTGGTTGAAGGCCGTAATGTTTATTTTTGGATCATTCCGGCAAATGCCAGAGGAATGTGGACATGGAACACAAAAGGCTCTGAATTTCAAATGGAAGTATCACAGGAATATCAGAATATCTCTGTTAATATTGTTTCATCAAATCACAACCTACTGGTTAGGAAATCTCTCTTAAAAGGTGAACGCATCTGTTTAACAGCAGTTGATGAGACCAATAATAGGCAATATGTATTCAGCGGTCGCATTGAAGGTAATCAGATTTCAGGGATGGCACAGATAAGGGATGGCAATGTGAGGGCAATAGAAACATGGACTGCAACGCTGGTAACAAGATGACAAATAATCTAAGGTCTAAAAGCCTTATTCACTCTTTTTCAATTATCAGTTCCATTTCTGTAGTTGTTGGAATCGTTGTAGGCATAGGTATTTTCAGGCTTCCATCAATTGTTGCAGGAAATTCGGCCAATGAACTTCAGTTTATACTTTTTTGGGTTGCAGGCGGTTTTATTTCGCTCATGGGTGCCTTATGTTATGCAGAATTATCCTCATCAATGCCCGATACAGGAGGAGAGTATTTCTTTCTGAGAAAGGCTTTTGGTCCCGCAACAGGTTTCTTCTTTTCGTGGGGAAGAATGACTGTAATCCAGACAGGATCTATAGTCATCGTTTCGTTTATTCTTGGTGATTACGCAACTCTTGTATTTGATTTAGGCACATACAGTTCTCATATATATGCAGCATTAACAATTATTGCTCTTACTTCAATCAATATGATTGGTACCCCACACTCAAGGCAAACACAAAATATCCTGACATACCTTATTGTATCGGGAATATTAGTACTTGTTGTTGCTGCATTTATATACATGCCTTCAACTGAAAATGCAAACATGGATTTATCTTTGAAAAACAATCCATTATTTTCTGGAGGTGCACCCGGACTGGCTATGATATTTGTCTTACTTACTTTTGGGGGATGGAACGAAGCTGCCTATATTGCCGGAGAAATTAAAAATGTACAAAAAAATATTGTAAAGGTTCTAGTCTTTGGAATTCTATGTATTACAACTTTATACGTCCTTATTAACCTAGCCTATTTACATGTTTTGGGTTTCGAGACTTTGAAAAATTCAACTACCGTAGGACATGACCTCACACAGGCAGTTTTTGGGTCGAAAGGCTCATTAATAATAGTTATAATTGTCATTATATCTGCTCTTTCTACAGCCAATGCAACAATAATGACAGGAGCACGCACCAATTACGCCATAGGCAGAGACTTTAAGATATTTAAGCCTATGGGTGTATGGCATCCAAATCGTAATTCACCCGTCAATGCCCTGCTTGTTCAGGGAATCATTGCTCTTATTCTTGTAGGTATTGGAGCCTTATCTAAACAAGGAATCAGTACTATGGTTGACTATACGGCTCCGGTCTTTTGGTTTTTCTTGCTCCTTATAACCTTAAGTGTTTTTGTTTTTCGTTACAAGAAGCAGCATATAAAAGGGTCTTACAAAATTCCTTTTTTTCCTCTACCTCCCCTACTTTTCTTTTTAGCTTGTTCGTATATGCTTTATTCAAGTTTGGCCTATACAGGAACCGGTGCTCTTTTGGGTGTGGGCATTTTAGCAGCAGGTATCCCTGTTTGGTTGTTATCACAAAAGGGTGGAAATTGAGAACATTTTTTATTGTAAACGCAATTTAATAGTTTTGGACATTAATAAAAGACAACTAGGCAAGTAATTTTAATGACAATAAAACATAAAAATATTTTTTCACTGACATTGGTATTCATTTTTATGACACCAATGACTATTAAGCTTGTTGACGGTTTTTCCCATCACCATGACCATTTTCATTGCACCGCAAAAAACGAAAAGCATTTTCATGGACATCAAGAAAAATGTCCTATTCCAAGTTTTGAACTAGCCTTTTTTTCGATTGAACAGCATATACAAACTACACAAAAACACCTTTATCGTTTAGAACTAAATGACAATTACAATTTTGCATATTGTAGCAATAATTCAAAGTATTCATTTTTATTACGAGCACCACCAATTTATACAGATAGAATAATGACATATTAAATGATGTAATAAACTTATTTGTAAATTTTAAATCGTAATAAAATGAAGAAAATCGTTTTAATTTTCTTTGTGTTGTTACTTTTCATAAAAGTAAACGCTCAAAATCAAATAAAAGGCAAGGTAACAGGCATAAATAATGAACCCTTGATTGGTGCATCAGTTTCTTTGCCTGAACTCAATAAGGGAACAATAACTAATCAAGCAGGAGAGTATTTGATTAGCAATGTTCCACACGGAAAAATAAAAATTCAATTTTCATTTATTGGATACAATACTGAAATTAAAACAATTGAAATTTCACAAACTGAAAATAAAATAGATGTTTTATTGTCAATGGCGATTATTCAATCGCAGGAAGTAGTAATTACAGGCGGTTATGTGAGTTCTCAACATGAAAATGCCGTAAAAATTGACGTATTGAAAAGCAAGGATATTGCTTTATCAGGAACACCCAATTTCATGGAATCATTAACCAAAGTTCCGGGTGTTGATATGATAGCCAAAGGACAAGGCATCTCAAAACCTGTAATACGTGGTCTTTCAATGAATGACGTTTTGGTTATGAATAATGGTGTGAGAATTGAAAATTATCAATTCAGTGAAAACCACCCATTAGGCATAGATGACAACGATGTGGAAAGGGTAGAAATAATTAAGGGACCTGCTTCTTTGTTTTATGGCTCAGATGCAATAGGTGGAGTTATTAATTTCGTTAAAGATAAGCCCGCACCGGTTGGTAAAATACTTGGGGACTACCGAATGCAATTACATTCTAATACACTTGGAATGAATAATAGTATTGGACTGAAAGGTGCTTCGAAAAATCTTTTTGGAGGTTTTCGTTTTGGACATAAAACGCATGCCGATTATTTACAAGGCGGTAGTGACTATGTTCCAAATTCACGTTTTAACGAAATGACATTCAATGCCAATACAGGATATACAGGAAAAATTGGAACTTTTAAACTATTCTACGACTATTTTAAGCAAGATTTAGGTATGATTGTACCTGATGTAAAACCATTGATAACAGAGCAAGAACGAAAAAATAAAATTTGGTTTCAGGATTTAGAATATCAATTAATTTCATCTCAAAACAGCCTGTATCTAGATAAATATAAATGGGATATTAATGCAGCATATCAAAATGCATTTCGAAAACTTCAAACAACACTTAATGTTCCTTTTGTTGAAATGAATTTGAACACCATTACCTATGAATCGAAATTGTATTTGCCTTCTAATGACAATTCGGAATATATTATTGGGTTACAAGGAATGTCCCAAAATAACAGAAACAGGAACAATCGTGCTTCTCAATTTTTACCTGATGCCAATGTTAATAATATAGGTTGTTTAGGATTAGTACAATATACATTTTTCAAAAAACTGAAATTACAGGGAGGTTTGAGATTTGATATGTACAAAACTGTAACTTTTGCATTAGGATTAGAAGGAACAAGTACTTATCATGCCCCTTTAAAAAAGGATTTTTCAAACCTTAACGGTTCTATTGGTGCAACATTTAGCGTCAATGAGAAAATAATGTTCAGGGCTAATTTTGCAAAAGGTTATCGTGTGCCCAATTTATCCGAATTGACTTCACTGGGTATGCACGGAAATAGATTTGAAGTTGGGAATATTAATTTATCCCCTGAAAATTCATTTGAAGCAGATTTAAGTATGCATTATCATGGTGAATTTTTATCCTTTGATTTGGCTGGTTTCAATAATAAAATTAATGATTATATTTTCATTTCAACAACTCCAGATACTACATCAACAGGTGTGAGTATTTATCGTTTCTCGCAAACTAATGCGACACTTTACGGTGGGGAAGCAGGAATCCATTTTCATCCTAAAACATTAACATGGTTACATATAGAAGGAACTTTCTCCTCTGTTATTGGTAAACAAGAAAATGGTAATTATTTACCATTTATACCTGCTCAAAAATTTCGATATGAAATTAGAGCAGAACGTGAGAAAATTGGATTTTTAAAGAAACCATCAATCAAACTTTCGGCACTAAGTGCATTAAAACAAACCAATCCATCCCCATATGAGACAGCTACAAATGGATATACTCTTATGAATTTAAATATTAATACAGACTTTCATTTATATCGACAAATTTTAAATTTTGGTATTTCTGTAAACAATATTTTTGACACAACATATTTTGACCATCTTTCAACCTTAAAGCCTTTAAATTATTACAATCAAGGAAGAAATATTAGCGTATCTTTGAAAGTGCCATTTGAAATAAAATAAAGAGATGAATATGAAACGAATATATAGATAAACGTATCATAATCGAGTGAATGGCTCTGCTATCTTCCGATCGCAGAGTGCACCCCTCATACCAGTGTGTAAGTATCCCAAAATAGTAAAGTTTACAGGTTTGCGAATGCCGTTTTTTGTCTCTGTTGATAGGTAACTTAAGTTTGTCACTTAGGAACAGATACGTTTGATTACCTGCTTTTCTTGCTGTGCTTTTAGTTCTTGTGTAGAAACTAAAGTCATCGGCATATCTTACATAATGTAGCTTCTCAATTTCAAGTTTTTTTCTAACTCATTGAGCATGATATTAGATGATAATGGGCTTAAAGGGCTGCCCTGCGATACACCTTTTCTGCGTTTTACAAGGGTCTGCTGATCCGATAGCTACCGGATAAGTCTGAGGTGCGCCGGATTTGAGGCCACGAGTCGATGATGTATATTAATACTTCGAGTCGAAGTAAAAAAAACGGCATGCATAAGACTAACACACACATTAAAGTTTTGTGATGAACATTTTAGAACATCAAGTATGATTTCATAAAGAAAAACTTATTTCTCGTATTGAATCATCTGTTTCAATGCGTGGATTAATTAAATTATAAATAAAATTTCTTGCAATAGCTTTGTGTAAAGAACACATAAATATCTACAAATAAGCGTGTTGTGTATTCTGATGGTTATCGGAACAGCAGGTTCTATTAATAATCAATCTTTTTTCGTAAGGGCGCCAATGAACCCCTGCAGACCAATTGATAATAAAAAGGGTTGATAAAAATAATTTTCGGTTGAACTTACCGGAATGGAAATACCAAACTGAAATACGGCTTTAACATATTTGTATCCCAGCTTTGCAGTAATTGTTGGTTCAATTAATACAGCAGATAGATGTTGTTGTCCCTGTCTCAGATTTATCAGAACCAATCTTGGTGCAAAACTGGCATCAAAGACATTAGTTTTTGCACCGATGGCAGGCTGAATAAAAAAACGATTGGCATTGACATCTGAGAATGAATAAAACAAACCGTTTTCAAGATTAGCCCTCAAATCTCCTGCACCAAAGCCAGTAAATACTTCAAATCGGCCATTATCAAGAAACTCCGTAAAATAACCGACACCCATTTCTCCAAATCTATGTTTATGATAATTATCCGTCGAATCTGAAGTCCTGTTAGCGAAACTTCCATTAAGCATCAATCCAAAATGATTTGTTACTGCGTATGCAAGTTGGGGATCAATTCCCGAAAACCCCGTATGAACACCCATTTGTACCTCGCCTTTATTGCTCAGCAAAGGGGTATTTACTACATTTGGAACATATGATGGAGAGCAGCTTTCAAAAACCATCATCATTAAAAATAATGTTATGAAAGTGGTAACTTCAAAATAAAATAATAAATTTTTCAAAATAAATTCTATTAGATAATAAATTAATTCTATAAATATACGCTAAATACAAATTTAGCTAAATATTTACATTTGTGCAATAAAAAGCATGTAATAATTCATCCAAAAACTAATTATTAAGAAATTAAGCTATTTATTTATAGAGGTTTTCTGAAGTTATATCCCAATCCGGTTCCCAAAGTATAACGGCTGGTAATACCAATGACCGGATATCCTTTTTTATCAATGACAGCCCATATACCGGGCGAGAATTTTCCTATTTTGATGAGTCCAGGATAAATATTGGTATTGATAAAATAATCGCTTACATTGCTATATTGAACAGAGGCCAAGAGGGAATTATTTTTATCATAAAAAACGCCAAAGCTAAATGGAGTCGTAATTGTGACCTCCCTCGCCGTACCCGGCAATAAATACTGTTCACCGGAACGCACTCCAGCTCCTGCAGAAATAGAAGTTTCATTCTGAAACTTCCATGAAAGACCAATTAGAGTGCCCAAACCCATTCTTGTAAATAATGCTAATCTGGGTTCAAAAGGTATATCCCATTTAAAAGAGAAATACTGCCCACAATTGTAAAGAGATAAATCTGAAAAAGCTATGGAAGGTTGCAAACTCCAATCTGCCATTTGAAGTTCTTCGCTGAAAAATCTGCACACTTTTTCTGAACTAAAAAGAGCCACACCTGCCAGATTAAAAATATAGACATCGGGAATGGGGTCAATATTGCTTCCCATGTAAGCATTGTTTTCCATTATCTCATTCAAAAAATCAGCTGCCATCAAGGTAATAAACCCCAGCGGTTTGGCATAATCCACATTATGGAAACGATACCACTCAGACACAGTCGCATACGACATACCTCCTCCTATCAGGTGCAACACATAATTGGGCATCCACTGCCCGCCCTCTCTGCTAAAACTCAATGGCAGCACTTCTGTCTTTGTAAATTGCCACCAGCCAATTTCATCAATTACTTTTACAGGATGCCCCAAGTTCCAAAAAACATTTTCAGTAGATCGATCATAGGGAAATTTAAGGATCTGTCGGTCGTGTTCAGTAAGTTGACAGATGTCGTAACCGGTATTCAATACCAATGTCAGTGGATTAAAAACTCCCTGTGAACCACATTTATCTCCTTTATAGAAATAATAAGGCTTTTCTGAAATATTGTCTTCAAAAATACTATCGTTTTGTGCATAACCACTAACATATTGTGCCAGCATTATAGCAAAAACCAATAGCAACTTATTGAAATAAAAAAGATTGAATTGTTTGTGTTTTTGCATGGCACTACCCAAAACACTGAAATTATCAGCTTTAAATTTAAAAAACCCCTGTCCTCTAGGCATTATCTGACTTTTATGAATTGATGTTCCGGGAAAAACGTACTATTTATGACCAAAAATACACTTTTTATTAACAAATTGCATAAGAGCACATAAAAGTTTTTTTTACAACATAATTTATCTCTGAAAATATTGTTAAATTTGTTTATTATTAAACATTTACCATCTTTTTATGTTGAAATATCTAAAGTGTTTGTTGTTTAACATAGTCATTTTAATAACAAGTACTATCTGTTTGGCTCAAGATGCAGATTCTGCTTCGTTTAAGAAGGTTGACCCTGCACAGGGAGTGTTTAATAATATTGTTTTAAATCCTGCTTTTACGGGCATTTTTTACGGGCATAACCTGCAAAGCAGCTCTCGTCTCAGCGATCCATTTTATAATTACAGACACTATAAGCACCCATTTTCTCTGAACGTATCCTACAACATGGCCTTCGGAAAAAACATTAACCATGCGATGGGTATATTCTATGACGCATCGCAAGGCGGTGTTTACCAAAGAAATAGTGTAGCAATTAACTATGCTTATAGCAAAACACTATTTATGACAAAAAGTTTTTATCATAAATTAAGGATAGGAGCTTCGCTGGTCTATCATAAACTCAGCTATGAAAAGTTTAATTATTATACTTTTGGCGACATGATTGACCCTAAATATGGCTTTATATATAATACGAATGAATATAATTACTACTCAGCAGATGATACATTAAAATATATTGCAGGATTAAATTTGGGTTTGTGGTATCACAACCCTTTCGGGTATTTTGGGGTGGCGACAAATTCTTTATCATTAAGAGATACCAGCTCAAAAGCTTTTTATGTAAAACCTTTTTCCTTTAATATAGCAGCGGGTGGGCATGTGTATATTGGCGACAACTGGGCTTTACACCCATCAATAAATATTCAATATGTCGCAAACGACCACTCAGGATTGTCAACACTGAGCCCAGCCATAACAGCCTCCTATCAGGAAAAAATTTATATCGGTTTTTCTTATACAGATTTTAACAAACCATCTTATTTATTGGGCTTTACACTCAAGCAAAAATATACTTTGCTTGCCAAGTGCGGCTTGTACAAGATGTTTTCTACCGACTACTTAGACTTAGCCTATTTTGAAGCACAATTAAACCTGAAATTCAAATGAGAAAAACAATCTACTTGTTGGCAATTATTCTGGTTTTAATAGGATGTCAAAAAATTGACTATTTCCCCGACAGTTTGTTTTATTATCCGACTTGTTTTACACCTAACAAAGACGGCGTAAATGACACATGGCAGCCATCAGGTGGTCTAGAGAAAGACTCCATCTATGCAGTGCCTAATGTTAATTTCGATACTTATTTATTGAAGATATTAAATAAAAACAACAAAGTTCTTTACGAAATCGATGCCATTTACCCCGGTTGGGACGGCACTTACAAAGGCGATACATGTCCATATGATTTTTACTACTACCGTGTTTCTTACGAATCCCTTGAAGGCAAAAAGTACAGTGATGCAGGTATGTTGGAGTTGTTGAGGTAATTTTATTTTGTATATTTTGCTTTTTCTAATTACTGTTGTCCGATAAAAAAAATTAGTTCATAGAAAGCCTTATTATAAATGATTTTCAAGTGTTTTAATCACTGTTGTCCTAATATACAATATTATGAATATTATGTTTGTTGTATATTTTTAAAATAATCATTTGAAAAATCGAAAAAAAGTTTTTGAAATACCGAAAAAAAGTTTTTGATACTGAGCATATAATTTCGCAGTACAGTTTGAGTTTAAGCAACTGTCTTGAGAGAAAGTGTTTTTCTCCTCTTGCTCAAAACTCACACTCAAAACTGCTTTTGTCTCCTCGGCAGTTATAAATTCGAACCGTTTTCTGAAAGATTTGAATGCTTTATGCAGGCTTAAGGAAACAATTGGAAGCGCTATTCGATAAATATGTGACAATATACTTAATTGTATTGTTTTGTAACCGTAGTAGTTAATAATTTTTATTAGAGCGTCACCTTTTGTCGTAATGTCTTCATATATTTGCCATCATAATATTTAAAAACAAACATTATGCTTTCAAAATCACGTTATGTAAGAGGTATCAAGTGCCAGAAGTCTTTATGGTTGTATAAACACAAGAAAGAAGAACAGCTTGTCAGTGAATCCGCAATGGCTGTTTTTTCAAGAGGTACCAATGTAGGGGAGTTGGCTCAAAATTATTTTCCAGATGGAAAAATGGCTGTTTTGGAAGACTATCCAGGTTATGCTTCAGCACAAAGAACTCAGGAATTTATTATGCAAGGTGTTGAAACCATTTACGAAGCCACCTTTATATATGATAGTACCTTAGTAGCAGTGGACATCCTGCATAAAGAGGGTGGCAAATGGTTTATGTATGAGGTTAAAAGCACCAACAGCACTAAGCCGGAACACATCATTGATGTGGCAGTTCAGTATTATGTGGTAAGCGGCAGCGGTTTACCTTTGGCTGATGCTTTTCTGATGCACTTTAATCGCGATTATGTGCGCAGGGGTGACATAAATGTAAAGGAGTTATTTGTTGCTGACAGTGTTTACAGCGACATACTCTCAAATCAGGAAGAAGTGCGCTTAAAAATTCCTGAACTGTTAAAAGTGCTTGAAGGCGATGAACCTGTAATTGAAATGGGGGCTCATTGCTCAAATCCTTATGATTGTGATTTTTGTGATTATTGCGCTTCACTTTTACCCCCCAAAGATGTGGAAATAATAGAACTGAGCAACATTCCAGAGGTTAAAGAAAATGAAGTAAAAGCCTTTGTTAATGCGATTGAATATCCAATTTGCCATCTCGATTTTGAAACTATAATGCCAGGTGTGCCTTTGTTTGACGAATCACGACCCTATCAGCAAGTGCCCTTTCAATATTCTTTACACTTACAAGAGTCTCCTGATAGTGAAATACAACATTTTCAATATCTAGCTCCCAGTGATTTGACCATTGACCCACGTAAAGGCCTTATTGAGCAAATGATAAATGAAACAAAAGGAGGCAAAACCATATTTGTTTACCATATCCCATTTGAGCGCACTAGAATTTACGAAATGATGAGAGATTTCCCCCAATATACAGAACCGCTCCAAAGTATCATTGACCGAATGGTTGATCTTATCATCCCTTTCAAAAGAAAATACTACAGAACAGAAACAATGAAAGGCTCCTCATCAATTAAGAAAGTTTTGCCGGCACTTTATCCTGAGTTATCTTATGATGATTTAGCAATAAGTGAAGGCATGGCTGCCAGTAATGCTTTCCTTGATTTATATTACTGCAATGATGAGAACGTCACAAAGCAAACCCGTGAAGACCTTTTAAAGTACTGCCATTTGGATACATTGGCAATGGTTAAGATTTTAGAAGTGTTGAAGGGAGTATAGTTTATGTATAACTTAAACTTACATTTCGGAATATGATTAATTTTATTCCTGTATATTTGAAAATAATTTATATATTTGCAGGAAAAAATGTATTATAATAGAAAATTAAAGAATGATGTTCTGAAACATCTGAAGTATTTTCCATTTGTTGTTATACTTGGAGCCAGGCAGTCGGGAAAAACAACTTTAGCAAAAAACCTTATAGAATCGCTTGGCAAAGAAGCGATTTATCTTGATTTAGAGTTGGATAGTGACTTGAATCGCTTATCAGAACCCGAAATGTTTTTCAATTTAAATAAGGATAAGTGTGTAATCATAGACGAGGTGCAACGCATGCCAAATATTTTTCCGGTTCTCAGAGGAATAATTGATTTGAAAAGAGTAGCCGGACGCTTTCTATTGCTGGGGTCTGCGAATTCTCATTTGCTAAAATTGAGTTCTGAGTCATTGGCCGGCAGAGTTTCTTATACAGAATTGCCCGGCCTTCTCTTAGAGGAAGTAGGCTATAACAACTTAAATGATTTATGGTTCAGAGGAGCATTCCCCGAAGCTTTTCTTTTAAGTGAAAATGATATACGTCCCATTTGGTTCAATTCATTTATTAAAACAATTACAGAGCGCGATTTACCTCAATTAGGTTTGAAAGTATCATCAAGGACAGTATTACGCTTTATACGTATGATTGCATCAAATCAGGGCGGTTTGTTAAACAAAAGTAATTTTGCTAATTCACTGAGCATTTCCAGCGTACAAGTAAGCGAAATTCTTGATTACTTAAATGCTGTTTTTTTAATCCGCATTCTTGAGCCTTATCATATAAATATTGGAAAAAGGATTACAAAATCCTCGAAGGTTTATATTAGAGACAGTGGTTTGATGCATTTTTTAAATAGTATTCCCGATTTAAATTCACTTTTTGGGAACCAACTGGTCGGTTTTTCCTGGGAAGGCTTTTGTATTGAACAGATAATTGGAAACCTTAGCGAAGCCTTTACATGGTATTTTTACAGAACGCAAGATCAGGCTGAATGCGACCTTGTTTTATGTAAAGGTGATAAACCGCTTATATGCATCGAGTTTAAATTAAGTTTGCAACCCAAAAGGAGTAAGGGCTTTACCAATGTTATTAATGATTTAAAAACAAATGAAAATTACATCATTATCCCTGAATGTTCTGAAGCTTATCCTTTATCGGATAATATAATGGTTACTGATTTAAAAAAGTTTATTTCTGAAAACCTTTGAACCTTTTACAAATTAGGGATATAAAAAACAGAGGATATTTTATAGTAAAATTTCAAATTAATAAGCACAAATGTCAAAAAGAGGAAGCATAAGAAGATACAGCTTAATCATCGAAAAGATAGGCAGAAACAGACGACCCACATTTTCTGAAGTAAAAGATCATCTTCATGAAAATGATTTTAAAATATCTGACAGAACCCTTCAAAGGGATATTGAAGCCATACGCGTTGAATTTGGTGTTGACATTCAATACAACCGTGCAGAAAACTACTATTTTATTGAATCTGAAAATGATGTGAATTCAGACAATTTTTTTAGATTCCTGGGTATTGTAAACACTGCCGAATTTTTGACCGAGAGTATTAAGGACAGCAAGGATACTCTTAAATATATTATGTTCGAGTCTCAGGGCAACATGAAAGGCGTAGAGTTTCTCAAACCCCTCTTAATGGCTATTAAAAGTAAAAAAAAGGTGAGCTTTATTCATGAAAGTTTTGTTAGGGACGAAGAAAGGAAACACAACATAGAGCCCTATCTGCTTAAAGAATATCAAAACAGGTGGTACCTGATAGGCATGTACAGTGACACAAGAAAATTCCGAACTTTTGGTATAGACAGGATTAGAGAACTTGAAGTAAGCGAAACAAGCTTTGAGGGCAACCCCAATAAAAATCCAACCGATTTATTTTATCATACTATTGGACTAACCTATTCATATAATAAAGTAGAGGATGTCATCTTGTCATTTACACATTTTCAGGGTAAATATATTAAGTCCCTGCCCATGCACGAAACGCAGGAAATACTTATTGATAATGATGAAGAACTTCGCATCAGATTAAAAATTATCCCAAACTATGAACTTGAGCAGAAAATTCTAATGTTAGGAGATACTGTCACTGTGATAGAGCCCAAAGAACTTGTTGATAATATCAAAAATTCTTTAAAAAATACCCTTAAAAATTATAAAAAGGAATAAAATTCTTTAAAAAAATAAAGAATTTTATTATTGCGACATACTTTGGCGTAGTGCTTTTGTAGTTTTGTTTCATACTTAAAAATATAAAGCATGAAAACAAAATTTATTGAAGCTGATGAAACTTTTATTGAAAAACAAAACACACTTGAATATGCAAGGTGTACTCTGAAACAAGAATTTATCGGTATTGACAGAATTATTGACGAAGTTATTGATAATGTCAGTTCATGGTTTTTCTTGTCAGACATACAGGAAAAACCTGTGGTTATAAACCTCTGGGGACTGACAGGAGTAGGAAAAACTTCACTTGTCAACCGACTGGTACAACTCATTGATTACGAAGATGCATACTTCAGGTTTGATCTTGGTGAAAAAGAGGGAAGCTTTTCTTTTCGTGAATCATTGGATGAGTTGTGCGAAAATGATGACAGCAATCCGGTAATTATTGCCTTGGACGAAGTGCAACACAGCAAGACAGTAACAGGTCCATTCAGGGAGGATATTGAAAATGATAAAAACAGAATGATATGGGAGCTTTTAGACTCTGGAAAAATTCATTATATCGACTGGAAAAGAGGACTTTGGGGTTTTGAGGATACCATTGTCAAACTCAGCAGCCTTCATAGAGCAGGCGTCTTTGTCAGAAACGGACTCGTTGTCGAAGGCAGAGAACTGTATTGTAAAGAGATGAACGAAAATTTTGAAGAGGATGAAAATGTGCCTTTTGTTCCTGAGAGTGATTATGAAAAAATCATTGAATTTGCCGGCAAGACTTTAAATCTTCATCTGCTTCAGGATGTGAGAAAAATTCTGATGGAGTTCTCAGCAGAAGACAGCATTGAGTTTTTACACAAAATACTCCGAATAGGGAAAAAACCATCAGTTAAAAATTTTACAAAGTCTTTAATTTTTGTAATGGGCAACCTTGATGAAGCCTATACGATGAGCAGTAATTTCAGTGCTGATATGGATGCTGATGAGTTTCATCGATTATCACTTAAAATAACGGTTCCAGATATTAAACAGGCTCTTCAGAACCGCTTTCGTAATGAGCAGATTGCAAGGTTAGGCAACATCCATATTATCTATCCGGCATTAGACAGGAAGTCCTATATTCAGATAATCAGAAACGAACTTGAAAAGTATGCATCTGAACTTCATAAAAAGTTTAATATTAAAATCGATTTTGAGCAATCAGTTTATGATATAATTTACAGTGAAGGTGTTTATCCTACCCAGGGAGTACGTCCCATATTTACGTCCATACATCAGATTTTAAAAAGTAAGCTGAGTTTGTTTCTGACTGAAATCATGTTAAAAAACCTCAATGTTGACAAAATGTTTTTTTCCATTGAAGGCAAAATTCTTAAGTGCTCTTATAATCTTAAAAAAATATTAAAACACGAGAAACAAGTTTGTATCGTTACACCATTAGAGGACACAAGAAAAAACAGGAAGGATGATGTTCAGGCTATTACGGCTGTGCATGAAAGTGGACATGCAACACTGGCAATTGTTCTACTAAAGACAGTACCTGAGGTCATTTATTCTGTCACTTCAGATTCTGACAGTCATGGATTTGTTTATTCGAGTTTTGCATGGAAGTATATTTCCCGTAAGGAAATCATACCGAGGGCAGCCATGATTTTGGGTGGCTTAGTTGCCGAAGAACTTGTATTCGGAAAGGAAAACCTTACAGCAGGTGCCAACAGCGATATTACCAAAGCCACTTCATTTCTTTCAAATATGTTCAAGTTCAATGGCATGGGCAGTACGCCTCTTACTCACAGCATTCCTCAAATAGCAAGTGATTTTACCTATCATAGTTATGAAGGGGTCGAAGAGGAAATTAAAGCAGCTATTCAGGAAGCAAAACAGTTAGCTGAAAAAACTCTTAAAAATGAAAAGCAATTGTTATTGGCTTTATCAGATTATTTGAGCGACAACAGAATGCTGAAGAAAGATGACATAAAAAGGATTGTAAACCGCTCATTTACTCAAAAGACAAACTTTATAGAAAATGGTGAGGATTTATTTTATCGCAACCATCTGAAAAGTGAAGTTAAAAAATCAGAGACTATAAAACCATTTTTACCTCAGTTCAATAGTGCAATATCTTTGAATAAGGGGGAGGAATGTGCTTAAATTTAAAATTATGGAAAAAGAAATTACAAATTTTGAGCTTTATTATGATGGGATGTATCACATTCAATGGACAGAAGGAGAAAAAGTACACAAGTGGTATATATATTTAAGAATTGTTGAGCTCATTAGAATGCTGGAAATAGAAGGTTTAACATTTGAAGAACTTATAAAACAAGAACAACTATTCTCCCCTATAAAATTCAAAAAGGTTAAATTAAAATACTATATAAAAGATGGTCATTTTGAAGCATATGGTTTTTTTGATGAATTTTGTGGAAATACGCTCAGGGAAAATTTTATAGTCGAACTGGTGTACGGTGACTCTTTAAAGAATCATAAACATAAAACAATCCTAGGATATGTTGAATTGATAGACGACAAGTACAACAAAGCATGGAAGAATAGTGTTTATCGCCAGTAAATTATGAAAAAATTGAAAGATGAAATGAAAATAGTTAGCGCGACATGTTTTGACGTTGCATTAAATTAAATTTGTTTTACAATGATCTTTAAAACTTAATTAAGGAATATTTATATCTTTGAATGTTGTCAAACTTTAAAATTAAGAAATATGAAAAACTACAAAAACCTTGATGAATTTATTGAAAAATTGGAACAAATTACCAAAGAAATACAAGTCGATAATAACGCAATTATTGATGGAGTAATAAATCCTGAAAAATATTTCAATCTGTCAAAGGAAAAACCAAGAATTCTTTGGATTTTAAAAGAACCAGATTCACCAGATTATATTGGCACAAATACGTCATGGGATTATCAAGATAAGTTGTCAACTAAAAGGCTTTTAGAAACAAGAGAATACACCATTCCTACTTTTAAGCGAGTATTATATTGCTCATATGGTATTTTGTCTGATTTTAAAACTTCTGAAAGCATTCCATTAATTTACAAAGAAGAGGTTTTTAGTATCGCAGAGTATATTGCATATATAAATGTCAGCAAAATGCCGGGAGAATCGGAATCAGAAGACGAAAATATTTCCAAGGGATATGAACGATTTAAAGAAATTTTGAAAAAACAAATAGATTCATATTCTCCTGATATCATTATTTTTGGTAATACTTTAGGGTACTTTGATAAAAATTTTTTCCAATTAAATGAAGAAACAAAAAAATATATTCCAAATGAAAACAACAGGGTGTATTATGAAACAAGTGACCGTTTATATATAAATGCATATCATCCAGCAGTAAGGCCTAAAAATATTGGAGAAAACCAGTATTGTGATGACATTATTACAATAGCTAAAAATTGGTGGAAAAACAAAAAAAAATGATTATTGGGCGTTTATTGAGCACTTGACTAAAGAAAATTTTGTTTATATAACAGATGCATATAAATTGTATTATGATGTAGTTATCAATGATGATAAAGGGAATTCCAAAAAAATAATCAGCAATAAGGATAAGGAGTATACTGATGTGAAATTAATTTCATTTAAAAATAATAATACTATGATTGATATTAAATACATCGTTTAGAAAAGTTTATTATTGTACATTTTTAAGTAAATGACAACCCCCATCAATTAATAAAAAATATGATAAACACAAACGATTATAAAGCTGTATTATTCGGCGTTGCAGTTGGAGATGCCCTTGGCGTTCCCGTAGAGTTTAAAAGCAGGAAAACAATAAACGAAAATCCTGTAACTGATATGTTGGAATTCGGAACCCACTACTTACCAGCTGGTACCTGGTCGGATGACAGTTCTTTAACATTTTGCCTGGCAGAAGCATTGACAGTTGATTTTGATTTAAATATTATTGCCCGAAATTTTATAAAATGGCAAAGTGAGAATTACTGGACGCCCTCAGGATTTGTATTTGACATTGGCAACGGCACAAGAGACGCTATAAAGCAATTGAAACTTGGAGTCAAACCTGACTTAGCAGGAGGAACAGATGATAACTCTAATGGTAATGGCTCTCTGATGAGAATATTGCCTTTACTTTTTTACATTCATGACAAACCAATCAACGAAAGATTTGAAATTACCAAACAAGTATCATCCATCACTCACCGGCACATCCGTTCTGTAGTTGCGTGTTTTTATTATCTTGAGTTTGCCCGACAGATATTATCAGGTATCGACAAGTTTGATATATACAAAAATCTGCAAAAAGAAGTTTCAGAATATCTGATATCTATTTCAATAAAGCCAACAGAAATTGCTTTATATAACCGCTTACTTAAAAGAAATATTTTTGAACTAGAAGAAAAGGAAATTTACAGCGGTGGTTATGTTTTACACACACTTGAAGCCAGCATTTGGTGTTTACTCTCAACAGAAAATTACAAAGATGCAGTTCTGAAAGCAGTTAACCTGGGTGAAGATACTGACACAACCGGAGCGGTAACAGGAGGACTTGCCGGACTACTTTATGGGTATGACAGTATTTCCAAAAATTGGGTTGATAAAATTGCACGGAAGAAGGATATTGAGGAATTGGGGAAGAGGTTAAGTGATAAATTTAAAATTGTTATATGAGTAATTTAATAATAGTTTAAAATAACACTAAAATCTATAGCATGACTAAAACAGTATCAAGTGAAGTGAACAGTAAATCATCGGAAAAACTTTATCAAGTGGTATCTCTACTTTAGAAACAAAGAAATTTAAAGGTTTTCTTAGCTATATAGGGATATCTGCATACTATATAAAAAAGAGGGGTTGTGAAACCCCTCAGTTTGCAGTATATCCGTAAAGTCTATTGCTGACAGGTTGCTCCTCAGCAGAGCCTGCTTCCTCTTCAACTTTACATGACAAAATTATTAAATTGAAATTAAAAAATCACCAACCATTTTTTGCCACATTACCATTTTTTTATTGTATTTTATTAAAAAATAGTCATTCTATTGACCATTTTTTTTAATATTTCGGTCAGTGTGTTGATTGTTTTTTAACTAATTATGGGGAATACCATACCCCTATGGTTGTTTGGTTTTTAATATTAAAAGTATAGTTAAATTAAAACTCCCTATGGTGGCTATTTTATTTTCCTAACACAACAAACCTCCATACTCACACTCTAAACTCATTTCTACCTTTAGTCTCCCCGGCGGGATTCGAACCCACGACCCATTGATTAAGAGTCAATTGCTCTACCAGCTGAGCTACGGAGAGAATTTATAATTTAAGCCAACAAAGTTACAAATTTAAAAATTTGTTGTAATTAATATTAACTAATTATTTTTGTATATTGTTTTATTGTTTTTTATCTTTGGTTTTTATTAACTAATTCATTAAACCCATGAAAAAGATGACATTTATTATGCTATCAGCTTTTTTTCTTTTTGCTATCACAACACAAGCAGCCAGGCACAGAGTAAACAACCAAGGTATGGGAGCCCAATTCTCTACCATTAATGCGGCTATTGGTGCAGCTTCGGCAGGAGACACTATTTATGTGGAAGGCTCCCCTGTGAGCTATAACGGATTTTCTGCAAGTAAAAAAGTGATTATTATTGGTCCCGGATATTTTCTTGCAAACAACCCTGAAACTCAGGCAAATCTGTATAGTGCCACTGTAAGTAACAGCACATTCAATAATGGTTCTTCGGGATCTGTGGTAATGGGACTTAAGTTCTATACGGGTGGTTTTTATACATGCCTCGATGTAAATGACGACAGTATAACGGTCAAGAGAAATAGTTTTTATCTTTCATCTACTCACAGCGATAATCAACCTGCATTAAGGGTGTATTCATCAAAAACAATTATTTCTCAGAATTATATTGAACGTGTAGGTAATGGATATGCTTTGAAAATTGAATCTAATAATTGCACTGGTATTATTATAAATAATAATTATATATGCCATGTTTCAGGAGGGACTGCATTTTCAAATCCTGCCTCCACGAGTATTAATTTTACTCATAATGTTCTTTCGGGTAGTGTATCTGTTAACAATGCCAATGTTTTTAATAACATAATGATTAGTGGCAGTTTTGGCCATACAAACAGTGTCGTAAATAACAATATTTGTAATGGCACTCAGTTTCCTGTTACAGGTAATTTACAGAATGTGGACATGAATCTTGTATTCGACCTTACTGACCCCAGCCCAGATGGTAAATATAGATTAATTGATGACATTACCAATCCTGCCATTGGTTACGGAGCCCTCAGTGCGGATTGCGGTATGTTTGGCGGTAGTGACCCCTACAAACTATCTGGTATTCCGGCTGTCCCGGCTATTTATTTTTTCTATGCTCCCGTATCAGGATCCGCTAACAGCAATTTGCCTTCAAATATTAAAATAAAATCTCATGATTAACCAAAAGAAAATTGAACTAAAATTTTGGTTGGGTATATTGCTCATTTTATATATCCTGCCAATGCGGGCACAGCTTACACTGCCCGATGTTGTAGAAGGGGAATACTTTTTTGATGTGGACCCCGGTTATGGTCATGCCAGCTCTATTACATTTTCTCAGAGCAACACTCTTAACCTTAATCAACTCTTTACCCTTAATTCCTTTACTAATGGTTATCATTTCCTTGGAATTCGCTTCAAAGATTCTGACGAAAACTGGGGCATGACATATACACACAGTTTTGCAGTTGATAATTCTACCATGATAGACAGCCTTCCTGATATCACTGCCATTGAATATTTTTTCGATACAGACAGCGGTTTCAGCATACAACCGTCAATAGTTCTTACCCCCGACAGCATTTTAAACCTGAATAATATTTTTAATTTAAGTGCCCTTACTAACGGCATTCATTCCCTTGGAATTCGCGCTAAGGATACCTATAACAACTGGAGTCAAACATTTCATTATAGTTTTGCCGTTGATAATTATTCTATTGTAAATGAATTACCAAATATTACCGAATTTGAATATTTCTTCAATACAGAACCTGGTATTGGAAATGCAGCTATGGTCGCACTTCCGCCAGACACCCTCTGGGATTTTTCTCATATCTTCGACTTGGACACTTTACCCCTTGGAAATAATTTTCTTGGCATCAGGGCTATAAACGCCAATGCTCAGTTCGGACACACTTTTATCCATTCATTTACGAAATTAGAACCGCCAGTACTGTATAATTTAACAGGTGGAGGCTCTTACTGCGAAGGATCTACTGGTTTAAGTGCCATTCTTGATGATTCTGAATCGGGAGTCTTCTATATTTTATTTAAAGACAGCATTGAGTTTGACACACTGGTAGGAACAGATACAAATCTGGTTTGGAATAATCTTACAACTGGGACATACACTGTAAATGGTTATTTTGCTAATACGCCCCATATTTATGAGCTAATGAATGATACCGTATTTATAACCGAAAATCCTTTACCTATTGTAAGTATCAGCGGATTAGATACAATTTATTGTGTTTACCATCCGGATGTAAGTATGACGGGAACGCCCTCAGGAGGAACTTTCAGCGGACAGGGTGTCAGTGGCAACTCATTTGACCCTGCAATGGCTGGTTTAGGAACGTGGAATATTATTTACAATTATTCTGATACTAATGGATGCAACAATGCTGATACAATAATTGTAGAAGTTGATGTATGTTCAGGAATTCCTACAGACAATTTCTCGCATTTTTCACTTTATCCAAATCCAACATCAGGTTTGTTTTACATTGATATGGGCTTTGTGTGTAAATCAGGACAAATTAAAATTACTGATATTTTTGGACGTCTAATCTTTGAAAAAAATATTGAGAATAAACAATTCCTGAATATAAACATTGATATACCCAATGGCGTTTATTTTGTTGAGATTCTTTTTGAGAAAGAAAAACGAGTTGTAAAGCTGATTAAAGGATAAATTAATCAGCTAAGAGACAGCTACATAAGTAATACAATTTCTATTAATTCAATTCTAAATTACCGACTCGAATTGTTTTAAAAAATTAAGGTCATTTTCAAAAAATAATCTTAAATCCTTAATCTGATATTTAAGCATGGTCATGCGCTCTATACCCATACCAAATGCAAATCCTGTATATACTTTACTATCAATGCCGCAATTTTCAAGCACATTGGGGTCCACCATGCCGCAACCCAGTATTTCGACCCATCCGGTATATTTGCATATATTACATCCTTTGCCTTTGCACAAGTTGCAAGAAATATCCATTTCGGCAGATGGTTCTGTGAAAGGGAAGAACGATGGGCGCAAGCGGATTTTGGTGTCTTCGCCGAACATTTCGCGAGCAAAGTACAATAGTGTTTGTTTAAGGTCGGCAAACGATACATCTTTGTCAATATAAAGGCCTTCAATCTGATGAAAAATACAATGCGCTCTTGCAGAAATGGCTTCATTACGGAAAACCCTCCCCGGAGAGATTGTTCTGATGGGTGGTTTTGTACTTTCCATTACACGTACCTGAACGGATGATGTATGTGTGCGTAAAGCTATGTCAGGTTTTTGTTCAATAAAAAAAGTATCTTGCATATCTCGAGCAGGGTGCTCCTCGGGGAAATTTAGTGCAGAGAAATTGTGCCAGTCGTCTTCAATTTCGGGCCCATCCGATACAGTAAAACCAATTCTTTCAAAAATTTCAATTATCCTTTTCCTCATGATGGAAATGGGATGCCTTGAACCTAAATTATTAAAATTAACCGGCAAGCTCAAATCAATATTAACTTGATTTACAGATAAATCAAGCTGCGAGTTAAGGTTTTCTTTTATGCTTTCAATTTTTGAATTAATACTGTTTTTCAGGGTATTAACATATTGTCCGAAGTCTTTCTTATGCTCATTTGGAAGGGATTTTAAATGCTCAAACATATCATTCATGATGCCTTTCTTCCCTAAAAATTTTATTCTGAATTTCTCTAATGCACTTATGTTGTTGGTATTAAATGCTTCAATTTCGGCTAATAATTCTTTTATTCTATTTTCCATCTTATATGCGCTGATATGGGTATTTCGATAATTTTAATTTTTTTGTGGGTTAAAAAAATATTTTTTTGATTCGTATTTATTTTATACATTTGCTTTTTAATATTGCAATATTAATAAAATTTGTTTTTGTAATATTGTATTTTGATTAAAATATTCATTTAAAACAAAACATATGAAAATGAATTTTCTCCTTAAAAGCCTGATTCCTTTAACAATATTAGTTTTGTTTTTTGCTCTAACCCAATGCAAAGAGGATAAAGAATGCCCCGTTGTTATTACTGTAAAGTATTATCACGACACAACAATTGTTGTTGCTGATGCGGATGTACTAATTCAAAAATATAATGTCAGTGCAAATGGAAAAACTGATGCAAACGGTAGGTTTGAGCATACTTTTAAGCTCGAGGCCATACTCGATGTAACAGCCGAAAAAGATACTACACCTGCAGGAGTAACACCTCCCCTGCCTTCCTTGCAAGGTGCTGCCGTGGTACGTCTGAAACCGGGCGAAACTGTTCATAAGACAGTTTTTATTCAATAGTTTTTATTTACTCCTAAAATTTACATTTTCACAATTACTTCTTTTAAAGTTTCATTCCTTGAATTAAACTGGCTTTTAAGTCTTTCTTATTATTTTATTGACGTCAGAAGTTCAAGAACTTAAAAATATTTTAGAACATTTTTAAGTTTTCTATAACACATCTTATTGTTGATTGTATGATTCTGGTTATAAAAATACGCCATTTTGACACATCAACATCAAAGAAAAGTGCCATTATGGCGCATTTTCTTTATAAAAATTCCAGTGGTACAGAAATTGAAAAATGATTTGAAAATTTAAAACTAATGTTTAACAAAATATAGGAGGACCAAATTATGTCACTAATCTTAAAAAACAAGTTTTTTCCAAGTTTCAACGATGATTACTTTGCAAATGATTTTTTTCAAAATTATTTTGATCAATCAACCAATGTAAGTATGCCTGCTGTTAACATCAGCGAGGACAGTGAACAGTTTAAAATCGAACTTGCTGCACCGGGATTGGATAAAAATGATTTTAAAATCGAAATTAAAAACAATGTTCTTACTATTTCATCTGAAAAAGAACAGAAGCATGAAGAGAATAATGAGAAATACATGAGAAAGGAATTTAACTACTGCTCATTCAGAAGAAGTTTTGGTTTGCCACAAACAGCCAATTCCGAAAAAATAGAGGCAAAACACTCAAACGGCATTCTCAACATTACAATACCTAAAAGAGATGAGGCCAAAGAAAAACCGATGAGGCAGATTGAAATTAAGTAACAATCTGTTGGAAGATGAAAAACCGCTTGACAATGTTGGGCGGTTTTTTTATTAAATAAATCTATTTCTGTTTTATTTCGTTTTCTGAAGCAGGAATAGCAGTCAGTAATAGTTGAACAAATAATAAAAAAATATTCTTCTATTGTGTAAATTATTTTTTACAAATATACGCATATTTGTAAATGTATTTTTACAAAATTGCATTTATTTTATCGGTTTTTCCGATCATGATTTATTTTTAGAATTATTTTCCTATGCAGAAATTCGAAAAAATCTCATCCAGCACATTTTCGTTGCTGATTTTTAGTCCGGTAATTTCATCAAGATAATGCAGAGCCCGACGCAGATCCGCTGCAAGAAGCTCATGGCTTGTATTTGAATGAATCAGGGCAATGATGTCACTAATAATACTGTGTGCATGGTTAAGAGCTTCATAATGACGAACATTTGAAACCATGATATCACTTGCATTCATATGTGCCTCATTAACAATGTCAATAAGCTTATCAGCTATCATGTGGGTGTTTTCACGTCTTTTGGCAGAAATAAAAACACAGTCTTTTTCAACAAGTTTCTTGAATGTAGGCGGTGTTTCAACAAGCATATCGGATTTATTCCCGATAAGGATTATTTTTTTCTCTTTGCCACACAAAGCCTCAAGCTCATCCAACTTTTCATTCAGTTCTTCAATTTCGGTCTGACTTATGTCAAAAACATATAAAACTATAAAAGCTTGATTAATTTTTTCAATGGTTTTTTCAATACCCATATTTTCAATTTCGCTATCTGTTTCTCTCAAACCGGCAGTATCAATAAACCTGAAAGATATACCATCCAGAGTGACAGTGTCTTCAATGGCATCTCTGGTCGTTCCGGGGATAGCAGAAACAATGGCTCTTTCTTCATTGAGTAAAACATTCAACAAGGTTGATTTCCCTACATTTGGTTTACCAATGATGGCTACAGGAATTCCTTTTTTGAGGACATTCCCAAGACTGAAAGAATCTTTGAGACTTATAAGTTCTTTTTCAATATTTTCAATCAGAGACAGTAACAGAGAACGGTCGGCAAATTCAACATCTTCTTCAGAGAAATCCAATTCCAGTTCAATAAGAGAGGTAAACTTAAGCAGTTCGTGCCTAAGGGCATCAATTTTTTTGGAAAAGCCCCCTTTAAGTTGTCGTATGGCTAAATCATGAGCAGATTTTGAATCCGAAGCTATCACATCGGCAACAGCTTCAGCCTGCGACAAATCGAGCTTGCCGTTACGGAATGCCCTGAATGTGTATTCCCCTGCTTGTGCAAGACGGCAATTATTCTCGAGCAAAACTTCAAGAATTTTCTGCTGAATGTAAGGGGATCCGTGGCAGAAAATCTCAACAGAATTTTCACCTGTATAAGAACGTGGAGCCTTGTAAATATTAACAAGCACTTCGTCCAAAAGACCATCCTTATTGTAAATCTGCCCGTAATGAGCAGTATGACTTACAGCATTTACAAGAAGGACATCAGGCTTTCGTGATTTAAAGATGCGGTCAACTATTGACAAAGCCTCTTTCCCGCTGATTCTTATTACTGCTACTGCTGCATGACCCTGAGCTGAACTCAGTGCACAAATTGTTGAGTCGTCCAACTGCTTATATGCTTGCATTTTGGAAGCTATTAATTAAAAATATTTAAAACTGCCTCAAAACTTAGCTCCTGCTGGGTGCCTGTTGTCATGTTTTTTAATGTAAATACATTATTCTGAATTTCGTTTTCACCGGCAATGATGACAAATGGAATTTTATTCTTATCAGCATAAGACATTTGTTTTTTCATCTTTGCATTGTCGGGGAAAATTTCTGTTGAAATTCCTTTTTTTCGTAAGGCTTCGGCCAGAAATAGAATATATTGAACTTCCCTGTCACCAAAATTCAGAAAAAGTACCTGTGTAAAACAATTTAATGATTCTGGGAAAACACCTAGCATTTGCATGACGTCATAAATTCTGTCGGCTCCATAAGAGATACCAACACCGGACATATTGTCTAATCCAAAGATTCCTGTAAGGTCATCGTAACGCCCACCACCGCTAATGCTTCCCATCTGAACATCCTTGGCTGCAATTTCGAAAATGGTGCCGGTATAATAGTTCAAACCTCTTGCAAGCAATACATCGAAGCAAATCTGAGACTTCACATTCATTTTACTTGTAAGTTCAATAACTGTTCGTAGCTCTTCTATGCCCTGCCGGCCAATTTCCGAATCTTTAACAAATTCAGCAATTTCAGTCAATGCAGTGGGGCTTTCAGACATCTTAACAAGAAGGGCAATTTTTTCAACAGCGCAAGGTTTTATGCCCTTTGCAATGAGTTCACTATGTACAATCTCCCACCCCACTTTATCTAATTTATCAAGTGCCACTGTGATGTCTGTAAACTTTTCATTTTCACCCAATACCTCTGCAATACCGTTTAAGATCTTACGGTTGTTAAGTTTTATAGTGACATTTATATGAAGCTTTTGAAAAATACCGTCACTGATTTTAATTAATTCAGCTTCATTAAGAAGGCTTGTACTGCCAATAACATCAATATCACACTGATAAAACTCACGGTATCTGCCCTTTTGAGGTCTGTCGGCACGCCATACCGGCTGCATCTGATACCTTTTAAAAGGGAAGGTTAACTCATTGTAATGTTGAACGACAAAACGTGCAAAGGGAACTGTTAAGTCGTAGCGCAATGCTTTTTCGCAAATACGGCTTGTTAAGGATTTTAGGTCTTTATTCGTCAGTTCTTCATCTGATACTTCAGAAAGATAATCCCCTGAGTTAAGGATTTTAAAAATCAACTTATCCCCTTCATCACCATACTTACCTGTAAGGGTTGAAAGAAACTCCATTGATGGAGTTTCGAGCGGTTTATAACCATACTTTTTAAATTCATTTTCAATCGTGTTGAAAATATATTTTCTCCGTGCAAATTCTTCGGGAACAAAGTCCCTCGTACCTTTCGGGATAGATGGTTTTACATACGACATATTAAAATTATTACAAAATTTATTGTAAAAACCCGGAACTGTGCTTCAATAATTTTAGATACGAAATACGAGATTGGCTAACAGCCACATCCGCAAGAACTGTCGTGCTTATGTAATGAGCTCAGCTCCTCATGGGTAGCATCTCTGACTTCAATAATTTTTCCTGTAAAATGCAAGTTTTTCCCAGCCATAGGATGGTTAAAATCCATTTTCACACTGTCTTCAACAATTTCGCAAACACGTCCATAAAACATGTTTCCATCTTTATCCTGCATAGGAACAACATTGTTAACAAAAACAACGGTTTCATCAATTTTCCCATCATTCATAAAAATATCCTTGGGCAGATTTACAACCGCGTCATCGAAAAGAGGACCGTATGCATCATCAGATTTCAAACCAAATTCAAAACTGTCGTTTATTTTTAGATTAGAGATATTTTCTTCAAACATTGGTAACATTTGTCCGTTCCCAAAGATAAAACTCAGGGGTTGATCTTCTTTAACTTCTTCAATTGTTTTGCCGTTTACATCGTTTTCCCTTAATATATATACCAAGGAAACAAATTTATCTTTTGATACCATTTTTAGATTTTTTGATTAATAAAATGCAAAGGTACAATTTTTTTAATCCTTAATTTCATTTTTTTTAGTTTCTGAAATCGCTCTATAAGTGGCACCATTCCTCAACACCTCAACACAAACACCATACACCACATAAAGCCCCAGAACTAAAAGGCTTTGACTGTAGCGCTGATGTTCAAATGTGTGCAGCATTCCCACAGGCAAAACCGCAGAAATGTAAATGATTAAAATCGCAAGGCTGAGAAGAAAATCCTTTTTTTGTATAATCAAATATAAAAACACAAAAATTGAAAGCCAGGTGCCCCATCGAAAAAGATAAGAAAATGGGCAATAAATATCTACCAGTATTTCAGGGAAACGGATATTGAGGCTTTCATTAGTCCTATAATTCAACTCTGAAAAAAGGTATCTGAAAGAACTCAAATGATGTGATTTAATTATAAAACCCGAGCTTAAATTAATTTCAGACGGAAACAACCAGGGATTTGATTGTTTATGACTCAACACATAAAAGAATTGGTTGAAAGTTTTCTGAAACAACTGCCATGGGTAATTTTTTGTAAGAAAAAAAGTCCAGCTTTTATAAAAAATCTGCAGCTCATCACTCAGAGCATTTCTCAGGAGGATGGTGTCATTTCTATTCAGAATATAGGATGAATCATTTATTATATGTGATGGTATGCTCATGTATGACAGCATACTGTTTTCAATAAGGGGACCAATGACTTCGTATTGCAGTTGGTCAACATCATAGGATAAAACCGGAAAAGAAGTTTTGTTTTCATGACTTAGAGCTTCTTCCAATTTATTTTTAAGGCTGTTGTTTAAATCTACATATTCAAAAGCAGGTGTTTCATAGTTTTTTAAAGCCATGAGTACAGCACCTGCATTGCTATAGAAAAACTGTTGATACACAAAATATTTATAAATGCCATCACTTTTTTTTCTAAACATGATCTCTGGAACCCATACCAAAGAAAGCATAATTATTGTCGTTGCAGTTAGGTAAATGAGACCATGCACTTTTTTTGATTTGCAATTTCTGAAAAACACTATGACAGCAATAATGTTAATCGCAGCAAAAGAAAGTAAGAATCGAGGAAAGAGGAGCATGCTTAAAAAGCAAAGCCACAAACAAGTGGCTAGAATAATTTTTTTTGATTTGGCTTGTAAAAGTAAAAATAGCATCAGAAAAATGAGGTTCAGAAAAGGCATTAACAAAGCTTCGGGTCGCAATGTTTTTTCAAAAACAATGATATTTCCATTTAACATCATTAAAGCAAGAACAATACTGTTGAGGGCTGTCAACACCCACACATATTTTGTATTTGCAGGGAAAAAGGAGAATATCTTTTCGGAAAGAAAAACAAAGAACAACCCGCCACAAATGCCTATGACATGTTGAATAATGGTTAACGCTGACAGTGATTTAAAAATTTTCAGAACCACTAATACAAACATTGGATAAGGATAGGCCCTTGCATCATAGCTCCGTATTGTTCCTTCACTTAAATAATCAAGAGCAGGGAGCAGATAACCGGGTGCATCAAATTCAAGGTATAATTGAAGACTATTGGCAAAAAAGCGCAGATACACGGCGAACGCCAGAATAAACAGATAAATACAGTACCTGAGCTTAATTAATGATAATAAATCTGAAATTTTATCAGGCATTAGGACTGGGTATTTAGAACATTAATGTGACTTCAGCAATATATTGAGGGGGCTCAGGTTTGCTTGTGCAAAATGTCCACAGTGCCTACAATCTAGATTGGCACACGAAGGTCTTTCTTCGAGTTTTTCGTTAAAGTGCAATACCTGATCGCGCCAGTAGCAAGGCTTCCCTGAATGGTCAGCTTTGTAGAACCATTTTATGGCACTATTGCTCATTAACAAGTGTCGGGGATACTTCTTTTTTAACATCAAGATATTATCAATGATTTTACCGCGTAATTCATTATGAAGAAGGTTGGGGTCATTATCAGAATGATCGGGATGTGGCGTGTACAAATCGCAGGAGACACCAAGGAAATTCTTTTTAACAGCCAGTTTTAAGACAAACTCAAGCTCCATCCAATTATCATTAGTCAGGGTCATGCTTAAAACCACTCTGGAATCGTTGTTATAATTTTCAAGAACTTTATCAAAAACGCCGGGTCCTCTCATGTTATCGTGTGTTTCTCGTGTGCCGTCTATCGACACAAATAATTTTTGGGTATAGAAGGAACCTATTGGGATTGTGCCATTAGTACAAATATCAACGTACTTAAAAATGCGGCAAGCTTCCTTAATAACATCCATTCTTACAGCAGGTTCACCTCCAATAAGCAAAATACGTCTGATGCCTTTTAATCTGAGTTCTAAAAATTTTTCCCGCCACTTTTCCAATGGCAGCATTGGTGAGGGACTTTCCTTTATGGTACGGAAATGATAACAATGCTTACATCTGAGATTGCAATCGCTGGATAAATCAAATTCGGCAATATATTTACGACCTGAAAAAATTCTGCGTAACTCATAAATACCCATATTAAAAAAACGCAAAAGAAGAGCTGTTCTACTTCCAGGCCATTGTCGCATATAATAAATCAATTCCATACTTGCATTTTATTACAAAGTTATTTTAATTTTTAAGAATAAAAGTATAAGTTTGTGTTTGCAAAAAAAATATGGCAGACAAAAAAAAAACAAAGCATCGGAATAACGCTAAAAAACCGTTAATTCAAGCCCTTTTCAGTAAAAGGAATGCGATGATTTTAATCGCTTTATTCGCCATCATTCTGTATGGAAAAAGTCTGTCGAACAAATATGCTCTTGATGATGAGCTTGTGGTGCACGATAATGCTCTTATTGCAAAGGGCTTCGAAGCTATTCCAACAATTTTCACATCCTTTTATGCTGAGACCGAAAAAATGCAATACGGCTACCGGCCAATTGTTCAAATGACTTTTGCAATAGAACACCAGTTCTTTGGTGAAAACCCAAACATAAGCCACTTGATTAATCTTATTCTGTATATTTTCACAGGTTTTATTTTGTTTAAATTCCTCTCACGTATTTTGGCTCAAAGCCATCTGATTGTACCTTTGGGAATCACCCTTCTTTTTATGGCTCATCCAGCCCACACCGAGGTGGTGTGCAGTTTAAAAAACAGAGATGAGCTCCTTAGCTTCTTAGGTGGGATGGGCGCTGTTATGTTTATGTTCAGTTTTGTTGAGAGCAAAAAAATAAAGTTTTTTGTACTTGCCAATATCAGTTTATGGCTTGGGTTTTTCTCCAAACTTTCTGCCCTGACATTCCTGGCAGTTATTCCGCTTTGTTTATATTTTTTTACGACCATTTCTATAAAAAGAAATTTGATTTACAGTGGGATTACTGCATTTGCATTGCTGCTTCTGTTTTACCTTTCCCGCCTGATGTTGCCCGAACAGATACAGCCCTTTTCAATAACAGAAAACCCCTTGTTTGTTGAAAATGGGTTTTTACTTAAATTAAATACAGGGCTTTACGCTTTGTGGTTTTATCTAAAATTGCTGGTATTTCCACACCCCCTTTCATTTTTCTATGGCTACAACATGTTTCCTATAGAGGGTTCGGCATATATTTTTATAGTGTTATCCGTAATAATTTATGTCTTTCTTTTGGGATATGCCATATTCAAACTAAAGGAAAAGCACCTGCTGTCATTTATTATTTTATTTTATTTGAGCAGTATTTCAATGTTTACCAATATCCTTACTCCTGTTGCAGGAATTGTAGGTGAGCGTTTTGTTTATGCAGCCTCATTATCCTTTTGCATGGCATTGGTTTACGGGTTTTTTAAGTTAACCAAAACACCAATTTTCAACACCCATATAAACCCAAAGAGTTTAAATCGAATCATCATATTACTCCTTATTTTTCTGTTGCCCTATTCACTGAAAACCATTAGTAGAAACAATGCATGGTACGACCATAAAAGCCTCTTTGTAAGTGATATTGAACATCTTCAAAACTCTGCCAAAGCAAATTCTTTACTTGCCGGTACGCTTTTCAAAGAAGCCATTGACGATCTTTCAATAAGCCGCAACGCCGCCAAAAACAAGTTGAAAGTTGATTCCGCTCTTTATTATTATAACCTTTCTGTTGAAGTTTTTCCTGAATATTCGCCTTCGTGGAATAATATGGGATCCATATACTTTGTTTTTTATCAGGATTACCAAAGAGCCATGCCCTATTTTGAGAAAGCCATAGAAACAGACAGCAATTATGTTGAACCTTATTTCAATTTGGCCTATTGCCACGACCTGACAGGAGACACTGCATCAGCCATCCAATTTTATATGAAAACCATAGAAAAAGACTCCGGCTATGTGAAAGCCTATTCAAACCTGAGCCTTATTTATGCAGCACGGGGAGAAACAGAACTCTTTGAAACATGCAACCACAAAATCATGAAAATAGATCCAAATCTGGATGTGCCTTACGTTAATCTGGGGAACTACTATTTAGTAAATGGGGATACAACATTGGCAGTGGAGTACATGGAAAAAGCATTTGAAAAAGCACCTTCAAACACATCCTTAGCACAAAACCTTGTTGTGTATTTTGAAAATATCGGTGATATTCAAAAAGCTGACTATTACAGGTCTCAATTAAGGTAGTTCTTTTCGAAAAATATCTTTCAATATTTTAACAAAGATTACTTATACCATTGATAAGCACATACATTTCTGCTGCCTTTTCAAAAGTAACTTTTGATGCACAAGGTGCAAGTGTTTCTACATGAATTATTTTAAAATCTGCATCAAATTCTACCTTTACGTAGTCGGTTTCATAAAGGTATTTGTTTTGGAATGACGTCAGGGTGCTAAAAAGGCCTTTCTTTTTATAAACAAGAACACTTTTGTCTTTGTGTTTGCTTAAAAGGTAAGCCTCTTCTACACTTATAAAAGATAATGAAGTTAGATAAACCTTTGGTTTCTGTTGATAGGGTGCTCCCGAAGTAGGACAGAATGTATTGCAATTACCGCATTCGTTACAAAAATCTCCGATATTAATAATCTGGTATTTTTGTTTAACTTCAAATGTTTTGTGAGGCTCAATAGAATACTTTCCATCTTTTACAATCAGCTTTGGCAACATCATCGAAAATGGTTTTACTTCATAACAATAATTGGCTTTATTGGGGCAAACAGTTACACAGATATTGCACAATTCGTGACAAAATAAACAGCGGGCGGCCTCTTCCATTATGTCCTCTTTTGAGAAAGGCATTTCCGGTGCCGTTTCCTGATACTTTGCAATAGCTGGATATTTTAATACCGAATGTTTCCTAACTGATTTTTTCTCTATCAGTTCTTCATAGGACAGGCCGGTAGAAAAAGAATTATTCTCTGTTATATTTTTAGCAAGTGTGCTGATGATTCTGCTTGAGGCTTTTCTGCCATCACCAACTGCATTTATTATTGTTGAAGCTCCCCTTAAAGCATCACCACCAATAAAAACACCATCAACTGCGGTCTGATAAGCTGTTACACTTTCATAAGCTTCCTTCTCCATAAAATCAACAACAACATGCTGACCTAAAGCAGGAATGATGGCATCAAAAGGCAGCTCAAAATCAGACCCCTGAATAGGCACGGGCTTTGAGCGACCGGATTCATCATTTTCTCCCTGGCTCATTTTTATACATGCTAATGCTGACACTTTCCCATTTTTGGAAATAATCTTTAAAGGAGCCGTCAACTCAACAACCTCAATATTTTCAGACAGCATGGCTTCCAATTCTTCTTTATCAGCAGGCATTTCTCGTAAAGTACGGCGGTAAACTACTGTTACCTTGCCCTCTCCCTTTAATAATCTGTGAGCTGAACGCGCAATATCACAAGCTGTATTACCTCCGCCAATGATGGCAATATTTTTAAATTTTATCAGATTTTCTTTCTTTTTAATTGATGATAAAAATTGGATAGGATCCAATACGCCTTCACTGTGTTCTCCCTCAATATTGAGTTTTTTATTCTCTTGCGCACCCACAGCTATATATACACAGTTATAAGTTTCCCTGAGTTTGTTAAAGGTCTCTGTATTAATTCGGGCATTGTAGTGAATAGCCACACCCATATTCTTTATCCTGTCAATATCTTTCTTCAATGCAGCTTCTTTAAGTCTGAAATTGGGAATTGCCTCAGAAATCATCCCGCCGGAAACACTTTTTGATTCAAATACTGCCACATCCATGCCTGCCAACTTTAGAAAATAGGCACACGATAATCCCGATGGGCCGGCTCCAATAACTGCTGCTTTTAATCCTTTGGCAGGGAGATTCTCAGGCATGTTATTCTGTTCATCGGCATGGCTTACAAACCATTTTACATCGCGGATACGCAATTCCTCATCATAATTAATACGTGTGCATTTCGTCTGGCACTTATGATCGCAAATCATACCCAGAACATTTGGAAATGGATTGGTCCTCAGGATTGTCAACAATGCATTCTCCCATTGCCCTTTTGAAGCATGAAACATATATTCGGGGATATCCTGATGCGTGGGACATGTTAGTGTGCAGGGCGCATTAATACAATCAAAAACACCTAATTCTTTATTTGTTTTTATGCTCTTTTCGATGAAAAAATCATTTTTATAGGCTTTTTGTTCAAGGACATTTTGTGCATATAATTTAAGATTAGCCAAAGCAGCCTCCTTTTCAGGTACATCTTTTTCTACGTTTTTGTTCTTGATGAATTCCTCCCGTCCCATCGCATTAGAAGCAATGTACGCATCTTTGCAGGCTTTTGCATACTGCAGTAACCGGCTGTATCCACCTGGTTTCAGCACATCAGAACTGACAGTAACAGGAAATAATCCACAAGCCAGTACATCGGGCAAATTGAAACAATCGGCCCCTGCTGAAAAAGATATTTGCAGTCTGCCGTTAAAATTTTCCTGAATTTTCTTAGCAAGGTTGATACTTATTGGATGCAATGCACGCCCACTCATATACATAGATTCCTGTGACTTTGAAAAAACTTGTCGGGTATTAAGACTTTCAAGGGTATTGGTTAATTTAAGTCCAAAGAAAACGTGGTTTTCAGCAGCAGCAGCCGTCAATCTTTCGATGATTCCTAAAGCCTGTTCATATTTAAGGTCATGTTCAAAAGCAATATCAGGAACTTCGGTATAGAAACCATTTTGAGTATTTAAAATATTTCTTAATGCATCTTTACCCAACAAGGTTGGATTCAGTTTTAAAATGGTGTTCAATTTTCTTTCCTTAACCAAATAGCTTGTAATCTTTTCAATCTCATCGGGTGGGCAACCGTGCATGGTCGAAAGGGTTACATTGTTTGATATACAATCGGGAATTTCAACATCTTTTATTTCAGGACATATGACCGACAACGCTTCAATTTTATTTTTTTTCTCAACAGAACAATTATTCATCTTATCTAAATACCATTGAACTTTATCACTTAATATTCCATCATAATTATAACCAACACTCATATTAAAAATAAGTCCCGGAGATTTATGTTTGTTTTTCTGATACTGAAAAAGGTGAATTAGAATCCATGCATTCAGATACTCATTAAAAGATTCCTCAATTTTTAGTTCCTGCGACCATTCACAGTTATAACCCTCGTCCTGCATGTCAATACATGGTTTTGAAACTTCAAGCTCATCCAAAACCTGCACGGTTTTAAGCTCAATATATCGTGCACCACTTAGCCAAGCCATCAAGATATTCTGCGACAGCTGCGTGTGAGGACCTGCTGCCACACCAAAAGGGGTGTCAAGGGTCTGGTTCATAAATTCCGTTTGGAGTATTTTATAGTCTTCACTTTGAAAAACAAGGTCCTTTGTAAGACCAAATCCTTTACGTGTTTGCATATTTTTTACAAACATAGTATATAGATTTTCTAAGGATAGCGGATGAAATTTATCTGTCATTTTACTAGAATTAAGTTAATTTTGAAAAACAAAAATAAACAAATGCTTTGTAATATTTACGAAAAACAGCCTTCTCCGGTTATTATTCTTGCCGCAGGTCTCTCTGAAAGGATGAAATCCCCAAAACTTTTTCTAAAATGGGATAACTCAGTTACTTTTGTTGAACACATTATAGATACTTATAAAAAAATAGGGAGCCCCATAATTCTGATCGTAAATAAGTTTGATTTTCCTGAAACATCCCTATTTTTAAGCCCCTACGAGCCTTTAACAGTCATTGAAAATACAATTCCCGAAATAGGCCGGTTTCATTCAATTAAACTGGGTATCAGTGCTCTAAAAAGTACCGATTCATGTTTCATCCAGAACATTGACAATCCTTTTTCAGACGAAATTACCCTGCTGAAACTAAAGAAAAAAATTAAGTCAAACTCTTATGTTGTACCAACATTTAATAAAAAAGCAGGTCATCCTGTTCTGATAGCGAAAGAATTGATTGAAGCCATTAAATCTATCAACAGCTCAGACTTTAATTTTAAGGACTTTTTAGAAACCTATAATAGAATTGAATGCCCTGTCGAAAACGAGAAAATTATGATAAATATTAATTCAAAAGAAGATTATATTAAAGCCGGTTTCGAAACTAAACTAAATTAGTTATATTTGCAATAAAAATTCTATGAATAAACAAAAAATAAAAGCAGGTAATCCAAAAACACCACCAAGTACCAATAGTATAAAATCAACTAAAAATAGTTTACTAAAAAAAATACTGATGTATTTGATATTAGTTTTGATTATTATTATACCGATTGAATTGGCTTCATATTTATATATCAAGTACAAACGCCCCGAAATAATAAAGTTAGTTGATTATTTTAAATCCGATAAACCAATCATCGAGTACCAACTTTGCATATCTCAGGCATACCTCAATTATATTCCAACACCTGGAGAAGTTGAACATAATATTGTACAGCACAATGAGCATGGTTACAGAGGAGTCCTCGTTCCCAGGAAGAGAGACAATGCGGATTCATTCCGTATTCTTTTCCTTGGTGGTTCTACCACCTATGGTTGGGGCGTAGCTGACCCTCTTAAAACCTATCCTGAATTTACAGGGAAATATCTTAGGGAAAATCTTCCCGGAAAAAAAATTGAAATCATAAATGCCGGTGTGCCATGGGGTACATCTGCCGAGATATTAATTCATTATCTTTTGAAGTTTCGTTATTATAATGCTGATTTGGTCGTTATTAATGAAGGAGGCAATGATGCACAGGCCATTACAAAACCGACCTATCAACCCGACTATAGCAACTGGCGCAAAACACTTTCAACATTGCCGAAAGTAGGTTCTTTTACAAAAGCTTTGTTCTCGTCAAATTTCTTCTCGGTTTTGGCTTTTCACCTCTTTTATTCTGAATTTGCTGAAAACGACATGTTTGTACATATGAATGAATATTTGTATGCAAAATGGTACGAAGGAAATGCAACTACAGCTATGGAAAATATTGAAGAACTGGCTTTTTACAGGAATATAAACTCAGTTGTAAGTGAAATTCAAAATGACAGCAGCAAGGTTCTTTTATTGTCTTTTCAGGGCAATCCTGAGTTTAAGAATGTCCTTGAAGAAACCCTATATTACGACTTTAATGAAGAAATTCTCAGGAAAATTGCAACAGACAAAAACGCCTTTTTCTTACCTTTTCCAAAGGATGCAATTCCTGACAATACATGGGTGGATGACTGTCACCTGAACGAGCTCGGAGAGCAAATAAAAGGAGAATATGTGGGCAGATTTATATTGAATGAAATATTAAAAGCAAAATAATCAGATATAATCTGCTATATTATCTTCATTTCTGAAAAAATACCAAAGACCTGTTATTAATAAAAGACCCACAACAACAAAACCCCATATGTATTCAGGAGGGGGTAATAAACCTCCCATGAAAGCCCATCTGTTCCATTCCACAATACCTGCCAAGGGGTTGATATAAATCAGAAAAGCAAACTGTTTAGGAATAAGCGTTGTGGGGAAGAACACAGGAGTAACAAAAATTCCAAAACCAATAAGATAGGGCATAATATGCTGAAGGTCTCTGTATTTAATTGTCAGTGCAGACATCCAGATGGCAACAGAAAGTGCTGTAAGTGCATTTAGCAAAAGCAAAGCAGGAAGTATAAGTATGTGGGCACGCAGTGACATTCCGTAAATACACATAAGAAAAAACATAATCAGTAACATAAACAGAAATTCAAAAAAAGCCACAACTGCTTTTGATACTACCAAAGTAAGTTTGGGGAAATATATTTTTTTAATCAATTCTTGTGATTGCAGAAGGGAAACACTTCCACTGTTAACTATAGCAGTAAAATTATACCAAAACATAAGTCCTGTAAAGACAAAACAGATATATGGAGTCTCTCCCGTGTTTACCTTAAGTAAAACACCAAAGAAAAATGAAAATATCAGCAAAGTGATGAGTGGTTGTAAAAAGCCCCATAAAGTTCCCAAAAAGGTTTGAGCGTATTTACTTTTGATATCGCGAAGAGCAAAAACCCAAATCAAATTTCTATGGGCAAAAAGGATTCTTAAATACCCACCCACGTTTTGTCCATTAGAAGATATGAGTCTCTCACGCATCATTGGGCTACTCTTCTTTTTTAATATTCTTTTCAAGAGCCTTTATGCCAAATACAGATATTTTATAAGTAAGAAAAATCATAAGTGGCCAACTTATAAGCCATAATATTGATGTTAAATAATCCATAGTATATTTCTTTTCGTAATTAATAAACGTGTTGGTCTGAGTTATCATTCATGTCCTCAGGATTGATTTTACCCTTATCAATGGCACGCCAGGTAAAAAAAATGTAACCTAAAATAACCGGAACAAACAAGGAAATATAGGTCATAGCTTTCAGGGTGTAGAGACTTGAAGATGCGTTCTCAATGGTTAGGGAGCTTTGAATATCAGAAGAAGAGGGATAAAAAGAGGTATTATTAAATCCTAAGATAAAGAAAATGGACAAAACAGTCAGAATAGTTCCTGAGCCTGAAAACCAGATACCTTTATCACTTCTTTTAAAAATCGCAATACCGATACCATATAAAACAAGCACCACACCTAAAAGAAACAGAACAAGGGCAACAGGCATTTGCAGATAATTGTTTAAGTATTTATAGGGTTCCATGAAAACGACTTTGGTATCAGGATTGACAGCATAACCATCCATTAAAAATACCCGTATCATAAAGTAAAGAAAGAAAACCAGAAAAGGAAGGGCATTAAAAATAATTTGTTTTCGGGCTCTTTCTCTGATGATGTCATAGTTAATATTATTCAACAGATATAAGGCGCCTAATGTTCGGGCAAGGAAGAGGATTGCAAGACCTAATGATATGTTGGTAAAATTAAAGAGAATCTCGATTCCATAAAGTTCTGTTTGCCATGTTGAAAGATTGTAATCATTTCTGATAAATGAACTTCCCGTAAAAAAAGTAGCCACTGCTGCACCCAGTAGGAAGGTGCCAAGAAATCCGTTAACATATAAGAAACCTTCGTATGTTTTTTGCCCTAATAGGTTTCCCTTTTTTCTTCTGTATTCAAATGAAACGGCCTGCAAAACAAAGCAGATAAGAAATATTTTCCATGCATAATAGGCACCACCAAAAGAAGTGGCATAAAACAAGGGGAAGGAAGCAAACATACCGGCAGCAAAAAGAACCAATGTGGTAAATGTAAATTCCCATTTTCGTCCTATAGAATTGACAATCATTGTTTTCTCCATTTCATTCTTGCCCAGAACGCCTAAAAGGGTTTGCCCTCCCTGAACAAATAGGAGAAAAACCAAAAACGAACCAACTACTGACATTATGAGCCACCAGTATTGTTGTAATTGAATATGAGTTAATGCATCAAACATTTGAACCTCCTTTCTTTTGTTCCGGACCTTTTTTGATAGCAAATAACATGATACGCACTTCGGCTATGACCAAAATGATAAGAATTGCCAAAAACATCCAGAATGTTAATAAAACAGCTGTAGTATTGATATTTGAAACTGAAACCATGGTGGGTAAAAAATCTTGAATTGTCCATGGTTGACGCCCTACTTCGGCTACTATCCAACCTGCCATAGAGGCCACAAAAGCCACCGGAAAAGCTAAAATGCCAAGTCGTAGGAACCATTTGTTTTTTTCAATCCTGTTTTTAATTGTCATAAACAGTAAAAATCCGGCGACAGCAATCAGAAAGAAACCAGCACCTACCATCAACCGGAAGCTGTAAAAAATAAATGGAATATTTGGCAGGATGCTCTCTGGATCTGCAAAGTGGCCATAACCCATATGTTCCTCGTACAACCTAAACTCCGCTAAAGCATTGTTTTTACCGATATCATCTCCTGCATTAACAGCAGTTTTATAGTCAGCCAAAGCTTTCAATGCAAGCTTACCTTTACTGATTCTTTCTTCGGCAGACAGGATACCATGTTCTACATTTCCATAAACAAGGTCATTGGCACCGGGTACAAAAGCATTGAAGTCTCTGAAACCCAAGAAAGATAAAGCTTTAGGGATTTCATGTCGGAACACAAAATCAGGTTTATCGTCCCCAACTTTCTTTCCCGGGGTCAGCATTCCAATGGTTACAAGACCTACACCTTCGGACCCATTGTATAAGCCTTCCATGGCTGCTAACTTTGCAGGTTGGTGTTGTGCCACATTATAGGCCGATCCATCTCCTGTGGCTGCAACAAACAAACTGCCAATAAGGCCAAAAGTTCCTGCTATGATGATACTGCGTTTTGCTAATAGGATGTTTCTTTTCTTAAGCAAAAACCAGCTGCTTATAGCAATTATGAAAAACGAACCTATAGCAAAACCTGAAGCGATGGTGTGTAGAAATTTGTTTATGGCAAATGGAGATAATAGAACAGCCCAAAAATCAATCATTTCATGTCGGGCAGTATCCGGATTGAATACCATGCCTACAGGATAATTCATCCATGCATTGGCGACAAGGATCCAGAGAGCAGATAAACTGGCACCAAAAGCCACCAGGTAGCACGACACCAAATGAAACTTTTTACTCACTTTGCCCCAGCCAAAAAACATAATGGTAATGAAAGTGGATTCAAGGAAAAATGCCATAATTCCTTCTGCGGCAAGGGGGGCTCCAAAAATATCACCCGAAATCCAAGAGTAATTTGACCAGTTTGTCCCGAACTCAAGGCCGAGAATAATTCCTGTTCCGACACCTATGGCAAAGTTTATCCCAAAAAGTTTCGCCCAGAATTTAGCAAGTTTTTCCCATTCCGGGTCACCCGTTTTCACATGAATCGTCTGGGCAATAGCAATGATGTAAGTCATACCGATTGTGAGTGGGATAAACAGCCAATGAATAATAGCTGTCATGGCAAATTGCCCCCGCGACCAGTTGACAAGGCTCAAATCAATAAAATCAATCATGGTTTTGTAGTTTATGTTGTTTAATCAAATCGTCAGTTACGGCATCAATACGCTCCTGTTTGCTTTCCCATTTCGGTTTAAGATACCGAGGGTATAGATAACTTTTTAAAAAACCATATAATATGGAAAATTTAATAATTACAATTATTAATAATATACGTGCTATTCGATTATATCGGAATGTTCGGTAAATATTAGTAAAAATCCCGGTAAGTGTATTAAAAAAAAATTTTAAGAACTTTATCATCCCGAAATTAAATTATCATTATACAAAAATACAATTTAATTATAAAATCTGATAAAAAGAAAATTGCAAAATATATTTTATGTCATTTAACGCTTTTCATGTTATAAGCCTGCAGTTTTAGAGAAAATTTAAAATTTACGATTTTTTCTGCAGACAGGGTTACAATGTGCGAAGCACTTACAATTTGAAATTTCAAAATGACTTGTGCGCAGCACTTACAATTTGAAATTTAGTGTACAGCAAGTCACTATGTAAATAATTACAAGTAAAACTTGACGAGTAAGTCCTTGATATTATCATAAGCTTCATCAATAATTTTTCCCACCATCTTCTTTTCCATCCATACGGCTTTTGTAATACTCTCACAACTTTGGGGTACAGGTGCTTTTTTATCTTTTGATAACATGAGAAACCAGATGGATTTTTTCAGAATAAACCGGTTCCCTTCTTCGTATATGTGATAGCTGGGTTTTAGTTTGCCTGTAATTTCAAGCTTACAGAGACCACATTCCTCCTCCACTTCTCTTATTGCAGCTTCCTTTGTGCTTTCTTTTCTTTCAATTTTACCTTTAGGCAAATCCCAGAAGCCTTTCCTGTAAATCATCAGAACTCGGCCTCTGCTGTCAAGGACCATTCCTCCTGCTGCCTTTATAACTTTGATTTCTTTCTTTATTTTTGAAAAAAAACTTTTTGAATTGGAGCAAAGAATAAAAAAGTCCTTATTTTTATTGTCTGCATTAATTTCATTCAAAATGTTAAAAAAAGAACTTATTTCAAAATCATTGATAATTTTGCAAAAGTTTCCGTCCTGTAAATTTTTGAATGTATTGCGGTTAACAACAAAGAGGCTTTTATTACTATAACTAATTTTATACATATAACGATGAAACTTAATAATGAAACAGCTTTAAAAATTGCAGAACATTTACTGCAAATTAAAGCAATTAAATTGGAACCTGCAAAACCTTTTACATGGGCTTCGGGTTGGAAATCTCCCATATATTGTGATAACAGAAAAATTTTATCATATCCTGAAACCAGAAATTTTGTAAGAGATAGTTTTGTTCAAACCTTAAAGGATGTTTATGGCATACCTGATGTGATAGCAGGTGTCGCAACAGGAGGCATTGGGCATGGTGTACTTGTAGCTCAGGAATTGGGATTGCCTTTTTGTTACGTCAGAAGTGCTGAAAAAGCACATGGATTAGAAAACAAAATTGAAGGCTTTGTTCAAGCCGGTCAGTCGGTAGTGGTCATCGAAGACCTTATTTCAACAGGTCAAAGTAGTCTCAGGGTAGTAGAGGCCCTGAGAAGTGCCGGATTGGTTGTGAAAGGAATGATAGCCATTTTTTCATACGGATTTGAAGTGGCCGATATGCAATTTAAAGATGCAAACTGTCCGCTCCACACCCTCAGTAATTATGAATTTCTTATTAACAAAGCCCTCGGTATAGGATACATCTCATCTGATGATGTTAACTTTTTGAAAGAGTGGCGTAAAGACCCTGCAAACTGGGGAAAATAAAAACAATATGATTACAATAGAAAGTAAAAAAGAAAATATCAATGCTTCTGATAAAAGCATTTTTGACTATTTGGGAAATTTCAATAATTTTGAAACCCTTGTACACGACAAAATCGAAGACTGGCATTCAGACGAAAACTCATGTCGATTTTCTGTGAAAGGACTGGCTACAATTGCTTTAAGAATTCGTGATAAATTTCCCAACAGTAAAATTATTGTCATGTCCGATGGCCAATCTCCGGTTGATTTCACCCTCATTTTTAACATCGACTTTCTGACTGAAAACAGCAGTGTTTTTTATATTGAATTTCTAGCAGAAATGAATATGTTGATGTCTTCAATGCTTAAAACGCCCCTGCAAAATTTTGTTGATTTACTGGCAAAAAAGCTGAAAGAAAAATACGAAACAACAGAAAACTGTTAAAAAAGGCTTATCTGAGAATGCCCACAACCTTTTCTAAAGCCTCATAGAGCCTGTCAATTTCTTCTTTTGTATTATAAAAAGAAAAGGAAGCCCTGCTGGTACCGTTGATACCAAATTTTTCCATGACCGGTTGTGCGCAATGATGCCCTGTGCGTAAAGCAAACCCTTTTTTATCAAGGAGGGTTCCTATGTCGTAGTGATGCACACCTTCAACCACAAAAGAAAGAACTGAAGCCTTATGTGATGCCTGGCCTATGATGTTTAAGCCTTCAATCTGTTGTAGCTTTTCTGTCGCATGACATAGGAGCTCATTTTCATAATCAGCAATAATTCCCATCCCTATGTTGTTAACATATTCTATTGCCGTGTTAAGCCCCAAAACTTCAGACACATTGGGAGTACCGGCTTCAAATTTAAAAGGCAATTCATTATAGCTTGTCCCGTTGATAAGAGAGACATTCTTTATCATCTCTCCCCCACCCTGATAAGGAGGCATTGCATTCAGATATTTTTCTTTACCGTACATAATACCTATACCCATAGGTCCGTAAACCTTATGTCCCGAAAAACAATAAAAGTCACAATCCAGTTCCTGAACATCAACTTTTATATGCGCAACAGCCTGAGCCCCGTCAATAAGCACAGGGATATTGTGCTTGTGAGCTTTGTCAATAATTCTTTTAATGGGATTGATGCTTCCCAAAGCATTGGATAAATGAGTGAGCGCCAAAAAACGCACTTTGGAATTTAACAACTTATCCATTTCATCTTCCATAAGCTCTCCCTTGGCATCTATAGGAATATATTTTAACTGGGTTTTATACTGTTCACAAACCATTTGCCATGGAACAATATTGGAATGGTGTTCCATTTCGGTTATTAGGATGGTGTCTCCTTCTTTTAGAAAACTATGAGCAAAAGAACTGGCAACCAGATTAATAGATTCGGTTGTTCCTCTGGTAAAAATGATTTCGTGGTTATAAGCTGCATTTAAAAATAATTTTACTTTTTCACGTGTTTCCTCAAAAGCCATTGTTGATATTTGACTTAAGTGGTGTACACCCCTATGGATATTTGCATTTTCCTCCCTGTAATACTTATTCATTCGTTCTATAACCTGAACAGGTTTTTGGGTTGTGGCTGCATTATCAAAATACACAAGAGGATTATTGTAAATGCTTCGTTGAAGAATCGGAAAGTCACCGCGAATTTTGCGGATATCAAATGTTTGTTTGTTCATTCTTTAAAACTTGTTTAAACAATATTTTCAAATAATCGGCACTTCACAAAAGCTATTTTTTACCTATTATAAACATAAACCCAATCTGTACGCCTTTATTGTCGAGCAAATCATGCAGGTAATTCTCTTGTTCATACAAATTGCCGGCAGCATCGAACATGCGAGCAGAATACTTAATGCTGTGCCGACTAGGCAGTACCGCATTATACGAGATATTTATACCATATTTGTTTGAAAACAAAAACTGCAATCCTGCGCTATATCCAATATAACCCATGGTATTAGCACGTGCTCGGTAGGATACTTCAACATATTTGTTTGCAATTTCATTGTAAGTCAAATCAATCTCCGGAATATTCATACCCCTTAAACCGGCATTACCTTCTCCATAAAAGTTTATCACAAATTTCTCGGAAGCAAGTAAAATAGGAACATTAAACAAGATATTCAATCCGAATTTTGTTGAACTGTACCCTCCTTTTGATTTTATTGTCTCGGCTTTTGAATGTTGAAAAAAAGAGGTTTTATCAAATACAAATTTATTGTACTCAAGATCCAAGCCCAAGCCCAAGCCGTAAGCAATCATATAATTTCCGTCAATACCAATCTGAAAACCATTTTTTGCATACATACCATTGATTGTGGCATCACTAAAATTAACCCCGGGCATCACAGCTCCGGCTCCAATTTTTATATAACCGGCTTTATCCCAATACTTTATAGATGGTTGTGCACTTATTGAACATGCAATAAAGGAGAAAAAAACTAAAAAGAAAAATCCATTTTTCTTAATCATGGTATTTAAAATTATTATTAATAACTCAGGTATAAATCAATAAAAACATCAGGTAATGCAGGAACTGTCTTTATGTAGAAGAAGGTTTTCGGATAAAAATTATCTTGAATGGCTATAGATGCCAATACAATTTTATAAAGAAAAATGGGAGGGTCAGCACCATTTTCTTTCATTATCCAAAACTCAAAAACCTCATTATTAGTAAACTGTACATAGTCAAAAAAGTAACTTAGCAGAAAATCGTTGGGGCGTTTAAACTTGACAGGATAGCTGCTTGGTGTTTTGGTTATTGTTGTGCCTATCAAAGTGGTATTATGATACAAATCAATAAAAACCCCATCGTTTTTATATGATGAGGGTAACATAAGATTAATAGAGTCAATAAAAACCCTTTGCGGTGCCGGCATTACAAAAATGCTTCTCGTTGTTTCGTGAAAGTCACCATTGGTGCAGGTACCTTTTAATTTTACAGTGTATGTGCCATAATCCTGAAAAATATGCTCAGGGTTGGCAATATTACTTTGGTCTCCATCGTCAAAATACCAGTAAAACTGATTGGCTCCGCTGGAGTTGTTATTGAAAATTACTTTGTTTGGGGCATAATTATTATTATTGAAATGTGTATAACTGAAATCTGCAACAACAGAAATTGATGACTGACTCAACTCCGACATGTCAAGATATGCGGTATCTGCCCCAACTTCATTGGAAACAACAAACATGACTTCGTAGTCGCCCGGAACAGAATAGATATGATGTGGGTTTTGGTCAGTACTGGTTTGCCCGTCCCCGAAATCCCACAAATAGTTAACATTTCCAATAAGGTTGTTGGTTTGCTGAAAAAAAGTTACCGGATAAGGTGGCTCACAGTTTGAAATTACAGAACGTAACTCAACAATTTCAGGAGGAGGTGGCGATTCAGTATAAAAGGTCCATCCTTTATAGGGGTCTTTTTTACAATGTGAAAAGCCAATAAGAAGAACAAGAACCGGCATTGCTGCAAGCAAACAGGCTTTAATTTTTGAAAAAGTTGTCATGCTTTCTTTGTTTTATATGTTTTCAGTGTGTAAATTTACATAATTTACACAAATAAAATAATTGTCTAATAAAACTAATCCGGTGTCTGAAGTGTTTAAAAAAAACCGGAGACTACACAATAGGTTTAAAGTCCATTTTCAGAAAATCCGGGGCCTTTTCACTGCAATGAAGAACACATTGGTCGCAGATTGAGAGTTCTCCCTTAAGTCTTTTTGAAACCATGGTATCAAGTCTGTATTTGAGTGCTTCGATAGTTATTGTATCTACAACCTCTGAAGCAAAAGCATACATGAGCAACATGCGTGAACTGTGTTCACAAATACCCCTAGAACGCAGGTAGAACATGGCATTGGGATCAAGTTGTCCCACTGTAGAACCATGGCTGCATTTAACATCATCAGCATAAATTTCAAGTTGAGGTTGAGAATGTACGGATGCATTATCGGTAAGAAGAATGTTTTTGTTGGTCTGATAAGCATCTGTCTTCTGAGCATCCTTGTCAACAAGTATCCGCCCGTTAAAAACAGCTCGGGCATCATCATCAATAATCCCTTTGTACAACTGTTTACTGTAGCAATGCGAGGATGCATGATGAATAAAAACCTGATTGTCAACATGTTGTTTGCGGTCAACAAGATAAAGACCTTTAAGGTCTGCTTGGGCATTTTTGCCGTTAAGTTTTACGTTTACATTATTTCGAATGACACCTCCATTAAGAATTAATGCGTTAGTTGAGATTCGGGCATTTGATTCCACATGAACATTGATTGTTGTTATGAGTGTTGATTCAGCGTCTTTGTTCTGCATTTTATAATGGTCAACAAAACCATTTTCATCAATAAATATTTCACTCAGAGAGTTTATTAAACTTTGGCGGTGTAAAATTGAATGATCGCAATGTACGAGGGTAAGTTCGCTGTTTTTACCAATTATGAAAAGGTTTCGTGGTTGGGTAATCAAATTGGTATCAGCATCTAAAATATTAATTATTTGAATGGGTTTCTCAAGCTTTACATTGTCGGGAACAAAAATAAAAATCCCGTCTTGTGCAAAAGCCGTATTCAGAGCTTCTAAAGACCTTTTTTCAACAGCAGTGTATTTACCGAAATGTTTTTCTACAATTTCAGGGTACTCTTTAAATGCTTTGTTCAGACTGCCGATAATTACGCCATTGTCCATAAGGCTGATGTCATTGTTGCGACTCATAAACCAACCGTTATACTGTATAACCGTATAGGTGTCCATTTCAGGCAGTTCACATTGAAACAGTTGCTCAATATCCACATCCTTATCTGATGGCGAAAAACAATGTTTATAATCGTTTTCAATAATATTTTTAAGGTTTGTATGTCTCCAGTTTTCAAGTTTTATATGAGGAAAACCAAGTTTTACGAATGACTCAAACGCTTTATGCTTTAATTGTCTTATGGGTTCAGAAAAGTTATCCAAAAGCACATTTCTGTTAAGGTTGAAATCTTCGTAAATTTTATCTTTTAACATAATAAGTCATTTTGAAAATTTAAAAAATTCATATTTAATAATAGTTTGAAAAATGATACCCGAACATCCGTGGTTAAATATCAATCTCCTGTTTAATCCAGTCGTATCCCTTTTCTTCAAGCTCCAGAGCCAGTTCTTTTCCCCCTGTTTTCACAATGCGCCCACCATAAAGAACATGAACAAAATCAGGCACTATATAATCGAGCAAACGCTGATAATGAGTAATTACAATGGTGGCATTATCTTTATTTTTTAATGAGTTAATACCATGAGCTACAATTCTCAAAGCGTCAATATCCAAACCTGAGTCTGTTTCATCAAGTATGGCGAGTTGCGGTTCAAGAACAGCCATCTGGAAGATTTCGTTTTTCTTCTTTTCACCTCCTGAAAACCCCTGGTTAACAGAACGACTTGCTAATGTTGTATTCATTTCAACAATTTTTTTCTTTTCCTTGAGCATGGATAGAAATTCTCCTGCTGGCATCGGGTCAAGTCCTTTATGTTTTCTTATCTCATTTACAGCAGTTTTCATAAAATTGGTTATGCTTACTCCCGGAATTTCAACAGGATATTGGAATCCAAGAAAAATCCCTTCTCTTGCTCGTTCTTCTGGTTTTGACTCCAGTATGCTCTTACCTTTATAAATGATATCACCATTTAAAACTTCGTAACCCTCGCGTCCGGCTATAACATTGGCCAGGGTGCTTTTCCCTGTACCATTGGGACCCATGATGGCATGAACTTCTCCAGCCTTGACTTCTATGTTGAAATTCTTTAAAATGACCTTATTGTCAATTGATACCTCTAAATTTTTAATACTTAACATATGCTTTTGATTATATATAAATAAATATTTTTTTACCCTACACTGTTTTCAAGACTTATGGAAAGGAGTTTTTGAGCTTCTACAGCAAACTCCATCGGTAGTTTATTCAGAACCTCCTTGGCATAACCATTAACTATTAAGGCAATGGATTGTTCTGTATCAATACCTCTCTGATTACAATAAAAAAGTTGATCTTCCGATATTTTTGAAGTTGTGGCCTCATGCTCAACAATGGAAGACTTATTGTTGACATCTATATAGGGAAAGGTATGGGCTCCACATTTATCTCCTAAAAGTAATGAATCACACTGCGTAAAATTACGTGAATTGACAGCCCTTTTAGTCATTTTTACCATACCACGATAGCTGTTCTGACTTTTCCCTGCCGAAATTCCCTTAGAAATAATGGTGCTTTTTGTGTTTTTACCGATATGTATCATTTTCGACCCGGTATCAGCTTGTTGCATGTTGTTGGTTACTGCAACAGAATAAAACTCTCCGATTGACTCATCACCCATAAGTAAACAACTAGGATATTTCCATGTAATAGCAGAGCCGGTCTCAACCTGAGTCCATGAGATTTTTGACCGAAATCCTTTACACAAACCTCTTTTTGTTACAAAGTTGTAAATGCCTCCTTTGCCCTCTTTATTGCCCGGATACCAGTTCTGGACGGTAGAATATTTAACTTCTGCATGATCCATGGCAACAATTTCAACAATGGCAGCATGAAGTTGGTTTTCATCTCTTTGTGGCGCTGTACATCCCTCCATATAGCTGACATAACTGCCTTCATCAGCAACTATAAGAGTTCTCTCAAACTGACCTGTATTCGCCGCATTTATCCTGAAGTAAGTGGAGAGCTCAATAGGACATCTGACTCCCTTAGGAATATAACAAAAAGAACCATCACTAAAAACAGCTGAGTTGAGAGCTGCAAAAAAATTGTCTGTGTAAGGCACAACAGATCCAAGATACTTTTTTATCAAATCAGGATATTCCTTTACGGCTTCACTGAAAGAACAGAAAATAATCCCTTTTTCAGCCAATGTGCTTTTAAATGTAGTAGCCACCGATACGCTGTCCATTACTGCATCTACTGCAACTCCAGTTAAGATTTTCTGCTCTTCAAGCGGAATACCAAGTTTTGCAAAAGTTTCCAATAACTCTGGGTCTGCTTTATCAAGACTGTCAATCTTTGCTTTTTTCTTCGGTGCAGCATAATAAATGACATCCTGATAATTTATTTCCGGTATGCTAAGATGTGCCCATTCGGGCTCTTTGAGTGTGAGCCAATGACGATAAGCTTTTAAACGAAAATCAAGCATAAACTCCGGTTCTCCTTTCTTTTCCGAAATAAGTCGGACTACTTCTTCTGAAAGACCTTTGGGTATAATTTCTGTCTCAACATTGGTTACAAAACCATATTTGTAATCGTTTTGTGTTACATCATTCAATATTTTATCTGTATTGTCCTGCATTGGAAAATGTGTTTTTATTTAGATTTATTTAAGACAATGCAAAATTAAGAAAAATTTGTTTAATCTAAGTTTTTAAGATTTTTTAGGATTCTGAATATTAATTTTTATCAGAAACTATTAAAAACAAATAACAATAAGGATTTAATTTTATTCAACCCAGATTAAATTTCGGATAGTGTTCGAACTGGATTTTTATTTTTCTTTAAAAGCTTTAATATGTATTCCCAGTCCTCCGGAAATAAAAAATTCATCAAGATTTATAGACCCTGTCTCAGAGCCTCTGTATCTCGAAACTAAGTAATTAGTGCTTAGAAAGAAATTGAAATATTTTGAAAAATATAAATTGTATTCAAAAGAAACACTAAATGCAGGCATCATGCGGATGGGATAATTTTGCTGCGATAAATTATTCAACACAGGTTGTGTAAATGTGAATCCGGGCTGAACTCCGGCACTGAAATCACTTTTCCCATTAGGAATATGCAAAAAGGCGCCAAAAAGCACAAGAATATTTTTCTTTAGAATTGCTTCTTTTTGCCGGGTGTCAAGGTACCAGGAGCAATCACCACGAAAACTTATGTTCTTTTCTGAAAAATATTCAAGATTCCCATTGACATACACATTATTTGACTTGTGCCTAAGCATAAAACCTTGATTGAATCCGAAATTTGATTTCAATAAGCCTTTCTGAATATAATTTTCTTTTTCCTGAGCTAAGCCTTGAAAAGCAACTAACAAAGCTATAGCAAAAAAAACTTTCTTTACCATAGATCTGCTATTTTATAGTTTATACTTAAATGTAACAAAACATGGTCATGAATTCCGGCCCCTTTTGTATTTGTAAAGCTTGTTATTCCGTTGTTGTTTGAAGGGACTATTTTAGTTCCCAGATGTAACATATATTGTATTCCTAATGAAAAGTCAAAATGATCTGTAAGATTAAAATGCGTTCCAAGTCCACCTTGTACAGATGCACTCCACCTTTCGGCATAATTTGAAGAATTGATATTTTCAGTGAATTTCAGATATTCGAAACAATGCCCTGCTAACACATACGGCATAATAATGGGCTTTTTTCTAGAAGAAAGATAATAAATAAGACTCCATCCAATATGTGTATCTGCTCGCCAGCCATAATTGCTAAGGTCTGCTTTAAGGTGGTCTGCAAACCATTCAGAATTTACCCTTTCCGAAAATTGTAAACGGAAATGCCCTCCGGTTCCAAATGCTGGTTTTTGCCATTTTCCATCGTTAACTAATCCAATGCTGCTCCTGGCACCTAACGAAAAACCTCCCGAAAAATCTGTTTGTGGCAATAAATCTTGAGCACTAACTGAATGGAGGAAGAAAAATGCTGCTATCATCAATATTGTTCGCATTATATCTTAATTTAATGGCTTATAATGTAAACGCTTTATTTAGAAATAAAATTGTGATTAATATTAACCAAGTTTAATATAATGATTGAGAACATACAAATCCGATTATACAAAAAACATCTTTGAATCATGCATTTTTAAAACAGACAATAAAAATATCTAATTTTATGCTTTTATCAAATTCTAGTATTATGCGTATTAATAAATTCACCTTTTTGTTTCTTTTTGTAAGTTTTTTGGTAATCAGGTGTTCTGTCAATGCACAAGCAATAAGGGTTTTATTCAACCAGCCTGTGGACAACACCATATCTACATATACAGATGCGGTTTACACTCCCGGTATTGAAGATACTATTGTTGCCATTTTAAATACAGCTGTTTCAAGTATAGATGTTGCCGTTTGGGATAATGGCAGCAATGCTGTTATAACTGCTTTAAATAATGCGTACAACAGGGGTGTTACTGTGCGATACATCACCAGTTCGAACAGTCTTAATCTGGCTTTGGTTAACCTGAATAGCAATATCAGTGTACTAACCCGTCAGGCTTCTATCAGCACTAATGTTATGCATAATAAATTTTTTCTTGTTGACCAGAATATTTTGATGACAGGTTCAATGAATCTTGGTTCAGGAAGTATTCATGATGATTACAACAATTGGCTGATTATTGAACATACCGGTCTCGTTCAAAACTATAAAATAGAATTCGAAGAAATGTGGGGTAGTAACAGTGCCACACCCAATTCTACAAACAGTAAATTTGGTCCTGCTAAAACAGATAATACCCAACACAATTTTACCATAGGGAGTGTCCCCTTAAATTCATATTTCTCTCCTTCGGATGGCACCACGGCGCAGATTGTTAACATCATTAACACAGCCGATTACAGCCTCGATATTGCAATGCTCACATTTATCAATAACGACCTTGGAGATGCTGTTATCGCTGCAAAAAACCGCGGGGTAGCTGTACGTGCCATTATCGAAAATGTAAGCTATATTGGTTCAGAGTATCAGAATCTGCTTAATAATGGTATTAATGTGCTCTCACATGCAGCTTATCCATACGATTTTCATCATAAATACTGTATTGTTGATGCAAACTTCCCCACTTCAGATCCTCTTGTTGTAACGGGCTCTCATAACTGGACAAACTCAGCAGAAGAAGATAATGATGAAAATACATTAATCATTCATGATTTTTTAATTGCCCAACAATATCTTGAAGAATTTGGGATGCGATTTTCTGAACTTTCTACAGCTGTTTCTCCTTTTAATGAAAAATTAGATATCAGTATTTTTCCAAATCCTGTAAGAGATTTTCAAATGATAAAATTAAGCAGAGAGGCACACATGATTCAAGTAAACGTTTTCTCAATGCTTAATTTAAATGTTTTGAGTGGTCGTTTTATCAATTCAGCAAATATAAATTTAGATATGACACATCTCAATTCAGGCATATACCTTATTCAGATTATTGCCGATAATGTTGTGTATTATAAGAAAATAACCAAGATTTAATAATAGGAGCAATTTATTGTAACCACAAGATTACAGGTACATCCCTTTTAATAAGTAGTGCTTAACATAATCATCAATACCATCTTCAAGTGAAGTAAAATCCTTATTATAACCTTCAGATTTAAGTTTAAACATAGGAGCTTCCGTGAAATACTGATATTTATCTCTGATATCTTCAGGTGTGTCAATAAATTGAATGTCCGGTTTTAAATTCATGGCTTTGAAGGTTGCTATGGCCAGATCCATGAATGGTCTTGCTTTACCGGTACCAAGATTGTAAATACCCTTCTTAATTTTATTTTGCATCAGAAAATAACAAACATCTGTGACATCTTTTACATAAATAAAATCCCTCATCTGCATACCATCTTTGTAGCCGGTTTTATGCGATTTAAAAAGCCTGACACATCCATTCTTTTTAATTTGATTGAAGGCATGCCAAATTACCGAAGCCATACGTCCCTTGTGAAACTCATTCGGGCCGTAAACATTGAAAAACTTTAGACCTGCCCAAAAAGGAGGCATTTGTTTCTGAAGGAGAACCCATTTATCAAAATCGTTTTTAGAGTCACCATAGGGATTTAAAGGTTTGAGCATTGGTATAATACTGTGATTATCTTCATATCCATTTTCTCCCGCTCCGTAAGTAGCTGCTGAAGAAGCATATACTAGAGGAATTTGATATAATGAGCATAAACTCCATATTTTTTTACTGTAATTCAGGTTCAGGGTGTCGAAAATATCTTTGTTAAATTCAGTAGTATCGGTTCGTGCTCCTAAATGAAACACAAATTCAATATCAGACCAGTTTTTCTCAAACCATTCAGAAAAAACCATTCTGTCAACCTTTTCAATTATTGATTTCCCTTCAATGTTTTTGTTTTTCTCAGTATTGGTAAAATTGTCAACAATTACAATTCTTTCATTTCCTGAGCTGTTTAACTTGCTTAATAGACAACTGCCAATAAAACCGGCAGCACCAGTTACTATGATCATTTTTCAAATTTTGTTACAAAAATAGCTTTTTTTGTTCGTTTAATTAGATTTATCCTACAGGCTTCATTGTACAACAATAAAACAGATTTATAAGCCGCTTCATTAATCTCAATACTGTATGTATTAACGTAAGTCGCAATATGTTTTTTTATAATATCGTCAGGTGTTTCAGGTGCATGTTTCCTTACATAAAGGGCTGATGATTCGGGATTTTCAAATGCATAGCTAATACTCTTTTTTATCAACTTATTGATTTTAAGCTTTAATTCTCTTTTCAGGGTTCTCTTTGTCGCAATACAGCCTAAAGGTACTGGCAGGTTGTGGGTCTTGTTCCATATTTTACCCAGATTGGCAATTTCTACAAGTCCTTTTTTTTGAAATGAAAAAACATTTTCGTGTATGACCACTCCCATGTCAACTTGATTATTGATAACTGCATTTTCAATATCAAGAAACAGATAGGGTTTTAACGCTGAAGCATTATAAAAATATCTGTATAACATGGCAGCAGTTGTATATAAACCGGGGACAGCAACTGTCAACTTTGAAAATTCTTCTTTGTGAAATTGTTTTTTTGCAAGTAATATCGGTCCAAAATCATCACAAAAAGCACTGCCGGAGGTCATGGCTACATAATTCTCAACAATATTAAAAAAGGCACTATAACTTAGTTTACTTACATCATAAGTATTGCTAAATGCGGCCTTATTCAACGCTTCAACATCGGCAATATGAGTATCAAATTCAAGCCCCTCAGTGTCAATTTTACCATTTACCAACGCATCAAAGATAAAAGTATCATTTGGGCAGGGAGAGAAAGCCAAAGAAATAGGTTTATTCATTTCTTAATTCTTCCGTTATTCTAAGTAAAACATTTGTAAGGTTTTGAACAGCTTTTTCTGTCTGCCATTTGCTTTTATCTCTTGCTTCAATATAGTTGGAAATTGCTCTGATCTGCCCTGCCATAATTTTCATTCTTGAACATACATACAGGAATGCTGCACCTTCCATAGTTTCTATGTCGGGAGCATATAATTTTTTGTATTTATTGATAACAGCCTCTGAACCACTGATTGTGTTCACAGTAATTCCTGTGACTATGGGTAATTGGGTATATATATTTATTTTTAAGGGATTCAAATTTTCTTCCTTTAAACAAATGTGTTCAGGATCAATCTCTTTTACAGCATTAAGAGGGAAAAATCCTTTGTCGCTTTCAAAGCCCATATCAGCAAAAAAATCTTTTTCAACCCTCACCACATCACCTAAAAAAAAATCCCTTCTGAAAGTTCCGGCAATACCGGCATTCAGCACAAAGTCATACTTTTTTTGTAACAAAGTACGACTCAGATGAAACGTTGTTGGTGTTGCTCCTATTCCGCTGATAAGTATGCTTATTGATAAATTATTATCAACAACCTGAAAAAGATTATTATCCTCATTGAGTATTAATCCTAAGTGATGGGCATAGGACGATATCTCGAAATTTGTAGCAGAAACGATAAGCAGTTGTTTCATTTTGACTTTCATTGAAACAAAATTAACTATTTTTCTTAATGCTGGTATTTGAATTTTGCTTTGACTAATTTATCCCATGAAAATCTAAGAACTTTTAAAATCAAACCCCTAAAGTCAAATATAAATCCAATTTTGCTTTTGAATACTGCTTTAAAATTATTTGTTAAATATTTATTTAACAACATTGATTTCTGTTATTAAAAAATATTAGTTTTGCGAAATTTTAATTTTAAAAATTATGGAACATCATGAAGCGTTTAACATGCCTTTATGGGCATCGATTCCTTTTCTAATTATGCTATTATTTATAGCTATTGGGCCTTTGTTTTTTAATCATTGGTGGGAAGAAAATAAGAACAAACTTATTATATCTTTAGCTTTAGGAATTCCCACAGCAGTATTTCTTATTGTTAATGGCTTGTCCCACAATCTTATACATCAGATGGTGTTTGATTATTTGCCTTTTATTGTTTTATTAGGTTCTTTATTTATAATCACCGGAGGCATTCATTTAAAAGGTGACATACAGGCAAAACCAGCTATAAATACTTTGTTTCTTGCTATAGGAGCTATACTTGCATCATTTATGGGAACTACCGGTGCAGCCATGTTACTTATACGACCTGTTATTAAAACCAATTCCGAAAGAAAGTTTAAAGTGCATACCATTTTATTCTTTATTGCCATTATTGCCAATGCAGGGGGTATGCTTACACCTCTTGGCGATCCTCCATTATTCTTACTCTATCTGAGAGGAGCTCCCTTCGAATGGTTTTTCTCTCTGACTAAAGAATGGGCTTTCGTGAATGGTTTACTGTTAATTATTTATATAATAGTTGATTCTTATTATTACAAAAAGGAGCCGGTTCGCAACATTAAAAGCGACAGAACCCACATTGAGCCATTAAAACTTAAAGGAACCTATAATTTTATTTTTTTATTGGGAATTGTTTTTTCAGTTGCATTATTAAATAGTAACTATCTTACATTTATAAATGATAATCCCTATTACGGATTTATCAGAGAGTTTTCGATGATAGCTTTTGCCGGAATGTCTATGTATTTTACGCCTAACTTGTTACGAACTGAAAATAAGTTCACTTGGACTCCCATTATTGAAGTGGCTTTCCTATTTTTAGGTATTTTTATTACAATGGTTCCTGCACTTTTATGGCTAAATTCAAATGCGGCAACATTAGGTATTAGTTCTGCCCCCATGTTTTATTATGCAACTGGTACTTTATCATCCTTCTTAGATAATGCACCAACTGCTCTTGCTTTTCATAATTTAGCACTGGGAATGGTTACCCCTGAATCTACAGGTCTGGTTGCAGGTATCCCCGTAGAATTTCTTACCGCAGTTTCTATAGGTGCTGTCTTTTTTGGAGCCATGACATATATAGGTAATGGTCCTAATTTTATGGTTAAGGCTATAGCTGAAGAGAACAATATTAAAATGCCAAGTTTTGTTGGTTATATTTTTAAATTTTCAATTGTAGTGCTGTTGCCTATCTATATTTTAACTCAACTGCTCTTTATACACTAAAGAAGCGATTCTTTCTAAGGAAAATTCTCTGGCATTAATTTGTTACTCAATTCTTGTTGATAAAAGTTATTAATATATTTTATTGATATTAAGTTAATTATAACTTTGTTCTGTATTAAAAAAATATTAAAAAAATTATTGTAAAATGCAAAAATCTTTATTATGTCTGGTTTTAAGTTTACTTATATTAAGTTTCCCAACGAATGCCTGCACCAATTATCTGGTAACAAAAGGAGCCTCTACCGATGGTTCAACAATGATAAGCTATGCTGCCGACTCACATATCCGTTATGGCGAATTGTACTGGAGACCTGCTGGAACCTGGCAGGAAGGTGATATGGTAACACTATACGACAGAGGCACAGCAAAACCTCTGGGTCAGATTCCTCAAGTTCGTAACACTTACAAGGTTATGGGGTTTATGAATGAGTTTCAGGTGAGCTTGGGAGAAACTACTTTTGGGGGGCGCAACGAACTTTCAGATTCTACAGCTATTATTGATTACGGAAGTCTTATGTTTTTGGCTTTACAAAGAGCAAGAACAGCAAGAGAGGCAATAAAAGTCATGGCAGAACTACTTGATGCATACGGGTATGCAAGCAGTGGTGAAAGTTTTTCTATTGCCGACCCTAATGAGGTCTGGATTATGGAACTTATTGGAAAAGGAACAGAAATGGTGTACGATAGAAGCACCAGAAAAAACATCAACAAAAATAAAGGTGCTGTTTGGGTGGCTATTCGCATTCCCGATGGCTATGTCTCTGCACATGCCAATCACTCGCGTATCACAACCTTTCCTCTTGCTGATGGCGTTCGATCAATAACAAGCAAACAGATGGATCTTATTATGAATCCTGAAATTGAAATTATTTACGCACACGATGTTATTTCATTTGCAAAATCTAAAGGTTTTTACTCGGGAAGTGACGAAAATTTCAGTTTTTCTGATGCCTATGCACCCACAGACTTCAGCGCAGCTCGTTTTTGTGAATTACGTGTTTGGGCTATGTTTAACCAAATTCATGATGGAATGAGTGAATATTGGGATTATGCTACCGGAATGAATCTTGAAAACAAAATGCCTTTATATATAAGACCTAACAGAAAGTTAAGTCCCCAGGACTTAATGCGCTTTAAAAGAAATTATTTGCAAGGCACCGAACTTGACATGTCAAAAGATGTCGGGGCCGGCCCTTATGGCCTGCCTTATCGTTGGCGTCCTTTAACATGGGAATTTGAAGAAAAGGAATATTTTCACGAAAGGGTAACAGTAACACAACAAACAGGATTTTCTTTTATTTCTCAAATGCGTTCATGGCTTCCAAACCCTATTGGGGGCATTTACTGGTTTGGTGTTGATGATGCAGGCTCTTGTGTTTATGTGCCCTTTTATATAGGTATTACCCGTCCGGCACCATCTTGGGCCGAAGGCTATGGTGATATTCTTACTTATACCGATAATGCTGCTTTCTGGGTATTCAACAGAGTTGCCCATTTTGCATACCTCTTTTATGACAGAGTCATGGTGGATTTACGAGAACATCAATCATCACTCGAAAACAAATTTACAGACTACATTCCTTTAATTGACAAAGCTGCTGTTGAATTATTTGAAGAAGATGAGTTATTGGCAAGAGCTTTCCTCACAGATTTCTCTGTCAATATGGCCGAACAAACCGTGATTCACTGGAAAACACTAGGCGAATTCCTTCTTGTAAAGTATCTGGATGGCAATATAAAACAAGAAAGCAATGGAGAATTTCTCAGAAACCCATGGGGTTATCCACAACCACCACAGTTTCCTGGTTATCCGCTAGAGTTCAAAAGAAGACTCATTGAAGAAACCGGTGATACATTCCTTTTAAAGCAAACAGACTGATTACTGGGATAATTATCAGTTATAAATAACTTTATGGTAACTTAATTGATTTTTTGATTTTGCCTTTATAATGTAAATTCCTTTAGAATACATATTTAATTCCAATACCATACTTTCCTTTGCCTTGATATTTAAGTCTTTAAGAACTTGACCTACACTATTGATTAAGAAAATCTAAATGGCTTCATTTTGATTATTGTTTCCAGATACTTTACTTGAATAAAAAG
>JAQVVM010000068.1 GCA_028698995.1 Bacteroidales bacterium
TAAAACCCATGCATTAAATCAGATAGTTTAATAGGAGAATTGAGATTTTGACTTAAAAATCAAATCAGAATTTAGTAAAAGAAGAGCATCTATAGAAATTTAATGTGTTTGTGTTAGCCTGATGCACGCCGTCTTTTTCGTTACTTCGGCTCGAAGTATTCATATACATCTTCGCCTCGTGGCCTCAAATTCGGCGCACCTCAGACTTATCCGATAGCTATCGGATCAGCAGACCCTAATTTAATTTTTTATAAACTTTAAACCTATTTGTAAGCTGTTATCAGTTTTGATTTTTATAAAATAAATCCCATTCTGTAATTTTTTTGAATTGAATTTTAATTCCTCATTGTTTCTGAACTCCTGTTGTTCTATTATTCGACCTAAAGCATCATAAACTATCACAGAACAACTTTGATAATCTTCTATACCTCTTATATAAAAATAGTCCTGAACAGGGTTTGGATATACATTTATCGCCTCTGAATTTATAGTTTCAGTAAAATATTCGTCTTGCCTATAAGTCAGGTTGGTTTGAAGCCATGATGCAATTATTCCCGTATTTGTAGTGGTGTCGTATGTTATCTCAACTAATGGCATACCTAAACCATTGGCATACCAACTGTAAACATCTTCAATCTGAAAATCTGTTTCAAATTCAATCCACATTGTTATGGTGCCGGTATTAATCAAACCCCAGGTTGTATCTGTAACTTCATTTCTGGTTTTCTGACGGATACAAGCAAAAGTACCTTCCGGAGTAGTTACATTACCCCAAGCATCAATAACTGAAGTTTTATGTGTAACGCTTTTTGAACGGACAGAATCAACCTGATAGCCTGAAATTAGTTGGTTGTAATAGATTTTCTCATCGTAGGCCATATTGGATGTGAATGACGAGAGGTATGTTGAAGGGAATTCCATGATAACATCCGGTGGATTTAATGAAATGGAAATATCATTGCCTGTTCCCAAAAAATCACCGGATTGCCCTACAGCAGATAATGCAGTTGGTGATGAATTCATATAAAAGAAGAATCCCTGTCCACTTATATCTATTGCCAAATTGGCATTGGGAAAAGTAGATGCAAAAGGGGATGCTGTGATATCAACAAATGAATACACATAAGAATAGTGGTTATGTATTGCTGAGAAATCCCATGTCTGATTAGGTCCGGCATTTCCAAGAACTAAGGAACCCGGTAAAGTATCATCAGAGAGCGTTAATACAGTCCCTACTGAAGCAAAATCATTCTGATTAACAGTTATCTGTGCATTAACTGAAAATGTAAGCAAAAGTGCAACTAAAAAAAATAAAGCCTTTTTCATGATTAAATGATATTAGATAAAATAATTAAGTTCAAAAAATGGATAGAAATTATTACTGGTATCCTATAATAGATTTCTCAAATTATTAAAAACAGTATTTTAAATAAATTTAATAAGTTTTTTAATCCCTTTAATTCAAGTTATTTTATGATAAGTTTTTGGGTAATATTGTCATTATCTGATTGAAAGTTAACGACATACATTCCTTTAGCAAAAGGAGAAAAATCAAAATTAGTTACATTTGTACCATTAGTGCTTATGTAATCAGAAAAGACAATATGGCCTACTAAATCATAAACATTGATGCTGATTCTTTTATCATTTGTCCCATTAACACTGAAATTAACAACGCCTTCAGAGGGGTTGGGATACATATTTACATCATTACCGTTAACATAACAGATGTCATTTTTACCTGCGGTCAAGTCCTGAAATTTAAGGATAGAATTGATGGCTCCATTTTGGTCGTAATTGCCAACCCAGCCAACCTGCTGACTTGCAAAACCAACCCCAAGGCATTGGGTATTTGTTCCAAGTGGTTGAAGAAGAGGATCTGTAAAGTCAGTCCAAGACAAGCCTCCATCATTGCTGTATGCAACTCCGGTTGCCATTGTTGAATAGGGAGAAGTAGCCACAAACATATTAAAAGATCCCGGTACATAGCACATGCTATAATCGTAAAAAGGTCCTGTTGGGGCATAATTGTTCCAGACAGTACCACCATCAGTTGTATATTTCCATGACCATGTGGTGGTTGCTGTAGTATAAGCAGCACAAATAATATAATTTGCACTGGATGCATAAATTTTATTGCTGCCGTAAGCATCTGAAGTAAAAGGTGGCGTAGGTGTGGGAGCCCAAGTAGCACCATAGTCGGTTGTTCTTAAAACTCTTGCATGGTCTGTCATAATAAAACCTATCCCACCAGGAACAAGGGCCATACAGTCGTATCCGTTGAAACCAAATTCACCGACAGGAACAGGAGCAGGAGCATTGGCATTGGGTGTCCATGTAGTACCACCATCGTTGGTTGTATATATTTCATAAATACCGCTTAGTGGGTCGCCATGACAAAAACCTTTTTGTGTATCCCAGAATCTGACACCATTTGCAAAAGAAGAAGCACCAACATACATTGTGGTCTTTTTAACCCAAGTAGTGCCACCATCTGTAGTACCCCAAAGAGAAGTAGCATAACTTACAGTATCCATTACAATTACATAAGCAGTTGTATAACTACTGGCCCCTAAAACATAAGGCATTTCGGTGGCACCAAGTTGTGTAAAATGACCTGAAGTCCAGCTTGTTCCACCATTATTGGTGCGAGAAAAAGTCTTTAGTGCAGGCCCACTTCCCGTGCCATTAAAACCTCTTACCCAAACGATGTTCTCATCAACTACAGATACCTGATCAACACCTATAGCTGTTGTATAGTCGGTAAAATTTGTGTTTTGCTGAGTCCAGACTGCTTGTCCCATCTGAGTTTTAAAAATGAAAAGAACAGCTGCTAAAATGAGTAGTTTTTTAATCATGTTTTTTTAATTTAAATTAATAATATTTTGCTGAATAACTAATGAACAAATATAAAACATTTTTTATTTTATACCAACAATTACTTTGAAAATTTTAAACTCTTTAAATCAACAAACCATCTTTCATTTTAATTTTGGTGTCCGACATCTCTGCAAGTTCTTCGTTATGCGTTACTATAACAAAAGTCTGTCCGAATTCTTTTCGTAGGTTAAAGAAAAGATTGTGCAATTCCTTTGCATTATTTGAATCAAGATTTCCTGAAGGCTCGTCAGCCAATATGACATCAGGTTTATTGATTAATGAGCGGGCAACAGCTACCCTTTGTTGTTCACCCCCAGACAATTGCGAAGGTTTATGTTCCATACGGCTGGATAGTTGAAGATATTCCAAGATTTCTTTAGCCCTAGCTTCGGCTTCAGATTTTTTTTTACCGGCGATAAGTGCGGGTAAAAACACATTTTCAAGTGCTGTAAACTCAGGCAAAAGGTGATGAAACTGGAAAATAAAGCCAATGTGTTGACAACGGAAGCTTGCTTTTTTTGCATCACTTAATTTCGAAATATTGATGTTGTTAATCAGCACTTCACCTTTATCTGCATTTTCAATACTGCCTATTATGTGCAATAAAGTTGTCTTTCCGGCACCCGAAGCACCTACAATACTGACTATACTACCTGCTTTTATCTCTAAATCAATGCCTCTTAAAACTTCAAGGCTGCCGTAAGACTTGTGTATATTATATCCCTTAATCATTTAAAAAAAATCAATTTATAAATCTAATGTAATCCCACCTGAATACCAAGAGATAAACGAGGTAATTCCGGTAAATTATCTTGAGGTTTGAAGAGATCACTCATGCGGTAGCTGGCAGATAAAACCCAACGGTTAACACCCAAGCGGGCATGAAGTCCCCAGCCGAACTGTTCGTAATATTTTAATTTTGATGTGGTTACCTGAACAATATTACCATTTGGCATTTCATTCTTGGTATAATGCGATAAGCCCATGTGCCATTGACCATGAACTCCAATATCTAGAAATTTACCTATCATATTGCCTCTTTTACCAAAATTAAAACGGTTGTAAAATCCAAGAGTCATAAGACTTAGATTATACTTTTCTTTGTCATTGATGACAGTATCTGGAAGTGTTTTATCTCCATTCTGTTTAAGTCGGAAATTATAGGTACTGACAGACAGGTCCGTACCAATGGCATAGAAATTACAAACACGCAATTTGTAACGCAAGCCCATATCAAGATGATTGGTGCTTACATATTTTGTTTCGGCTCCTTTTTCGGCTTTGTCGGCAAAAACTCCGAAATTGAAGTACCAATGGGTAAAGTGCAAACGATTGGCGCCTCTTTTGGGGACAATGGTATCAGCTGAAACATCTTCATACATCAGTACAGATTGAGCAGGAAGATAAAATCCTGTAATAACAAAAAGAGTTATTAATAAAATAGATATTTTTTTCATGGTATATATTTAAAATGATTAAAATTACTCAAATAGATAGGAACTAAAATAGCCCAGATAAGAGACATTGATTCTCTGACCTTTAACCAATTCATCATGGTTTATACGTGCTACTTCTTTATTATTCACAGCCAGCACATAATATTTGTGTAAGGTTCCATCAGGGTTTTGTATGTTATAAAACAGGACATTTCCATAGGAATATTCCGAAAAGCCCTCAACATTTTCCATTGCAAAATCACTAATGTTTATTGCAATATAAGAATCCTCTAAAACAAATTCGAAAGTCCTTGCTTTGCGTTCAGCACTATTATTTTCCGTAAAATAACGGGCCTGAGGTACACCAAACCCATGAGCATAGTCGAAGTATGGATAAAGGTCTCCCGATTGTTCAATAGCTTTAAACAGCTCCATAGTGGTGAAATTTGGATTTGTTTGCAGGGCACAAGCAGCAAAACCGGCAACAAGAGGGCTGGAAAAAGATGTCCCATAAGCATAATCATAACCGGTTTCCTGTGCTACATAAGCTTTGCCGAAAGCACAAACATTAGGTTTCATACGCTTGTCGTAAGTAGGACCGAGAGAACTAAAGTCGATTTTTATTCTAGGTTGACTACCATACTTAATACTTGTCATGGGATCTTCGCCAGGGTCAATACCCCCAATACTGAGTACACTATCAGCGTCAGCAGGAGCACCAACATATTTCCATGTATTATCACCATCATTTCCGGCAGCATTAACGACAAGAATTCCTTTACTTGCTGCCATATTAGCGGCTCTGGATACCAGTGTTGAACGACCATCCATGTCTTCTCTGAAGTAACGGTGATAGGTATAACCCAATGAGCTGTTGATAATCTGGGCACCATTCTGATCGGCCCATTCAGCTGCTGCCAACCAGTTTTCCTCTTCTGAAAATGGCTCTCTTACCGACATCTCAGTACGGGCTAACAAAAACTCCGACTCAGTAGCCAGTCCCACATTTTTCCCTTCTTCAATCCCTGCTATACAGGATAATACACCCGTTCCATGTGAAGAATAATCATACACATTTTCGCGGTTTTTCACGAAATCCCAAGTCTTAATTATCCTGTTATTGGAACGTATATGAGCAAAAGCTTCATGTGTGTCGACAGATGGAAAACCGGCATCAAAAACTGCAACACGCACACCCCTGCCAGTTATGTTGTTAGTAATAAAAAAACTGCCGCCCATGCGTTCTAGTTGTTGATACATAAGTGGGTAATCAGGTGAAGGATCTTCATCTGTTTCAATTGCAAAAGAAGCCAGTACCATGTTGCTTTGAATAGGCTCTACAGAAGAAACAAATGGTAGAGAACGTATTTGTTGCAGGGCTTCATTTCCGGCATAAACAGCTACGGCATTGAACCATCTGCTGGTTTGTCTTAAAGAGTCAGCAAACTGCATTACTGATGACACATAGTGCTCATTGACAGGGAAATCTGTTGAATCGTACAAAGAAATATTATGTGATACACGCCTCTCAATGGCTTTGGGGTCAAAATAAGTGAAGGGGTCGAATGTGACACCACTTTTATCTGTAAAAAAAATCCAGTATTTTTTTGAAATTTCATACTGCTGTGCTTTTGTGTTACTTGACAAAAGCATAAAACATAAAACAACGGATGAAATCAATATCTTCCCTATAATTTTCATTTATAATTATTTTATAATGTTAGTGTAAAAGTAAGAAAGTTTTTGGTTTGGCTTTCACTGTTGTTCGATAAAAATTTTTCTTATTTTTTTCGAACATTAATGTTTGGGTTTTATTAATCCCTCGAATGTATAATTATTTTGCCACTCTTTAATAATTCCTTGTCGTTTGAAAAAGTGTAAAAATACATTCCTGAGGGCATTAAAGAAGTATTGATTGTGGTAAGTGGTTTATCTAATATTGCAGTAAAGACGTTTTCTCCCAAATTGTTTATCACACTAAATAAATTGGAATCTGAATATTCATTTCTATGAAATTCAATATTTATAATATTGTTCGCCGGGTTTGGATACACATAAAGTTCATTTTGGTTGCTATGTTGTATTTTAGGTGTATTGTTAGATAAGGTATAACAAATTCTCAATTTTGGCCTAAGAGCAGGATTTGTATGGTCGCTGGAGCAAAAATTAAGGAGGCGATACATGTTTTCGTCTTGTAACTTCAGCATAAAGCCGAATGATGATGTGGGGTTATTTAACATATCCTGTACCAGGTTAAGCACATCAATATCAGTGTAATTTTGTGAAGCTGACGTAGAAGCCGGCATTTCAACCCTATTAAGTATAGTAGTAGCAGGCTGATTGTTCCAAGTTACCGTAGTTTCGTCCCAAGGTACAATAATTCTTTCGAGCCATGCATTATTTGGGCCACTTAAAGAAGAATGATAGCCAAGACCAGAAGTATTATCAATAGCATACAAATCTAGTGTGGCACTTGTTAAAACAGCATTTAAAGGAATATTAACCAGTTCAAACTCAATAACGCTTCTTATAATACCGAATACACCACTATGAGTCCATGCTGATGCAGGAAACTGCTGCTCATTTGCCCAGTTGGTATTTGCTAAGGATGGCAAACCATGCAACATGGCATCCTTGCCTTTAATAGGTTCTGTCAGAATAGTAATGCATGTATCATTATTTTGAGCATGAAGCATCCCTATAAACAAGGCCAAAAATGTAACTGCAAAATATCTCTTCATAGTAATTATAGTTTAAAGCCGGGTTCCAGAAATAGACTTTGTCTGAAATTTAGTTTCATTTTTAATTTTTACAATTCAAATACTAAATCATTTTTTTTAATGAAAAGTAATTATATTATATCTGAAAAACATAGAAAAAAAATAAAATATTAATTGGATTTATAATTCTTCAAACAACGGACAGACACACCACCTGTCTTAATGTCGAAACCCCTATAAACGTTGCTGTTACTATAATGCATTCTTCTATAATAAGCATCTGTATTATTGTAATGGGTAGAAGACCACCAATAGCCACTTAATGCACCTCCATCGTTGAACTGACCTCCGTTACTACGACCTCCACCCGGAAGAGCATTAAAACCTGTTTCATTAGTAGCTCCTAAATTTGGGCTATTCCAATGTGATGTACCAGCTTCTTTTAACTTTCCGCCGGCAACAATCTCACCACCAAGATAATCGGTTAATTGCGTCCACTCTGCATCGCTTGGCAAGTGCCATCCTGTAGGGCAAACACCCTGAACTCCGCTTGGGTTAGCCGAACTGCTTGCATAACCTGCCATAGCTGCAGGCCAGTTGTATAATGCTCCATATGTAGCGTAATTAGTTGTCGCCTTGGCAGCATTTACATCCGAGCCATGATAGCCATAAACATAATGATATGGAATTGTTGTAGAACCTGCCACAGAACCTACTACATTTGGTAAATATGCAAGATTTTTTGCCATCCAACATTGGCTACCAATAAGTACTGTTGGATATAGGTTACTGTCTCTTGCATCAGTAAATGAAGCGCCACAGGAAGTTGAGGTGTATTCAAAATCAATTGTTTTACTTGATGGCGGCACATCATAAACAATTTCACTCAGAAGTCCTGAAAATCCAATAAACAGCATTTGGTCTCCAACCGTGTAAGGCATTTGTACTACATTCATTATACTTTTTGTTGACAATTTGAAACTGGACTCACTTAAAGACGTGCTTAAAAGTTTAATTTCTGGCATTGGGTTTTCCTTACTTAAAGAAATAAATGGTATTGCTTTTTGCCATGTGCTGCATGACACTTTTGCAGTATAAATACCAGAAGCAAATCCGGAAATTTCAAAAACGCTTATTCCCTGCTCTATTTGTTGGCTACAGTGGGCTATAAGTTTGCTTGTAATATCAAAAATTTCAACTACTATAAGTTTAGGAGATTCATTGAAAAACTCCAAATTACTTTTTTCAAGTAAAGGATTGGGATAAATCTTCAATGCTTCATTATTTTCTGACTGCAATGATATACCGGCAGTTCCATAAAGGAGTAAAGTATCATTACTAGGCAAAGTAAGAGAAGTGCCTTGTGTAAGATTTTCAACATAAACACTGTCTAATGTAGTAGTTGAACCACTTGCTGTAAAATCAATAAGGTAGTTTTGTGCTTGCATGCATACTGTCGCAAACAACAATAAAAAAACAATTGTAATTTCTCTCATAATTAATTTAGTTTTTTTTATGAATAATTAATTTGAAACAATAAAAATCAATAAAAATATTTTTTTAATTAACCTATTAATTTAAAACAAAATTTCTTCAATTATTTGGTTTTTGTTTGCATTTCTTGTTGATATTTTCTCAATCAAATACAAATTAAACTTTTTTAATGGTACTTACAAGTACTTAAACAAATTTTGACATACAAATATATATATTTTTTTGATATAAAATAAATTATGTAAAATAGTTTTGAAAAATTTTGTGTGGATAATATTAAATACAGTAGCAATCTTTTCAATAATGCAGAACCATTTTCTTTGTGGCTACTTTATTATATTGGCAAGCTCTGAAAATTAAAACCAGCGGTTGATTAGTTTTTTGAATTTCAGGTAAATCAATTTTATTTAAACCCGCTCTAGGCCAAATATTCATTGACACTAAAGTTGTTCCGGAAATGGTATAAACCTCAATATACAAAGGCACGTCATCTTTTTTACAAAATACTTCTAAAAAAACAAAACCGTTGCTGTTATAGCCACAATTATGGATGTATAAATCATTTTCAACAACTGATTTGTTTGCAATCGTTGTAAGGGTAGTCGTATCAGCACAGGATGCAAGCTCTACACCTGATAAAAATCTTGTTTTGGCAGGATTCAACAAAGTGTTGAAAGTATTGTTAGGACCAATGGGCGGAAAGTTTGATGCAATATTCCAAAATGAAGGTAATCCTAAATAATAATAGGAAGTGTCGTTTAACTGTCCTGTGCCTGATGGTGTTATAGTTCCTTTAATATTATTTCCATATTGGAAATGGTTACTGCCATTAAGAATATATAAGCCCATCAAAATTCCGTTATTGGTAACCTCAATACCTACAAAATTTAAACTGTCGGTAGCAGGATTGGTATTCATAAAAATACCGTATAACTCAGCCCTGTTACGAAAGAATGTATTGTGATGCCCATTTTTTCCATGAGAATCATCAATAACAATATGTTGTCCAATGTTGCCTTCGAAAAGATTAAGGTAGGGATAATTGCCATGCAACACCATATCTCCTGCTGAATTTGAAGGTAAACTAACACCAGTCCAAAAAGGATCTTTTGAATAGTTGTAAGTAAATACATTCCCGTTTGCACCTGATTGCAGAAGCATGGCATGACGTAGTTGTTTAAAAATATTATTTTCAACCAAACAAGCACCACTTGTAGCATGGATACATACGCCATAGGCTTTTCCCCCGTCACCGTAACTGTGTGCAGCTGTGAGAAATGAGTTTTTTATTGTGATATTGGTTGATTTACTGATTTCTATATGAGCAAAGTTACACGAATGACTTTCCACACCCAGAACTTTGCAATTAAAGGCATAATTGAATTTAATGTTTGATGTCTGAGAAGTAGTGGAATCAACCCGTTGGATTTTCAAACATTCAATACTTACTGCTTTGCGGGGATTAATAAGAGCTATCCGAGGATTTAAAACAGAATCATAATTCATTCGCAAAGCATGTTTAAGATAAATGATATTGCCATCAACAGAATCAATAATAAGAATCTGTCCAAGACAGTTCATAGCCCATGCTGATGTCATGTGAAGGTGGCCATCTTGAATCAATTCGACAACATCTCCCGAAGCAAACATACCACTATCGCCTAAAGTAATTTGTCGGCTGTTTTTATTAAACCCGTCAATTACATTTACAAAAGCACCTGAAACACTGCCGCTTATATTTATGGCATCATTATTTTCTCCGGAATTAAATATCAGAACAGTGGAATCTGCACCGCTGCCACGCAGTGTAACGCTATCAGGCAAAGCCAAAGAGCCATTGATTAAATATGTCCCTGCGGGAAAGAAAACGACACCTCTCATGCCACCAAAAGAATTAACAGCATTGACAATAGCTGCATGATCGTCAGTAATTCCGTTGCCTACAGCACCAAAATTTAATACATCAACACTCTGAACAGCAGTCTGGAAATTATAATCCGAACCTGCAATGCGCCAATCCATAGTGCGATGTGCAGGAATAATCTGTCCTTTTAATAAAGTCACAGAAGAAAAAAAGAAAAAAATAAAAGACATCAGGCAAAAGAGCACCGAATATCTTTCAGAAATGTTATTTTTTTTCGTAATGAGTGGCAAATAGTAATAGATAATATTAAAATTATTAAAAATTGAGTATTAATCCTCAAGCCAAACAGGAGGAAGTTTTTCGAAGATTTCGATTTCTTTAAACTTCTCACTTTTCTGAATCCCTGCTGTTTTAGCCCATTGAGCCATCTTTGTGAGTCCTTCGGTAAGAGAATACTGTTGTTTAAAGCCTAGTATATTTTTAGCTTTAGAATGGTCAGAATAAGCATGCAGGACTTCGTTACGGGCCTCAACAAAACGCACCAATCCTTCTTTTCCCATCACATTCATCACAGTTTCAGCGAGTTCTTTAACACTGTAATCTTTCTCAGCACCAATATTAAAAATCTGATTGTAAGCTTCAGGAATATTAATACTGTTGGCAATATGAGGCGTTACATCGCCGATATAGCTGAAAGCCCTTGTTTGTGAGCCGTCCCCAAAAATAGTCAATGGAATATCTTGCATCAGCTGGTTCATAAAAATTCCCACAACATTGCGGTACTTGTCTCCCAAATTCTGGTATTCTCCAAAGACATTATGAGGTCTAAAAACGATATAATTCAATCCAAACATTTCATGGGTAACACGCAGTTCCTGTTCAACAGCGAGTTTGGCAATACCGTATGAATCTTCAGGTACCGGAATCATGTCTTCCCTCATAGGAGGAGGACAGGCACCATAAACAGCAATAGAAGAAGTGAAAACAAAACATTTAATCTTATGTTTGACTGATTCATTGATAAGGTTAACACTGCCAATCAGGTTATTTGTATAATTGAACCTTTTGATAAAATGGCTCAGTCCTTCTGCAGCATAGGCAGCGAGATGAAAAACATAATCAAATTTGTAGGTTTTGAACAGATCTTCAAGGAGTTTATGGTCGGTTACAGAGCCTTTGATAAAAACAGCCTGGGAATTTACATTTTCTTTAAACCCGCCGCTGAGGTCATCGATTACAACTACCTTATGTCCCATTTTTATTAGATCATTGGTAAGATGACTTCCGATAAAGCCAGCACCACCGGTAACTAAAGATATGTTCATAAAAATCTATTTAATTATATTTTTTAAAATTGAGTCAAAAATTAGTTTCCCGTCTGTATTCTGAAGCTCAGTATCTGCTGCTCGCTCAGGATGAGGCATCATACCAAAGACATTGCGGGTTTTATTCGTAATTCCGGCAATATTGAGTAAAGAGCCATTGGGATTGGCTTCTTCAGTAATATCCCCTGTTTCTGTGCAATATTTAAATAAAACGGCATCATCAGCAAGCAATTCGTCAATGACAGGTTGAGGGGCAAAATACCTGCCTTCGCCATGTGCAATCGGGATTTTTAGAGGTGTACCTAGTTTATAACCATTTGTAACGATACTGTTTTTGGTTTCGGAACGAATGTAAACGTTTTTACAAATAAATTTTTGATTGTTATTGTGCAATAAAGCACCCGGTAACAAACCCGATTCGCATAAAATCTGAAAGCCATTGCAAACACCCATCAGATATCCGCCATTCTGAGCAAAACGGATGACCTCATTCATGATAGGCGAAAATCGTGCTATAGCTCCCGACCGCAGATAATCTCCAAAAGAAAAACCACCAGGTAACATTATAAAATCACACGACTGTATATCCGTATCTTTATGCCAGAGCTTTACAACTTCCTGTCCCATAATTTTTTGAAGCACATAAATCATATCATGGTCACAGTTTGACCCCGGAAATATTACTACACCAAATTTCATTGTATTTATTTAAGTTTATAATGAAGTACAAACCTAAGCATTTTTTGAAAACCTTTTTATAAAATTTCATTAATATGCGATAAAATATTTGGTGTATTCAAAAAGAATAAAAAAATAAAGTATTTCATTTTTGGTTCTACAAAACAAAGATTTTGAAAAATAAAGGAAGTCTATAAAAGAGAAATCTCAGCAAAAACTTTTTATTGATTCATCTAAAATTGCTAACTTCGTATCTGATATTATTTCAAATATATTGATAGCTTAATCATGGTTTTAATAGAACTTTAAGCGAAGCATCAACCCAAAAACACTAATAGAAAAATTATGAAAAAAGCTTTAATAATATTTATAATATTTATGACAAGCAAGATGGGATTCACGCAATGGATGCCCGTTGACACACTTAGCTGGTGGCCTTATTCTTGTGATTTTGGCATACATGCACCCCTATATGCTCAAGTAATTTCTGAAGATACCATCTGGTGCTATTACAGTATTGGCAAATGTTCTCCTAGCGGAGATTCCAGAAATGCAATTATTAAAACTTCTGATTCCTTTCATAGTTACAGTACTGCATATTCTTTTGGCAATATAGCCGGTCCAGTGATTTTGGATATTTCTTTTTCAAATAATAATACCTTTTTCTTATATACAAGAGACTTTAATTATAACCTTTATAAATGGAGTACTTCTACGGGTTTGACAATAATAAAAAGCGACTATAATTCATGGCTTTACGATATTCAAATTATTGAAGATAATACGGGGTTTGCTATTTCCAGTTGGGGTGTTTTATATAAATATGAAAATGACTCTTTAGACTCCCTCACTTATATTCCAAATTGTTTTGCTCCAATTTTAAAGGCATCAAATTCCGACAGACATTTTATAATTTGCAAAGACTCAGCGAATGGCAATTATAATACTCTTTTAAAAAGCATGGATGATGGGTTAACATGGTCTTTGGCTTTTCATGACAACAACCGCAGTTTTCAAAATTTAACAGCATTGAACGATTCGTCATTTTTATTAACCACCCAAACTCGTGAAGTGCTTAAAAGTATTGATGGTGGCGTAACATGGTTGCCTATTATGGATTTATCCAATCTTATTTTATACTCAATTGTAAATGAAAATGTTGTTTTTGGTATCAAACAAGGAGGAATAGTTGTTAAAACAATTGATGGTGGTGCAACATGGATTAATTTACAAACAATAAGTTCTTCAATTAACTCAATTAATATGGTCAATGAAATGACAGGATACATTTTCGGCAACAACAATTCAAATGGCCCGGGTGCTCCTATGGTTTATAAAACCACCAATGGTGGTATTCAGTTCGTACCTGAATCTACTCCTAACAATACCATCTCTCTGTTTCCTAATCCTGCTTCAAATTTTATTTATATTGAAAATCCGGACAGAACTGTGACTAATTATACCGTTACCATTAGTAATAATCAGGGACAGCAAGTACTTAAATTGAATGTTGATATAGATTCAAAAAAACAAATAGATGTGAGTCATTTGAATAGTGGCTTGTATGTTCTCCAATTGCAAAATCAGAATACAATTTATGTGAGTAAATTTATTAAATAATTTTAACGGTATTAAATTTTAATATAGCATAATAACATGAGGAAGATATATTTTATTTTAGCATTGGTATGTTACGTAACTTATGCTCATGCTCAATTTCCACAAATCAAGTGGTGGTACGACACACATGATGCCTCTTTTGGCCAATCTGCTGCAGGAGATATAGATGGTGATGGTAAATTAGAAATGGTATTTGGGTGTTACCGAAACGACAGCAGTATTTATGCTCTTAATGGCGAAAATGGAACGCTTCTATGGAAATACAATGCCCACGTAACAGGTGCCGAGGGCTGCAATGATGTAGCTCCTGTAATTTATGATGTGGATGGAGACGACAGTCTGGAAGTTATTGTACCGAGTTCATGTAACCCAAAAACTTTTTGTTTTAAAGGATTAAACGGTACCATTGAATGGCAGACAGCTACTGCCGGTAGCGACTCCCCTCCCACTGTTGCAGACATTGACAATGACGGTAAACCTGAAATTTTACATGGAGGTTTTGATGGCAAAGTGTTGTGTATTAATGCTGAAAATGGCTCTGTAAGCTGGTCTCAAAATGTATTTCCCAATTCATGGATTCAAACTGCCCCAACCATCCTTGATGTAGATGGAAATGGACAACTGGATTTTGTGGTAGCATCTTGGGCTTTTAGTCCCGATACCAGCAAGGTGTATGCCTTCAGGGGGGACAACCATAGTCTGATTTGGTCTAAAGCCATCCCTGATGTGATGTATCATGGAACTGCCGTTGCAGATTTCGAAAAGGACGGAAAACCTGAACTTGTCATTGGTGCATACGATGGAAAATTATACATGCTTAATGCTGAGGATGGCAGTGACGTTTGGAGCTACCAAGCAAATTATTATATTGGAGCCCCTGCTGTTATTGCAGATCTTGACGACAATGGAATCTGTGATATAATCTATTGCGATGCATGGGGTGTGGGGGCGCTTACAGCTTTAGGTTCTCCGATGTGGTACTATGAAATCCCTCAATACGCTACAGCATTCAGAGGTGTAGCTATAGCTGATATCAATGGTGATGAAATGCCTGATGTTGCTTTTGGTACAAGTAAAGGACGTTTAATTGTGCTTAACGGTACAAATGGCACTGAAATATGGTCTCTCGACCTTGCTGCCCACTACGGCGACACTTTGGAATTCGACCATGCCCCACTCATAGCTGATTTCGATAAGGACGGGACCATTGATATTTATATTGTGGGTGGTTTTACAAAGTACCCCGACTTTCAAAATAATTACGGACGTGCTTATATGATTTCTGCCGGTAATGGTCAAGGCCCCGAATGGTTGATGTTTCAACACGATGTTCAAAGACAGTCTAGCCTTTGCGCTTTTTCGCCTTCTGTAGTCCAACCTGCAAGTATTACTGAAGATGAGATCTCACTTTATCCCAATCCTGTTTCAGACAAATTATACATTAATACAGACGTAAGAATTGACAAGTTAAGCATACACAATACCTTAGGACAGCTTCTTTTGCAGAAAAACAGTAATTTTAATGTGGCTATTGACCTCAGCAGTTTCAAGAATGGTATGTATTTAATTTTAATTGAAAGCTATAATTCCTTATTTACTAAAAAATTTATTATTCAAAATGATAATTAAAAATTATTTATTACTTTTGTTGGTATTAAAAATTATTTTAGAAGTTTTATATATAATTCCGTCTAATTTATTGTAAAATTAAGTAGCACATTGTTTCTAAAAAAGATGCTTGATTAATTATAAATATAAGTCATTAAAAAAAGAAAATGAAACTATTAAAAATATTTCAGTCAAGTCCACTGGGCATTTTCATAAATGATGTTCAGGGTAAATTTGTTGAAACCAATGATAGTTTTTTGAAAATGACAGGGTATCAGAAAGATGAAGTTATTGGACTTTCTCTGGATGAGATTGGGTTGATAAGTGCAAGTAAAAGAAATTCAATTATTCAAAAGCTAAAACTTAAAGGTTTTTTTAAAAACATGCTGCTTGTTTTTAAACATAAATCTGGTAAGAAGAGATCTGTTTTATTAACAACACATCAAAATATTATCAAGCAGAAATTATATTATGTATCCATTGTTTATGATATAACCAATCAAAAGATTGTTGAAAAAAGGCTTAAGGAACCTAATAATTTTATAAATGCCATTCTTGAGAATATTCCAAACATGATTTTTGTAAAAGAAGCTAAAGAACTGCGTTTTGTAAGATTTAATAAAGCCGGAGAAGAACTACTCGGATATAACAGAAACGATTTGATAGGCAAAAATGATTATGATTTTTTCCCAACAGAACAAGCCGATTTTTTTACAAATATTGACAGGAAAGTGTTGGAAAGCAGGGTATTGCTGGATATTCCTGAAGAACCGATAAAGACAAAAGACAAAGAACAATGGCTTCATACCAAAAAAATTCCGATTATAAACAAAGAAGGTAACCCTATTTATCTTTTGGGGATATCTGAAAATATTACTGAAAAAAGGCTGCATGAAGCAGCTATTAACAAGTTGAATGCAGAGCTCGAACAAAAGGTCATTGAAAGAACCCAGCATTTAAAGGAAGCTAATGACATTGTAAATAAAAATATAATACATCTTTCTTTTCAAAAAAAACAACTTGAAGACTTTTGCAATATTATTTCTCATAATCTAAGAGCTCCTTTGATTAATATCACAATGCTCTCTGACTTTATAAACAGATGTGATGACATTGAGGAGCAAAAGCTTCTAACCGAAAAATTGAATACAGTAACCAACGAGCTGAATGAAATTTTCAATTATTTGGTTGAATCACTGCAAATTAGAGAGGACAATGAAATAAAATCGGAAGACTTAATTCTTGAAGATTATTTGAAAAAAACACTTGATGGGTTACAAGGACAGTTAACAGAATCAAAAGCTCAAATTGAATTTGATTTTGACAAATCTCCAACTGTTTATTTTCCCCCCAAATATTTGTTAAGCATATTACTTAACTTAATTGGTAATTCTTTAAAATACAAATCTCCCTTAAGAAATCCAGTAATAAAAATTAAAAGTGATACTACTGAAGGAAAAACTATACTTTCTGTTTCTGACAATGGATTAGGAATAGATTTGAAAAAACACAAAGACAATTTATTCAAAATAAGAAAAGTTTTTCATTCTCATCCAGACGCCAAAGGATTTGGTTTATATATTACCAAAACACAGGTTGAATCAATGAATGGAAGAATTTGGGCTGAAAGTGTTCCTGATGAAGGATCTACCTTTTTTGTTGAATTTAAAACCAAAGATTTATGAAAACTTCAAAAAATCTTCTTCTTGTAGATGATGATCAGATTTTTGTTTACTTAACAAAAAGAACAATAAAAGAAACCAAACTTACAGTGAAAATTGAAGTTTTTGAAAATGGTAAAGATGCTATTGAATTTCTTAAAAAAGTTGCTGATAATAAAGATTTATTACCCCAGATTATTTTTCTTGATCTTGCAATGCCCATACTCGATGGATGGGGATTTTTAGAAGAATTTTCTGAATTGGAACAAAAATTAAAAAGCAAAGTTACTTTGTATGTTCTTTCCTCTTCATTTTCTGCTCAGGATCAGCAACGGGTAAAAAAATACAGTTTTGTATCAGACTATTTTGTTAAACCTATTACAAGCTCTCAATTTATCGATATTGTAGAAAAATTTTAATTGTATTGGTACTTCATATTATAGCACTCTAAAGTTCTAATTCTAATTTATTATATATTTTACTCCTCTAACTCAATCCTATAAGGCAAAACTCAATTAAATATAAGGTTGGGTTTAAACCAGATTCTTTGATATTCAAAAAAAATTGATAATTAAATTGCACGTTTTTTTTAAGTTTTTTACTTAATTTAGCCAAGTTCAAAAATTGGTTCAAAATCATTATAGATTTGCTTATGAGAAAAATTATTGTATTGATTATTAGTTTTTTATATTTATTAAACATTTCTAAAGCCGTTGAAACTACAGCTCCGAATGGTATAAACAACATGACCTTTATTGAGAATAAAGGTCAATTAGCAGATACTAAAGGAAAATTGCTTCCTGAAATTAAATTTTATACACAAGCACCCGGTGTAAATCTCTATTTTAAAGATAACAGCATAGAGTTTAATTTTGTCCGTTTTGAAAAGAAAACAGAAGATGAGCTTACGGATGTAGAGAGACATGAACTTTCTCTAGGTAATAAAGCAGCAGTTCTCGATAAAATGTACATTTTCAGAATTGATTTAGAAATTCTCGGTACCAATCCAAACGTAAACATAACGGCTACAGACATTGGTTCCGTACAAAGAAATTACTATCTCAGTCATTGCCCCGATGGCATTCTAAACCTCCCTGAATATAAAGAAATAACTTATAACAATATTTACAATAATATAAACCTTAGATTTTATTTCGAAAACGGACAATTAAAATATGATTTTATAGTGCTTCCCGGTGGTAATCCAGAAGATATTAGAATTAAGTATAATGGCATTACTGATTTTACGATAGATGAAAATGGCAATATTAAAATGAAATCAGAGATATGTGATTTATTTGAAAAAGCCCCATACACATTTTCTCCATATAATAACCAGCGGGTTGAAAGCCGTTTTGAGAATTTGCACGATACAATTATGTTTAAAGTTGGAGATTATAACAAAAATCAAACACTTATTATTGACCCTGTAGTTCACTGGGCTACCTATTATAATAATGCATATAGCAGCGATACATGGACACGACCAGTTTTTGGAAGTGACGGCAGCTTATTTAACGTGTGTTACACTTATGCAACTACCTATACTATTATTAATCCGGGCTCTGGTGCATGGATTGATAATGCAATAGAAGGCTCAATAGATTTAGTCATTGTCAAATTCGACCCTTCTCATGCACTTGTATGGGCAACCTATTATGGTGGTAACGGAAGTGATATTGTTGCAGGTCATACAGATTACGGTAAATCAATTGCTATTGATGGAAACAACAACCTCTTTGTTGGTGGTTTTTGCAATAATGGAGCAACAACATTCCCCACCTATGATCCCGGGGGCGGTGCTTTTTATCAATCACAAACCAAAATTTACGGTGAAACTTCATTTATGCTCAAATTTAATAGTTCCGGACAAAGGTTATGGGCCACAATCTTTCAGCACGAAAATGCGAATACAAATTGGTCGAGTATTAGATTAAACGGTATTGCTGCAAAAGGGTCAAAAGTTTACTTTACCGGTCAAACCTACCGTTCTAACAATAATGATATTCCACTTCGAACTTTAAGCGGTGCATATAATAACTCAACTTACGTAGGCGATCAGGATGCTTTTGTTGGCAGGTTCAGCAGTGATGGCGTACTGGAATGGTGTACCTATCTTAATAGTGGGAATACTTCTCTTAAAGCCTATTCTCAAGGTTGCGATGTAGCTGTTGACAACAATGGAAATTTATTCTATATAGGCAGAGAATCTTACAACAGTGGAAATAAAAAGCATTACCTGTTGAATCCAGGTGGTGCTTACTATCAGGATGTATGTGCCGGAGATCAGGATATCACTATAACAAGATTTAATTCGTCTATGGCTATAACATGGTCAACTTATTACGGTGGCACATTGCAGGACATACCCTCTATGATTGAAACTGATAAACTTGGTAATGCCGTCATTGTTTGCAGAGCCGTAAGGTCAACAAATTTTCCTACTTACAACCCTGGTTTAAGTGCCTATTACCAAAGTTCAAAAGCCGCCAATGGCACTGCTTCAGACGCAGGCATAATGAAGTTTTCAAGTACAGGTGTTAGACAATGGGCTACCTATTATGGAGGGGGTGGAACCTATGTAAGCGGGGGTAGCACCTATGATGCAGAAACCTTACTTTCAGGTGTAGGATTCGATAATTCAAATAATATTTATTTTACAGGTTCAACCCAAAGCCCCCTATTTCCAACGCAAAATGAATCGGGTTCCTATTTCAGTGGAACACGTAATGGTGAATCTGATGCCGTTTTTTTAAAATTTGACAATAATGGTGTAAGACAATGGGCTACCTATTACGGTGGCAGCGGTAACGAGGGCCTATACAGTGGTAAAGGTGCCGTGGGCAATTTGAATTGTGAAACAGCAATTGTGGCATTCGGATATACTAATAGTACTGATTTTCCCACTGTTAATCCTGGTAGTGGTGGTTTCTATGAAAGCACAGCTGCTACGGCAAACTGTAATGTTATTTTTTATTTTGCTGAGCCTGCCGGTTCATTTTCAACATCTCCCACTTCAGCAAGTGCCAATCCAACAAGTTTTTGCAGTGGTAATTCTGTAAATTTAACCGTAAACGGCGGCAGTCTTGGCTCCGGAGCATCCTGGCACTGGTATTCGGGAAGTTGTGGTGGCACACCTGTTGGAACCGGTTCAAGTATAAATGTAAGCCCTACCGGAACTACAACTTATTACGTTCGTGCTGAGGGTGATTGCAATATAACCTCATGTGCTTCTGTAACCGTAACACTCAATACAAATTCAGTAGCCCCAATTTCACTTACAGCCACGCCCTCATCCATTTGTTCAGGCTCTTCAACAATTACAGTTAATGGTGGCTCATTAGGTACCGGTGCTGTATGGCAGCTCTATACCGGCTCATGCGGTGGTACTTTGGTTGGAAGCAACAGCACAGGGAGTTTCAGCGTTTCACCAACAAGTACTACAACTTATTACATCAGAGCATCGGGTACATGTAACACAACAAGCTGTCAATCTGTAACTGTTACTGTCAGTGCGCCTTCAGTTGCCCCTACATCACTTACAGCCACACCCTCATCTATCTGTTCAGGCTCTTCAACAATTACGGTTAATGGTGGCTCTTTGGGTACC
>JAQVVM010000069.1 GCA_028698995.1 Bacteroidales bacterium
GGCCTGCAATAAGAAAAATGCTTGCAGCAACTTTAAAGAAGGGAATCCATCTTATTTTTTTTTCGATTAACTTTTCGTCAATTTTATGATTTATTTCGTCTTCGATATGTACAATGTTATCAGGATTACTCATGGCTTCAAGCCCCTCAACTTCATCGCTGCACATGACACAATCGGCCAAATGCCGTTGTACTCTCTTTTTGTCCGGCTCACCCAGAACCCCTTTTACATATTGTAAAAGCTCCTCGGAAGAAGGGCAAGTGCTTGAAGAAAATATATCACTGATATTATTCATCTTGTTTGAGTAAGAGTATTTTTAAATTTCGTTTGCCATTTTGTATATAACTTTTTACCTTTTTCAAATCATAGTTTGTTGATTTAGAAATGTCTTCATAACTTTTGTCGTGCAAATAAAAAAGCTCAACACATAACCTTTGTTCTTTCGACAGCTTTTGTATGGCACCATCTAAATTTGAAAGTCTTTTTTGAAAAATTTCATCAGTATCAGGATACATAAATGGTGTGTTTTCCATAAAGTCTTCTGAATTTATGTTGTCATTCCATTCGTTTCCTAAAATTTTTTTATTTGCTCTGATTGCTAATAAGCAATGGTTCTTGCATACAGAATATAACCATGATTTAAAATAGGTTACTTCATGTTTTTGAAGTTTGTTGATTAAATCCTCAAAAATCTGCATCACTGCATCTTTTGATGTATCTTCATTTTTAAAATACTTCATGCATACCGAAAATGCAAATCGGGTATAACGCTTAAATAATACACCAATAATATTTTTATCACCACTTTCTTTATAAAGGGCAATTAATTCAATATCTGTCAGTGTATGATAATTATTATCCAATTGTTTTATTTTAAAACAAAACGAGGCTCATCTTTTCTGAACCTCATTTTGTTTAAATTATTACTCAATAATAAGTTTTTTACTTATGTTTGATTCTTTACTAATAAAATTTATATTGTATATGCCTGTACTCAAGTTGTTTAAATTCAATAAGATATATTCTGAATTTAGAACATTATCAACAGATTGGGTGTAAACCAATTGCCCCATTAGGTTATAAATGTTTATTGTGCTTGTGTTTTCAGAACCTGAGTTGAAATAAATATAGAGCAACCCATCTGTAGGATTAGGATAAATAACAAACTGATTATCAACTGAAGGGTCATTTATGGCATTAAAAAGATAGGGGTCAGACATTTCGGATTCACAACCAAATGCATTGGTTACCTGTACGCTATAATTGCCTGGTCCTGTAGGTGTATAAGGTCTCTGAACAGCTCCAGGTATTAGAACACCGTCAAGATACCATTGGTTCCCTTGAAGAGAACTTGAAAACAGAACGCCATTGTTTTCAGTTATTGTTGGTTTTGCAGGAACAGGATTAACGGTAACATCAACAGCCGGAGAAAAACCTATACAACCTATTGTGTCTGTAATCACAGCATGATAATTCCCTGATTCAAAAACAGTTAGAGGTAAATTGTTTGAACCTGTTAAAGGAGTCCCATCTTTATACCATTCAAATATATTATTTGCTTGGGTATTAATTGTAAGCACTACAGAATCCCCTTCACAAAATACAGTACTGTCAGAGGCGGTAACAGTAGCTGAAGGTAATGGGTTAACATTGATATAGATACTGTTGGAATTATTGGAACATCCAAAATTGTTTGTAACAAGATTGGTATATTCTCCGGTTTCTGTAGCAGTATATAGAGAATCGTCAGCTGAAGTTATAGGAGCTCCATTAAATTGCCATTGATAATTATAATCGGGAGACGTAAGAGTTTGTAACAATGCACTGCCTCCATCACAGAATGATACAGGACTATTAGTCGAAATAACGGCTATAGGATTTGGATTAACAAAAACCACAACATCATCTGTAACTGTCCCGCACAAACTTCCAACGGTTACTGTGTAAGTTGTTGTTACAAGAGGTGAAGCTGTAGGGTTATGAACAGTAGTACAACATAGTGAAGCCGCATTATTCCATAGGTATGAATCACCTCCTGTTGCAAAAAGGTCTGCAGTTTCACCCTCGCAAATGGTCATGTCCATTCCGGCGTCTGCGATTGCAGTTGTTGTCAGGGTTAATGTAAGAGAATCTTCTGTGATTCCGCAACCTGAGTAAGCTGTCAGATAGATTTTTATAGTACCTGCTGTGCTGTCATCAACTGAAGGGATGTAAAATGGATTATCAATGGTGTTATTATTAAAAGTACCTGTACCTGTTGATGTCCATAAAATGGAATCATGATACATGATTTGGGGTAATAAATAATAATTGCTTGTATAACAAACAGATGCGTTGTCAATCATATCCACAATGGGTTTGTTATTGATGGTGAGGTTGAATCCATTGTCATTGGTAGTATTAACAGGATTGTTGCTTTTAGCTCTAATTCTATATCCGGTTCCCGCAGTAATGTTATTTGGAATCAGGCAAGCTATTGAGGCACTTACATCACTGAGTACGGAACCTATAATAACAGGATTAGCAAAACTGCCATTGGCATCAGAAAGTTCTACAGTGAAAGTATTGCCTGAATTCAAGCTGCCAACTATGTTTACATTGACATTAATGCTGTCACCTGCACACAGAGGCATATTTGAAACTGAAACAGACATAAGGCCTTTCCATTTGAAAACACCTCCCATAGTGGCATTCATGCTAAAACTTCCTGCCCAACCGGTGTTACCGTCAAGGAATTTGGCAGAAATGTATTGAATATCCTGATCTAGTTGTGTCCAAGTATTACCTGAGTTTATGGTGTAAGATGAACCTGATTCACCTTGGCGGGCACCAACTGAAACAAACATACCGGGTACATCTGGCACAGCAGCAAGATCTGTCTTAAACATACCAGTTGTGTCAACAGCCGACCATGTAAGGCCTCCATCCAAAGTTTTCATCACTTTAAAATTTGAAATGGCACCTGTGGTTTGATCATATTCGATTTGTTGCAACATGCCATTCTGACCATCATTAAATACAACTTTCTGTACATCTGTAATTCCGGGGACATCAATTACATCCCAGTTATAGCCTTTGTCGTATGAAATAAATATACGCCCCATATTGGTTCCCCACCAAATGGTATCACCTGCAACATCATATAAACCAACATAACCATATTCTCCACTGAGAGGAGCCGGGATATTTGCAGAAGGTGTTCTTACCCAGTTATTTCCTCCATCTGTAGTGTTATATAATTCAAAGTAACCACCTACAGGATCTCCTTGTGCCCAGCCGTTATTATTGTCCCAGAAATGAACAACATTGGGGAAACTCTCGGCAATATTGTATAGTGCTGTATTTTGTCTTGTCCAGGTTTGTCCACCATTATTGGTTACAAAGATGCCTCCTTTGTCAGAAGAGGTGGCATTATTGAAACATGCAATCCATGCTTTGTTATAGCTTGTTGCAGTTATGGATGAAATAACATAGGTTGAAGGTACACCTGTAACCGTACCCGGGGTCCAAGTTTGACCACCATTATCGGTTCGACTGAAATCCAAAGTATAATAATCTGTCTGGGAAGTTGCAGAACCGTTGATTGCTGTACCCCAAACAGTATTCGGGTCCACAATATAAATTTTGTCCATACCTCTGTACTGAGTTGTGAATCCTGAAACCTGAGCAAACCATGCTGACGAACCACTGGATTCTACAGTGATATAAAATGTTTTGGTTTCGGTGCTGCTTAAAGTGCCATCACTCACTGTAAGGGACACTGCATAAATTCCTGCATTGCTGTAAAGTATATTTGTAGGATTCTGTGCATTGGAAAAAGCTGGAGAACCACCTGAGAACGACCATTGCCATGAGGTTGGGTTACCTATTGACAAGTCGGTAAAATTAATCAGTCCCCCTTCAGGGATATAAGTTTGATTGGATGCAAAATTAGCAACTAATGGGCTGATAGAATCCTGTACCATTTCTACTGCAGCAGCTGCATTAACAAGACCGGCACCTATTTGTCCAATATAATTAGGGTTTTGAGAATTTATGTTCGTGCATGATGCTTTAAGCAGTTGTGTTAATCTGTCAGGAGTAAGATTGGTATCTACCGACAACATTAAAGCACACAAACCTGCCACAATAGGAGAGGACATAGAAGTGCCCTGCATTTTCATATAGGCTCCGGTTCCGGTGCCATAAGCAGTGCTGTAAACAGAATAATTAAGGAAAATATCTAAAATGCCACCATCATTCTGATACCCTCCGGGAGCCATCACATCTACAAAACTTCCAAATTGTGAAAAGCTAGAAATCTTTTTATTGCCATCTACAGATCCAACGGAAATAACGTTGTTGAGTGCGGCAGGGTAGGTGAGTGTATTTGCACCGTCATTGCCTGCAGAAGCTACCAGTACACAACCTTTTGAATAGGCATAGTCAACAATATTCTGCATGGTTTGAAAATATTGAGCACTACCCCATGACATGTTGATAACATCTGCGCCATTATCAGCGGCCCAGACGATTCCTTCAAAGCCGGCAACAAGTGCACCGTCAGAGTTTCTTGCAACCTTAACAGCCATTAGACTACAGTTATATCCTATGGAAGAAACACCTATATTATTGTTCGTATGAGCAACTGCAAGTCCTGAAGTATGTGTGCCGTGCGACCATTCAGCTGATTGAGATGGGGGCGTGGGGTCACTGTCATTGTCACCAAGGTCTATCTGAGCCACCACCTTATTTGTTAAATCGGGGTGGGCGGTCCAAATTCCATTGTCTATCACAGCAACTTTAATAGCAGCAGATCCGGTTGATGTATTCCATGCCGTAGTTGCATTTATTAAATCAAGATGCCATCTGTTGCCGGTTGAACCATAATCATTGGGTGTGTGATACAATTCAAAAATTGGTGCTTTTTCTGCATACTCAATTTCCGGATAATTTTCCAAATCCCTTATCAATTGATCAACCATGGCAAAATTACCAAACTCCATACTGAAAGTGCGTTGTAACTTAGTATCCTGTGCAGTAAAAAAGGGTTTGCTTACTTTGGTAACATTGTAAACATTAAATAAATCTTTAAAGTTTGAGAACTGATGCAAAGCTACTTTATCTCTCTTTGAAGCAATGTTGATTGTTACATCATCTTTAAATTTAAAGTAGATTTTGCCATCTATGGCATTTTCATAAACAGTTTGTGCTGAAATAGCTGTAGATATACCTGCAAAGAGTACAACAGCAAATAGGAATTTTAATAACTTTTCTATCATTTTTAATTTGATTTAGGATTAATACTGTCAGGAAATATAATTTTCTAAGGTTTGATTCATAAAATAGTTTATAAACTCATCTGTCATCTTTTTTACAAGATTATCCATGATACATTTATTGAAAGGACAAACATGTTTGTCAAGCGGACAGCCAGAATTGGTAACTTTTCCTTCAATAGATTCATAAATATTCAAAAGTGTTATTTCATGGGGTTCCTTATTCATCAAAAAACCACCGGTAGGACCTCTTGTGGATTTCACGAGTCCTTCTTTAACAAGACGTTGCATCACTTTGGATAAATGATTTTTGGAACTTCCCGTTAATTCTGCAATTTCTGTTACTTTAATAATCTTCTTTGATTTTGCGATAAGTACCATTGCATGAAGACCAATGGAAGCTGCTTCAGATAAATAAACAATTTTGGACATCTTTTGTGTTGAATATAATATGCAAATATAGAAATATCCTTGCATAGAAGCGGGTAATTTTTAAAAAATTTATAGATTTCAATTTATTCATTCTCTGTTGTTCGATATAAATATTTTAAATTAATCTTTTTTTGAACTGATGAAAATCTCACTGAGTATTATTCTTTGATTTGTTCAAGATATTTTAAATCAAGCAGAAAGTTTTTATTAAAAAAAAATATTTGTCTCAAAAAAAAAATTATTTTTGTAAGGTTAAAGAGTGTCATTTGTGAAATTATAATTTGTAGCTATTTTTCATCGATTTGTCAGTAAAATAAAAAAAATAATAACCTTATAAATATTTTAATATGAAATTTATTGTTAACAGTTCTGTTTTATTAAAACAATTACAGGCCATAAGTGGTGTAATCAATACAAAGAATACTTTGCCTATATTAGATAATTTTCTTTTTGAGTTAAAAGGAAATGAACTTACCATTACAGCCACTGATCTAGAAACAACCATGATTTCTAAACTTGAACTTGATATGGCTGATGAAAACGGAAGTATTGCAGTTCCATCGCAATTGCTTGTTGATACTTTAAAGACACTAAGCTCAGTACCCATTACATTTACTGCCGAAATGGATAGTTTTAATATCAGTATTTCAGCAGGGGAAGGAATTTTTAAGTTGTCGGGCTACAGTGCCGAAGAATACCCCAATACACCTACAGTTGATTCTGAATCAAAAATTCAGATAGAATCTTCTGTTCTGAGTAAAGCCATTAACAAATGTATTTTTGCTGCCGGATTTGATGAACTCAGACCTGTTATGACGGGTGTGTATTTTAAATTACATCCCGACAATATTACTTTCGTTGCTACCGATGCCCATAAACTAGTTTGTTATACCAGAACTGATGTTACAGCAGAGGAAGAAATCAACTTTATTGTACCTAAAAAACCATTGCAACAATTAAAAAATAATTTACCCTCTGAAAGTACTCACGTAAGCATTGATTATAATAAAACCAATGCAGTTTTCTCCTTCAATAACATCACTTTGTACTGCCGACTTATTGAAGGTAAATATCCTAATTATCAAGCTGTTATTCCATCTGAGAATCCCAATGTCCTCATTATTGACAGACTTCTTTTTCTCAACACCCTCAAACGTGTTTCCATATTTTCAAGCCATTCTACCTATCAGATCCGTTTAAAAATTGCCGGCAGAGAATTAACCGTTTCTGCAGAAGACCTTGATTTTGCAAATGAAGCCAAAGAAAGACTTACTTGCCAGTTTGAAGGTGAAGACATTGAAATTGGTTTCAACTCGAAATTCTTAATTGAAATGCTCAATAACTTAGATTCCGAAAATATTTCTCTCGAAATGTCAACTCCAAACAGAGCAGGCATCATCAAACCAATTGACCATGAAAATGAAAATGAAGATATTTTAATGCTCGTCATGCCGATTATGCTCAATAATCAGGATTAGTAAATAACAAACCAAAATTAAAAAGCCCGACATGAGTCGGGTTTTTTTGTGTAAAACACACTAGTTATCTTTCCTATCTGTTTACAAAGATTTTTTTTTAATTGTCAACATTCAATTGCCGGTTTTGTTAAAACCTATTTGTCTTTTTGCTTCATAAATAAGTATAGAGGCAGCACTGGCAACATTTAAGGAATCATTGCGGCCTAACATAGGTATTTTTATATGTATATCGGTATCTTTATACCAACTTTCTTCTAAACCCTCTGCCTCACTGCCCATGACGATGGCTCCTCCTTTCGAAAAGTCTGTTTCATGGTAAAATTCTTGGGCTTGCAGAGATGCTGCAAAAATGCTGATTTTATTTTCTTTGAGCCATTTCACGACCTCTTCTTTGTGTGTTGTAATGATTTGATTAAAAAACACACAGCCTACACTGGATCGTATGACATTGGGATTATAAATGTCGCAGTGAGGATCGCAAATAATCACTAAATCTACACCTGCTGCATCTGCTGTTCGCAACATGGCTCCAATATTTCCCGGCTTTTCTATGGCACTCAAAACCAATATTAACGGGATTGGGGGTAAAATGATATCATCCCAACTAAGTGATGTGCTGGCAGCTATGCCAAGAATGCCATTTACCCCTTCACGGTAAGCCAATTTTTGATATATTTCCTTAGAAATGCTATATATTTTAATAGGTGAATGCGCTTCTGTAAGTTGTTTTTCTAATAAAGTATCTGTAAAAAGACTGTGGCAAATATATACTTCTTTAAATTTAAACCCCGCTTCTAATGCAAACCTTATCTCTTTATTACCCTCAATAATTACTACATTTTCTTTTCTCCTTTTTGAATTGGATTTCTGAAAATGCACCAATTCTTTTATTTTGGGATTGCTCTGTGAAGTGATTGTTATATGCATTTCTCTACATTTTATCAGGCATTTCGATACCTAAAAGTGCCATGCCTTTTTTCAGAATACCGGCACAGAAAACTGAAATATGAAGCCTCAGTGCTGCTTTTTCGACCTGTGCTTCTTTAATGATGGGACATTCATGATAATATTGATTAAACTCCTTAGCGAGATCATATAAATAATTGGCAAGTAAAGCAGGACTTAAAGTTTCAGCAGCATCTTGAATGATTTCAGGAAAAGAATATATAAGTTTCAGTAATGATTTTTCATTGTGGTTCATGTTTAGCTTTGAAAAATCATAGGACTTTGAGATTTCAGTATTTTCTGTTTTTCTTACGATAGACATGATGCGCACATAAGCATATTGAATAAACGGTCCTGTATTGCCATTGAAATCAATTGACTCTTCGGGGTTAAAAACCATATTCTTTTTAGGGTCAACTTTAAGTATGAAATATTTGAGTGCTCCCATCGAAAGCTTATGGAATAAAGCATTGGCTTCATTCTCTGAGAAGCCTTCGATTTTACCGAGGCTTTCAGTTTGTTTTTTAGCCGTAAAAAACATTTCTTCAATCAAATCATCGGCATCAACAACTTTTCCTTCACGCGATTTCATTTTTCCATCTGGTAACTCAACCATGCCATAAGAAAGGTGAAAGAGATTGCCGGCAACAGGGCTTTTAAGTTTCAGAAGAATTTGTTTTAAAATGTCGAAATGGTAATTCTGCTCATTTCCAACCACATATAAATATTTATCTGCTTTATAGTCATCGTATCTTTGAAAGGCAGTACCCAAGTCCTGAGTTATGTAAACAGATGTGCCATCAGCACGAAGCAGTAGTTTTTCATCAAGCCCATCTGTTGTTAGGTCAATCCAGACAGAGTTATCGGGTTTCTGATAAAAAATTCCGCTTTTAAGACCATTTTCAACAATTTTTTTCCCCTCAAGGTATGTTTCCGATTCATAATAGGTTTTATCGAAACTGATACCTAGCTTTTCATAAGTAACATCAAAGCCCTTAAATACCATGTCATTCATCTTTTGCCATAAAGACCTTGTTGCTATATCTTTATCTTCCCACAGTCGGAGTAATTCACGTGCTTCATTTATCAAAGGGGCTTCTTCTTTGGCCTGATCTTCACTCTTGCCTTTATTTTTCAAATCTTCAATCTGTTTGCGGTATTCATTTTCAAACATGACATAATATTTGCCAGCCAGGTGATCTCCTTTCATACCTTTGTCACTTTCTTGGTTTTCATGACTCCATTTTTGCCATGCCAGCATAGATTTACAGATATGAATACCCCTGTCGTTAACAAGATTTACCCTGAACACCTTATGCCCTGAAAATGCCAGAATTTCAGACACAGATTGTCCTAATAAATTATTACGGATATGACCTAAATGCAGAGGTTTATTGGTATTAGGCGATGAATATTCAACGACATAAGTTATAGGATTTTTTATGATTGGAGTACCAAAGGATTGGTTCTGCCCTTCTGTCATCAGAAATTGAATCCAATAAGCATCTTTAAGCTCCAGATTCAGAAATCCATTGATGATATTAAACCTTTCAATCAGAGGTATCTCTACTGATAAAAATGTGCCGATTTCCTTGGCTGTCGTATCAGGCTGTTTCTTTGAATATTTCAGGAATGGGAAAACGACTAGAGTAAAATCTCCTGTAAATTCTTTTCTTGTTTTTTGAACTGACACTGTTTTTTCTTCAACCACTACGCCGTACAATGTATCTATGGCTTTAATGGTAGATTTAATTATATGCTGATGTATCATCTTTGTAAGTCATTAATATCTGCAAAAATAGCAAATAAAATGAAGGAGTGTAACCGAAATGAAAATTACCTTAATAAAGTCACATGCCCGGTGTGTCTGTTGATGTGCTTATCGAAATCTGCTGTTTTTGTATAAAATATGACCCATGAATATACGCCCACCAGTGCATAATTATCAGAGCCTGTAACTTTGCCGTCCCAGTGATGGTTTATGTCATTTGTTTTAAATACCAACTTACCCCATCTGTCATAAATATGCATTTCAAAATCATCCATGTCAAAACCTAAACCTAAAGGACCAAACGTATCATTAAGTCCGTCTGAATTAGGGGAGAAGGCTGAAGGTATATAAAAAGTATATTCAGGACGGTATAAAATTTCCTTAGTAGTGGAATCAAGACAACCAAAAGCAGATTCTACAATAAGAAGAACAGTATAGATGCCCGGTTCAGCATAGAAATGGACTGGCGATTCTTCATTAGAACTGGAAGCATTACCATCATCACCAAAATTCCAAATCCATTTAACTTCACCTGTTGACTGGTTCTCAAAATTAATATAGGGATTTTCAATGTCAGCAAAAGGAGGGTTATACATAAAATCGGCAATGGGCAGTGCATAAACATTGACAAAGTTTGTCTGTGTTGCAAGTCCTTGACAGCCATGTATCGTCGTTACATTAAGTGTTACATGATAGGTGCCTGAATTCAGATAAAGATGTGAAGGGTTTTGTAAATTGGATGTATTATCAATTCCTGAAAGCATATCCCCAAAAAACCATTGCCATTGCTCAATATCAGGTGAACTTAAGTCTGTAAATTCAACCAGCAGTGGCTGACATCCTTCTGTATTTACGGCAGAAAATTCTACATCAGGTAGCGGGTTAACAATAATCGTAATGGTGTCAGTTGCAACAGGGGAACCACAATTATCACCGGCAGTTACCGTGTACTGGGTTGTAACTGTTGGAGAAACTTGAATAGGGGGATTTTGTACGCCAATTCCGTTATTCCAAGTGTAGGTATAAGGTCCGTTATTTCCTCCTCCGGCAGTAGCACCAATTTGAGTGCTGTTGTTAAGGCATATAGCAGAATCTCCGGCATAAAAAGCATCTACATTGACAACAGGGTACACAAAAACCTCAAGCCCAATGGTGTCACTAACGCAGTTGTGGCTGTCTGTAACAAAAACCTGGTAATTTGTAGTTATTGTGCCAATTTGAGTTAGGGTGTCACCTGTACCGAGGCTATTATCCCATGAAAATACATAAGGTTGTACGCCTCCATTTGCCCATGCATAAAAATCATAAGATTCCCCAATACATACAGTATCATTTCCGGAATTAAATATTTCAAGCAGGGTGGGCTGTGATATTATTATCTGCAATGAAGTGTCACACTGGTGGGCATCACTTATGGCAATCTGATAAGTTCCTGCAATCAGATTTAAGGCAAATGAATCGGTACTGACATTAGGAGTCCAGACGTAGGAATAAGGCAATGTGCCTCCATGAACATTGAGTGTGATATCTCCATCATTACCATCAAAACAATTGACTTCAGTCTGGGTGTGGCTAAAGCTTATCTGTTCAGGGTGGTTAATGGTAAAATTGGTATCTAATTCACAATTATTAGAATCCTTTAGCTGCATTTGATATGTTCCTGCACATAAGGTATTGAGAGAGGAAAAATTTCCACCTGTACCTGTCGGAGACCATGTATAAGAATATGGTGTTGTACCACCAGTGGCAATAACTTCAGCCTGTCCATCACAACTGTTGAAACACAAGGCATCAGAAGCTGTAAAAGTCATTTGTAGCTGAGTAGGTTGGGTAAGTACATAATTGTCAGTTGCTGAACAACCATTATCATCTGTAACGGTAACAGTGTATGTTATACCCGGTTGTAAGCCTGTTGCCGTCTGAGTTGTTTGCACAGGAGACGTGCTCCATATGTAAGTATAGGGGAATAAAGCATTGTATGGGTTAACGGTAATGCTGCCATCATCAAAACCATAGCAGGATATATTCTGTAAGGTTTCAGTTAACAATGGATTGTTATTTACCGTTACAACAACATTAGAAGTATTTGAACATCCGTTCAAGTCTGTTCCGGTAACTGTGTAGGTTGTAGTTTGGTGTGGAAAAGCTATGGGGTTAGAGATATTGTTCAAAGTCAGGGTTGAATCATTGTTCCAAATATACGACAAGGCTCCGGATGCACTAAACTGAATACTGTCATTCCTGCAAATTTCAACATTTACTCCTGCGTTTACAGGCGGCAAGCTGTTGACTAAGATTTTAACATTATCTGTTTTGCTGCAACTATTCGAATCTGTTACCGTGACCGTATATGTGGTTGTAATTGTTGGAGAAACATTTGTAACAGCTGTAGCAGCATTGTTGCTCCATAAATAACTGATGCCACCTGAAGCAGTAAGGACAACAGATGCTCCGGTGCAAATGGTATCATCAGGTCCTGCATCCGCATTTGGCAAGGGGTAAATGATAATCTGTACAGTGTCTTTGGAAATACATGATATCCTGTTTGTTGTGAGGACATAATAAACAGTGTCATTTGCATTTCCCGGATTATTCAGAGTTAAAACAGGGGAAGAAATGACAGCACTGTTTAAGCCGGTAACAGGTTGCCAACTGTAAGTATAACCTGAAATGGCTGGAGTACCTATTGATACTGATTGTCCACCGCAGATTATTTTATCATCACCAGCATTATATAATGGCACATTCAAAGCAAATACACTGGGGTTGCAGACGCAGTTGTTGAGTGCTGTGTCAATATACACTATGAAATTGCATGAATTACCTGCATTTACATTAAACTGAGAGCTAAAACTATAAGTAGAATCTGTGTAAAAATCAAGGTTTTGAGTTTCAGTATAAACAAGTAAATCAGAAGCAGAGAGGATGCCATTATTATCTGCATCATAATAGAACTTGATATACAAATTGTGAAGGCTGTCAATAAATTCACCAATATTTGTAATGGAGTAATCAATCCAAACAGTTTCTCCCGCTGTAGGGTTAGGTAAAGCATAACCATAGGCGCTATCAACAGAAAGGAATGCCTGATAAATATAAATAGGTGCTTGTTGAGTTCCTGTATTTACTTTTATCCCGCAACTTTGACCGATAAGTTGGCATAGCAAATTTCTAGAGCTGAAAGTGTTCACTTCAATGGTATAAATACCACAGTTTAATTCTGTTGGTATGCCATAATAATTAAATTCAAATATAACACTATCACCTGCCGGTGTCAATTCCGGTAATTTCCAGATAAGATACTGATAGTTGTTTAAGAAATAGGATGAAGGAACAGAATGTGGGGGAGGATTATACACAGGAGAAAATGAATTGGGTTGAAATAATATGCCTTCAGGTAACTGAACAACAACTGAATCTGTTTGCCCAAAAAACAAAGGTCCATTATTTATGATTTTAATCCTCAAAGTTGTGTTGTTGTCTGAGCAGGGAGAAAGGTAAGAAGTATTCAATTCGATATTGGTCAGATAGGGCTCAGTAGCACCTGTAATAGCTAATTCCGAGGACATGGAAATTTCCTGTCCTGTCGCTAAACCGCAATGGCTTTGTCCATGAAAATTAAACCCAATAACACTTCCCGATGTATAGGCACAATCAGTGATGACTTTGAAAGTAATTTTTACGTTGTTATAGTTTGTATCCAGAATACCTTTGAGACCATCAGCACCTATCAATGCACTGATAGCAGAAATATCATATTGCCACAGTGTGCCGCCAATATTAACGGGGTTTGCAATGTTGATAAATGGGCTACCTTCGGGATAACTTATTTGAGAACTGCCTGATATAATTGTGACACCGAGAGGTAATAAAACTTTAAGTTTCAGATTGTAGGCTGTTCCTAACTGTACATTAATACCTTCAACTAAATAACTTGTTGTGTCGCATAAATCAACAGTCGTTATAGGACTTGTAATATTGGCAATCAGGTTAGGTATTTGGGGAGCAAGTGAAAGTTGTAGTTTTTTTGTTGTACAAGGATAGTCAGTGATAGTCACCGGATAGCCGGCATTACAGTTCCATCCGGAATGAATAATTACAGAAGCAGGGTAACATGATGTATATGAGGCTTTAATCCTGAAACTCCTTATAGTATTGGCGGCTAAAGTTCCAATCTGATAAATATCCCCAACAGGATTAATAATGCTGCTAAAATCCAAATCATATACTTCAAGAAAAATAATACCGGGCACATTTTCACCGGCAAACCATGTATGAAGCGCATCAATATTTGTGGTGTTCGATAATGTAACAATCCATTCAACTTCATCATCAAAAGCAAGGACAGAAGGTAAATTCGACTGTAGGAATATATCAGGGCCCTGATATGTTATGAAGTCGTGGGTGCTTACATTTGAAAGGTTTGAGGTGTTTGAATTTTGCAAATAATCTGTAATGGCGTATTCCCATTTATAAACAACATTTGAAGCAGTATTTTGGACAACATCACAGGTAGGAATTAAAGTAACTTGCAATGTGCCATAAAAGCCATCATCACTTAAAGGTATTGTGCCGCCATAACTTTCAAAATATGGTTCAACCAAGAACAGCAAAGTGTCAGAATACTGATTTACAGGCATTATAGGAATCCAGCTAGACGTACTTGTGCCATTTGTTCCTGCTGTTCTTATATGATTGAATTGTGCAGATACAAACTGATAACCGGTTGGGACAATTACAGTTAATGAATCAATATGAGCCCAGTTTCTGTATTCAAACGGGAAAAGATTACCACCTGAATAATTCTGACAGCAAGGCCCTATACTTAAATAATAGTTCTGATTTATTGTAACGGTGTTGCAGGTGTTGACATTGACGTTATTGGGTCCCCAATTGGTAAAATAATAACCAACTAATGTAACCCTGCCATCATAATCGTTGCAATAAAATTTATTGATTGAAGAAGTGGGATTTGGAATATTGCTGAGATATGTTGTACTATTGAAAAAGCAATCAACAATGGCATCACCGATATTACTTGTAACTTTATATTTAACAGCAAAAGAAACCGAATCGTTATCATTGAACACAAAACCCATTGGAACACAACCTTGAGCAACAAGTTGTTGTACACTGAGATCAAAAGAGAAGTTTCTTGTTGAGCCTGCATTGGTAACAGTTGGGGTAAAAACATTACAAGTATATATATTGCCTGAACTGTTTTGGTAAATCTTCAATTCAGCATTTAAGTAACTGAAACGTATGCCATTTGACACCGAAGAAGTTGCATAAAAGTAACTCCAGTTAGGATTGTTGGTGCCGGTTTTAATGACGCTGTTAAATACTGTCTGCACCGTATCACCGAACAAAACTCTGTCAGTACGGATTTTATTGAAATCAAGTGTGGCAGGAATGGCATCGGGTAAACCATCGTTGTTGTTATCGGGCAGACCATAACTTATTCTTCTGACATCAAATGATTTATTATTCAAGCCTTCGCAGGTAATAGGACAAACAACACCAACCTTGACAGTTTGACATGAGACAGCAACTTCACATGGGCAAGAACCATCGGGTATAAAACTTGATTGAATAGAAATGGTGTTTTCACCTTCTACACAGGAAGGATTTGCACAATTGGCAGTCAGATTGAATTTTACAATGGCCTGGTACAAACTCCATGGGGGGTTGCCGTTAAAAATTGCAGTTAAGGTATTCCCTGTTACATTGACACTTGTTGGAAGCCAAAATTGAGAGCCATTATATCTTTCAATTTTAAAATCTCCTGTATAAGTTAGGCAGGGGGGAAGGACAACGACCATCTTCCAGTATCTGCCTGTAGTGCTGGGGTAAGAATTTGCATAGCTGGAGAAAACGAAACTGAAATTTTTTGTTTCTCCGGTTGATATATAAGAAGGAGAAAGGTCATTAATAAGCTGTCCATAGATCTGGCGATAGCTGTACCCAACAGTGATAGGAATTACGTATGAGTCTTCACAAATGCTTTTGTAAGAGCCTTTAAATGACCATCCCGCTATATCTCTGTTGCCTCCGCATACGTTTGAACAACAATTATATGAATTCCACCTGACATAAAGAGTGTCATTTGATTGTATTGGTGGCAGGTTTAATATAGCACGACCACGTGGATTTGCTGTAAGGCAATAAATACTTGATGTAGCAAAAGTCTGAGATGGTGTAATACTTTGAGCTGCACTTGAATTCAGTTGAATAGTAAAACTATTCATGTCTATATTTGACCTCATTCCTGTAGTGAAAGTAGTACCGGTTGTTTGAAAAATATCAAGCAGTATTTCGTAGGCTGTTCCTTGTCCTTTATTTATAATTCTAATGGTCTGATTGTTAGCATTTCCAATACCCAAACAGGTATTAAAATGGGGAGTTGCTAAAATTTCGAGATTTGGTGTGAAATTCGGAAAAATTACGTTGGCTGTTGTCATGGAACTCTGACAAATGACGCCGTTACATCCCCATTCAACTTCATAGTCAGAGAAAACAGAAACACAATTTAGAATTTCAATTGTTTCACAAATTGTAATTACCTCTGCATTTTCAAATAAATTATTATGATTCCCAATTGTGGCAAAATCAGCACCTGTAAACTGTATTGTTTCAATATTACCGGAGTTGCTCCAGGTGCCGATGGTAACATTGTTAATCTGAATACCTGTTCCGTGTGTATGTCGGTATGTAAACTGGCTTAGTTCTCCAAAACCACCGTTTGTTATAGTTATACATCGCGTAAAAATATCACCAATATTTCCTGAGTATGTTTGATTACTTACATTGATAATAGATAAATTTGGCTGTTTCACAAAATACAGGTACGAAATATTCTGGTCGAATGTAGTGATATTGGTATTGGTTGTATAATCTACCTTAGAAACAACAGAAACAAGGTTCCCATCTGAAATATACGTGCCTAAATCACAAGAGGCTGTAATGGTGAAACTTATTTGTTTACCGGTTTGAGGTGCAATACCTGTTAAAGCAAACACCGGTTGATTAAGATTGCTTATGTTAAACTGTGTGGCACCGGTTATTGAGCCCGGTACATAAGACAATCCCACAGGCATTACGATGCTCAGTTTTACATTTGAAAGACTGAAAGGGGATGGGTTATAGATGTTGACATCTATATTTTGTGAAGGGCCGCAAACAGTTATACTTGGGGGAAGCTGTGTGGTAACCGTTATCATATTACCCTGCCCTATAGATTGAGTAAAAGAAAATATAATAACAACCAACAGCAACAGTAACTGTTTCATTTATAGCAGATTCTTAAAAAAATCTAGTGGGTGCGGTTAATTTTTTCAACAAAAACTTGGTTCCCAATTTCAAATTTAACAAAGTACAATCCAGGATTTAAACCAATTTCATTTGCACCAACTGTATAAGAATATACACCCTGAGTTTGGGACTCATTTAATACCAAATCTTTAACTTTTTTGCCTAGAATATCATAAATACCAATATTCACTTCAAATTCATCATTAAGCTGATAGCTGATATTTATATCATTTCTGAAGGGGTTTGGATAAACAGTATAATTAAAAGAATTGTTGCTATTATCATTAATGTCCGAAATTAAGTTATTATCTCCGTTGCAGGTATATATTCTTTCATTGACATAAGTCTCTTGTATCAGTTTATTATTACCTGTGCTTGATCTTTCTTCTCTGATTATTGTTGATACAAGTGGATATCTTTCATCGGCTGCATACCAAGAGTATTTATAATTATCAACTTCTGCAATACCACACATTGAAACCTGAGTCGTATGTGTAAATTGTTTCACACGCAATACATTTTTAATGCGGTTATCGGGTAAAATCATTAACCCGTATGCATCAGCTTCTACATAGTGATAGCCTGTAAGTTCAATATGATAATCATTAGAATAGGTGGCATCTCCGTTTACAACACCTGTGATGTAATCGTTATAAGTAAAGGGGTAAGTCATTTTTGTTATTGGTGTTTCATACTTCAATTGATACTGATCTGTTATAGTGCCTACCAATTGATTTGAACGAGGTGTAACAATAAAAAAGTGTTGCTTGTCGTCTTCTGTTAAAAGGATATTAGGATTAATAGAAAAATAATCAATAAATGCTCTAGGTGTATTTTCATGTAAACTGTTTATAGTTTTTTCGGTAGGTTGAAAAACCGAATAATCCCAGATTATGTCTTTTCCTCCATCTCCGGGTTCCATAAAATTAACTTCAAAGAAATGGGCAACATCACCTGCAATAGGAGCATGTGTGTTAAAGTCTAATACTAGTTGTGCATTAGAATTAAAATATATGCTAAATAATAAAAATGTAATAAGTGTTATTTTTTTCATGGCTTTATTTTTTTTGTTTTTTCAAATTTAATAAAAAGAATTAAACGATAATCAATTTTAATAAATTTTAATTTTTTGTGTGCAAAACTGCATTAAAAAATAGTTTAGATTTGCAATAAAAAAATGGCACTGAATATAGGAGACAAAGTCAGCTTCTTAAATGAAAAAGGAAGCGGCATTGTAAAAAAAAATATTTCCCATGAATTAGTTAGCGTTGAAATTGAGGATGGATTTGAGATTCCTGTTATGGTTAAAGAGCTTATTAAGCTTTCTTCACCTGACTTACCAAAAGAAAATTTTAGAAACGAAACTATAGATAATATTACCGAAACACTTAATACTAAAACAGATTCGGCAGAAATTTCAACGGACATCATTTCTCCCTTATATGATTCTTTAGAATTTTCAAAAAAAAGCATTTTTCTTTGTATAGAACCGGTTAACCAAAAAAAGTATTTGTCTGATGGATTCAGAGTTAAATTACTTAATTATACAGACTATGAAATTTTATTCAGTTGTTATAAAAAAAGTGGTTTTAAGTTAAATGCATTCAATTATGATGCTTGTGCTCCTCAATCCCAGTATTTATTAGCAGAAATTGACAATTCCCAATTGAATGATTGGACTAATTTACTGTTCCATTTTTTATTTTATGCCGAAGACCTTCCTGTTAAAGAGCCTTTAGTAAAGGAAATCAAGGTCAATCATGTCCATTTTTTCAAAGATTCTTCATTCAAACTTTGCAGCCTGACAAGAACAATTTGTCACCTTATAACCATTGATGAAGAAACCTTGATTCAGGATTTTCAGGACGAGGAGTCAGATTTATTAAATATTTCTCATGTGCCTGTAAAAGACATTAAAAAAATAATGGATGGTACAGAAAAAGTAAGTAATATGGATAAAAAACATATTGTTGCTCCTTATATCGCTGAAGTTGATTTACACATTGAACAACTTACAGATCATTTTTCAGGATTAAGCAAACATGAAATGCTTACTTTACAGATTAATTATTTTCTACAATGCTTGGATGCAGCAATTGTTCACAAATTCAAAAAAATCACTTTTATCCATGGGGTGGGTCAGGGTGTTTTAAAACAGGAGATACTCCGTATTATTGATGAAAATTATAAAAATCTGAGAATACAAGATGGTCCTTTTAAGAAATTTGGTCAGGGAGCAACAGAAGTGCTGATTCCTTTTAATCTCACTAGGTAAGCCTTTTATTCTCCAAATACCAAAGCCGTATAAACAAATAGTTCGGCAGTTCTCCATCCATCCCATCCAAGCCCTGCCTTATCCCTTGAGCAATGACCAACAAACTCTTCAATATTCCAGCCGGTTTCAGTTGCTACCTGTGGAAGAAATGTGCCCGATCTGTTCCCTTTTTTAATATAAATACCATGTTTTCCGAGTTCAATTTCATCAACAGAGCTGATAGCTTGCATGGGAGACAAAACTGAAATTTCAATTTTAATATGTTCAAGTTCCTGTTCGCTGACCGGCCTAAAACGTGTATCTTGTACTGCTGATGCTATTGTCATCTGTTGCACTGTCTGAAATATTGGATCATCTGTAAAAAATCTTCCAATACAACCACGCAATTCTTTTCCCTGCAAATAAAGTGAAACAAAAACACCGCACTTTTCACTTAAACGGGCTGAAAACATATCTGGTGTTAGTGATTGAATGGTCCCATCATGAATATAATCTGTCAGTGTTTTTCTTGCTAAATTGAGCAATTCATCCTTTTCTGAGGCCGTCAGCTGAAACCCTTTAATTGAGTCCATTATATTTTCAGGTTCTAATATAACTGAACCGGTAGAAAAGACTATGGCTCCATAGCCAACCACTCTGTTATGGTCTCCATAAGGAGAATCTCCGGAATTGGCATAAGCTACTAATGATGTCCTGATAGCTTCATGTTCTTCGGTCAGTTTTAGTAATGTAAGTACAGAACTCCAACCACACAAACTCGTAGATAAGCCTCCGATTGGTTTTGTAGAATTTAGAGAAAGCACATTAAGCAAACTGTCTGAGTTGTTTTTAAGAATTGCGTCAATGGTCAAGGAATCAATATTTTTGGCATCTTCGTAGCTGGGATAATGAGAAAAATCTGTACTTATAACGAAAAGATTTCTTGAATTAAAATAGGGCTTTAATGCATCGACAATTTCATCAATAACACTCATGGAATTGGTGCCGATAATTATTGGTACAATTTGAAAATCCTTTTCTAGCTTGTGTTGTAAAAATGGTAGTTGAACTTCGATGCTGTGTTCCAGAAGATGGGCTTCCCTTCTGTAGGTGAAACATGAATACTTGTCTATTAGCTCTTTGGAGAGGGTTCTGTTAACTTTAACTTGCCCCATGGGCATATTATAATTGCCGATATAATAGATTGAAGCTCCATCAAAATGTAGTCTGTGACTTGAAGAGATGATAAAAATATTATCATATTCCTTTTTGGAATCTATCTGATTAAACGCTTCAGCAGCAATTTTACCTGAAAAAACATAACCTGCATGAGGAGAAAGTATCCCAATTACATTTTCAATATTTTTTTGAGATGCTTCAGAAAACAGTAGTCCCAGC
>JAQVVM010000070.1 GCA_028698995.1 Bacteroidales bacterium
TTCGAGAATATCTTGCGGAACTAATAACCGTAGTAGATGTTCCTCTATACATTTGGGGTCTCTGCTTATTTTTGCCATTTTGCAAAGGTCTATTTTTTTTTCAGCACATCAAATAATGAAATATCCACTTTAGGCACTAAAACTTTTTTTTATTTTTATTTGTTTTTTCAATTTTATTTAATACTTTTGCAGTCCCAAAATTAAAAATTTATGAAAAGAACATTTCAACCATCGAACAGAAAGAAAAGAAACAAACATGGTTTCAGAGAAAGGATGTCAACAGCTAACGGTCGCAGGGTATTATCTGCCAGAAGAGCAAAAGGAAGAAAACGTCTAACTGTTTCTGATGAAAAGTTACACAAAAGATAATAAGCTTGTTCTTATAAAATATTACAGAACCCTTTCCATAGCTGGATAGGGTTTTTTTTTAAATCGTAATACCATGTTCGAAAAACTCCTGTTTTTTTTAATACTTGTTTATCTGTTTTTCCGTATTTTTACACGATATATTTTACCATGGCTTTTGACAACTTTTATTAAAAAAGCCATGAAGAACAATTTTAACTTTAATTTGGACAATTCACCTCCAAAGAGTAAAAGTAATGAACCAGTTGTAATTAACAAAAGCAAGAAAAACCCAAATAAAAAATTTGACAATGAAGGTGAATATGTGGACTTCACTGAACTTAATGATGAATAATTTAAATTAATAAAATATGAAATCTATAAATTTGAAAAATGTATATCCTCATGTGGTTGCAGTGTTAATTTTTATTGCAATCAGTCTTATTTATTTGTCTCCTTTATTAGAGGGTAAAAAACTTAAAATGACCGACTCTATTAATTACGAGGGGATGTCGAAGGAAATTTCTGATTTTAAAAAAGCAAGTGGAGAAGATGCCATGTGGACAAATTCAATGTTTGGTGGTATGCCTGCATTTCAAATTACCATAAATTACACTAAAAGTGTTACAAAATATGTTTTTGATTTTTTCAGAGCAGTATTTCCCCATCCTGCAGATATTTTATTCCTTTATTTGTTAGGGTTTTATATTCTTATGTTGGTCATAGGTGCAAATCCATGGTTGGCCATTGTTGGTGCCATTGCATATACGTTCTCATCTTATCATTTTATTGTCATAGAAGCAGGGCATATTTCTAAAGCCTATGCACTAGCTTACATGGCACCTGTTCTTGCAGGTATTATTCTGACTTTACGAGGAAAACTTATTAGCGGAGGCTCCTTAACGGCATTGTTTCTGGCATTGCATATATGGTCGAACCACTTGCAGATTACTTATTATTTTTTATTTATTCTGTTGTTCTGGGGTTTAGCAGAAGCAATAAGACTTATTAAACAGAATCAATTTAAAGATTTGCTAAAATCTGTAGCCGTTTTATTTATTGCAGTAATTATAGCCATAGGTGTCAATTTTAATCATTTATGGACTACTTATGCCTACACAAAAAACACAACACGTGGCCCTTCAGAACTTACTTCTAACAAAGAAAATAAAACATCAGGTTTAGACAAAGACTATGCAACTCAATGGAGCTATGGTGTAGCAGAATCTTTTTCTCTTATGATTCCAAATATTAAAGGAGGTTCCTCAGGGGCTTTTCTTTATGAAGAACTTGTTAATCTGAATCAAGGAAATGCACGAGAGAAAGCTAAAGCAAAGAAAATTATTGACAATTACTCACCCGAGTTGGTTAATTATGTTAAGCAAGGCCTGATGTCTGGAAAATATGTGAACACCTATTGGGGTGACCAACCCTTTACTTCAGGTCCAGTTTATGCGGGTTCAATTATCATTTTTCTTTTTGTTCTTAGCTTTTTCTTATTAAAAGGTAACTTAAAGTGGTTTATTTTAGCTGTAACAATACTTTCTATAATGTTGGGATGGGGGAAAAATTTCATGTCTTTTACTGATTTCTTCCTTGACTATTTCCCCGGTTATAATAAATTCAGAGCTGTTTCGATGACTTTAATCATTGCAGAGTTTTGTATTCCATTACTGGCATTTATGGGTTTAAATCAGCTTTTGAGAAAACCAGAAATTTTTAGTAAAAGCCAGCGTAATTTATACATTGCTTTTGGCTTGACAGGTGGGCTGGCACTTATTTTCTATGTAATGCCAAGTACTTTTTTCTCTTTTTTCAGTAATGCAGAATACAGCTCTGGTACTTCAAGTATGAGCGAGCTGGAAAGTGCACGTATTTCTATTTTCAGAGCTGAAACATTACGCACATTTATTTATATTGCTCTCGCTTTTGGGGCTATTTTTCTGTTCTCGTTAAAGAAAATCAATAATTACATTCTTGTGGCTGTTTTAGGTGTTTTGGTTTTAACTGATATGTGGACTGTGAATAAGAGATATCTAAACAGTGAAAATTTTGTCCAAGCCAGAGATGTTGATATTCCGTTTAGACCCAATGCTGCTAACTTACAAATTCTTCAGGACTCTGATCCCAATTTCAGAGTTTTTAATGCTGATGGCAACCCCTTTAATGAATCTGCCACCTCATATTTCCATAAGTCTTTAGGAGGATATCATGGAGCGAAATTAAAGCGTTATCAGGATATAATAGACTATCATCTTGGCGGTAGAGGAAACCTTAACATGAATGTAATAAATATGCTGAATACCAAATATGTTATTAAAAATATTGAAGGCAGGGGACCAATGGCATTGAGCAATCCTGATGCATTAGGGAATGCATGGTTTGTCAGGGATGTTAAAATGGTCAACAATGCAGATGAGGAAATTCTTGCCTTGGACGATTTTGACCCAAAAATAACGGCCATTGTTGATAAACGTTTCAGCAATCAGGTTGAAAATCTGAGTCTGAGTGAAGATTCAATGGCTTTTATAACTTTAACATCTTATCAACCAAATAAATTGGTTTATAAATCGTCATCGGCAAGCAAACAACTTGCAGTATTTTCTGAAATATATTACCCTGATGGCTGGGAGGTTTCTATTAACGGGACTTCTGCTCCACATTTCAGAGCAAACTATATTCTTAGAGCCTTGGTTATTCCCGAAGGCGTTAATGAAATAGTATTTGAATTTAAACCTAAAAGTTTCTACTTAGGTGAGAATATTTCTTTTGCTTTTTCAATTTTATTGGTTATTTCATTGTTAGTAAGTTTGTATTACAACTTCTTCCTAATAAAAAGTGAAAGCAAAACAGATATAGATGCTTAGATTTTTTAGGCATTTTCAAATACCAATTTTTCTTATGAAGCAAATCTTTTATCAGATTATATATAACGAAAAAATTAATTTTTTTCTTAGGAATTTAAATAAAGTATTAAGTCCAATTCTACCAAAGAAAATAAAAATCCCTCCCTCTGGAATTTTTAAAATTAATATGGACGATGGCCTTGTTTTGAAAATCAAAACAAATCAGACCAGTTGTTTAACACAGCCTATTTTCTGGGAAGGTTACAGAAATTATGAATACACGGATATTTTTATTAATCTGGTAAAAAAAACGCACACCTTTTTTGATATCGGTGCAAATATCGGTTATTATTCACTTTTAGCTGCTATTGAGAATAAATCCATTAAAGTAATTGGATTTGAACCTGCAGAAGGCTCATTGTTTTATTACAAAGAAAACATCACAATAAACAACTTTAACAATATAATTATTGAGCCCATTGCAATCTCTGACAGAGATGGAGAAATCGAATTTTATGAATTAATCAACAAAAAATACACTTATCTAAAACATCATTTATCAGGGGAGAGTAATGTTGGCAGTGGTAAGGTTGATGGCTCACTGATATTAAAAAAAGTTAAAACCACAACCTTGGATAATTACGTAAAATTAAATAATGTCTCCAAACTCGATTTAATTAAGATGGACACTGAAGGAAATGAGCACTTCATTTTACAAGGTGCAAATATGGTATTATCAGAAATTAAGCCTATAATTATTTGTGAGACTTTGTTTAATAAAATTGAGCCAGATTTAGATAAAATTATGCGCTCATATGGTTATGAATTTTACAATCATTCCCAAAATAGACTTATAAAAACCGAGACCTTAATAAGAAATACCGACAATGGGGTTAGAAATTGTTTTTTTGTACATCCTGAAAAGTTAGATTTAATAGCAGAATTTCTTGAATAATTGATACTGAAAATCACTTCTAAAAACGTTTATTCCGAAAAACAAAGTAAAAGAAACGCAAACTAATTAGAAAGTGATTACCGAGTGTTTTAATCCATCCAAAATTATTTATCATAATTTTAAAACGTTCATATAAGGCTTTGGGGATATTGTTCTTTGATAGCCCATTATCAAGATAGCGGGATAAAACAAGACCTGAATTATGAATCTTTCCGGAATATTTCAGGCAGCTTAAGACCCAGTCATAATCGGCTGCAATTTTATATTTCAAGTTATACTGAGGTGCAATAGAGCGTTTCACAACAAAAGACTGATGACACACAACCAGACCATCAATCAAGCTTTTCCAAGTTAGTTGTTCCGGTGTTTTCAGTCTTCTAGGGCCTATGTATTTGTCTTGTTCATCAATGATAATCGTTTCCCCATAAATGACATCGGGGTGATCTTCTTTATCTACAATACTTGTTAACTCTTTTATGGTTGTATCAGAAAAAAGCTTGTCTCCTGAATTAATAAACCAGACATATTCGCCTTTAGCCATTTTTAATCCTTTATTCATGGCATCATATAAGCCTTTATCCGGTTCACTGATCCATTGATGTATATGGGTCAAATTATTAGTGATAATATCTTTAGTACCATCAGTTGATGCGCCATCTACAATAATATATTCAACATTATCAGCCTGTTGAGAGACAATACTTTGAATAGTACCCTCGAGGTATTTTTCGCTGTTAAAAACAACAGTGATGATACTTACCAATGGGTTGTCAGATATTTTCATTAGAATTATTTCAAAATTGAATTGTAAATATTCATATATTGCAGGGCAACAGTCTTTTGGTTAAACATTGTTTCTGTTTTGAGTCTTGCCATTTTCCCCCATTCCGAAAAACGAGGGTGATTCAAGGCACAATTAATACTTTCTGCAAGAGCATCTGAAGATATCTCATCGACAATAAGGCCTGTGGATTCGTGAGAAACCATTTCAGGAATTCCACCAATATTAAAAGCAATTACTGGTGTTCCACATGCCATTGATTCCATTACAGTATTAGGCAAATTATCTTCTAAGGAAGGAAGCACAAACATATCGGCCATGGCATAAACATTGGCCATTTCATCAAGAGAAGTGATTTGTCCCAAATTCACCACAGAAAAAGGCAACAAATCTGATTTAAAATTTTTTGCTTTTCCAAAAACCACCACACACATCTGATTATCATCAATACCCATTTTTTTAAGCTTATTCAGAGCATCGACAAGAAAAACGAAACCCTTTCTCTTGTCTTGAATATTTGCAGCTCCAAACAGTAGTACAAACTTATTTATAGGGATATTTAATTTCTTACGTATCGAAATCTTGTCCACAGGTTTAAATTGGGTCAAAGATATAGGGTTGGGAATAGCTCTTACATTGGATTGCCTTAACAAGGATGATTGTTTTGCGGTCTTGGCAAGCCATTCACTGCAAGTAACAATATTTAAAGAACTATTTTTTAAAAAACCTGCTTTTCTAAGCCAAATAGAATTTGACAAATCATTTTCAGCCGGGCTATTTAAAAAGGGACAATGATGGCATGATTCTTCGAACTTCCGGCATTCCCCTGAATAATGGCACCCACCAGTAAAAAGCCACATATCGTGTAAGGTCCAAATAAGATTATTTTTCTTTTCTAAAAGTCTTTTTAAGCTTCCCAGAGAAATAAAACCACCATTAACCCAGTGCAAATGTACTATATCGGCTTCTTTTACCAATGGATGGGCACTGATATCAACACCAATATTGGCAGGAGAAAAAGCAAATCGTACACTTTTATCTTTTTCTCGAACAATAAAACTAAGTCGTTCATAGAGAAAACGAAACAAGGAAAAATATTTTGCTGATTTTCCATCTTTAAAGGCATGAACGTTTTTTAAACGACCTCTTTTTGTCATGACCAGCATCTTAACATCTACACCTTCCAATGCAAGAGCCTCCATTAATCTTTTGCATGCAATGGCAGCACCTCCTCCACTATCAGTTGTATTTACAAGAACAACTTTCATTTTTGTGCAAGTATTACGGTATTAAAATACAAACTCTTCTTTCGAGGAGCTAAAAGACTTAAAAGAATTGAAATCAACGTAAAAGGGAAAATAAAAACAAAATTCAACAATAAATTGAAATATTTGTTTTTTGTAAAAATCAATTCTCGAATATAGTTAATGAAATACTGGCATATCACAGCAAAAAAATGACCGGTTTTCTCACTTTTAACAATAGAAAATCCATGCTTTAATAATAAACTTTTGATGCCATAATGTGTAAAACGACAATTGTCGAAAGGAATCTCATGTTCTTCCCAACTAAAAGGTACAGTAATCAAAATACTACCATTTTTTCTTAAAACCCTGTAAAGTTCAGGAAGAATCTGTTCGTAGTTGAAAACATGTTCAAGAACTTCAGAACTGAAAACATGGTCGAAGCTGTCATCTTCAAAGGGCAGTGTAACGCCATCGTAATATATGTCAACATCTTCTTTTTCGTGATTGTGTGCTTCATTTTCAATATCGACACCCATATAGTCTGTTACAGAAGTAAAAAGATCTTTATAGGGTTTCTGTCCACATCCAAAATCTAAAATACGTCCTTTAAGCTCGGGAGCAAATTTCCGGAGCTTTTTCAGAAGTAGCCATCTGACAATAAAAAAAGGGTTGATAAATAAACTTATCAAGTTGGGGTGAAATAATTGTTTTTTATAGATTCCAATGAGTGACATCTTATATTTTTTTAAAAACAGCTAAAATTGTATGCCCCTCTATTGATGGATTCATCCCTTTGGATTTTTTGAACCAGATTAAAGGCAAAAGAGGAATCAGCATTAACTTAGAAAAAATATTGTTGCCAAAAATACGGATTATTTTAACATGATAATATGACCAAACATGTAAAGGGGATAGTGCTTCTGTATAAAAGTTAACAGGTACTAATCCCACAATTTCGGCAAGTTTAGTCAAGCTCTCTTTGCTCCATAAACCCATGTGATGGGGTGGCAAATTAAGAATATTCATAGGAATATCTTTTATAAAAGAGTCGTTATTGGGCACACTTACAATTATTCTCCCATTTGTTTTAAGGCATTTTACAGCACTTCTCATAAATGGAAGAACATCGCTGATATGTTCGAGAACCTGAAAAAAACAAACCACATCAAATTGTTGAGCTCTTTTTTCGCTTAAGTTCTCTATGCTCTCAATTTCAATATTTATTCCTTTCATCTGAGCTTTTTTAGCTGCATCCTCATTCAGCTCAACACCCATCGCATTAAAATTATTTCCGAAATGCTTTTTTAAACCTTCAAGAAAAGCACCACGGGCAGAACCTATTTCCAATAAATTATCAGTTGGTTTTATGTGCTCAATGGCCTTTTGATGTTCCCATTTCCATGGTAAATAATAACCTTTGCTGTCCTGTAATTGTTCGTAAAATAATCCATCCCCAGAAATATGCAATGGATAAAAAAAACGGTATTTTGTTTCATCACATTCATATACAAAAACTTGGGGCACATTTAAAAAAAATCTACTTACATCAATACTTAGTTTCTTCTTATAGCGCTTGATGATTGCAGCACTGTCAATAGTTTCTATCAGCTTCGTTTTACCACCATTGAGAGGTGAATTTATTTGAGGGATATTATTACTTTTTACCATTTATAGTTCAGATAGGTTAAAATCTTTTTAAGCATGGATGGCTTAAAAATATTGTTAAAGGTATAGTTGTCTGCAATTTCGTTTATTTCAATTTTTTCGGGATGCTTAAGAGGAAATGCCATAGGATATGTGGGCAAATTGGCCATTCGGTTGTTCACATTTGCAGTATGCGTACTTTCATTTCCGAATCCAATATTTGAAATCAGGTTCACATTTGGCAAAATACTGATACCATTTTGTTTGAAAATGGCATAAGTCCACTGATAATCCCATGTATTAATTTCTTTTAAAAAAGCCTTTTCAAAGCGTTGTATCCAGTAATCCTTAACATCTTGCTTAGAAAAAACAGAATCTAAAAAGTGTTTTTCCTTACTTAGGGGGAATGATTTCATATCAACATCATAAAATTCCCATGCCCTACGCCATGAGGCCCATCCCCATATATGATTGTATCGGGAAAAATAATAACTGCTGTTACCCCGTTTTTGTCCATTCTGAAAATTATCCCCACTGATAAGCATGATGTTATCATTGTTTTTGTAATAATTCAGCAATGTTTCACAATAGTGAAAAAAGCTTAGATGAGGTAGGCAATCATCCTCAAGAATAATTCCCTGTTCTTCGTTTTTAAAAAACCAATCAATGGCATCGCTAACAGCCATACGGCATCCCAGATTCTCATTTCTGAAAAGGGTTTTTATATCACAGTCCCAATTAATCTCATTAATTATTTCCCTCGTTTCTTTGCATTTAATTTTGTCATTCTCATTATGCTGACGAGGGCCATCTGCGGTAATATATAATTTTTTTGGTTTTATTGCTTTAATAGCATTAAAAACAGCCAAGCTTGTATCAGGCCGGTTAAAAATTATAAATAATACAGGAGTTTCAAACATTTTGATTCATCAAACTTTAAACACAAAAATAAATTAAATTTACAATTACCCTTCTCATGATTTATCTTTATTAAGGGCTTTATTAAAAACTTCAAAATAGCTTTTCAAATTGAATATAGAACCCATCATACATTTAAAATTTGCTCTTGTATGCGGATTGAATAAATCCAATAGTATTATTGAAATAAAGAGAGAGATAATAGAAGCCCAGACAGCACCGCTGGAAGCATAAAGAGGAATCAAAATCACATTGAGCCCAACATTGATTGCTGCACCAATAACGCCTGTAAATAAAAAATAGCGAAACAGATTGTTATTTGTAATAAAAAGCGTTTTAGCGACTCCATAATTGACAAAAATCAAACGAACAGACATGATGCCCATCAACAAACCTGCTTTATCATAAGCAGGTCCATATAATAGTACAATAATAGCATTCCCGAACACAAAACACAAAAGAATTATAATTACAGAAACAAAAAACATCAACTGATACACCTTTTTCATTTTCAACAGATAAAGAGCCTCACTGTGTTTCTTTGCTTGTGTAATTTTCGGAGCTACTGTACTTTGAATAATCATTGGGATAAAACCAAACATCAGGATTATTTTTGCTGCAGTAGAAAACTGTCCAAGTTCGTATTCGCTAATCCAATCGCCTAGAAAGACCTGATCAATATTCTGTTGGACAAACATCATGATACTTGTTAAGATAAGTGGCCAGCTCTGACTTAGCAAGTGCCCGGCTGTAGAGACATCCAGTTTCCATACTGATATTTTCTCACCCCTTTTTTGATACCAGTAAACCAGAAATAAAGCACCAATGCCATTTTCAATAAATTGCATCCAAATAAACCATTCCAGGGACAAACCGTTCAAGATCAAAGCAATCTTAAGAAAAGCACAAATAAGATAGCCCACACTCTTTGATAAAACTGTATATTTTGAATTGAACTGGGATTGGTTGTATAAATCTATGGCATCAAAGGCCAAGAAGATATTTGAAGAAGCAACAATAAATACGAAATAAAGCATCTGAATGTCATCAGGTCTTCTTAATTTCACAGCTGCTGTGCATAGCAAGGTCATAACAACTCCACCTAATAATTTCAACATGAATGAGGCTCCAATCAATTCATTTTTACGAATTGGATTGGTAACAAGGTCCCTTACGACAATACTGTCAATGCCTAGATTTGCTATGGGGACAAAAATTGCAACAAAAGCTATGGCATAATTCCAAATACCAACCTGTTCTGGTCCCAAATATCTATAAGCCCAGATATTGATGGCCATCAAAACAGTCATCTTCAGCACCTTATCGAGAAGTAGCCATGTAAAATTATGAGTCATCTTCTGCATACCTTCCCTACTTTCAATTTTTTGCAGGATAAATGAAGGAATCAGTTGCTTGATAAAGCTTGTATTCATAAATGAAGGGGGTGTTTACTAAAAAACAATGCAAATGTATATAAAAAAAAGAAAATGCCTAATTTTACACTGTCAATTAAAAAGGTAAATAATGATATAATAAATAATTTATGACATTAAAATCATATAAACAACCCGATTATTTTCTGATAGACGATTTGTTGACAGCAGAGCATAAAACCATTCGTAATGCTATAAGAGATTGGGTCAACAGAGAAGTTAAGCCCATCATTGAAGAAGCTTGTTTAAAACATGAAACCCCACTGCAACTGATAAAAAAAATGGGAAGTATTGGTGTTTTCGGACCTTTTTTGCCAATCGAATATGGAGGCTCTGGATTAGATTACATTTCATATGGTCTCATTATGCAGGAGCTTGAAAGAGGGGATTCTGCCATCCGGTCAACTGCTTCGGTGCAGACATCATTGGTAATGTTTCCAATTTTTACTTTTGGCAGTGAAGATCAAAAGAATTTATTTTTACCCAAATTAGCTGAAGGCAAAATTATTGGTTCTTTCGGACTGACAGAAGCTAATCATGGTTCTAATCCAGGAGGTATGCTTACACGTATCGTGGACAAGGGAGACCATTATATACTCAATGGTTCCAAAATGTGGATTACAAACTCTTCCATCTCCGATATAGCAATTGTTTGGGCAAAAGACGAGCAAAATATTATAAGAGGACTGATTGTTGAAAAAGGCATGAAGGGGTTCACAGCACCCGAAACTCATAATAAATGGTCTCTAAGGGCTTCTTGCACAGGGGAGTTGGTTTTTGATAATGTAGAAGTTCCCAAAGAAAACCTATTGCCCGCTGCACAGGGATTAAAAGCACCGATGATGTGCCTCAACTCTGCTCGGTATGGTATTGCTTGGGGTGTTCTCGGAGCTGCCTGTGAATGTTATGATACAGCTCTGAATTACGCTTTAGAGAGGAAACAATTTGATAAACCGATTGCATCCTTTCAGCTCCAACAAAAAAAACTAGCAGAAATATTAACAGAAATTACCAAAGCGCAGCTTATGGTATGGCGTCTGGGTACTTTGAAGAACGAAGGGAAGGAAACACCGGCCATGATTTCTATGGCCAAAAGAAATAATGTAAATATGGCACTTGAAACAGCAAGAGAAACCCGCCAGATTCTTGGAGCAATGGGCATTACTGCAGATTTTCCAATCATGCGCCACATGATGAATCTTGAATCAGTAATAACTTATGAAGGCACCCATGACGTTCATCTACTGATTACAGGTCACGATATAACAGGCTTAAGTGCATATAAATAAAGAGGCTGCCCTTTTGAGACAGCCTCTATAATTGTGCCCGGAACAGGACTCGAACCTGCACGACTTGCATCGCTGGTACCTGAAACCAGTGCGTCTACCAATTCCGCCACCCGGGCAATTTTTTAGAACTAAAATTCTGAGGGGCTACAAAATTTTAATTAACACATAGCCTTATCAGAAAAAATTTGACCAATAATTAATATTGGTCAAATTGTGCCCAGAACAAGACTCGAACTTGCACACCCGAACGGGCACTACCCCCTCAAAGTAGCGTGTCTACCAATTTCACCATCTGGGCTTTTTTGGTGGTGCAAAGATATTAATTTTTCTTAAATAATATTATTTTTTTTCATAAAAGGAATTTAAAAGTAATTATTTTGATAAATATTTATAGTTTTGCCAAAAAATTGAAACAATTTTAATTAATATATATATACAAAAAAATTAATATGAAGAAATTAGCAGTAGTGGCCTTTGGCGGAAATGCCTTGTTAAAGGCAGGTCAAAAGGGAACAATTGATGAACAAGAACATAATGTATTGGAAACTTGTGAAAATTTATTGGAACTCATAAAAAAAGATTATAATTTGGTTATCACTCATGGTAATGGTCCACAAGTAGGTAATATTTTATTACAGAATATTGCAGGAGCTAAAATTTTCGGAGTACCGGAAATGCCCCTTGATATATGCGGAGCTTACTCACAGGGCCTTATCGGCTATATGATTGAGCAACAATTGCGCAATATACTGGAAAAGAATAATTTAGAGAAGGACGTTATTACAATTGTTACAGAAGTTTTGGTTGATAAAAATGATCCTGCATTTAAAAAACCAACAAAACCTATAGGACCTTTTTACTCTAAAGAAGAAGCCGATAAGATGGCTACTGAAACAAATGCTACTTTTGCTGAAGATTCAGCAAAAAGAGGATGGCGAAAAGTTGTGGCCTCCCCAAAACCACTCACAATTGGAAACAGAAAATCAATTGAGCGTTTGGCTCGAGAAGGACAGATAATTATTGCTGTTGGTGGTGGTGGCATCCCTGTTTTTTATGTTGAACCCAATAAACTTCAAGGTATTGATGCAGTTATAGACAAAGATCTTGCATCGGCATTGTTAGCTACGCAAATCAGTGCTGATGAGTTTTTTATACTGACAGATGTGCCAAAGGTTTTTATCAATTTTAAAAAACCTAACGAACAAGCTCTTGACGTACTTAACATTGAAGATGCCAAAAAATATCTGGCACAGGGACAGTTTGGTGCAGGGAGTATGGGCCCAAAAGTTAAAGCTGCAATAAGTTTTGTTGAAGCAACCGGAAAAGAAGCAATTATTACAGAGGCTTCTCAGCTTAAAAATCCTGAAGCAGGGACAAGAATTGTTAAATAATTTACTAATCATTAATTAATAAAAAGGAGGTTTAATTATGGCTTTCAATCTTAAGAACAGAAATTTTTTAAAATTACTGGATTTTACGCCACAGGAAATTCGATTTTTACTGGAGCTTTCAAAAGATCTTAAAAAAGCAAAATATACCGGTACCGAAGTTCAAAAACTTAAAGGAAAAAATATTGCTTTGATTTTTGAAAAAGATTCAACCCGTACACGTTGTGCATTTGAAGTTGCTGCTTACGATCAAGGTGCTCATGTTACATATCTGGGGCCTTCCGGTTCTCAAATTGGTAAAAAGGAATCAATGAAAGACACAGCAAGGGTTCTGGGAAGAATGTACGATGGTATAGAGTACAGAGGTTACGGACAGGATATTGTTGAAGAACTTGCAAAGTATGCCGGTGTCCCTGTTTGGAATGGTTTAACAAATGAGTTTCATCCTACACAAATGCTTGCCGATGTCCTTACTATGATGGAACATTGCGATAAACCATTAAACAAAATGGTTTTATGTTTTATGGGAGATGCCAAAAATAACGTAGGAAATTCTCTTATGGTGATTTCTGCAAAGTTGGGAATGGATTTCAGAGCCATTGCTCCAAAATCCTGCCAGCCTGACAAACAACTTGTGAAACAATGTCTCGATATAGCTAAAGAAACCGGTGCAAAAATCACTGTTACCGACAATGTAAAAACAGGTGTTAAGGATGCTGATTTTATCTATACTGATGTTTGGGTATCAATGGGAGAACCAGACCATGTATGGGCAGAAAGAATTAAATTATTAAAACCGTATCAGGTTAATAAAAAAGCTATGGAATTGACCGGCAATCCAAATGTAAAATTCTTACATTGCCTTCCTGCATTCCACAACAGAGAAACCAAAGTTGGTGAAGAAATTTTTCAGAAATACGGATTAAACGGTATGGAAGTAACTGAAGAAGTTTTCGAATCAGACGCTTCGGTTGTTTTTGATGAAGCTGAAAATCGTATGCATACCATTAAAGCTGTAATGGTTGCTACTTTGGGATGCTAATAAATTCTTAAGTTAAAATGAAAGGCTGTCTTTTTAAGATGGCCTTTTTTGTTGAGTTTGATTATACTTTGACAAAAAATTCACAAGAAGATGCATTAGTTTTACTCCTCTTTTATTTACCGAGAACGGAACAGCTTTATAAAAGTTTATGATTAAAACAAAGCTTCTTTATGCAAAAATTTAGCTTCCAAACAATCCCAGAACCATCTGCAGGTAGATAATACCGATTGAAATAATAAAACTTAAGAATGTTACAATAATACCTGTTTTAAGAAAATCAAAAAAAGTGATTTTCACATGAAGTTTTTCAGCCGACTCAATAACAATAAGATTGACCATTGCTCCAATGATGGTTGCATTACCCGCAAGTGTAGCTGATGAAGCAAGACTTATCCACAGCACTTCACTGTTAATCGTTTTCATAACTGGTAAAACAAGAATTGTAAAAGGAACATTGCTCACAATTTGAGAAGCAAACAAACTTATGGCATGTATGAAAGTTATATTGGATATACCTTCAATACTATATTCCTGATAAAGTAATGCATCCATAAATCCTGATTTTTCAAAACCATTAACAACGATGAACAAACAAGAAAAAAACAATAACAGCACCCAGTCCACTTTACGAATTATAATAGAAGGTTTACTTTTTGAAAAAAGGATAATAAGTGCTGCACCTGCAAGAGCTACAACTGGAATATGCAAGCCGGTCACTTTTCCAATAAAAAACAAGATTATCATGCCAATAAAAATCGGAACAGAAAATTTCATTGCAGAAAGTTTATATTGGAATTCATAATCGCCCGAAACTACAGTAACTTCATTTTTAAACTCTTTAGGATACATTAATTTAACAACCTTTACTGTAACAATCATTCCTAATACAGAAACAGGCAGCACGTGTAAGAAAAACCGTCCATAATCCATTCCTGAATTAATTCCTATCAGCATGTTCTGAGGGTTACCGGTTATGGTCATTGCACTTCCTATATTAGCTGACAAAATTTCTGCAATAAGATAAGGAATAGGGTTCAAGCCTGATGCACGACATATAAAAATAATGATAGGTGTGTATAGCAGAACAACAGTGTCATTCACAAAAAATGCGCTTGAAACACCTGTAGAAAAGACAATAATTGAAAGTAAGCGCCTCTGGTTTTTTGAATAACGAATAGCTTTTTGGGCAATAAGCTCGAAAAAACCGTCCAATTCCAAAGCAGCAATTACGATCATCATACCTAATAATAAAGCAATGGTATTAAAATCAATTGAAAGAATTGCTTCTTCAAAGCTAAGTATTCCGAACAATATCATTGCAACAGCACCAAAGAAAGCTGCAGAAGGACGGTCAATATTTATTTTGGGAAGTCTGGTAAAGATAATGCCAATATAGGTAATAATAAAAATTATCAGCGCAACGTAAGGCATAAGAGCTAGAGATTAATCATTCTTCAATTTTCTGTATTTGATTCTCTTTGGACCACTTTCACCCAGTCTTTTTTTCTTATTTTCTTCATATTCCGAGTACGATCCTTCAAAGAAATAAACCTGAGAATCTCCTTCAAAAGCAAGAATATGGGTAGCGACCCTGTCTAAGAACCAACGGTCGTGGGTTATGATAACAGCACATCCTGCAAAATTCTCAAGGCCTTCTTCTAATGCTCTCAGAGTGTTGATGTCAATATCATTGGTTGGCTCATCGAGAAGCAGGACATTCGCTTCCGATTTTAGAGTCATGGCAAGATGCAATCGGTTCCTCTCACCTCCTGAAAGGATGTTACATTTTTTCTCCTGATCCGCACCTCCAAAATTGAATCGTGCTACATAAGCTCGGGCATTCATAGTGCGTCCCCCAACCTGCAACAACTCATTACCGCCTGATATAACTTGATATACGGTTTTTTCCGGGTCAATATCGGCATGAGCCTGATCAACATAACCTATCTGAACGGTTTCTCCAATTGTAAATGCTCCACTATCGGGTGTTACCTGACCCATTATCATGCGAAAAAGTGTTGTTTTACCTGCACCATTAGGACCTATTATACCAACAATTCCAGCCGGTGGGAGAGAAAAGCTCAGGTTATCAAAAAGAATATTGTTGTTAAATGATTTGCTGATATTTTGTACATCAATAACATTGTTTCCCAATCGGGGACCATTGGGAATAAAAATTTCAAGCTTTTCTTCTTTTTGTTTTATATCTGCATTAAGAAGTTTGTCGTATGCTGAAAGACGGGCTTTAGATTTTGCATGACGGGCTTTGGCTCCCATACGCACCCATTCCAGCTCTCGTTCCAAGGTTTTTCTTCTTTTGGATTCTGATTTTTCTTCTTGTTCAAGGCGTTTGGTTTTTTGTTCCAGCCATGATGAATAATTTCCTTTCCAGGGAATGCCCTCTCCTCTGTCGAGTTCAAGTATCCATCCTGCCACATTGTCGAGAAAGTACCTGTCGTGGGTTACGGAAATAACAGTGCCTTTATATTGTTGAAGATGTGTTTCGAGCCATTGAACCGATTCCGCATCAAGGTGGTTTGTGGGCTCATCCAGAAGCAGGATGTCCGGTTCTGAAAGAAGCAAACGACAAAGGGCAACCCTGCGGCGTTCACCCCCTGATAAATGAGCCACGGTTTCTTCAGCATCCGGACAACGAAGTGCATCCATAGCTCTCTCAAGACGGCTGTCCAATTCCCATGCATCATGCTGGTCTAAAAGTTCTGTTACAGTTCCCTGACGCTCGATGAGCTTAGTCATCTCATCATCACTCATAGGTTCAGCAAATTTATTGTTGATTTCCTCATACTCCTTAAGTAATGCCACTGTTTCAAATACACCTTCTTCAACTATCTGCCTGACTGTTTTTGTGTTGTCCAATTCGGGTTCCTGAGCAAGATAACCGACACTATAACCCGGTGAAAAAACAACTTCACCCTGAAATGATTTATCTATCCCTGCAATTATTTTTAAAAGCGTGGATTTCCCAGAACCATTTAAACCAATGATGCCAATTTTAGCACCATAGTAAAATGAAAGATAAATGTCTTTTAATATCTGGCGGTGAGGTGGAATTTTCTTACCCACATTTACCATCGAAAAAATTATCTTTTTGTCGTCACTCATCGAATTTAAAATTATTGTGTTTTAAAATAGTAAGTATATGATGTTTAAGTTTTAATTCAAACAAATTAATATTTTATTATAAATTGCAGGTTAATATAATTTGAATTATTGACAGAGGTAATGGTTAATTACCCATTTCAGAAATAAATTTGATGCGCATAATGCGAATCTCCTCTTCAGTATAATCATCTGATCCCAACTCAATAAGGGCATCATTGATATCATCGCTTTCTGCTGTTTTAAAATATTCGAAAATTTCATCTTGCCTTTCCTGTTCAATGAACTCATTAACATAATAATTCAAATCTATCCTTGTACCTGAGGCAACAATACTTTCAATTTCGTTGAGTAAATCGTCAATGGAAACACCTTTTGCAACAGCAATGTCTTCTAATGGAATTTTTCTATCAATATTCTGGATAATAAAAACTTTGAGGCTGGATTTATTAACAACTGATTTTACAACAAGGTCAATAGGGCGTTCAATTTCGTTTTCTTCAACATATTTGGCAATAAGGTCAACAAAAGATTTTCCGAATCTTGTTGCTTTTCCTGATCCAACACCTGTAATCTGTTTAAGTTCTTCAAGGTTTATGGGGTATTGAATGGCCATATCCTCAAGCGAAGTGTCTTGAAAAACAACAAAAGGCGGTAAGTTGTGCTTTTTAGAAATTTCTTTTCTTAAATCCTTTAATAATGCAAAAAGTATTTTGTCGGTTGCACTGGTTTTTTGACCTCCGGCAGCACCAAAATAGTCATCATCCTTGTCTGTATCATAATCATGATCATGTGTGAGCATGATGGAATAAGGATCATCTAGGAATTGGTGGCCTTCTTTGGCAACTTTAAGAATACCATAGTTTTCAATATCCTTGATCAATAATCTAGCAATGAGAGCTTGTCTGATAACGGCATTCCAGAATTTTTCATCTTCCTCGCCTCCTTTGCCAAACACTTCAAGTCTGTTGTGCTTGAAAGATTTAATAGAAGTTGAATTTTTTCCTAAAAGTATGGCAATAATATGTTTGGCTTTGCATTGTTCTTTTACGGCAAGTACTGTATCAAGTAAGAGTTCAACATATTTCTTTCCTTCAAATTTGGTTTTTGGGAGCAAACAATTATCGCATGTTTCACAGTTTTCTTTTTCATAAACTTCGCCAAAATAATGTAGCAAATACTTTCTTCTACATACAGATGTTTCAGCATAAGCAATGGTTTCGAGGATGAGTTGTTGCCCAATTTCCTGTTCAGAGACGGGTTTGCCTTTCATGAATTTCTCAAGCTTCTGCATATCATCATAATGGTAGAACCCAATACAATTCCCTTCTCCACCATCGCGTCCTGCTCTTCCTGTTTCCTGATAATAGCCCTCAAGGCTTTTAGGCATGTCGTAATGAATCACATACCGTACATCAGGTTTGTCTATGCCCATACCAAAAGCTATAGTAGCAACAATGACATCATATTCCTCCATCAAAAAACTATCTTGATTATGCATTCTGACATTAGGTTCAAGACCGGCATGGTACGGCAGAGCTTTAATCCCATTAACCACTAGGACTTCAGCTATTTCTTCCACTTTTTTTCTACTTAAACAATACACAATACCTGATTTGCCGGGTTTGGATTTAATAAATTTAATCAAATCTTTGGCAACGTCACCAGTTTTTGGTCTTACTTCGTAATACAGATTGGGGCGGTTAAAAGATGATTTGAAAATGGCAGCATCAAGCATTCCCAGGTTTTTCTGAATATCTAACTGAACTTTTGGGGTGGCAGTAGCTGTCAGAGCAATTATGGGAACACGTTTGCTTATAGATTCAATAATGGGTCTCAGTCTTCTGTATTCAGGTCTAAAATCATGTCCCCATTCCGAAATACAGTGTGCTTCATCAATAGCAAAGAAAGATATATTTGAATTTTTAAATAATTCTACATTTTCATCTTTTGTTAGTGACTCAGGTGCGACATACAGCAATTTTGTTTTTCCGGATGTAATATCTTCTTTGACCCTTGCCAATTCAACTTTTGTTAAGGTTGAATTTAAAAAATGTGCTATACCGTCTTCAGCTCCATAATTTCGTATAGAATCCACCTGATTCTTCATAAGTGCTATCAGAGGTGAAACGATAATGGCGGTTCCTTTTCTGATAAGAGCCGGCAATTGATAACACATAGATTTACCACCACCGGTTGGCATGATTACAAAAGTGTCTTTACCTTCAAGAACACTTTTTATAATGGCTTCCTGTTCCCCTTTAAAAGAATCAAAACCAAAAATCTTTTTTAATAGCTCCTTTAAATTCTCCTCTGTCTTTTTACCCATTTTTTTTATAATTATTCATGTTTCTGAGCTTATTTATTTTCTCATTATATTCAAAGTTATAAACAAATAATTAATCTTTACAAAAAAAAATAAAAAAAATTATTTCTACAATTTAAAAAATAATAATTTATAATTATTTTAACCACAAAATAAAAATGCTTATAACACGCTTGTAATTAAATAATAGAAGAAAGATGTTATTTCATTACAATTATAAAAATAATCAAATATAAGAGATATTATTTAATTTTACAAAAAAAAATACTATGTACACTTCTGAAACAATTAAAAAAACAGCCGTTAAAACCATTGAAGAAGAAGCATCTATGGTTTTGCAACTGAAGGAATTTATAAACGATGATTTTTCAGATAGTATTAATCTAATATTGAGTTCTCATGGCCGCGTTATTGTTACAGGCATTGGCAAAAGTGCACACATAGGCCAAAAAATGGTGGCAACATTCAATTCAACCGGTACACCTTCTGTGTTTATGCATGCTGCAGATGCTATTCATGGTGATATTGGAATAATTCAAAAAGATGATGTGGTAATTTGTATTTCGAAAAGTGGAAACACCAATGAAATAAAAGTATTGATACCTCTTATTAAAATGTTGGGAAATAAGATTATTGCTATGGTAGGTAATTCAACTTCTTATCTTGCAGAGAATGCCGATCTCATATTACTCACCACTGTTGAAAAGGAGGTCTGTCCTAACAATCTTGCTCCAACATCCAGTACAACAGCCCAATTGGTGATGGGAGATGCTATTGCTGTATGTCTGCTGCAATGCAGAGGATTCTCAAGAGAAGATTTTGCCAGGCTGCATCCCGGAGGCATGATAGGTAAAAACCTGTACCTTAAAGTTGAAGATTTAATGAAACATAACGCTGTTCCGGTTGTTAATTTAAACTCTGACATCAACAGTGTAATTTTAGAAATGACAACAAAAAGACTGGGTGCAACTGCTGTGGTTGATAAGAACAACAAACTGGCAGGTATTATTACGGATGGAGACCTCAGACGTATGCTCGAAAAAACCAATGATATCAATCAATTAAAGGCTGGTGATATTGCTTCTATGAATCCTAAAACAGTATCCAAAGATATGTTGGCAGTAAAATCCCTGAGCATCATGAAAGCCCACAATATTACCCAGCTAATCGTATCAGAAAATAGAGAAGTTGTTGGATTCATCCATTTACATGATATCCTGAGAGAGGGTATAATTTAGGATCTGCTGTTCCGATAACCATCGGAACACACAACACACATATTCATAGATGTTTATGAATATCTTTATGTAAAACAAGTGCAAGGTATTTTATTAACAATTAATAAAACCCATGCATTAAATCAGATAGTTTAATAGGAGAATTGAGATTTTGACTTAAAAATCAAATCAGAATTTAGTAAAAGAAGAGCATCTATAGAAATTTAATGTGTTTGTGTTAGCCTGATGCAC
>JAQVVM010000102.1 GCA_028698995.1 Bacteroidales bacterium
AAGGGTTATACAAAACAAAGACCACCTGGTCCTATAACAATGAAAAGGGGATTGGACAAGTTTGATTTGATTTATCAGGGGTGGATACTCGCCAAACAAATTGAAAAAGATGTGTCCACACGGTAGCGGCCTTTAGGCAGGTTGCGTTACTTTAATCACAAAACTTTTATTTTATAGGAGTTCGTGAAATCGAAGATTCGGCGAAGCCAAAGCAAAGCTTTAGTGTCAAGACAAAGTAACAAGAAATAAATTTTTTGTAATCCATTTCTGGAAGCGACTCATGGATAGGTTTTAGACCACGGTTTTGTCATGGAATTTGCAATGCTTCGCAGCAAATTCACACGCCAAAACCATTTTCTTCTTTTCTTTTTGCCACGGGTTAAAACCCGTGGCTATTAACATTGTTCCCCTCTGGGGAACTTTGGTTTCATCAATGCAATATTTGGGCGCCAAAACCATCATCCCCAATACTTTTTAGGATATCTCAAAAGTGAAAAACTTGTCATTCTGAGTGAAGCGAAGAATCTAAATATCAATGTTTTGAGATTTTTCACTCTGTTCAAAATGACAAAAAAACAATCCTTTTTGCCACGGGTTGAAACCAGCAGCAACACATATAGCAGTCCTCCGGACTGCTTCTAAGTGTACGAAAAACTTTAGAAGCTATAAAGATGTATTTTTAGCACTATTGTTTACGAAGTACCGGAACGGCTTATTAAAAATTTGCGTTGAAAATTGAGGGTTTCATTACACATCTAGAAAATCATTTTTCAGGTAATTAAAGCAACCAACGAGTGAGGGTGTTGTATTTAAATTCGTCAAAGAATCCATCCCCGAACGGCTTTGGTTGCGCCGGTAATGAAATCCGATTATTTTAGCAAATTTTTAAGCAGCCTTGATTTTTGCGTTACTTTGGATCAAGCCAAAGTAACAAATATTAATTATTGGGTTAAGTGTGTCACCCAAATTGATGCTAAAAAATTGTAAACACATTAATTTCAGAGAGTTATAAAATCTTTTTTCAAAGTGTCGAAGTCAGGAACTCATTTTTCCAGAAATGACTACTGATGAAGTATTATATGTAGCTGAGGGTGTGAAATCTTTTTTCAAAAAATCCAAAAAACTATTCTTTTTCAGGATTATCAAATAAACCCCCTCTTGATGCCATCCGAACATAATTCCTAAAGGAAACGGCTGTCTGTTTTTCTATTTCTGAAAGCTCTTCTACAGACAAATCCTGAATAAAACAAGTAGGGTCTTCGGCCATAAAATCTCCGGTCAAATAATAGGACATGACCCGGCAGCCACCACAGGTAAAATTATATTTACAAGTGCCACACTTGCCTTTCAGTTGCTTTCTGTCCGTAATTTTCACAAACACCTCTGATTCAAAGAGGATTTTTTTCAAAGATGTTTCCCTGATATTACCACCACTTATCTGGTCGGCAAAAAGTGGGCAGGGAGACACTGCTCCTTCAGGTGTTACTGCAAAATAAGAACCTACCCAACACCCGACAGAGGGATTTGTAGGTACTTGATATACATTTTTGTGTTGACCGGTAAATCGCGCATAATCTTCCGGCGCTAAAAACAATGGATGAAAGCTCGAAAACCCGTTAAAATACTTATTTAAAACAGGGTGAAAGTAATTCTTTAGCGTGTTTTTATCTAGCATGAGCTCTTTAGCATCGCAATTTCTAGGGACAAAAGGAATTCTGTTATAGGGTAAACCCAATTTTCTAATTTCCTCAACAGTTTGTGCAAATGTATCCTTGTTAAATTGACTGAGAGTTACACTCAAGTTGACAGAGATTTTATTTTCCTGAAGCAACTTGATTTTATCCCTGATAAAGTCTTCTGAAACATCTCTGGTTTCGATATTCGCACTGCTGAACTCGTTCACACCGAGAGAAACAAGAAGGTTTTTTCCCACAGCATTCCTTAAAACATCAATCTTGTTTTGGGTGATGGTGCTGCCATTGGAAGCAAGTCCGATTCTGAAACCCATCTTATGGGCTTCTTTAAGCAAGTCCACAGCATCTTCTCTTAATAAAAATTCCCCACCCGAAAAAACGATGAAGCGTGAGCCAAGTTTTCTGGATGGGATAAAAAGCAATTTTATGATTTCATCAAATTCAAGCTCTTTACCATAATTTTTGTCTTTCCATTGGGAACCCGAAGAACAATAGGGACAAGAAAAATTGCACCTGCGGGTTGTCTCAAAATATATGGAATGAAATCGGGCTGGCATGCAAATGTTTTTTCAAAATTAAGCATTTTAAAAACAGATTAATCGAATAATTAAAATTAAAGATTTTTTGGAAAAATTTAGTTTCAAATACCATCATTTGAAAAAATAAAGTACATTTGAACGAATAAAAAAAATATTGCGCATGCACTTTCAAGCCGACACATTATTTGCCAACCGTTATAAGCTTATTCGCAAACTCGGCAGTGGTGGCTTCTCAGAAGTTTGGCTTGCCGAAGATACCAAAAGCGGGAATATGCAAGTGGCTTTAAAAATATTTGCCACCAACAATGGACTTGACGCTGATGGATTAAAAGAATTTTCAAAAGAATATTCGCTGGTTTTTAACCTTAACCATCCTCATTTGCTTAAACCCATGCATTACGAAGACTGGAACGACATGCCTTATCTTGTGATGCAATACATGCCCAAAGGTTCTTGTTCAAAGCGATGTGGCAAAATGACCGAAGCAGAGCTATCTGAATTTCTCAGGCAGATAGGCGATGCCCTGAGTTACCTTCACGGTCAAGACCCACCCATTGTACATCAGGATATAAAACCTGACAATGTGCTTATAGATGCGCAGGGGCATTGCCTGCTCATCGACTTTGGCATCAGCACTAAGATACGCAAAACGCTCACAAAAAGTATTGGTAACCAATCGCAGAGCGGTGGTACTACTGCCTATATGGCACCGGAGCGTTTCAGCAAAAAACTGAACGAACGGGCATCCATAAAAGCCAACGATATATTTTCGCTGGGTGTAAGCTTATTTGAATTATTAACCGATGAGTTGCCCTATGGAGAACAAGGTGGCATTATAGCAGCAAGTGGCTTAGAACCCGCCGAACTGCCCGAAAGCTTTAGCCCCGAACTGCGAAAATTGGTAGCTGCCTGTCTCGAAAAAGAAACATGGAAACGCCCCACTGCAGTGGAAATGAACGATGCTGCCCTGCATTTTATTAAAAATGGCTGCTGGCTTCTTCCCGAAAGACTTCTTAGTGCCAGCGACACCGAAAAAGAAGAAATATCAAAACCAGATGAAAAAACAAGACAAAACCGACCTAAAGGCAAGATAAACATTGCACAAGTACCCCAACCCAAACCGGAAATCCCCCTGAAAGTAAAAACAAAATCCAAAACAGCCTATATATTAGGGAGTGTGGCTTTCATATTCTTAGTCATTTTGCTTATTTGGCAGCCTTGGAAAAGTACAAGCACTGATAAAACTAATGGAGAAAACGCAGTAGCTTTAACGAACGAAACGAATGAAGTAACTGAATTGCCCGAGATGACGCTTGCCACCCTAAGCACCAACACCCCCACCAACATACAACAAACCACTGCCAAAGCAGACGGCAATGTAACCAACGATGGCGGTGCACGTGTAACAGAACGAGGTATTTGCTACAGTACAAGCCGCAACCCCACCACAAGCAGCAGCAAAGCAAGTGCAGGCAGTGGCACAGGCAGTTTTAATGCAAACCTTACTGGTTTACGCACTAATACCACCTATTACATATGCGCTTATGCCATTAATGAGAAGGGGACGGCTTATGGAGAGGAAAAAGAATTTAGAACACTAACCGAGATACTTAAAGCCACCCTAAGCACCAACACTCCCACCAACATACAACAAACCACTGCCACAGCAGGTGGTAATGTAACCAACGATGGCGGTGCGCCTGTAACAGAACGCGGTATTTGTTACAGTACAAGCCGCAACCCCACTACAAGCAGCAGCAAAGTAAGTTCAGGCAGTGGCACAGGCAGTTTTAGTGCAAACCTTACGGGTTTAAGAGAGAACACCACTTACTATGTAAGGGCTTATGCTGTTAATGAAAAGGGGACATCTTATGGGGAAGAAAGGAGTTTTAGCACAAAAGCGGGCACTTTTACAGACTCCCGCAATGGCAAAACCTACAAAACAGTTAGAATAGGCACACAAACATGGATGGCCGAAAACATAAACTACAGCACCGGCAACTCATGGTGTTACGACAATAGTTCTTCAAACTGCAGTAAATACGGTAGATTATATGATTGGAACACTGCACTTAGAGCCTGTCCAAATGGGTGGCACTTGCCCTCTAAAAGCGATTTTGAAGCACTTTTAGGCAACGTTGGAGGCAGCGGCAGGAATGCCTATTATGCCCTAAAAGAAGGCGGCAGCAGCGGTTTTTCTGCTCTTCTTGGCGGTTGGAGTCACTACAATGGGACTTTCCACAACATTGGGAAGTACGGCTACTGGTGGTCTTCTTCCGACTATGGGGACAGTCGAGTATGGAACCTGAACATTTACAGCGACCTTTTGAGTGCCAACGTATACCACCTCTACGAGGAGCTTGGGCTTTCTGTGCGTTGCCTCCATGACTAAAATTGTCAATTTGATTTATTTTTACCCTGAGCGAAGGGGTTGCGGAGTCGAAAGGTGACTATTTAATTTATTTGATTATTTGATATTTCCGTTTTTTAAAAATCAAAAGTTAAATCCCAATCACGGATACTGATATATAATATTATTTCTATTCCATATCGGAATAAGGAATATTTTATAATAAAACTTGATCAACATAGAAATAAATTCGTAATGCTTAGTCATCGTTTCAACTACCACACTGCAAGCCAGCGCACAGCGAAACTATGACTTGCCGGAGCTAAAAAATATAAAATATCTACCATTACTAATGAAAATTATCTTACATTTGTAATGGTAAAATATAAGAATATGATAACACAACAATTATTTGCAACGGTAATAGATAATCAGCAAACCGGGTATTCAATAAAAAAAACGGGTATTCAACGGGAGTTATTACCACATATTCCACAAGCCAGTGGCTTTGCAAGTATTATTACAGGGATACGAAGGTGTGGTAAAAGCACGCTTCAGTTACAGGTAAAAAAGTATTTTTTCCCTGACGAAGGTTTGGTCTTAAATTTTGAAGACCCTCGCCTCTCAGGCATTAAAACCAATGACTTAGAGCGTTTATACAATGAAATAATTG
>JAQVVM010000071.1 GCA_028698995.1 Bacteroidales bacterium
AGGGTTATACAAAACAAAGACCACCTGGTCCTATAACAATGAAAAGGGGATTGGACAAGTTTGATTTGATTTATCAGGGGTGGATACTCGCCAAACAAATTGAAAAAGATGTGTCCACACGGTAGGGCTATTAACAGAGGCTGTATCAAAAGCTAAAAACATGTCATACTGAGCGAAGCGAAGTATCTGATTATCAAATTTATGAGATTTTTCACTGCGTTCAAAATGACAAATATGAATGCTTTTGATACAGCCTCTTGCTTTCATCACTGTAATAATTGCACGTCAAAACCAATCATCTCTTTTCTTTATACCAGGGGTTGCGCTTCGCTTCACCCGTGGCAACACATATGGCAGTCCTCCGGACTGCTTTTTTAGCACGCAATAAACTTTAATAAGCCTTGACCTTTTGGTTCTTTTGGGTTAAGCCAAAAGAACATAAAACAGATTTTTATTTTTGTAGTACAACAAAATAAATATTTTTAAATTAAAATATTGATAATAAGCAAATTAAAAATATAGGATTTAGGAAGGACAAGTCAGGGCAATAACTTCTGGCCTTATTAAATACAGAATTATTTGTTTTCATAGGCAGTGAGTCCTCTTTGGAGGAAATCCCTGAATTTTTCTATGTCTGTATCAAAGGAAAAGGCATCAGGTACAAGCTTATTGCCTTCATTGTCCAATAATAGGTAATAGGGTTGTGAATTTACACCAAAATTAACTGCTTGAAAGTCACTCCATTTGTTCCCTACTGTTCTGATTTTTCTTTCTCTGCCACCGGCCGTTGAAATATATTGTTGTGCTTCGGGAAGGGTTGTTCTGTCATCAACATAAAGTGAAATAATGATGTATTTATTTCTTAGCATTTCGAGTACTTGGCTGTCATCCCATACGGATGATTCCATTTTTTTGCAGTTGACACATCCCATGCCTGTAAAATCTAAAAAGACAGGTTTGTTCTTTTCTTTGGCATAAGCCATACCTTCTTCATATTCAAGAAAATTCAATAACCCGTGAGAACCAATTTTTGCATGTTTTCCGGCAGGAATTTCAACATTTGAGGTGGTGGTTTGTCCACCCAGGACAAAGTCCTGAGTTGTCATGGGAGGCAGGAAGGAGCTGATAAATTTTAAGGGAGCACCAAACAAACCTGGAATCATATATACCACAAATGAAAATACAGCGATGGACATAATCAGGCGGGGAATAGAAGTGTGAGGCATGTCGCTGTCATGTGAGAACTTAAGTTTGCCAAGTAAATAAAATCCCATCATGCCGAAAATTACGATCCATAAGGCTAAAAAGACAGGTCTTGAAAGAATATTCCATTGTCCTACAAGATCTGCTGTTGATAAGAATTTAAGTGAAAACGCTAAAAGAAGGAATGCCAAGACAACTTTTACGGCATTAAGCCATCCACCCGACTTAGGCATTGATTTAAGCCACGAAGGAAATACTGCAAATAAAGAAAATGGAATAGCCAAAGCAATGGCAAATCCGGTCATACCCATTAATGGTGCAATTTTATTCCCTGAAACGGCTGCTTCAACCAGTAGTGTGCCTATGATAGGACCAGTGCAAGAAAACGAAACCAGTACAAGAGTAAAGGCCATAAAGAATAAACTCAGAAACCCGCTGGTTTTATCTGCTTTACTGTCTAATTTTGTTGTCCAGCTTGAGGGAAATTGCAATTCAAATGCACCAAAAAAGGAAAATGCAAAGACTACCAATAGAGCGAAAAAGAATACATTAAATATAGGACTGGTAGCCATTACGTTGAGTGCATTTGCACCAAAAATTATACTGATAGATAATCCAAGAATAACATATATGACAACGATGGAGATTCCAAAAAGCAATCCATCGGTGATGGCTTTACTTCTTTTTTTTGAACCTCTAAGGAAAAAACTGACGGTCATAGGAATCATTGGGAAAACACAGGGTGTTACCAAGGCCAGCAGACCGCCCATAAATCCTATAAGAAATATCCAGATGAGACCTTCCTTTTTTGGTTCCGGATCCTGTGCCTGGGTAATTACTGCTTCAGTGTGTGCCGTGTCGGCAGAAATGACAGTGCTGTCAGTTGGGTTTTCTGAAATAATACTGTCGGTACTGTCTGTATTTTCAACGTTTTCTATGGCGGTTATGCCCGGTATATTAAAAGTAAATTCAATATCGGTAGGAGGGAGGCAGCGTGCATTATCACAACACATGAACTCTACATAACCAGAAATTGTAAAGTCTGTATTTGATAAGACCCTGATTTTTTGTTTAAAAGTTGCCTCCTTTTCAAAGAGTTTCAGCTCCATTTCAAAATTGGAGTCGAATTTTATTTTTCCTGCCGGTTCAGACATTCTTCCTAATAGGCGGAATTTTTCAGCCTGTTCAGTAATAGTAAATGCTGTTGCAATAGGGCCTCCGGGTTCAATGTTCATGCCGTACAAATACCATCCATCATCTATTTTTGCTTTAAAAACAAGTTCGAAATCCGTGGCATTTATTACTTTTTTTGTAAAAGTCCATGTTACAGGATTATATATCTGGCTGAAAACTAATACAGGACTATAAAAATAAATGAACAATAAACAGATGCTTGCCAAAAAAAATTTTTTCATATGTTTTGTTTTACTGATTAATTTAAGTATTAAATTATAATTATATCTATAGAAATAAATATGTGCAAAATTACAAAAAATTAAAATCTCTCAACCCCTTAAATCTCAATCTTTCTTCTTTCTACTTTTTATTTTCTACTTTTTATTTTCTCTTCACATCATATCTTCTCCTTTTACAATTACAAATCTCTCCCATTTTCCTTTTTTGTAATAGATATAAGAGAACAATCCTCCACACATCCATGCAATGGGAATACCTAACCAAATACCCTGAGTACCCATGATTTCGGAAAAGAAATAGGATGCAGGAATCCTGAGACCCCAAAGTGAAAATAATGTGATAAACATGGGTATAAGTGTAGCACCTGCACCTCTTAATAAGCCATTGTTAATAAACATAAATGAAAAAACAAAATAAAAAGGGCTGACAATAAGTAAATACTCATACCCAATATCTATTACATTCACATCATGATTAAATTGTGAAATAATAAATTTCCCCAAAAAGATAAAAATGACAGAGGTTAATATAGATATGGCTGTTGTCATTTTAAGCGTAGCAATATATCCTTTTTTTACTCTTAAATATGATCCTGCACCAAGGTTCTGGCCTACAAAAATGCTAAGGGCCATAGAGAAATTCATAGCAGGTAAAAGGGCAAAAGAATCAATACGTCCGGCAATGGTATAGGCTGCAATGGTGTCAGTTCCAAAAGTGTTTACTATCACCATCAAAGCCACCATTCCTAAAGAAACGAAAGTTTGTTGTAATCCTGAGGGTATCCCAATTTTTAAACTCTTTAGAAATAAGGTCTTATCAAATCTGATACGTAAAAGGGAGAAATTCAGTAATGGGTGTGTGCGGTTGAGGTATATCACTGACAAAAAAAATGAAATACCCTGAGCAATGACCGTTGCTATGGATACACCAGCAACACCCCAGTGGAAAACAAGCACGAAAACCAAATCAAGTATTATATTTAATATGGTAGATATTATTAAAAAGTACAGTGGTGTTGTGGAATCACCTAAGCCTCTTAAAACAGCACTTACAGCATTAAACCCGAACAAAAGCAAAAGGCCTGACAAATAAATATTGAAATAGAGAAGTGCATCGCTCATAAGTTCCGGAGGCAATTGAATTAAAAGGAAAATCTGTTTGCTGAAAACAAGACCAATGACAGTGATGATCAATGCAGCCCAAAATAAGAAAAACATTGTGGTGTCGATGGTTAGTTTTACCATCTCTTTGTTTTTTGCACCGAAGTACTGGGATATGATGACAGTTGAACCCGTTGAAATGCCGACTATAAGAGAAATAAGAACAAAAATTATGGGGAATGATGCACCTACTGCTCCTAGAGCTTCTTTCCCAATGTAGTTTCCTATGACCCATGTGTCAACAACATTGAATAATTGTTGGAACACACTTCCAAAAAGCATCGGAATAACAAAAACAAAAATCCCTTTAGCTTCGTTGCCTTCTGTTAAATTCTTCATGAGGGTATGTTAGGAATACATATAAATTTTGAAATGCAAACTTAAGGCATTTATTTAAAAGATACCTTATTTTTTGTTCACCAAAAACTTATATTTATTGTATCTTTGAAGGAAAAAACGTGAATAACTTTCCTTCAAAATTAGTTGAAGAAGCTGTTAATGAGCTTTCAAAGCTGCCCGGAATCGGTAGAAAAACAGCGATAAGATTGGCTTTACACATCCTCCGTAAAGAACCTTCACATGCACAGAATCTTGGGAATGCTATTATTGATATGCGTAACAATATAAAATTCTGCACTTCCTGTCATAATGTTTCGGATACAGATGTTTGCCATATTTGCGCCAATCCTTACCGCGATAAATCACTCATTTGTGTTATCGAGGATGTTAGGGATATGCTTGCTATTGAAAATACAGGGCAATATACCGGTGTATATCATATACTTGGTGGTGTCATCTCTCCCATGGACGGTATTGGTCCGGAAAACCTTAACATTAATTCACTTGTAAATAAAATTGCAAATAACACTGTCAAAGAAATTATTCTTGCCTTGCGTACCACCATTGAAGGAGATACAACAAATATTTATTTATATAAAAAAATTAAAAATAATGACGTCAAAGTTTCTGTCATTGCCCGTGGTGTGGCTATTGGTGATGAATTGGAATTTACAGATGAAATTACTCTCGGTCGTTCAATTGTTAATCGTACCCCTTACGAAACATTAATAATTGATTAAATTTTGTGGAATTTTGAAAATAATTCATCTATATGCAGGTCAAAAAAATAATATTCAAAATTAATGAACATGAAAACTAAAATCATCATCTTTTTTTCCCTTCTGACAATTGTTATTATGGGGAGCAGTAGTATTTTTAATTTCGATTTTTTAAACATAAACAGTATGAATGTAAACCCAACAAGCTATGATAACAGTTGGAAACTTATTGATTCTCTTATCAATAGGAACCTGCCACAAAGTGCCATGCAAGAGGTTGAGCTGGTATATAACAAAGCCAAAAGCGAAAACAACGTACCTCAGCTTGTAAAGACACTGATATACAAGGCAAAATTGGTTGATTTCCGGGAAGAAAAATCCTATGTTAAAATTTTTGCTTTTTTTGATGATGAAATAAGTACAGCGCGCCCTCCTTTGAAAAATATTCTGCATTCTGTTAAAGCAGAACTGATGTGGCGTTATTACAGCATTAACAGATATAAGTTCTTAAACCGAACTCAGACGGTTGATTTTGATAATAAAGACATTGAGACATGGGATTTAAAAACACTTGTAGATGCTATTATTAAAGAACATTATATGGCTCTTCAGTTTCAGGACACTCTTAAGAAAACAAACTTGGATTATATCAAACCCATTTTAAGTCCTAATGAAGCTGACCCTGTTTTTCTTCCAACTCTTTATGATTTTATTGTGGACAGAGCCATCACTTTTTTTTCTAACGAAGAACCTGATATTACCCGCCCTGCCGACTATTTCAAAATTGATGATGTGAGATATTTTAATGTGCTTAGGGATTTTACAAATTTGTCAATAACAAATTCTGATTCCTTATCCCTTAAATTTTATGCACTTAGTTTATTTCAAAACCTTACGGCCTTTCATATCCATAGTGATTACGATGCTGCACTCATGGATGTTGAAATAAAGCGCTTGAAATTTGTTTATAATAATTTTGAAGGTGATGAAAAGGATGAGCTTTTATACAATGCATATCTCAAATTAGAAGCATATTTTAACGGCAAACCTGAATCTGCTGAGGCTTCCTTCGAGATTGCAAACATGGACTTTATAAGAGGTTTGAAATACAATCCACGAATGGGAGATGAAAATAAATGGGACATGAAAAAGGCACATGATAAATGTATTGAAGTAATTTCAAGATACCCTGATACTTATGGTGCTAAGAACTGTCTGAACCTTAAAGAGAGAATTCTTGAAACCAAAATAACGGTTAAAAACGAAAATTTTGTTCCTTCAAATACACCATTCCTAAGCGGCATTGAATACAAAAACATAAATAAAGCTTATTTCAGAATTGTTAAATCTGATTACCATACCATGCAGGATCTTTTAAGACAAAGCATCAGCAGGGAAGCATTGGTTGAGAAATTTATTAACATGAGACCTGTTCAGGAATTCAGTAAGGATATGATCAATGATAATGACTATCAGATGCATTCTACTGAAGTAGCCATGCCTGAGTTACCTTTGGGTTACTATTTGATTATAGTGTCTGATAATGAATCATTCTCGTACCTCAGCGGCGATTTTGCTTATTCTTTCGTTTGCATAACCGACATATCTTATGTCAGCAGAAGGAATCATCAAGGGAATTATGAGATTTTTGTACTTGACAGAACTAATGGAACCCCAATTGCCAATGCAAAACTGGATGCTTTTATTGAAGATTATAATTACCGAACCCGCACTTATGAATCAAAGAAATGGAAGACCTTTACTTCTGATTCTGAAGGTTTTATAAAAATCCCTGCAGAAAGAAGGGACGATTACAGGAGTTTTTATATTGAAATCACTCATGGAGATGATTTTATTTTTTCTGACAGAAGCTTCTATCTGTACCGTTCCTACGATGAAGATGTCGAAAGTATTATCAGTACTACTTACTTTCTTGACAGGGCCATCTACCGCCCGGGGCAAACTGTTTTCTTTAAGGGGATAGTTCTGGAAACAACAGGAGAGAGGAAAGAAATAAAAACTAATTATAGGCAAAAAGTTACCTTTTTTGATGTAAACAGCCAACAGGTTGGGGAATTGGATCTTGTCTCCAACGAATTTGGTACCATCAGTGGTTCTTTCGTTATACCAATGGGTTTGATGACAGGTTCTATGAGTATTCGCAGTCTTAACAGTGCAAAATATTTTAATGTTGAAGAATACAAAAGGCCCAAATTTGAGGTTACCTTTGAGCCTCTTAAAGGTGTTTACCGTCTTAATGAGAATATCAATGCCAAGGGTAAGGCAATGGCTTATGCAGGAAACAGTATTGATGGTGCTCAGGTTCAATACCGCATAGTCAGAAATGCCTATTTCCCTTACAGTTATTATGGTTGGAGATGGGCATTCCCCACATCAAGAGAAGTTGTTATTAAGGTAGGTAATACAACCACAAACAGTGAAGGACTTTTTGAAATTGAGTTTAATGCCATACCCGACAATAAACTAAACAGAAGGTTTAAGCCTGTTTTTAATTATACTATTTATGCTGACGTTACTGATATTACGGGAGAAGTGAGATCTTCACAGACAACAATATCTGTAGGTTATACCGCATTACTCTTATCGGCTGAAGTTCCGGAGAGGATTGATAAGAATAACTTCGAAAATTTTAAAATTTCAACGACCAATCTCAATGGGGAAAAGGAACCGACAAACTGTACCGTAAAAATTTATCGTCTTAAACAACCCGCAAGTGTTTACAGAAGTAGAATATGGGAAGCGCCTGATAATAATACCCTAAGTGAAAGTGAATTCAGAAGACTGTTCCCTAAGGATGAGTACAAAGATGAAAATAATGTTGAAAATTGGGAAAAAGAAGAACTTGTCTCCGAAACCGTAATCAATACAACTGAAATAAGTGAGTTTTTGCCCAGAAATTTTGAAAGGTGGCAATCGGGCAAGTATATTATGGAAATAAGTGCTAACGATGCTTTTAATCAGGAAGTCAATAAAAACTATCATTTTACATTGTTTGCCGATTCAGACAGAAGTATTCCAACCAATGACATCAGTTGGATTAAGTTTGATAAAACACTTGCTGAGCCCGGAGAAGTTGTTTCTTTTACATTGGGAACAGCTGAAACCGATGTTAATGTTATTTATGAGCTTGAATATGGCCCTGATAGTATCATCAGGAGATGGATCAATCTTAATAAAGAACAGAAAAGATTTGAAATTCCTGTAAGAGAACAGGATAGAGGTAATTTCCAAGTTCATTTTACCTTTGTAAAAGACAACAGAACATACTTCCATTCACAAGCTATTTCAGTGCCTCATACCGACAAGGTACTGGATATTCAGTATGCCACTTTCAGAGATAAATTACAACCCGGGCAGAATGAAGAATGGCGAATAACCATTAAAGATCATAAAGGGGATAAAATGCTGGCCGAGTTGATGACTGCTATGTATGATGCCTCATTAGATGCATTCGTCAGAAATAACTGGTTTTTCAATATATTAAATTATAATTACTCGAGTTTTTATTGGGAAGGTGCAACTGCTTTTGGTACCCAGAATGCTTTGGTGTATTCTCTTAAACAAAAAATTACACACCTGCCTGTGTATAAAATATACAATGCCCTTAATTGGTTTGGGTTTAACTTTTATAATTATGGTTATTATAGTTATGATTATGCTGATGATAGCTCCGTGTATTTGCAAGCTTATGCTGAGACGGTATCAACATCAAGCGGTAGAGGTAGTGCAAGAGCCAGCAGGGATAGGGCTGAACAACCACCCATGGCTTTAGGTGGTGCAGGTTTAATGGATGGTGATAAAAACCTCGAAGTTGCAGAAGAAGAGATTGCATTAAATGCGACAGGTATTGATTCCCGTAATGGCCAGTCGGGAGAGAATGCTATAATTGGACAGGGAGAAGGTATTCAAATTCGCAGTAATTTCAATGAAACGGCTTTTTTCTTTCCCCAATTGAAAACAAATGAGAATGGAGAGGTTGTGGTAGCATTCACAGTACCAGAATCGCTTACACGTTGGCGTATAATGAATTTTGCCCATACCAAAGATCTTAAATATGTTGTTACGGAAAGAGAATTGGTAACACAAAAAGACTTAATGATTACAGCCAATGCCCCTCGATTTTTCCGCGAAAATGATATCATCACATTCACTGCTAAAGTTTCCAATCTTAGTGATAGGGATTTAAGCGGAACTGCTCAATTGCAGTTGTTTGATGCCTTGAGCATGAGACCTATTGATGCTGATTTGCAAAATAATAACGCCACCCTTGCTTTTCAGGTTAGTAAAGGTCAGAGTACCTTGTTAAGCTGGAATCTGAATATTAAGGAAGGCACTTCTGCTGTTACATACAGAATTTCTGCCAGAGCCGACAATTTCAGTGATGGAGAAGAAATGGCTATTCCTGTATTGAGCAACCGCATGTTGGTAACGGAATCTTTGCCTTTGCCAATTCGAGGAAGAACAGAAAGAACATTTGAGTTCGGGAAATTGATAAATTCAGCCTCATCAAGCACTTTAAGGCATCACAAGCTCACTCTTGAGTTTACTTCAAATCCTGCATGGTATGCCATACAAGCATTGCCATATCTCATGGAGTTCCCTTATGAGTGTTCTGAACAGATATTCAGCCGGTATTATGCCAATGCCATTGCCACCTATGTTGCCAATTCAAATCCCCGAATAAAGAGGGTTTTCGACAGTTGGCGTACGGAAACACCTGAAGCTCTGCTTTCGAATCTGGAGAAAAATCAGGAGTTAAAGGCTGTTCTTTTAGAAGAAACTCCCTGGCTGCTTAACGGAAGAAATGAAAGTGATAGAAAAAGAAGAATTGCCCTATTGTTTGACCTTAATAAAATGTCACATGAAAAAGACAGGGCTATAAGACAATTGGTTAACAATCAGACTCCAAACGGCGGATGGCCTTGGTTTAAGGGTATGCCCGACGACAGATACATCACCCAGCATATCGTAGCCGGTATTGGCAAACTTAAAAATCTGAATATTGACGATTGGCAAACTGACCGAAGATTAAATGATGCCGTCGTAAGTGCAGTAAGATACCTTGATAATAGAGTTAAAGAAGATTATGACTTGCTAAAACGATATAATGAAGGAAGAATGCACCTCGACAATATTGGACAGCTGCACATTCATTATCTTTATACAAGAAGCTTTTTCAATAATATTGAAGTTGACAGAAATAATAAAGTTGCTTTTGATTACTACTATGGTCAAGCTAAACAATATTGGAGCAACAAAAGTCTCTATATGCAGGGAATGATTGCTTTAGCCTTGCATCGTTATAATGAAACACAAGAACCTGTTGCCATTGTCAGAGGCCTAAAGGAAAATGCATTGACATCGGATGAAATGGGTATGTACTGGGTTAACAACCGCAGTGGTTATTACTGGTACGAAGCACCCATTGAAACACAAGCCTTGTTTATTGAAGTTTTCGATGAGGTTACTCATGATACTACTGCTGTTGAGGAAATGAAAATCTGGCTGTTGAAACAAAAACAAACGCAAGATTGGAAAACTACAAAAGCTACTGCTGAAGCCATTTATGCGTTGATTTTAAGAGGTACGGATCTTTTAGCATCAGATGAGTTGGTTGAAATAACCATGGGAAATCTTGTTGTGGATCCCCGAAATTTGGATGGTGTAAGCGTTGAAGCCGGTACAGGATATTTTAAAACCTCATGGAGTGGAACTGAAATTAATCCGGAAATGGGCAGGGTAAAAGTCAGAAAACCCGACGACGGAGTCGCTTGGGGTGCTTTATACTGGCAATATTTCGAGCAACTTGATAAAATCACTCCCCATGAGACACCGCTTCAACTCAATAAAAAAGTTTTTGTTGAAGAACAAACAGCCTCAGGAAAAATCATCAGACCGGTAAATGATAATAATACCCTTAAAGTTGGTGATAAGGTTATAATTCGTATCGAATTGAGAGTGGACAGAGATATGGAATATGTTCACATGAAAGACATGCGGGCATCAGGATTTGAACCGGTTAATGTGTTTTCACAATACAAGTATCAGGATGGACTTGGCTATTATGAAAGCACCAGAGATGCAGCTACCCACTTTTTCTTCTCTTATCTGAGATCCGGTACTTATGTTTTTGAATATCCCATGTTTGTTACCCACAAAGGGAATTTCTCAAACGGTATCACCACTATCCAATGTATGTATGCACCTGAATTTACTTCCCATTCGGAAGGCATCAGGGTAAATGTGGAATAAACGGTGGCTTGATTGATATCAAAGCATAGTATTACTTTTGCAATACAAGCAATGAGTAGTACTATGCTTTTTTTATTGAATATTGTAAGTGCTTCGCACATTGTAAATTTATTTTCCATTCTACAAGTTACTTGTCCTACTTCCTCATTCAAAATTCGTAATTGATTTTTTTCAAAATTTCCTAACCAAAAATCATATCTATCCTGACTTGTCCAATTTAGTGCGACAAGCAATTTTCTATTTTTTCAACTCCCCTGTAAACCTTGTTTTGCCCGTTTAATTCGTCGTAGGCGAAGAAATATCTAAGTTATATAAAATAAATATTCCTCAGTTCGACCCCGAATCTTCCATTTTACGAAAACTTAAGAAATTAATGTTTTGTGTGTAAAGTAGAGAAAAAGTCAGGGCCTATTATAAACTATCGCTGTATTTTTTTGACAACTATCTACAGAGGAGCCTTACTTTAGACTAAAACCACGGTTTTGTCATGGAATTTGCATGGCTTCGCAGCAAATTCACACGCCAAAACCATTTTCTTTCTTTCTTTTTGCCACGGGTTTAAACCCGTGGCTATTAACATTGTTCCCCTCTGGGGAACTTTGGTTTCATTAATGTAATAATTCCACGCCAAAACCAATCATCTCTTTTCTTTATACCACGGGTTGTGCTTCGCTTCACCCGTGGCAACACATATGGCAGTCCTCCGGAATGCTTTTTTAGCACGCAAAAAAATTAAAAGGTAAAATGAAGCATTTAGCACTATTGATTACGAAGACAGAAACCGGCCTTTTAAAAATTTGCGTTAAAATTGAGGGTTTCATTACACAACATATAAATCATTTTTTAGGTATTTAAAGCAACCAACGAGTGAGGGTGTTGTATTTAAATTCGTCAAAGAATTCATCCCCGAACGGCTTTGGTTGCGCCGGTAATGAAATCCGATTATTTTAGCAAATTTTTAATCAGCCTTGATCTTTTGGTCCTTTTGGATTAAGCCAAAAGGACAAGAAAAACATAAAACAGCTTTTTATGTTCGTTTGCGGCAAAATTGATGTTTTCTAAAATTAAAATACTGATAATGAGTAAATTGAAAAATCATTGGATTTAGGACGTACTAGTCAGGAAATTTTTTAAAAAAAATCCTGACTACAAATTCATTTTTATCCCTTAAATGAAAAAATAAATTCTGCTCCCTTCTAAAAAAGATATTGCCTTGATTTCATTCCAAACCCTAAAAAATTGTAATTTTGTGAACTAAATAAATTATTGTAAATCAAAAAAATATTTATATGAATTATGATGTCATCGTAATAGGAAGTGGACCCGGTGGATATGTAGCAGCAATCAGGGCTGCACAACTGGGTTTTAAAACTGCAGTGATCGAGAAGTCTGAACTTGGGGGAGTTTGTTTGAATTGGGGTTGCATCCCCACCAAGGCGCTATTGAAAAGTGCTTCAGTCTTTAAATATTTGCAACACGCTGAATCATACGGAGTTCAGTTAGATGGTGCTCCGAAAATTAACTTCGGCGCTGTAGTTAGCCGCAGCAGAGGTGTGGCTGATGGCATGAGTAAGGGCATTCAGTTTTTGATGAAAAAGAATAAAATTGATGTCATTCAGGGGCTTGCCAAAATAAAACCCGGTAAAAAAGTTGATGTAACTGATGCTGAAAATAAGGTTGTTGAATACGCTGCTGCTCACATTATCATCGCTACCGGTGCACGCTCTAAAGAAATGCCCCAGTTTAAACAGGACGGTAAAAAAATCATTTCTTACCGCGAAGCCATGACTCTTGAAAAACAACCCGAATCCTTGCTTGTTATTGGTTCCGGAGCTATAGGTACTGAGTTTGCCTATTTCTATCAGACGATAGGCACCAAAGTTACTCTTGTTGAGTTTTTACCTAATATATTACCTGTTGAAGATGAGGAAGTATCCAAACAACTAGAGCGTTCTTTCAAAAAAATGGGGATGAAAGTTATGACTGAGTCTGCTGTTGAATCTGTTGTCATTGAAGGGGATAGATGTAAAGCTACCGTAAAGACTAAGAAAGGGGAGGAGGTCATTGAAGCTGATGTTGTTTTGTCTGCCGTAGGAGTTAGTCCTAATATTGAGAATATTGGTTTGGAAGAAACAGGTATTGCTTTAGAAAGAGGGAAAATTGCTGTTGATGAATTTTACAGAACAAATGTTGAGGGGTATTATGCCATCGGTGATGTTGTTAAAGGACCGGCATTGGCTCATGTGGCATCGGCTGAGGGAATCATCTGTGTTGAAAAAATTGCAGGGAAACATGCAGAACCGCTGGATTATAATAATATTCCGGGCTGCACCTATTGCTCCCCTGAAGTAGCTTCTGTAGGTATGACCGAGAAAAAAGCCATTGAAGCCGGTTATGATGTTAAAGTAGGGAAATTCCCCTTTTCAGCATCAGGAAAAGCCAGTGCATCAGGTGCTAAGGACGGTTTTGTAAAAGTAATCTTCGATGCCAAATATGGTGAGTTTCTTGGAGCTCATTTAATTGGCGACAATGTTACCGAAATGATTGCAGAAGTTGTTGTGGCTCGAAAACTTGAAACGACTGCTCATGAGATTATAAAGTCAGTACACCCGCATCCAACCATGTCTGAAGCTATAATGGAAGCAGCCGCCGCTGCATACGGGGAAGTAATACATCTGTGATTATAAGCAGGTCTATTTTTTCAGGAGGGTCTCGATTTTTTCAATATAATCGAGAGAGTCGTCAATAGTAAACTCAAAGTTAGGGATTATTCTCAGTTGATTTTTGGCCCTTAAGCCGAATTTCTTCCTGATTTCCCATGATTGTTTTTTTATATTTTCAAGAACAATGTTTTTATCGGCATTGCCAAAAATGCTGAGAAAAATCCTTGCCAGAGATAGATCCGGGGTTACGCGTGCTTTGGTTACAGTTATGAGTACCGGTCCGAAAAAATTCTGATAGTCATTCTGGAAAATTTCACTCAGGTCTTTCTGTATCAGCCTTGATATTTTGCTTTGTCTTTTCGATTCCATAGTATTGTTTTAATTGCAAACCCTGCCTTTTTAGTAAAAATTCAGATTGGTTCAATGCAAAAGTAATATTTTTGTTTGAATTTCAGTGTCTTGCCGTAATAAATCATAACAAGGTTTCTTTCTACTGACAGGAAAGGTGCTATTAAAGCCCGGCCGAAAGCAATGTGCCCTGTCCGTTATGGTCAATCTCCCAACTTTAAAATTATAGATTGTTTTTTAGCTGACAATTATATAAAACAAATTTCTAAATTTGCAATTACTAATGAAAAACTCGGAATAGTAATCACTTGATAATCAAAATTTAAAGTTTAACATGAGTCAGAATATGAAGCAACTGACAATAAGACTTATTATCCCAATTACAGTCCTTTCATTTGTATTTGTTACAAAGTGGTGGTATGTGGTGCCAATTGACGCAAGAGAGACCTTCTTTTGGGGATTTCCCTTTGCTTATGTTGGTGAGGGTTGGCAGACCTCCGGTTCTTTACAATTTTTTATACTCGAATGGCTTACAAATTTGTGTGTGTTCTTTATATTCTGGTTTACAATCCTTTATTTTCTGAATCGGGTTTTTGACATAAAAACGTTTCCAAAATGGATGGTCAGAACTTTGTGGACATTTTCTTTTTTAGTGATTTTGGTTTATGGCGTCATAGTCATATTTTCTTATCCAACCTTTAGATTAAAGAGAGATTATGACTGGGAAGTAATACAGACCGGATACAAATTTATATGGCAACAAACGCCCACAATTGAATTAAACAGCAACAAAAACACAAATGATGAAAATATTTAACTTGCTATTGGTGCTTTTGGCATTTGGCATATCAGGTTGCAAAATCCAAAGAAAAAGCACAGAACCCACTGAAGAAAGTAGTATTGTCAGTATTCAAAAAAGTCAAGCGTTTGGGGATAAAGCGGTTGTTAATGGTCAAATTAATGATGCCAAAAACAATGAATCAATTATTTTTGCTACAGTAGAAATAAGGGATGATAAAAATTATGTATACGGTGTTTCTTCAGATAGCGAAGGAAGATTTGAAATTAAAAACATACCTTCAGGAAATTACAGGATAATCATCGAAGCAATGGGTTATCAAGACCTAACAGAACCCATTGAATTAGTTGCAGGAACTAATTACACTCTTGAAGTTCAGCTATTTCCAGAGATTATTGAGCTTGAAAAGCCGGTGATTTACTTGTATCCAATCCAAAAACAACAGCTTCATGTTCAATTAAATTATCAGGGAACTATAACACATACTTACCCCAATTATCCTGAAAATGGATGGAATATTACAGCAGAGCCCAACGGAACTTTATGGGATGAAAATGGCATGGAATATTATGCCTTATTTTGGGAGGGTATCCCAAACACGCCTTTAACTGCAAATGATGGATTTGTAGTAGCAGGAAATGAAACTGCCAAGTTTTTGGAAGATAAACTTGCTTATCTTGGCTTGAACAGACGCGAAGCTAACGAGTTTATTATGCATTGGTTACCACGCATGGAAAACAATAAGTTCAATCTTATACACTTTTCGGGCAGCGCTTATGACGATTTGGCCGAACTAAAAATTACTCCGCAACCCGAAACCATTATTCGTGTTATGATGCTTACACAACCACTGCAATCAAAAATTGATTTTCCTGAACAAGATTTACGTCCATTGCAAAAAACCAGAAATGGATTTACTGTTGTGGAATGGGGCGGTAGTGTGGTTGACTTTGTAAAAGAGAACATTTAAAGGTAAGGAATGAGAACCACCGACAATAATTGCTTATAGGCACTCGCCAGTTCCTGAAAGCAATGGGGATAATTGACAAGCTGCGCTTATCAGAGTTTTAATAAGTTTATCGAAGTGCTACTGTGCATTCAGCAAAGCAATACAACGGTTCTCTGTTCTATAGGTACAGGACAGGCTGTTAAGATGTATTGCCAATTTAAATAGTACTCAATAAATGAAATGTAGGCTCTTTTCAAATTCATTCAATCATTTTGTCTTTTTGTCTAAGCCTGAAATAACTGCAACTGAAGACTACCAGATTAGTTTTATTAATCAATCTCTTTCTTAATGTAAATTATTTTCTGTTTAACGCTGTTTTTTTCAAATTCTATTTATATTTGCACTGAATTATTAATAAAATGATAAAATTTGTAGCCAAATTTAAAATTAATGTCGGTCTGATGAATGTAAAGGGTCGACCACCCAATGTGACACAATACAATTATAAATGTGGAGACCAGAATCCACTAAAAAAAACGGGGCGTAACTGAAAAGCCATAAGAGTAAGATATATTAAAAATAATTTGTTATGAAATCTGTTATTAAATTTTTGTTCGTGTTTTTATTAACTTTAACATGTAGTTCTGTATTTTCGCAGAAGTTCACTCCCATTAGAGATATTCCAGAGGGAAAGGCTTTAGTTTACATTTATCGGCCAGGCAGTATGGTTGGTGCAGCAGTACATTATTCTGTTAATGCAAATGATGTTAAAGTTAGCGAGGCTCATTTGAGGAATAAGTCATACTTAGTTTTTTTTGCAGATCCGGGTAGATATACATTTTGGGCTCAAGTAACCAACACACGACGTGAGGTAGATTTAGATGTTGAAGCGGGTGAAACATATTATATACGTGGAAATTGTTGTGAATTTATTATCCCTGATTTGGAGAAAGCAAAAAAGGAAATAGTAAAATGTAAGCTTTCTAAAATTTAGTTGCTAGCAATCCTTATTATTATTGCCAGGAACTATTATTCATAGAAGATGAAATTATTTGACATATTATCAATGTTTGTGTTATTAATTCCAATTGTTGGAATTAGTCAATCTGTGAAAAGTGTTATTAAAGTTCCAAAACAAGAAATAGAAATTTTAAATGGAAATCCTAAACATTTTAGAAAAGTTAATAATTATTTAATCCAATTTGATTATTCAGACTTAAAAATTGGAGGATATGAAACTGAGGCAGCATACGTAGAGTATATGAAGGAGGATGCTGAATTAAGAGGCAGAAGTTCCGATGAATGGGAGGAAAAATGGTATAGTAACAGAAGTTTTGTATTTGAACCTAAATTTTTGGAAATCTTTCATAAATATGCTAGAACTAAAATAAAACTTGACACAGAAGCCAAGGAACAAAATTTTATATTAAAATTCCACACACAATTTGTTGAAATTGGATTTAATCATAATTTTCAAAAATCACCAACCTATATTAATGCTTTAGTAACTTTTTCGGATAAAAACCACACTGATGAACCTCTTGTTATTTCAATGAAATATGTTGTAGGGAAAGAAGTTATGAGTTCATATTCTTCTGATTTTAGAAGAATAGAGGAAGCCTATGCTAAATGTGGGAAGGAATTGGCTAAGTATATGAGAAAAGTAATTTATTAGCAAAAATCACAAATATGAATTAAATTTATTTAAGAAAAAAATATTAGCGACACTTATTTAGGGAAAGCAAAAAATGATTTAAAATTTAAGAAATGGAAACAATACATGACTTAATTCAGACAGCAGAAACTACCTGCACTTGCTCATTTTGCAATAAAGTGATAACCCAAAATGAAAAATTTATCCCTTTTGATGTTCATGCCTTAGTCGGTGCTCAAGTTTGCAAACAATATTTCAACGGTTTATCGTATCAACAGGATAATACTAAAATTTCATTTTTTTCACCAATTGCAAAAAGGAAAGCCAATTTATGTAATGATTGTTATGAAAAAAATCAGCAATATAGAATTAATGAACGAAAAAATGATAAAAAAATAATTGTTATAACTGCAACAGTTCTTTTTGTCATTTTTGTGTTTTTTCTTATATTCTCTATCATTAGTTCATGGAGTATAGCATTTCCGATTGTTTCTGGTATATTTTTTATAATAGTAGGTCTAATAGCATTGTCGGAAATAAAGGATAAAGGCGAATATGGGCCAAGTTCTGTTCATTTAATTTTTACTTCAACATTTATGGATACTGATCCTACTTACAAAAACTTTATCAAAACCATGAATTCAAAAATTAATTTTCAAGGTATTAATTTTAGCTCATTTATGTTTGGGGTTGATACAGTTCCATTAAAAAAAGCCACACATGATGAAAATCTACTTTATATATATGATTTTAAACAAGAATTTGGGGAGAATATTTATGCATGGTTTAAATATGGAGGTAGATATTGGTATAAAATGAACTGGGATCATTCAAAGTATATAGTTAAAGGTTTTAATGGGAATGGGGTTCCAGATGCTTTTAGAACAATTTTTTGTTTTGATAAAATTGAACCAACTTCAATAGGTGGAATTGAGATTAAGTATGAAAACAACAATTTTTTTTAATTATTAAACTTCTTGATAAAAAAAGGTTAACAAAAAAAATATTAATAATTAATTATTTAAAAAATAGAAAAACTTATTTCAATTTTATTTTTAGTATCACTCTTAATTTTAAATTACATCCTTTTGCGGACAATCAAATATAAATGATCCATTGAGTTACAAACTTTCGAATGTTAGTTTTACTTACACACATAAATGTGATAAAGTATCCGAAAATGTTATATCATATTTTCGTAAACAATTGACTGAATTACAAAATATCTTTTAGTTTTGTCATGGAATTTGCATTGCTTCGCAGCAAATTCACACGCCAAAACAAACCTTCCCAATCCTTTTTGCCACGGGTTGAAACCCGTGGCTATTAACATTGTTCCCCGCTGGGGAACTTTTGATTCATCACTGCAAATTCACACGCCAAAACCATTTTCTTCTTTTCTTGTTGCCACGGGTTAAAACCCGTGGCTATTGACATTGAGGCTTTATCAAAAGCTAAAAACATGTCATACTGAGCGAAGCGAAGTATCTGATTATCAAATTTATAAGATTTTTCACTGCGTTCAAAATGACAAATATGAATGCTTTTGATACAGCCTCTTTTGGTTCATCACTTCAATATTCGCACACCAAAAACATTTTCTTCTTTTCTTGTTGCCACGGCTTGAAACCAGCGGCAACACAGATGGCCATTATTCTGACTTAAATCTTAAAAATCTTCCATAAAAACATCAAATTATTATTTTACATATTAAAATATTAATTATTTTTGAAAAATAAACATTGCCAGATTATAATAGAAAAGGTGTACAATATTTTGTGTCAGCTATGTGACTTGGTTTAGCTTTTTATGTTTTATGGTAATGGAATATACAAGTTAGCCACAAATTTAAAAATCACCATTCAACGTATGACTGAAAAAAGAAAAGATACAAAACTTGAATCAGAAGGTGCTGAATTCTTGGTATTAGGACATCTATTGATTGAAGGTGTTTCTGCATATAAAGCTTACGTTAACTTTCCTGGTTACGACTTAACCGCAATAAACCCCGAGACACAAAAGGTTGCAAGAATTCAAGTTAAAAGCAGGTGGGCGACTGATTATGATAATAGTTTCCCTCTAAAAAATTTAAACTGTGACTTTGTTGTTCATGTTGCTTTAAATAGAGGATATAGTTTTAGTAAAAAAAACAAAGTTAATGACTCTGGAATAAAGCACCCTGACTTTTATGTATTCCCTATAGAGACTTTAGCAAGGATAAGAAATATTGGTGGATGGAATAAAGTACATTTAAAGAAAGTTGATGACCTTGAATCATTTAAAAACAATTGGACTTCAATCAAAGAGTTCATAGAAAGTATTCCGTCTAATAAATTGAAAGTAGAAAAATGAAAAAAACAAATGCTCAGTTAACAGGAATGGCAGGAGAATTCTTAACAGCAGGAAAATTGTTTAAAAGAGGTTATCAAGCTTCTATAACATTTGGCAATGCAAAAGCAATTGATATTTTAGTTTACAATCCAGTTATTGATAAAAGTTTTGTTGTACAAGTAAAGACACTTCGTAGCAAGAATTGTTTTTTAATTAAAAAAGAGAATATAAATAAAGAGCATATTTATGTATTTGTTGTTTTATATTCCGACGAGAAACAGGAAGAATACTTTATTGTAAAGGGAGATGAAATCTTATCAAATATAAATGAATTTTTCGGGTCTTCATATAAACGGGACATACCTTCGACAATGCCTGCAATAAATTATAATCCATTAAAGAAATATTTAAACAATTGGACTTTATTTGACGAATAATAAATTAAGAATTACATGCTTAAAATAAGTGAATATTTATAACTTGAAAATCAAACTAAATCTGTGGCTAACAAGCTGCGGGCTTCAACGGCAGGGACATCTTTCTTTGACATTTTTGGTGGTTAATTGGAAAATTTTATATCTTTGTGTAATGGTTGGTGGGTAAAGTGCCGCCGAAAGCCCAGCAGCCATCCGTCAGACTGTCTAAAAACCTCAGCCCCTCATTTTTCCTGTCAATTAAAAAAAATCTAAAAGTAATTTAATATATATTAATTTAGTTTAATAATTATTTGTTTAATTAAGTTATTATATGT
>JAQVVM010000020.1:0-58474 GCA_028698995.1 Bacteroidales bacterium
CCAAAATTTTCAGAACAGCTTTAGATTTGGTAAAGAAAATTTCTTTTTCAACATCGTAAACGATAATACTGCCCGTATTATTATCGAAATTATTTAAACTGAAGAGCCTTTGGGCAAAAGCAGAATCAGTCGAGCTAACAGCTATGTTGAACTCTTTGTCGTGTTTAATCAGAAATCCTACTGACCTATTACAAAGAACACACATACCATCAAAAAAGACAACGATTTTAAATACTTCTGGGTTTACTTAGTACATGACAATTATCATTAAAACCAATACAAAATTCGGTATTTTTAGTTAAGAATCTCAACATACATATAAATAATAAATTTCGAATTCAATATTTTTTTGAACAAAGGCTTTTTGTGATAACAATTTAACCAAATACCACTGCCAGATTAAAAGCCAATATGTTGATTAGATGTAGTTTTAAAGAACAACCGTTTTATTTATATAAAAAAATGAAAAAAATATTTGTAATATTAAAATAATATCTATCTTTGCACTCCGAAAAAGTTAAAACACATTAAAATATAAAAAATGTACGCAATAGTAGATTTGGCCGGTCAACAGTTTAAAGCAAAGAAAGAAGCATCTTTGTATGTGCACCGTTTGGAAGCAGAAGTTGGCCAAACAGTAGAGTTTGATAAAGTATTGCTCGTTGATAATGACGGCAAAGTTAACGTTGGAACACCATATGTAAAAGACAGTTTGGTTAAAGCAAAAGTATTGTCACATTTGCGAGGAGACAAAGTTTTTGTTTTCAAGAAAAAAAGAAGAAAAGGTTATCAGAAGATGAATGGGCACAGACAATATTTAACGCAAATTCAGATAGAAGAAATTGTAACAAAGTAAGTTGAATTTAAAAATTTATAACAATGGCACACAAAAAAGGTGTAGGTAGTTCCAAGAACGGCAGAGAATCTCACAGTAAACGTTTAGGCGTAAAAATATTTGGTGGTCAGTTGGCTATGTCCGGCAACATTATCATCAGACAAAGAGGTACTGTTCATAACCCAGGTCTTAATGTAGGAATGGGTAAAGATCATACTTTATTTGCCCTCAAAGATGGTATTGTTGTTTTTAAGAAAACAAAAAGCGATAAATCTTATGTTTCGATACTTCCTTTTAATGTTGAAGTTCCTACTGAGGAAGTTAAAAATGTCGAAGTTCCAGTAGAGGAAACTCAGGAATAACAAAAAATAATAATTTTTTAAAAACTCCCGTTGCAAAACTTCGGGAGTTTTTTTTTATTAACGAATACTTTTTTTAACAAAATTCATTAGATTTGCACTAAAAATTACTTACATGCTACATATAAACCAAATCAGAGATAATTCGGAACTTATTATTAAATTATTATCTGTAAAAAATTTTGATGCTCAGAATATTGTAAAAGAAATCCTGTTGCTTGATGAGAAAAAGAGAAGTCAACAAAAACTTTTTGATGATACCCAAGCTGAGTTAAACAGAATTTCTAAGGAAGTTGGTATTCTTTTTAAATCCGGAAAACAAGATGAAGCTCAGCTATTGAAGGAAAAAACCGTAGAGCTTAAAAACGCTGCTAAAGAAGTTAATGATGTTCTCTCTGAAACAGGACAAGCTCTGGAAAAACTGCTTGTTAAATTGCCCAACATTCCGCATTCAAGTGTAAGAGGAGGAAAATCTTCTGAAGATAATGAGATTATTTACTCAGAAGGAAATTTGGAAATTCCTAAAGGCTTATTGCCGCATTGGGAATTATGCCAGAAGTATGATATTATAGATTTTGAACTGGGTACCAAAATTTCAGGCTCAGGATTCCCTGTATATAAGGGAAAGGGTGCCCGTCTGCAAAGAGCCCTCATAGACTTTTTTATTGACAATGCCGTTGAAGCGGGTTACATAGAAATTCAACCACCTATTTTTGTCAACAGCGAATCTGCATTTGGTACAGGTCAGCTCCCTGATAAGGATTCTCAGATGTATTATATGTCAATTGATAATCTTTATGCCATACCCACAGCTGAAGTTCCGGTTACAAATCTTTACAGGGATTTAATCTTTAATGCTCAAGATTTACCTGTAAAAAATGTGGCTTATACACCTTGCTTCCGCCGAGAAGCAGGCTCCTATGGTAAAGATGTCAGAGGCCTCAACCGACTTCATCAGTTTGATAAAGTGGAAATAGTTCAGATACAACTACCTGAAAAATCCTATGAAACTTTAGAAGAAATGCGAACTTATGTTTGTGGCTTGTTACGTCTCTTAAATCTGCCTTTCAGAGTACTAAAACTTTGTGGCGGCGACATTAGCTTTACATCAGCATTGACTTACGATATGGAAGTTTATTCTAAAGGTCAGCAAAGGTGGTTGGAGGTAAGTTCAGTTTCAAATTTTGAGACTTTTCAAGCCAACAGGATGAAAATTCGATACCGTGCCGAAGCTAATAAAACTCAGACTTTACACACCCTTAATGGCAGTGCTCTGGCTTTACCAAGAATTGTTGCCTCTTTGCTTGAAAATAATCAGACTCCCGATGGGATAATTGTACCAGAATGTCTGATTCCATATACAAAATTTTCAATCATAAATTAAGGATTATATATGAGATATACTTTCTTGTCTTTATGGATTTTATTTGTTGCTTTATTAATCTTATTCTCATATTCGTGCAAACCTCATATATATGCTAAAGAAATTGCCTATATTGACAGTTTGTTGGGCGTTATCGATAGCTCGGAAATTAAATTAAATGAGGTTGACACAGCTGAAATTAGCAGAGATTATATTGTTTATACTGAAAATTTGAGCAAAATTCGCGATTCGTTTACCGAAAAGGATGAAGAATCATGGACAGTATTTACACATTATGGTCTTATTAGAAAACCTTTAAGGGATTTTTCTAAATTTCATGGTATTTATACAGAAGAAATCAGGGTTTCAAGAGAACAACTTACAACCTTAAGACAAAACATCGTTAAAAAGAAGATTGAACATGACCTGATTGTGCAATATATTAATGATGAAGTGAGTTTTGTAGAATACATATCTCTTTCTGTTGATAACCTGATTGAGAATACAACTACCTATCATGAACAGTTTAAAGAATTAAACCCCAAAGTAGAGGAATTAATTAAAAAGAATGAACAAGAGGTATTGTAAGAAATTCGCATTTTTTACGTTTATTGGATTACTTATAAATTGTGCATAGTGAAATTTTTTTACGTCCTGTTATTCTCCTTATCAATTGTTCTCTGTGCTAATGCACAAAGTACAGATGAACAGTTAGCCGTACAATACTATCAGAATGGTGAGTTTGACAAAGCGGCAGTACTTTTTGAAAGACTTTACGAAAGTAACCAGAACACTTATTTGTATAATTATTATATCAATTCACTCATTGGAGCAGAGGACTATGAAACTGCTGAAACATTTCTTAAAAGGCAGATGCGCAGACAAAGAAATAATGTGCGGTTTAACATTGATCTGGGTTATATTTATAAAAGTCTTGGTGAAAATGAGAAGTCTCAAAAAGAATTTGAAACAATTGTCAGGAATTTGACAGCCAATGAAAATGTAATCAGAGAAACTGCCGGTGCCTTCATTGTAAGGAGGGAATTGGATTATGCTGTACAATGTTACACACAAGGAAGAACTTTGCTTAGAAATAATTCACTTTTTGGATTTGAGATGGCTTATATTTTTGAACTCAGGAATGATTATACCGGGATGGTTAATGAATATCTCAACCTTCTAGAGGAAAACACAAACACCTATCTGGCAACAGTTCAAAACCGATTGCAGACTACTTTGAGTAATGACCCTGAAGGATTAAAAAGCGATGCACTAAAAAAAGAATTATTGATTAGAATTCAACGTAATCCTTCAACCATATTTTATTCCGAAATGTTGTTATGGCATGCTGTTCAGCAAAAGGATTTCGAAACTGCTTTTATCCAGTCGAAAGCAATTGACAGACGAAGCAACGGCAATGGTGAAAGAGTTTTAAATGTGGGTATTACAGCGCTCAATAATGCAGCATACACGGAAGCTGCAAAATGTTTTGAATACATTATAGAAAAAGGCGAAAATAATTATTACTATGTTGATGCACGCGTAAGCCTCCTTCAAACAAGATATGCCCAAATTATAAACTCATATGATTTTACACGTGTCAATCTTTTATCGATAGAAAACCAATACCTTGATCTTATCCGTGAATATGGTAAAACACAAAGAACATTTCCCTTAATAAAGGATTTGGCCTATATTCAGGCTTTTTATCTCGGGAAGGCCGATACCGCCATAATAATTCTTAATGAAGTTGCAGAAATGCCCACAATTCCTCAACATCTTGTGGCAGACTTAAAACTTTTACTTGGCGACATTCTTTTGATGAACGGAAATCCCTGGGAAGCTACACTTATTTATTCGCAGGTTGAAAAGACGTTTAAAAATGCACCCATAGGGCATGATGCCAAGTTCAGAAATGCCAGACTCTCTTTTTACATTAATGAATTTGAATGGGCTAAAGCCCAACTGGACATACTGAAAGCATCCACCTCAAAACTTATTGCCAATGATGCGATGGCTTTATCACTTCTCATTTCAGATAATGTTGATTATGATAGTTCTTATGTTCCATTAAGTATTTATGCCCGTGCTGATATGCTCAGTTTTCAGAACAAAGATGGAGAGGCCCTTGATTTGCTTGATTCGCTTGAGCGGGCATTCCCACATCATTTAATTCAGGATAATTTACTGTTTAAGAAGGCACAAATATTTATTAAATCAAAACAGTTTTCCCAAGCAGATAGTGTCCTAAAGAAAATTACTGATGTTTTCCCTTCCAGCGTTCTTGCCGATAACAGTTTGTTTTTGAGGGCAGAAATGCAGGAGAAAAAGTTTGGGAATATTGAAAAAGCCAAAGAGCTCTATCAAGAACTGATGCTGAATTATAAAGACAGCGTTTTCATGATTGAATCCCGTAAAAGATTCAGAGCCTTAAGAGGTGATGGATTGAATTAAACAAAAGAACTTTTAATCCTCTTCTTCATCCTCATAAAAAGGTTCTGCCCAGCTTATAGAGATGAGCTCATCATCTTCAAAATAAAAATCTATACTGAGTTCTTCAAAAGAAATACGTTTTTCACCCCATTCTTCATCTTCTGCTTCATATTCTGTGAAACCGTTAGTTTTCAGAAGGGAGAGTAATTCTTTTGAGGTTTTGCCAATAATTTTTTCACCGAACAGCTTTAATTCCTCATTGTCTGATTCAACACAGGAAAAATAAGAATAATCGGGGCCTTCAAAAAAGAAGGTAAAGCCTTTATCCCAAAAACTAACAATTCTTACCTTTTCATCCTCCTCTGTAAGGTCTTCAGTTTCATCAGGTTCACCAAAAAAACTAAGAACTTCTTCTGCTGTTTCACCAAATAAGAAATCGCCAATGCCTTCGTTAGGCTTAATTTCAAAATAATTTTTCATAGGGTTTTGTTTAAAAATTTTATTGAGGGTGTAAAAGTATGGAAAAATTATGAACTAAGTAAATTTACTTCTTTATTCTCGTTGTTTTTACCTTATAGGGTGCGTTTACATTCCCTTTCGAAATATTAATAAGTTTGTTTTTAATGAGTTGTTTTTTCAGGAAAGTAAGTCTGTCAACAAAGACGATGCCTCGCAGATGATCGTATTCATGTTGGATGATGCGGGCAATAATGCCTTCATAAGTTTCCTCATGTTCAACAAAATTCTCATCAAGATAGTTAATGATAATTTTGGGTTTTCTTAGGACTTCTTCTCTCAGATGGGGGAAACTAAGGCATCCTTCATTAAAAAGCCATTCTTCTCCACTTTCTTCAATCATTTCGGGATTGATAAATACTTTTTTAAAATCCTTAGCATCAGGGTATTCATCAGCAAAAGTTGAAGCATCCATGATAAACAAATTAATTGATTTGCCAACCTGAGGTGCAGCCAAGCCAACACCGTCAGCAGCATACATTGTTTCATACATGTTCTCAATAAACTCTTTCAGGTCTTTTTGTTCGGGGCTGACATCTTCTACTCTTTTTTTCAGGATAGGGTCACCAAATAAGACAATGGGTAATATCATCACAATTGTTTTTTATTAAAGTCAAGCATTTCCATATACGATTGCAGTATAATGACGGCACTGATGGTGTCAACAAGGGCTTTATTCTGTCTGTCTTTCTTTTTCAGACCGCTATCAATCATAGTCTGAAACGCCATTTTAGATGTAAAACGCTCATCTATTCTTACTATCTCTATCAAGGGAAAGTTTTTTTTAAGGTTTTTTACAAATGCTTCGGTTATTGCGGCAGATTGAGAGTCTGAATTATCTAGTTGTTTAGGTTTTCCAACAACAATGCAATCAACAATATTTTTTTTTAAATAATCAGTCAAATAAGGGAAAATATCCTTGCTGTGAATTGTACCAATAGGACTGGCAATCATACGGAGCATATCGGTAGCTGCAAGACCTACGCGTTTTTGACCGTAATCAATAGCCATTATTCTACCCATTTTTGATTTTTTTGCAAAATTAATAAAAATGCTGAATAGTTTTACATTATCTATTGATAGTTAATTTTTCTAAAATCTGAAAAAAATCTTCTTTTTTTTTAACAAAAAATTATTATATTTGTATGTTTTTAGAAAAAATGAATTTATTTATAAACAAATATTTTTATATTATGAAAAAATGGTTTTTACTCTTTACGGCATTGTCCTTATTTTGGCTCGATGTACAGTCTCAAACAACTGTTACAATTGGTAGTGGTACTTCAACTGGTAGATACCCATTAAACGATTATTTCGTTTACTCACGCTCTCAAGCCTTGTATTTATCAACAGAAATAAACATTTCTGCTGGGACAATAAGTGCACTTAAATGGTACAGAAATGATGCGGGAGCTAATACCAATGCCATAGGCACAACAGAAATTTGGTTAAAAGAGGTATCTCAAACGACTTTAAGTGGTACTGCATGGGATGATCCGGGAACTTTAGTTGCAACAATATCAAATATTGACCTTGGTAGTGGAGGTGCATGGCTTGAAGTACCGATTACTGATTTCCTGTATAATGGAGGAGATTTATTGGTTTCTGTTCGTACTCAAAATGCACCATACACATCTCCGCATTCGTACTGGAGATATACTTCAAAAACAAACTGCTTTAAAAGTGGTAACAGTGATTCATCGAATCCACCGACAATGAGTTTAGGCAGTTCAAGGCCGAATATTCAGATTATAATAACAGAAATAGTTCCATCGGTACTTAATCCAACAAATTTCACAGCTACAGTTGCTAGTTCAACCCAAATAGATTTAGGTTGGAACCTCAATGATAATAATGATGAAGTGATGGTAGCATGGAACTCAACAAATACATTCGGAGTTCCTGTTGATGGCACCGATTATAATATTGATGAAGATATAGATGGTAATGGCGTTGTCCTTTATGTAGGCAATGCAACATCTTTTGAACACACTGGCTTAAATACTAATACCCAGTATTTTTATAAAGCATGGTCGAAAAATGGCAGTAGTGAATATTCACTCGGTACCTCTGCCGGTGCCACAACACCTAATGTTGCTGCTATTCCTTACAGTGAAGGTTTTGCAACAACAAGCACCCCCACGGATTATAGTATTACCGGATGGACTATAGGTTCTGCAAGAGGCGTTACCGGTAATCCCGGCAATAACATCTATAAAAATTTTTATAATTACTCAACTACAGGTGAATTTACAACTATTGCCATCGGTCCTGTATCAACCGGTATGAAACTGTTTTTTGATTACAAACATTCCAATTATGCCTCCCCATATGCTTCACCGGGTGTTGGTTCAGGGAGCTTTAATGTCCAGATTTCAACAAATTATGGAGCTTCTTACAGCACCATTGCAACAGTTAACAATGATGCATCAGATGCATGGCGCACATTGGAATATGATTTAAGTGCTTACAATGGTCAAGATGTAAAAATTAAATTTGCAGGTACATGGATATCTGGCGATTACGACCTTGCATTTGATAATATTCAGGTTTACCAACCAGCTAATATGTCATTTGTTTCAGCTACCACAACACAAACAAATACAAATACCATCATGTCAGGCTCTACAAACAACTTGATAATTGGTATTGAAGTAGTTACAACCGGAAACCTTAACCCGATTACGGCCTCTTCATTTACTTTTAACACCAATGGTACAACAGATGCCGGTGATATTCAAGCAGCCAAGCTATGGTCGTCTGGTCTTTCAAATAATTTTGCATCAGCTGTACAAATTGGAGATGCTTCCATTACCCCTGATGGTGCATTTATTATTAATTCAGGTGCAGGTCTGCCTGTTACTTTGAGCCAGGGTGCCAATTATTTTTGGCTAACTTATGATTTAGATGTAGCAGCCACACCCTTTAATGTTGTTGATGCTGAATGTAATTCAGTAACTGTTGCTGCAAATCCTCAAACTCCTTTAGTACAAGCACCAGCTGGAAATAGGATTATTAAATCACCATTGTCGGGTGTTTATACTATTGACAACACCAGCCCAACTGCAGGTACAAATTATAACAATTTTACTGATGCTATTAATGATTTAAATTTGCTGGGTATTAATGGAATTGTTACGTTTAATGTAATTGCTGGTCAAACCTTCATAGAGGATTGTCCTGTTTTGACAGCAACAGGTACTTCTTCCAATACTATAACCTTTCAAAAGTCCGGTATTGGAGCCAATCCTGTTATTAAACCTACAGGTGGCACAGGTACTACAGATGCCGGTATGACCATCAATGGTGGAGATTACATTACTTTTAACGGTATAGATATTTCTATTAATTCAGGATCTGCTGTTGAATTTGGTTATTATGTGCGCAATGTTAGTTCTACAAATGGTGCACAATATAATACAATTAAAAATTGTAATATCACTTTAGACAAATCAAATACATCATCTAAAGGGATTTATCAGTATGTTGCTGTATCTCCTTCAGATGCTAACGGTGCTAATTCTTACAATACTTTTCAAAACCTTACTGTAAATAACTCTTATAGCGGTATTTATATCAGCGGGAATTCTAGTTATTATGATTTTAATACAGTGGTTACTGACAATACTTTAGAGAACCTTGGCATTTCTACTTCTATAGTTTATGGAGCTTATTTTTACTATCAGAGTGATCTGACGTTTTCAGATAATATTATAGATGCAGGTTCTGCAACTACCATAAATGGCGTATATGTCAATTATTGTTACGGGAATAATAACCTTATTACAGGTAATGTCATTAGAAATCTTACTGGAACAAGTACTTCATCAACTATGTACGGGATTTATTTATATCCAGGCTCCTCTGCCACTACACAGGTGTCTGATAATCTCATTTACAGTTTAAACCACAAATATAACGTTTATGGATTGTATATAGGTCAGGGCCTACTTAACAATGTTTACAACAATACAATTTATGATATCCATTATTCAGGATCATCTTCCTATATTGCTTATGGTTTGAGTTCTAGCGCAGGTACTACCAATAATATATACAACAACTATATTTATGATATTAAAGCGCCTGCTTCAACAACATCTCCCGGTACCAGAGCATTAAATTTAAACGGTGGCACAAACGTTAATGTTTTCCATAATACTGTTTATATAGATTATACTTCAACTATATCTAGTAATCAAAGTGCCGCTTTATATGTAACTACAGGCCCAACTACAATAGACTTAAGAAACAATATTTTTGTTAATAATGTAGATGTTACAACAGGAACACGTGCAGTTGCTTTTTACAAATCATCTTCATCCTTAAGTAATATTTCTGCTAATAGCAACAATAACTTATATTATGCAGGAACACCTTCTACAAAAAATGCTGTTTATTATAACTCAAGCACAACTTATCAATCCTTAGCTGATTATAAAGGTCATGTGTTAAATTTTGATCAACTTGCTGTAACAGAGAATCCACCTTTTATAAGCAATACTAATCCCTATGATTTGCATTTTGCAAACAGCACAAGTACTTTAGTAGAAAGCAGTGGCAAGGAAGTTTCAACTGTAAATGTTGATTTGGATGATGATATCAGATATGGTAAACCAGGTTATGCAGGCACAGGATTGGCACCTGATTTAGGTGCTGATGAGTTTGAAGGCTCAAATCCAACATGGGCCGCAGTTGACATGGGTGCAACGACTTTGGTAACTCCTTTATCAACCGGTTGCTATAGTGGTAGCGAAACAGTTACGGTTACTATTAAAAACTTTGGTATTCAGGCAATTGATTTTTCAGTATTACCAACAACTGTTAATGTTGAGGTTACAGGTGCTGTAACACAATCATTGAATGCTGTGGTTAACACAGGGACTTTAGTACCTGGTGCAACACTTAATGTTAACATGAGTTCAACCCTTGATATGTTAACTCCAGGTATATATTCATTTAATGCTTCAACTACTGTTACAGGTGATGGTAATGCAACAAATGATGCAATTACTGCTACAAACAGAACAGTTGTAGTTGCTCAGACTTTACCTCAGAATTGTAATTTTACCGGTTTTACAGGATCTAACCTTACAACTGTTTTCCCCAACTGGAGTGAAGCTACAGGCATAAGTTTACCTGCCGGCACTTCCAGTGTATGGGCTAACGGTACCTTAGGAGGAACCTCAGCTAAAATTAATCTTTTTACCACCACCAGAAATGATTGGATAGTTGGCCCAAAATTTACTGCCAGCTCAACAACAATTTTGAAGTATCAAATTGCTATTACAGATTGGAACAGTTCAAATGCAGACAGTGAAGGTATGCAGGGAACAGATGATAAAGTAATTGTTAAAATTTCAACAGATTGTGGTCAGTCATTTAGTGATTTGATGACACATGATGCATCAAATACTGTTGCAATTTCAAATTCTTTTGTGCAACAATCCATTAATCTGGGTGCTTATGATGGTCAAGACATTATAATAGCATTTTTTGCCAGCGATGGGCCAGTAGATAATTCATCTGATTATGATTTTCATATTGATAATATTGAATTTACAGATAACAATCTGATTGTATCTTCTTTAACAACTATCAATAGTGATGTTACATATGATAATGTTATTATTGAGCCACTTGGTCAACTTACTTTAGACAACGGCTTTACATTAAGCGTTTCAGGTGATTTTACAATTGAATCTGATGCCACAGGAACAGGTTCTTTCATTGACTATGGAACTCTTTCTGTTACCGGTAATACCACTGTTCAGAAATTCCTGCCGAATACCACAACAACCGGCTGGACAGTTTCAATTCCTGTACAGATTGCTACAGGAAGTGTTTTTGCCGGTGCAGATAATGTTTGGGTTTATAATACTGTCGGGCCAACACTGGGTTGGGAAAGTTTTCCCGGTGGTAATCTTAGCCAAATGACAGGTTATGTTATACGCTTTACGGGAGTTAATAAAACCATAAAATTCACCGGAAGTATGAATAATGGTCCAATGGCTAGAAATAATGACCTTACCCGTTCTTTAGCTCCTAATAACTTTGGGTGGAATCATGTGGGTAACCCTTATCCCTCACCCATCGACTGGGAAGCTAGCTCGGGAGTTACTCTGACCAATTTGAATAATGCTATTTATTTCCGTAGTTGGGATGGTACGATTGCTTCTTATGTAAATGGAGTAGGTAATAATAATGGTACTAATATTATCCCATCCATGCAGGCTTTCTGGGTGCAAGTTACTCAGGGTCAGACAACAGGTTCATTGGAATTAACAAATAATGCCCGTGTTCATGGTGATAATGATACGTACAAAGCATCACCCGCTGACGTTTTAAGACTGAAGTTGAGCAGAAGTGGAATGGCTGATGAAACTGTAATTCGTTTTAACGGTGCTGCAACTGCCGGATTTGATGGTAACTTTGACGCTGCCAAAATGTATTCTGAACTTTCTGAAATGCCTCAAATGTATTCTATTTCCAATAATGAAGAGTATGCCATTAATGCACTTCCATCTCTTATTAACAACGTAAGCGTTTCACTTGGATTTACTACTGAAATTGCAGGTCAACACAGCATTCTGGTCGACAATACTGCGTCTTTTGATAACAGTGTCAGCATTGTTCTTGAGGATACCTATGATAATGTTTTTGTTGATTTAAAACAACAGAATCAATATACATTTAATGCATCTCAGGGCGCTGTTAATGATAGGTTTATTGTTCATTTTAACCTCACTACAACAGCTACAGTTCAGGATGATGCAGGTATGTTTAATATCTATGCAAATGACAACAACATTTACATTTCCAATGTATCCGATAACAATACCATTGTAAGCATATATAATGTACTGGGTCAGGAAGTTGTGTCTCAAAACTTAGTTGCTAATACACTTAACAAAATAAATACAAACTTAGTCCCAGGACAGTATATTGTTAATGTTATTGGAAGTTCAAGGAATACGACACAAAAAGTTTTTCTGAAATAATCAATGAGATAAATAAATAAAACATAATACATTAATATTATTAAATATGAAAATAGCAGATAAACTCCCTAAACGAAACTATCTGAAACCAGAAGTAAGAAAAATAAAATTGGATAACAACATCAGTTTGTGGCTTTTATCAGAAGGTGGTATTCCTGATCCTCCTTGGATGGGAGAAACAGAGCACAAAAATGATCCATTTAAAACGAATAAGGCTTAATTTTTTATATTTGGTTTAAAGAAAATGGCTGCACTTTTCCTTAATGGGAAGGTGTGGCTATTTTTATTACAAATGTTTCATTCTATTTTAATGTTTAAAGCAGAAAAATATTTTATAAACCAGTATTGGAAAATTTCTTTCCTTCATACATGTCAAACCGCATCAACTTACATTCAATATTTCCATTCAATAGAGATATACGGCGAGAAGGACGCAGTCCAATATGTTTAAGACCTTCATTTTCTTGTGCAAAAACCCAAGCAGTAAAACCGGCATAATTACTTTTGAGAGTGTTACCAAAAGTTTTATAGAAATTGATAATGTCATCAATTTGCAATCTTTCTCCGTAGGGTGGGTTCGTTATTAGAATACCATTTTTAAAAGGAGGTTGAGAGTTTTCAAAAGCACCTAGACGGAGTATAACATCCTGATGCAATTGTGCATATTTAAGATTCTCTTCTGCTTTACCTAAGTTTTTCTTATTAATATCTGCTCCAAAAATGCTGAAATCATGTTCGCAAATTTGGGCGTTGGCATCATTTCTAATATTGTCAAAAAGAGTTTTATCAAAATCCTTCCAAGTCATAAATCCATAATCCTTTCTGTAATAACCTGAAGGTATTTTCATGGCAAACATAGCCGCTTCTATTAAAAGTGTGCCTGAACCACACATGGGATCAAAAAAATCGGTGTCTGCTTTCCATCCTGATAAACGAATGATGCCTGCTGCTGTGACTTCGTTTACCGGTGCCTCAACATTGGCTTTACGATATCCTCTTTTATGTAACGACATCCCTGAGCTATCCACTGATACAATGCAATTGTCTCTGTGTACATGAATATTAATTTTTATGTCAGGATTATCAAGGTCAACATTGGGCCTTTTATTGACAAGTTCTCTAAACCTATCAACAATGGCATCTTTTGTCAACCGTGCAATAAAGAGGGAGTTGTTAAATATCGACTGACTTTCGAATGCATCAACAGCTAATGTGCCTTCTGCATCGAGATATGTTTCCCATTTGAGAGCTTTAATTTTTGAATAAAATTCTTCATTGTTGTTGAAGAAAAAACTATCTATTTGTTTTAAAACTCTAATTGCAGTTCCGCAACAATAATTGGCCTTATACAACAATGCATTGTTCCCATTAAATTTAACTGCTCTTTTAAGAATCTCAGGATTACTAGCACCTATGCCTATTAGCTCTTCTGATAAAACTTGTTCCAATCCTGCATGCGTTTTTACAACTATTGGGAAAATTTGTGTTTCTTTCAATTTATTATAATTAATTTTAGTTAATTTCTTTGCAAACTGTGTGTAAAATTAATTTTTTTTATCATTATCATCTGATTAAAGTTTGATTTATAAATTATGAACATTTATCCAGATTCAATGCCTTTTATTTTATGTATCGGAGTAATTTTTTCAAAATAGAGGTAATGAATATCAATAAATTATATAAAACCTATTAAATATTTACACATTACTACTGAAAATTTGCCCGTATGGGCATTAATATTAATGAAATAACACCAAAACTTTAAATATTTCCCGTCAGGGAATTAACATTGGGAACTATAGTCTTGCTTTTGTTAATGTCCATACGGACAATAAAAAAAATGAACTTACATTTTTTATTAATATTAAAGTCCTACAGACTATAAAAAAACGGATTGAACAATGTGTAAATAAATATGGTACTTAATATAAAATTGATTACCACTCTTTTTTTTGAATAGTTAAGTTAATTCAAATACATAATATTGTTGACTATTGCTCATCTTGCAATGGGGATAAATGACATCAGATAATTTACAACAAAATGAGTTTACAGAAAACAATATAATTTAAACAGATTTTTAATAAAAGGCAAGTATGTCATATGGCTTTTTAATAGACAAAAGATACTCATGTTGTGATTTATATAAGAATAAGTGATATCAATTGAAAATTAATTCAACTAAAAACATTTTTTTGCTTATTCAATTTTCAAGCTGAGTTCAAGCCAGCGGTCTGTTTTGGTTTCTATAAGATGGATTATTTCGCCCAAACGATCAGAATAAGCCATTACTTCTTCATGGTTTGATGAACTTTCGTACAACGCATTTTCAATCATGCTTTTTTCCGTTTCAAGCTGTTCTATTTCCAATTCCAGTTCTTCATATTCTTTTTGTTCTTTATATGAAAGTTTATTGGGCTTATCTCTATTAGGTTTTTCTCTCTCTGTTTTTTGATTTTTTGGGTTTGATTTCTTAATTTGAGATTCCTTAATTGTTTTATAATCAATGTATTGTGAATAATTTCCGGGAAAGTCTCTGATTACGGCATTGCCTTCAAACACAAATAGATGTTCAACAATTTTATCCATAAAAAACCTGTCGTGAGAAACCATAAGTACACAACCTTTAAAGTTATTAAGGTATTCTTCTAAAACATTCAGCGTAAGAATATCGAGGTCGTTTGTGGGTTCATCAAGGATAAGAAAATTTGGATTTTTCATCAGTACTGTCATCAAATATAACCGTCTTTTTTCTCCACCACTCAGTTTTGCTACCTGAGTATATTGCATTTCAGGTGTAAAAAGAAATTGTGTAAGAAATTCACCTGCTGACACTTTGCTGCCATCGTTCATTTTAACAACCTCTGCAATATCTTTGGCAATATCAATAACTCTTTGGTTTTCATCGAAGCTGATGCCATCTTGTTTGTAGTAACTCAAAACAACAGTCTCACCTGTTTCAATATATCCCAAATCTGGTGCAATCAGTCCTGTTAAAATATTTAGTAAAGTTGTTTTGCCACTTCCGTTTTTACCAACAATTCCAACTTTTTCATTGCTTTTAAAAGTATATGTAAAGTTGTCGAGAAGGGTTAAATCATCAAATTTTTTACTTAAATAATTTATTTCCATAATTTTTTTACCTAACCTGGTACCTTTAAGGTCAAGTCTGATATTCTTTTCAATTCTTTTTGATGAAGCTGTTTCTTTAATATCGTAAAAGTTTTCAATTCTGCTTTTTGACTTTGTTGTTCGTGCACTTGGGGTTTTTCTGATCCATGCAAGCTCTTTGCGCAATAGATTTTTGGCTTTTAAGACGACAGCATTCTCATTTTCAATTCTTTCAGATCGTTTTTCAAGAAAATAGGAGTAATTCCCTTTATAGCGATGAAGTTTTCCCCCGTCAATTTCGAGTATGTCATTACAAACCCTATCGAGAAAGTACCTGTCGTGTGTAACCATCAAGAGTGTACAATTGGAGCGTTCCAGATACTTCTCAAGCCACACAATCATGTCGAGGTCGAGATGATTTGTAGGTTCGTCAAGTATGAGAAAATCAGGTTCACTGATAAGAACAGCAGCAAGAGCAACTCTTTTCTTTTGTCCACCTGATAATTCGCCAATTTTTTTATCCAACTGATTAATTTCCAGTTGACTAAGAATTTGTATTATCCCTTCTTCATAATTCCAAGCATTATTTTTGTCCATAAGGTCAGAAGCCATACTTATTTTGTCGTGATCTCCTGAAAGTAAAGCAGATTGGTAGTTTTTAATAATATTTGTAATTCCTTTTGCAGACGCAAAAACAGCTTCAATGACATTCAGATGCTCTTCCAAAATAGGATTCTGATCTAAATAAGCATGTGTAAGATCACTGCGCATTACTATTGTCCCTGCAGTTGGTGTTTCTTGCCCTGAAATGATTTTTAGAAGTGTTGATTTTCCTGTTCCATTTTTAGCAATTAGAGCAATTTTCTGACCTTTATGAACACCAAAAGAAATTTCTTCAAAAAGTGTTTTTTCATTGAAGGATTTGGCAAGATTATCAACCTGAAGATAAATCATATTATTCCTTTTTGATGTTTAATGAATTTTGCGTATTGCTTTCAATCTTTCCAATAGGGGAGGGTGAGAATAATAAACAAAAACAAACCATGGGTGTGGCATGAGGTTGCTGAGATTGTTAACACTTAATTTTTTTAAAGCTTTTTCCAAGGCATCAGCACTATATTGGGTTGCTGCAAAATGATCGGCTTCAAATTCATTATATCTGGAATAAATATTCATGAACAGACCAAAAAAAGTTGAAATAAAACCATACAAAATACCGAAAGTTATAACACTTATATGAAAACTTGCCTGCTCGACACCAAGCGCTTTTGAAAAAACAGGATTTTGAATAAAAACAGACAAAAGAAAGAATGTTAGACCTAGTGATAAAATGGATATCACAATGCTTTTAAGAATATGATTCTTTTTATAGTGCCCAATTTCATGTGCAAGAACAGCTACAAGTTCCTCTTCATTTAATTGTTGAATAAGGGTATCGTAAAGAACAATTCTTTTCTTGGAGCCAAAACCAGAGAAATAGGCATTGGCTTTTGCAGACCTCTTAGATCCATCAATAACATAAATTGCAGTTAGTTTAAAACCCACTTTATTTGCAAAATTATTGATAGCCTCTTTCAGAGTGCCTTCTTCCATGGGCTTTTGTTTGTTAAACAATGGAACAATCAGGCTTGAATAGAAAAAGTTAAAAAACAACATGAATGAACTAACAACAAGCCAGGCCAGTAACCACATATAGGGAGATGCGTCATTAAAAATCCAAACAATAAAAGCAATCAATGGTACTCCAATTATAGCAGATAGTATCCATGATTTAAGTATATCGAGAAAAAATGTTTTTTGTGTTGTTTTGTTAAAGCCGTAACGTTCTTCAATCACGAAGGTGATATACCATGAAAATGGAATAGAAATAATATTAGAAGCCATGCTCAATGTTCCAAAAAATAGGAGTGCCATGAGAATGGGGTTCTCTGTCAAACTTCTGACAATATTGTCAAGGAAAGGGAATCCCCCAAAGGATAAAAAAAACAGCATGATAATGAAAGAGAGAGTTGCATCAAGTGTTGAAAAGCGGTATTTATCTTCTTCATATTTTTGAGAACGGGTATATTCCTTTTCATCGTAAATACCAACACCAATTTCAGGTAAAGGTTTTTTGCGGTAAGTATTGTTTAAATATGATAAAAACTGTTCAGATAAAAAATCGAAAATGATTATGGCAATAATGGCCCAGAAAATCAGGGTTTCCATGTAATTTTTTCTGCAAAGCTAATCTTTTTTTAGGAATTACCTGAATTTTAAGAGTAACTTAAACATCATTTTGGAATTGAAATCAAGAAATTACTTCCTTCTCCTAAAGTACTTTCAACCCATATTTTCCCCTTGTGTTTATCAACAAATTCCTTGCACAATATAAGTCCTAAACCGCTTCCACTTTCACCCAGCGTACCATTTGTTCTGAAACAAATGTGAGGGTCAAATAATTTGGAAATATTTTCTGGTCTTATGCCAACACCATCATCTTTGACGCTTATTGTAACTTTTGTGTCACTTTCAGTGGCTGAAACAATTACATTCTTATGGGCAGGTGTGAATTTAACAGCATTTGAAATAAGATTACGCAATATAATCATCAGCATATTTTTATCTGCCTTTACAACTATAGAGTCAGGAATTTTGTTGTGAATAGTTATGTTTTTTCTTAATGCTGGTTCATGAACAACAGAAATGCTCTTTTCAACAATTTTGGATAATATGTGTTTTTCAGGAGAAAAAACAATTTCGTTTAGTTGGCTTTTTGCCCAATACAGGAGATTGTCAAGCAAGTCATAAGTAGAAGTTGCACTTTGATTAATAAGCCGTTTTATATTTTCAAGTTCTTCTTTATCTAAGGGGTCAATATCTGTTAATAAAAACTCAACCAAGGTTTTTAATCCCCCAATTGGGCCTCGTAAATCATGACCAATAATTGAGAATAATCTGTCCTTTGTGGCATTTTGCTGAATGATTTTTTGATTCTGAATTTCGAGTTTGTGATAAGCTTCAAGCCTCTTCTTAAACTGTGTGAATACTATCAGAACAAATATTAAAGACATAATTATTACTAAAATTGCAAAGACAATAAATAAGCGTTGTCTTTTAATCTGTGCTTTCTTAAACAATATCTCATTTGATTTTTTCTCTGTGTCATATTTTTTATCAAGTTCTCTAATACTTTTCTGAATTTTTTCATTAGAAATTGAATCTCTATATAAAGTATACTGTTCAAAATATTTCAAAGCATCTTTATATTGCTCTATTTGTTTGTAATATTTATAATTAAATTCATACAATAACATAAATGCATTCTTAGTTTGCAGTACTTCTGCAAGGGCCTGCATTTTTTGCAGATATGGTTTCACATGGGAATAATCTTCAAAAATTAAATTGATATAATTAATATTAAGAGAAACTACAAAAAGTGACCATTTTTCATCTAGGTTGATAGCTAGTTGCTCGGCTTTTTTAAAAAAAACCATTGCCAAATTGAAACTGTCCATGCTGTTGTAATTGTTGGCAATGTCGTTGTAGGAGTATAATAAGTATAAGGGATTATTAATTTTTTCTCTGATTTCCAATGCTTTTTTATGGTATGCCATGGCTTTTTGATACTCTTTTTTAATTGAATAAATATTACCAAGCTCATGCAATGCAAAATGAATATAGGTTGAATCTTCAGAATTCTCTGAAGCCTGAAGACTTTTGTTATAGTATTGTTCTGCCTTATCTGTATTATTTGAATTTCGGAAAGTATAGGCTAATAGTAAGTAACACAACGGTAGTTTTGAATATTGATTTTCTTTTTCAGCAACGCTAACAGCGCTAATAAGATGTTCAACAGCACTTTCATTTTCACCCATTTCTGACAGTGCATATCCTAACCATGCTTCATAATCAATTTGCATTAAATCACTTTCACTTTTCGCTTTGTCAATGGCTTTTTTATAATATCTGATTGCATTGGGGTAATCACTTTTGTGTTTTTTATACAGTTCCCCTGTCTCAAATAAACGATGATGGCTTACAGTGATTATGCCGTTGTCAATTTCTTGTGACAGATTATTTAGGTGCTTATTGGCTCGGGCAGTATCGGTTTCATTGTAAAGTAAAAACAATTCTGATTGAATGATTATTTTTGATGAATCTAAACCAGAATTATTAAGCAAAATTTCGAGACTGTCAATTTTTTTAATATCCTGAGAAAATGAGTTGCTGATGATATTTAAAACCAGCAGCATAATCATAAAAAAAATTGAAAAATGTTTTACAGGTGTTTGGTACAACATTTTTTACAATGAATTTAGCTTAAAATTGTTCATTTGATATATTACAGATAAAACTATAGTATTTTAGTTTAAAAAGAATTATTTTCAAAGTTAATAATATTCTTTTAAATATAAATAAATTTTTTTTTCTGCTTATTCGAGAAATATTATTTTTTGAGTTTCAGAAAAATCGTTTTGATCTACATATTTTACATAAAAAACACCCTGAGATAAACCGGGCATATTTTTAATTAAATAACATTTTTCAAGGGTATTGTCAGGGAGTTTTTCAAAGAAAATCTGTTTACCCAAGGCATTAAAAATATATACCTCTTTAATAAAGTTGTTGCCGGATTTAATGGTGAAAGTAGAGTTTACTGGATTTGGGAAGATTTGAAGATTGTTTTCGTTGGGGATAATTTCAGATGTACCTGAAGGTAAAACCAAATTAAACAATTTTAATGCTTCTACTTTATTTGAATCAGTAGAATTGTCACACATGTTAAGTCTTAGCATGTAAGCCCCTGGTGTTATACCGGCAGTATGCCAAACACACAGTTCATCTGAATATACTTCGTTAAAAACCGGCCCGCATATAGGGTGCCAGTTTGCCGAATCAGCATGACAGTATTCAAGGCTGTACCAACCAAAGTCAATGGGGTAAAAATTTGAGGCTTTGTTCATCCATGCCGATCCTGAAATGGAATTATAACTGTTTGTGTATAATGTTGACGGGCTTTCAATTTTTAAATACCAAACCATCGCATCGTTGTATAATTCAGGTAAATCTGAAATGTTTGACTGAATAATAAACATTATTGACTTGTCCATGGCAATGGCACGTCCCCAGTTCTGACCTCCATAAACTAAAAAGGCAAATGAGTTATCTTTCGATTGAAAATCACAATTCAAATAAGAGAAACCATTAATTACCATACTATTAGTTTCAGAGAATAAATATCCCCCTGAGCCGTCAATAAGAGAATTTGAAACTTCGGTACTGCTGTTTTCAAAGCAACCGATTTCACCTACAATACAATTGTCCACATTTCCTAATGCATTTTCAAACATATATAAATTCCATGTTCTGACATGTGTGTTCAGCAGTGAAATATTGTGTCCGTTTAGAGGAGCCGTGAAATTTGAATAAAAGGAATTGTTTACTAAACCAGATACCTGAAAATCAGGTTGATTCTTTAACCAGATACCAATGGCTCTGATTTCTGAATTACTAATTTCACAGGTACTTCCGGGTTCAGGCATCAGGCCCCACATAACATCGCTGCTGTTTAATATGGTATAGGAATAATCTATATTCTGAATACCGGGTAAAGAGCTGTTAAACTGATATGAAGTCATATTGGTGCCATCCGGGAAAGAAGTATTAAAAACCGAAGAATCAGGGATGTGGTGCCAGATTAGGATGGTATGAGCATTTGTGAAATGTGCACTAGTTTTATATGTCATGATATATTCCCCTGCCTGATTGGTGCCGTTGATATTCATTTCTGCTTTCGACCACATGCCGCAGGTCGTAAAACCAATATTTGTAACATTTGTCCAGTTAACTTGGGCACTGTCATTGATGACCAGGTTGTGGGACATCCCTGAGTAATCAAGGGTAGAGGATTCAATATGAATTCTGGCATTACCTGCAGCTAACATACTTCGTTGATACAGAAAAGCCTGGGGAAAATTTAATATCGAATTGCTTATGATCACTTTTGCATTTTCACCCCAGACAATTAAATCTCCATATATAAGTGCATTTGCATTTTCAAAAACGAGGATGCCATCTCCCCAAACAATAATTGGTCCGTTATGAGTATAATTTCCACTTATATACAGTGAATCACCCGGTGTGAGCCCAATAAATAAGGTGTCTGAAGATTTGGAAGCATTCGTGATGATGGAACCGATGTCCAGATGATTAAGCTTCTCTCTCATCCTTAATGCCTCAGCAGGACTGCCTTCAAGGTTTTGCTGAGAGAAATTATTCAAAGTTGGTTTATCTTCTTTCCTTAAATTCATCATGGCCTTGGCAGTAATAGAATCGAGTATTTCAGAAGGAAAATTCATCTGAGCATAAGTAGCATTAATAGTAATAAACAAATAAAATACTATTATGATACCCCATAATTTGAAGTAATGATTTTTTAATTTTTTATATATTAATATTTTCATGCATATTTGGAGTTTATTTTAATACGTAAAAATATGAAATTTTGAATAGATTTTAAGATATATATTTTCTCGAACCTACTAAATCTATCTGTCAGAAGAGCTCATTCTCTAACTTGTAGTTGAAAATGTCCAAATTATAATCTTCAAGTTTAGTGTAAGTTTGTGCATGGGCCTTTCATATCGAATTGAAGCTTAATTGCTTAAACTCAAATTCAGTAATAGAAAATGCAGCATGGTGAATGATTTATTGCTAAAGCCTTTCTGAAGTCCATTTAATTAATCATATTTGGTTTACTGTACTGAAATCAACACCTTGTTTTTTAACTCAAAATCATTAATTAGAACAAAAAAGAAACGGAGCAGCTTTTTACTCCGTTTCTTATGAATTTAAAAAGATTTTGCAAAGGATGCAAAAAGGAATGTTTTCAAGATTAGATTCAAATAGTTCAATTAATTTTTTAAACATCTGACTGAAAAACCTTGCAGCACGTTAGATTCATTAAAATAAATCGTTCCGCTGTTATACATGAGCATTATTGCCAATGCCTCCGGGTTATCCGGTCAAGTACTGCAGTTGCTCGAAGTCCAGAAATAAGTGTACATGCCCTTACCGAAATATGTACCATCAGAAAAATTTTTATAACCTGCAGGAAGAGCATTAAATCCACTTGCATTATTGCCGCCTGTATTAGGTGTTTGCCAATGGGTTGTACCTGCGTTTTTCATTTTGCCGCCAGCTGCGTCATGACCTCCAAGAAATGTTGAAAGAGTTTCAAAATCGGTTTCCGAAGGAAGTCTCCATCCACTTGGACAAGCTGCTAAGGCTCCTTCCCAGTTATATAACATACCATAAGTTGCCGAATTGGCAGCATTATTCTGGTAATGAAATGCTCCCTGAACATTAACCTTAATATTTGAAGCCATCCATGTTTGAGTACCAATCTGTACCGTGTTATATACATTTCCGTTTGCATCTGTAACAGTTACTTTAGGAGGATCCACAATAACATCATCATCATCCTTTTTGCAACTTTCGGTCGAAAATACCATATAAACACATACCAATAATAAAATCAAAAAGTTTTTATTCCTTTTCATATTGAGTATTTTTTGTTTATAAATAAGGGCTCTAATTTTCTCTTTCAAATCTCAAAAAACGCAGAACCTCCGAATCGTTTTTTACGTAACAAATATACGTTTTTTATTTTAAAAACATATATAAATATTTAATTATTTTTATTTAAAAAATCCTTTCTTTTATAAAAAATTGGAAATTACTCTAAGTAAATCATCTTTTTGAAAAGGTTTGGCAATTACTTCTGCACATCCGGCTTCTCGTATCATGAATTCTTCACTGCTTTTGGCATAAGCGGTAACAGCAATGATATGTAAATCTTTTCTGAACTTCCTAATACACTGAGTGGCTTCAATGCCATTCATTACAGGCATTTTAATATCCATAAGTACAAGAGAGATGTCTTCATGTTGCCTGCACAAGTCAACAGCGATGGCCCCATTTAATGCATGTAAAGTGTCATATCCTGCTCTTTTAAGTATATAATTTAGATAAAAGTAATTTGTCTCAATATCTTCTGCAATAAGTATCAGGGGTTTGTCTCTGAATTGTTTTGATAGGGTTTTATTCTTTTCTTCCATTTCATTTGAGGTTTTCCCTTTAAAGGGAATAGAGAGCATAAATTGAGAACCCACTCCTTTTTCAGATTTTACTTGTAAATTACCTTTCAACAATTTTACAATACCATTAGCGATGGCTAATCCCAGTCCACTACCTTCATGTGAACGCGATAAAGAATGATCTTCCTGAATGAAAGCATCAAAAATAGAAGTTAATTTCTCAGGTACGATGCCAATTCCTGTATCGTTAATAAAAAACTCAATATTTCCATTTCGTAAAATATAACCGAAAGAAATTTGCCCTTGTAGTGTAAATTTTTCAGCATTGTTGAGTAAGTGTTCCAATGCTTTCCTCAATAGTTCTTTGTCCGAAACCAGAGTTTGGTTTAAATCCATTTCCGGACATTCACAATTTATCTTTATATCTTTAGAAGCACAGATTAACTCAGCATAACGGAGCAGGTCTATCATAAATGTGTTAAGATGAAATTCAGATAGGTGAACCTTCATACTTCCTGAACTTATCATTGAAATATCCATATAGTTGGTGACCGTTTGAATGAGTCTGTCGGAACTGTTTTTTAATATTTTATAATATTCGAGTCGTTCATTTTCTGAAAGATTTGAATGTGTCATCAAGTTTCCGAATCCCATGATACCGTTCAAAGGTGTACGTATTTCATGAGAAATATTGTTAATAAATGCTGTTTTCAACCTGTCATTTTCTTCTGCTTTTTCTTTAGCAATAAGAAGTTCACGTTCATTTTCCAATCTTTCGTAAATATTAACAATCATCTTTGTATAGAGATCTAATAGCTGTTGTTCAAAATCTGAGAAATTGTGTAATTCTCTAACGGTTTCAAATCCAACAAATCCAATACAATTGCCTAATTTTTTCATAGGTAAGGTCAATACACTTTTTACACTTTGTAATTCCATCAATTGCCGGAGGTTATTATCACTCAAATTATAAACATTTTTAATATAAACTTTTTCTCCTTTTTTGTGCATATCAACCCAATTACTAAAAGTAACAAGTGGAACATTCTTCATCTTATTTTTAAAAGGCTCAATGTTTTCTTGGTTCCACTCGTAATTGCAGTTAGCAGTTTGGTTATTAAAATCATAGTCTACTATATATGCCCTATCGGCACCAATAAAATCACCAATTTTGAAAAGAGAATTGTTAATAGCGGGATTGATTTCTTTTAAAGGTAAATTAATAAAATGTGATGAAAGTTCAACTAATATCTTTCGAAGATCTGCCTGATATTGTAATTGAATTTCGGCCAATTTTTTTTCGGTGATATCTTTTCCATAAAATGAAGCACCAACAACCTTATCGTTTAATACAATGGGATTCATCGAAACTTCTATATAAATACATTTGTCCTCAATGACAATTTTGTCTTCAAAAACGGAGTGTTCATTGTTGAAAGTCCTGTCATAACGCTCTTTCCATAAAGGTTTTAATGAGTCAGGAAGGCTTTCAACAATGTTTACATTTCTAGTTAAATGAACACCAAAGGTTTCATAAAACGATTTTGCGAAAACATCATTAACATATTGGATTTCATAATTTGTATTTACTGACCAAATGCTCTCCAGGGAGTTTTCAATAATGGCTTTGAGATTGGCTTCGTTTTCACGTAGTCTTTCATCGGCTTTTTTATCTTCACTTATATCACGTGCTGTAGCTATTAATACTGTTTTATCAAAATATTTACCTTTACTTACTATAACATCCTTAGGGAAAATTTCACCATTTTTACGAACAGCCCAGAATTCAAATCTTGTTGGTATTCCGGTATGAAGAACCTGAGCCAATTGTGCTAAAATAACATCCATTTTATTAAGCCCTGGGGCAGCAACTAAAGACGGGTTCTTCCCAATAAGTTCTTCTCGACTGAGTTGATACATGATTTCTGCACCTTTATTAACTTCAATAAAGTTATAGGAGAAGTCCAAAATATAAATAGCCTCAATTATAGTGTTAAAAATATTAATATAAGATTGTTTGGTAACAAGCAACTGTTTTTGCGATTTAATGCGTTCTTCATTAACACAAACCTGGGTTGTTAGTGAAGCTAGAGTTGTGGCAAATGAAACCTCATCAGTATGCCATTCACGAATATAGCCATTGTGTTCGAGGCATAAAACCCCTGATAATTTCCCCTCAATCAGAACAGCAACATCAAGCATAGATGTGATATCTAGTGGCTTTAAATAACCTAAGGTTAAACCCATAGTTCTGTGGTCTGTTTGCGCATGAGGAGCATTAATTAGCCCTTCTGATTTAATAGCATTAAAATATTCGGGGAAATCACAAGTTTTCAGAATAATGTTATCTGTATGTATTTTTTTTGCGGCATCATATAATGATACACAATGTAATTCTGAGCCACCATCATTGAGTTTCCAAATGCTTGCGCGGTTTACTTCAATTGACTCAGAAGCTATTCTTGTAATACAGTGAAAGGCATCCGGAATTTTTACAGCGATGACATCGGTATCAAAAATTATTTTTGTTATAGCCTCCCTTTGTTTGATTATCCTTTTCTCTTTTTCTATCAATGCCTCTTCTCTTTGTTTACGTTCTGTTATATCAAGTGCAAGACCTTCAAGAATAACATCATTGTTTTCACGATACACATACATGGTCCTGTCGTGCATCCATCGCCATCTCCCATCTGCTGTTTGAATTCTATACTCAAGATCAACTAATCGACCTTCATCTATGCCTTCAAGGGCTTTTTTCACCCGAGGCATATCTTCCGGATGTATTTTATTTAACCACAGCATTGGGTCTTCATTTAGTTGTTCGGTGGTATAACCCAATATGTCAAAGACTCGACCTGAATGATAACTGATGCCTTTTGATTTTGAAAAACTGTAAACAATTTCCGGTGAATGATCAGCCAAGCGCTTAAACTTTTCCTCACTTTTTCTCAGGCCTTCTTCTGCACGCTTGGAATCGCCAATGTCAACAGCTATTGAGAGGTAATACTTTTCCCCTGAAATCTCAATGGCATAAACTGAAAGTTGAATATAAACCGGGTCCCCAGTTTTATTATAAACAATAGTTTCATAATTAATTATGGAGCCATTTTCTTTTAAATACCGTAAAGTCTTGAATAATTTCTTTTCTCCAAATTTCAAGAAATTTTTAGAAGATTTTCCTTGAACCTCTTCAGGTGTATATCCGAGTATTTTGTAAAATGCATGATTAACTTCAACATATTGTCTTGTTTGATAGTTTAGGAGTGCCACGATATTTGGTGAAGTATTAAAAATTTTTAAATACTTTTCCTCAAAATACCTTAGTCGATTCTCTTTTTCGCCCATAATAAACAGAAATTGGTAAATAAATTAGGCAATGTGATAGCTTATTTGAATTTGTTGAAAAATTGTGTTTCAATAATTGATTTTCATTTCAAAGATAGGGTTTTTACTAATAAATTCAAAATAAAACATTCGTGTCTTAAAAAATATTTAACGAAAATATTTTTTACCCCCTTTCTGAATTTTCAAAATATCCTATCGGGTAATTGGTAAGATAACTACAGACCAGTCAGAAACATTAATGTATCCACATTATCAGCGTAATCGGACAATGATGGTTTTTGAGCTGAACCAAATGGAATGGTGTTTTCAAGAATACTTTCAGCTACCACACATTGTAAAATATCTTTGTTCTTTATGATAAAAGATTCAACAAAAGATATATTGTCATAAAATTCATAATTCAATACACCAATAGGTGCATTCAATGAATAATTATGCTTCAGTAGTATAAAACCGGAATCAAGAAAAGGTTCCCTATTGACAATAAAAATCGCTTTGTAATACTCATAATTGTTGTAAAATTTTGTATTATTTGCTATATATGCGTATTTGGATAATGCATTTAATAAATCTGTAAAGTTATAGCCTTGTGGCACAAAAAGATGCGATACGCTTCTGCAGCCTTTGCCAAAGAAAAGGCATATATCGTCGGCAAGTAAGTTTAACTGCTCTTGGGTTTCATTCCCTGAAAGGATTGCAATACTGCTTCTGTTCTTGCGAATGATATGGGGATATTTCCCGAAATAGTAATCGAAATACCTTGCAGAATTGTTACTTCCGGTTGCAATTACAGCATCAAACCCATTTATTAATTCATTTTCAAAATGAATCAGTTCTTTAAAACCCTCATTAAACTTCACTAAGGTATGGGCCAAAAAAGGTAAAAGTACTTTATCCTGAGATGACATTTTTATAATAGCTTTATGTCCACAAATGATGACACACAAAAAGTCGTGAAATCCAACAATAGGTAAATTTCCAGCCATAATCAGGGCAATTCGCTTTGGATGGGCCACTTCAAAGGCTTTTAAATCATAAGGCTTCAACCATTGATAGAGTTTCTCTTTCTGCAAATATTCTGCTGTTTGTTTTAAAGCAAAAAGCAAACTGCTACGGTCGAACCATGAATTCTGTTGTGTTGCTTCTGTTACTATTTTCTCTAAATCTGAATTTGAATTGTTATTTGAAAGATTCTGAAGTTCAGTTTTAAGAAAATTTCCTAGTTGAGAAAAAGCAAAAAGCCGGTCTTTTAAATTCATAGTAAAAATATCTGTTGGTAAAGATACTAAAACTTTTAATTTTGCATTATTAACCTAAGTTGATGAAAAACTACGATATCTTAAAAAAATCTACTGTACTCATTTTGGCATTGTGCTTATTTACACATATTTTAAAGAGCCAAGAGCATGAAGATTTAAATATTTATGAAGACTCACTTAAAAATTTAGCCCCTGCCATTTTATATGGTGCCAATGATTTTATTAAGAATGAGGCTAATACCAAATTTTCAGATTTACTTTGGGAAGTTCTAAATTTGGAGCATTCATTCAAATATCCCTTTGATTCGCTTAAGACAATTTCAGTTTTAACATCCCCTGATAAATATTTTAGGATTTTTACATGGAATTTGCGGAAAATGGATGGTTCTTTTGATTTCTTTGGTATGATACAGATGAATCCACAGAAAAAGGATGGTGATTTTGTGTTCAGAATGACTAATGATAAAATGATTTCAAATACTCAGGCTGTTCAGGAAGTTTTATCATGTAACAACTGGTACGGCGCACATTATTATAAGTTAATAATGGAAAAATACAGAGGCAAAAAGTTCTATACACTTCTGGGTTGGGATGGAAATAATAACATCTCTTCCCGAAAAATTATTGATATTGTAAGTTTTGAAAACGAGGAACCTCAGTTTGGTGCTCCTGTTTTTCAAACTAAAGAAATTCTTCAGACACGCTTTATTATTGAATATGGTGCTCATGTATCAGTTTCTTTAAAATATGAAAAACAATATTTAAATGAAGGTAAGAATAAACGGGTGATGATTGTTTTTGATAGAGTATCACCAATTCAACCCATGCTTGAAGGACATTACCAGTTTTATGTTCCCGAAACCAATGTTTTCGATGCTTTTGTTTTTAAAAACGGGATATGGCAGCTCTTCGAAAATGTTGATGCCAGAACGAAGGATATTCCCAGAAGAGAACAAAGAAGAAGACAAATGGAAATTCAAAGAATGTATCCTTCAGAACCTGAATAAAGGTCATTGTTCTAAATTCTTCATCAAGAAAATTTTCCTGTTTTAAATTTTATAGTGTGAAAATATTTTATACATTTGTCACATTGTAGTATATTTTTTTTACTGTAATATTATACTTAAAACTCAGGTTATAAATTAGTTATAAAAATATTAACAACCAAATTATTTTATTATGAAAACACATAATTTTAGTGCAGGTCCGGCAGTATTACCACAGGTGGCCATCGAAAACACTGCAAAAGCCATTTTAGATTTAAACGGTATCGGTCTTTCTCTTATAGAAATCTCGCATCGCAGTAAAGACTTTCAGGCTGTTATAGATGAGGCTGTTGCTCTTATGAAAGAATTGTTGGGTTTACCCGAAGGATACCATGTGTTATTTTTAGGAGGAGGTGCCAGTACACAATTTGCAACAATTCCTATGAATTTTCTAAAAACAAAAGCTGCCTATCTTGAAACAGGAGTTTGGGCCAAAAAAGCAGCTAAAGAGTCAAAAGGTTTTGGAGAAACAGTCATTGTTGCTTCCTCTGCTGATAAAAACTTCAACTATATTCCTAAAAATTATGTTGTTCCCTCTGATGCAGATTATTTTCACATCACTACCAACAATACAATTTATGGTACTGAAATTCGCACTGATATTGATTCCTCCGTACCTTTAATTGCAGATATGTCATCTGACTTCTTAAGCAGACCGACAGATATTTCTAAATATGTTATGGTTTATGGTGGAGCACAGAAAAACATTGGACCGGCAGGGGCTACTTTTGTCATCATAAAAGAAGACTTTATGAATAATATTGCTAACCGCCATATCCCTACCATGTTCAAATATGCAACACATACTGCTGAAGGTAGTATGTTCAATACACCACCTGTAATGCCAATCTTCACCATAAAAGAAACCCTCAAATGGCTTAAATCATTAGGTGGTTTAAAAGCTATTGAGAAGATGAATATTGAAAAAGCAAATATTTTGTATGATGCGATTGACAGCAGCAGAATATTTATGGGAACTGCTGAATTAGATAGCCGTTCATTAATGAATATTTGTTTTGTAATGAAACCTGAGTATGCAGAAAAAGAAGAAGCTTTTATGAGCTTTTCAAAATCAAAAGGCATGAGTGGTATTAAGGGACACCGTTCAGTTGGAGGATTCAGAGCATCTACTTACAATGCTTTACCAAAAGAAAGTGTGATGGCATTGGTTGATTGCATGAAAGAATTTGAAAGGACTGTGTAATTAAGAATCAAACGTTGGTAATACCTTTTTTATAGGGTGTTTTTAAACAGATTTTACAACATTAATTTAAATATAAGAATATGAAAAAAGTATTAGTTGCTACAGATAAACCATTTGCTCCCGTTGCAGTGCAGGGTATAAAAAAAGTTTTAGATCAGGCCGGTTATGAATTGGTTTTGCTCGAAGGTTATACAGCTCAGAGTGATTTTGTGAATGCTGTCAAGGATGTTGATGCTGTTATTATTCGCAGTGACAAGGCTGACAAAGAAGTTCTTAATTCCGGAAACAGACTTAAAATTGTCGTTCGTGCAGGAGCAGGTTACGATAATATTGATCTTCAGGCAGCCACAGAAAAAGGCATTGTTGCCATGAATACACCAGGTCAAAATTCAAATGCTGTTGCAGAATTAGCTTTCGGCATGATGGTTTCTGCTGCAAGAGGTTTTTACAATGGCAAATCAGGATCTGAACTCAGAGATAAAAATCTGGGAATTCATGCTTATGGTAATGTGGGAAAATATGTAGCTGAAATAGCCAAAGGTTTTGGAATGAAGCTTTTTGCATTTGATCCATTTGTTCCTGCTGAAACCATTAGAAAGGACGGTATTGAGCCTCTGAACTCTGTGGAGGAGCTTTACAGCAAATGTCAGTATGTTTCCTTACATATTCCTGCTAACGATAAAACAAAAAAATCTATCAATTTTGAGTTATTATCGAAAATGCCAAAAGGAGCTACTTTGGTAAATACTGCAAGAAAAGAGGTAATTTGTGAAAATTCGCTTGTGCAAATGTTTGAAGCACGTTCCGATTTCAGATATGTATCTGATATTGCTCCAGATAATGCCGAAGAAATTTCAGCTAAATTTTCCGGAAAGTTCTTCTTTACCCCAAAAAAAATGGGTGCTCAGACTGAAGAAGCAAATATTAATGCCGGCATTGCAGCTGCCAAACAGATTGTTGACTTCTTTGAAAAAGGAGATATTAAATTTAAAGTGAACTAACTTTATCTTTTATCTTTTAAAAAAACAAAAGAGGCTGTTCTTTTTGAGCAGCCTCTTTTGTTTCTAAATCTTCCCTGAATTAATCTTTAGTGGCTTTATAAAAAACGAACTAATGATTCCATGAGGGTAACCTCGATTAGTCTTATCAATGTATTTTTAAAGGTATTGATAATAAAATCTGATATCTATTCAAGATGTTTTAATGCTGAAATTGGGTTATATCCTCTTTCGTTTGTCCTTGTTCTTCTTTTCTTTAAAGTCCGGTTTTGATTTGTAACCGTCCTTGCCCTTATATTCACTCTTTTCTTTAAAGTCAGGTTTAAATTTGTGGTCGTCTTTGTCTTTGTAAACTCTCTTTTCTTTAAAATCAGGTTTTGATTTGTAACCGTCCTTGTCTTTGTAGTCTTTCTTTTCTTTATAGTCGGGTTTTGACTTATAGCTGTCCCTGTCTTTATATTCTCTTTTTTCTTTAAATTCGGGTTTTGATTTGTAACCGTCCTTGTCTTTATAGTCTTTCTTTTCTTTATAGTCGGGTTTTGATTTATAGCTGTCCTTGTCTTTATATTCTCTTTTCTCTTTAAAGTTGGGCTTGTCATTAAAATCTCTATTGCCCTTATATTCTCTTTGTTCCTTGTTTCCCTTTTTATAGTCAGAGCGAGGCTCTCTTGGTTCCGGTGGGTTAATATCTGCAATTTTAAGAATAACCTTTCTGCCTTCGTAAGTAACATCATAAAATGACTTCAACAACAACTCCGTGGAATTTTTATCAGCTTCAAATAAAGTAATGCTTTTGTTTATATTGACTTTTCCTATTGTAATATCCCTTGTTCTTGTTGAATCATTAATAAGACCAATAAGTTTCTGTGGGGTTAAATTTTCAATATTACCGAGGTTTATTTTTAATAAAACCATGTTGTCATTTATCTTTTCTTTTTTTCTGTCTCTTGAGTTTTCAAAACGATTATTCTCCTTTGATGTACTTATATTGATGTCAACTGCATCTTTGTAATATGTTAAAAACCGATTGAATTCTACGGACACGAATTTTGTTATTAATTCCTCACGACTAAGCCATTCCAGTTTTTTAAATACGATGGGTAAAAAATCATCAATTTGTTCTTTGTTCACTTCAACATTTTCCATGCGGTTGATAACATTAAACAATTGTTTTTCACAGATTTCTTCTCCTTTAGGAACGTTTTTTAAAACAAATTCTTTACGAACGGTTTTGCTGAGATTTTTGATACGTGAAACTTCACGGGTGTTGCAAATTGAAATGCACAAACCTTTTTTCCCTGCCCTTCCTGTTCTGCCACTACGATGGATATAAATTTCATCATCATCAGGCATGTTATAATTAATGACGTGTGTAAGGTCTTCAACATCTAATCCTCGAGCAGCAACATCAGTAGCTACAAGCATCTGAAGATTTCGAAGACGGAACCTCTGCATGGCATATTCTCTCTGAACCTGAGAAAGGTCACCATGTAAAGCATCTGCGTTATAGCCATCTTTCATAAGTTTTTCAGCGACTTCTTTTGTTTCCATTCTTGTTCGGCAGAAAATTAAACCATAAATGGCAGGGTAATAGTCAACAATACGTTTGAGAGCCTGATACCTGTCGGATGCTTTGACGACATAATAATTATGCTGAACAGAATCTGCTCCTGAATTTTTATTGCCTACAATAATTTCTTCAGCATTCTTCATATACTTTGAGGCAATTTTAGCTACCTCATTTGGCATTGTTGCTGAGAAAAGAAGTGTACGGCGTTGTTTTGGCAGTTCCTCTAAAATACTGTTCAGTTCTTCTTTAAACCCAAGATTTAGCATTTCATCTGCTTCATCAAGAATGAGGGTGTTGATGTGTTCTAATTTTATTTTATTGCGTCTGATAAGGTCATTCATTCGTCCCGGTGTCCCAACAACAATATGAGTGCCCTTGTTCAATGATTTTATTTGCATGTCAATGGGTGCACCACCATATACAGATGTTATGACGATATTGGTCATGTACTTGGCATAATGCTCAAAATCCCTTGTTATTTGAATACAAAGTTCTCTGGTAGGGCATAGAACTAAAATCTGAGGGCTATTGAGAGATTCATTTATACTGTTAAGAACAGGTAAACCATAGGCAGCAGTCTTACCTGAACCTGTTTGCGACAAGCCTATAACATCATTGTCTGTGTTTAATAATGCAGGTATAACCTGTTCCTGAATAGGCATGGGAATTTCAAATCCTAAATCAGCGATAGCTTTTAGCAATTCTTTCCGAATGCCAATTTGTTCAAATGTTATCATGTAAAATGGAAAATGCACAGAAAACGTGCGGTAAATAATTAATTTCTTTTGTTTTGTGACCGCAAAGATAGTGATTTTTTTAATGCAAATTTTTTTTACTTACAGTATTTTGTCGGTTAGCGGTATGAGAAGTTGTCGATTGCTGGCGATTTCCTGTCATTTACACAAAAGTTGAAGCGGGCTATAACCCTTGAATAACCTTCTGTCACGTCAATTTTTTATGCCGCATGTAATAGCTGATTGTTTATCTGCCTTTAGTCCTGCTTCAATTTTGTTTTTCATTTACACTCACATGTTGCTTAAAATTCTGTATGACTTTTGAAAACTCAATATTATAAACTTCCTTAAATACTTCGTCATTATCGCTGTTCTTGAGGAGTTTTTTCATGAATATTAAAAGGTTTTCCTTGCCATATGTTGCCACCAAATAATCTACAATACAAGCAAACTCAGAATAAATGAAAGCAATTGGGTATGTTACATTGAGTTTTGTGTCGTCTTCTTTTTTTGTTTTAAAATCAAGAGGTGGTAAAAAGTTCCCATTTGCTATATCTCGATAGGTTTCCTCTTTACTGGGGTAAAATGAAGTTCCCATTTGGTTTGTACTATACACCGCGATTCCTTCCATTAACCATTGTGGGTATCTGTACGCTTGAATGAATCCTGCATTTTGATCAATCAACGAGTGGGAAAACTCATGTAGTAAATAAATTTCAAGAGAAATAGATCCTTCATTAGCTTCTTTAAGTGCCCAAGTCGAAATGAATAGTCTACTGTTGGGGTAAACACAAAACCTAGCTTTTGAAAGAGAGTGTTGAATAAAGGTAGAGCTGTCACGAAAAATAAAAACTTTAGGTTTGTATAAAAATTTTAATTCATGAAAATCTTCAACGATTGGAAGCAATGTGTCAATTTTCTCAAAGTCAGAAAATACCGCTCCGTTTTGTATGTATATGTTTGTGTGTTGCAATTCATGTTTCGTAAAACCAATAATAACTGGTGAGAAAGGGAATAACTTACCGAACAAAAATTCATAGGTTAATATTCCCATTAAAATGAAAATAATTCCCAAAATTGATAATTTTATTTTTTTCTTGCCTGTCATTGACTGTCTTTTTACAATTCGCTATAACTCTGCTTTAAGGTCATTGATTGAAGTCATAATTTAGGATGAGAAGGTATGAGTTATTCATATCTCAGTGATGTGACAGGGTCACTCTGAGCAGCTTTGCGCGCAGGCATAAGCCCAAATATAATGCCTACTGACACAGAAACTCCAAAAGAAAGGAGAATAGATAAACCTGAAATTATTGTTAGAATACTTGTAAACTTCATGATCAGAACAGAGATTAATATGCCAAGGAATATGCCTATTATACCTCCTGTGAGGCTTATAAGAGTGGCTTCGGTGAGAAATTGAAGTACAATGTCTTTTTTTGTAGCACCAATCGCTAATCTGATGCCAATTTCTTTTGTCCTTTCCATAACAGAGGCCAGCATTATATTCATGATTCCAATGCCTCCAACAATAAGAGATATGCTTGCTATGGCTCCGAGAACAATATTAAAAATATCTTTTGTGCGTTGTTCTTGTTTGAGAAGAAGCTCCGGGATTTTAATGACAAAGTCTTCATTTTGGTTATGACGCCTGAGCAACAAACGTTTGATAATGTCTGAAGTGTTTGTAAGTTGTTCTGTTTCAGTAACCTGAACAACTATCCTGTCAATCTGATTGGGATTCTTTGGTTCAGTGCTGGTGTTTTCTCCCTGACTATTAGTAACCATGGAAGCGGAAGTAATATTTGAACGATCTATAAATCGCCTCAGCACTGTCTGAACAGGTGCATAAACAGAATTATTGTAGTTACTTATTCCAAAATTCTCACCTACGGATTCTGAAATATTTCTGTCCTCAATCACTCCTATGACTTTTAACCAGTTTTTCCCACATTTGATGTGTTGTCCTATGGGGTCATCATTGCCAAAAAAAGTTGTTTTTATGGTATGCCCGATAATACATACAGGTTCTCCTTTGTTGATATGGTCAGCGTTAAAAACCTGACCATTTGTAATTTTCAGATTGTATATTTCAAAAAAAACATTGTTGATTCCTACGACATTTGCCTTACGTTGGATGCCATCTTTAATTAATTGCGTGGAATGCACAATTTCGGGGCTTATCATACGAACAGTCGGAACAATAAGTTCTATGGCATGAGCGTCATATAGAGACAGTCCGGGGGAGTACCTTTTGGTCTGTACCGTAGGCTGTTCTTCATCTTCAACGTCCTCTTCAAGAATAGGCATTATGACAATATTGCGGGCTCCAACTTGTTTCATCTGTTCAAGGATTTCCTGTCTTGCGCCATTACCTATTGCCAGCATTGCAATAACTGCAGCTACCCCGAAAATAATACCTAAAGCAGTCAGCATTGATCTGATTTTATTGCTGAAAACAGCTTCTATTGCGATGCTAAAATTATGGATGTAACGTTGTAGGTACATAAGTTACCGGTTAAGCAGGTTAACTCTTAAATTCTCAGTATTTTCCGGCGCATTAAGCAGTACATCATCACCTTCTTCAAGCCCTTTTTCTATGATGATATCATTTTCATTTCTCGGACCGGTGATAATTTCTTGTTTTATGATGTTATTACCTTCAGATTTATAAACCACTGTTAATGAATCATGTTTAAAAACTGCTTCAATAGGAATATACAGCACATCTTCAATGATTGAAGTAATGATGGTGTTTTTAGTTGTCATGGCAGGTCGGAGGATAGAATCAAATTCATTGACCTTTACTTTTACTTCAAATACTTTAGAATCGGAACCCGGTTGTTGCTCTCCTACATTAGCCACCTCAACAACGATACCTGTAAATAACTTTTCTGGGAATGCATCAATTCCTATGAGTACAGGTTGGTCTAACTGGATTTTGCTGATGTCAATTTCATTAACATAGGTTTTTGAAATCATGATCGAAAAATCGGGTAAAGTGGCAATGGTATTGCTCCATGTACTAATCTGTGAACCCACCCCGATTTTTTTACCATCCCAGTCGCGGCGGTAAATAACCATACCTGACTGAGGTGCCAGAACCGTAAAATCATTTAACACACTTAAGATGTCTTCCAGACGTCTTTTCTGCTGGTCAAGTGAAGCTGTTACTTCTTGCATTTTTGCAACAGCTTGTTCGTGTTTTAACCCATAATTTATTACAGCCTGATTATAGGTGCGCTCAGCCTTTTCTAAATCTAGCTCTGCTTGTCTTATAGTTGCCGGAGGTTCATATTTAGATTGTTCCAAAATGATTTGCTTCTCTTCCATGAAAAATTTCATGTTGATGAGTTCATCTCTGGCATTGCGTAACTCAAGGGTAGTATCAAGCCGCATCTTAATGTATTGACTTTCGAGTTTTTCTAATTCTGACTGCACATCCTTAAGTTTGTTACTGATTTCTGTCCTGTCAAGTGTTGCAACATAAGCACCGGAATCCACTATTGTGCCTTCAGGTACCAGATCACTGATCTGAACATTCCAGATACCAACAGTTCGTAAACCCATAGGTCCAAGGATGTCTTTTGAATTTTTTGCTTCAAGTTCCCCACTTGTAACAACCTCAATCTTAAAATCACCTTTAGCAACTTTAATTTTGATGTTGTTTTTCTTTTCTTTGCCTGAGAAAATCCAAATTGTTATGAATACACAAAGAATTGAGGCAGAAATGATAATAATTTTATTTCTTTTTTTCATTAGGTAAGTAGGTTGGTTTTTTTGATAAAAAAACGCAGTGTGATGAATGAAATTATAAAAACGACAAACCAGAGGGCAGCTTTTTGCCATTCAGCAAAGATAATCATCCCGGACAGAAAAAGGGTGGAGTAAACCATGACTATGGAGGATAACCAGCAGATTGATAAATAAATAAAATTTGATGTATCCTGTTTTATTTCAGACCCTCTGAATGGTTTCCATGCGCCTTCGGGCCTGACGCGCTTGTAAAATGCAGAGAGTATTTCTTTTGATGTAGGCTTTGTGAGGAACGTTGCAGTTATCCATGCGATGGTTGTAGTTCCCACGGTAAAGAAAAATGAAAATTTGTTCTGAATGTACGATTCGGGGATAACTTTTTCAAGATAAAGTTTTGCAAATCCATAAGCAAAAAATGGGAATATAGTAGCCACCAATTCACTCCACGCATTTATCCGCCACCAATACCATCTTAAGATGAGCACTAAACCAAGCCCGGCACCACATTCAATTAAAAACTCCCATACAGCTGAAATACGGGTAATCTTTGTGGTGGCATAAAGAGATACAACCATGATAAAAACAGTTGCAATTCTGGCCACAGCTACATAATTTTTCTGAGCTTTTTTCTCATTTTTAAACGAATTTTCCGGACGGATGAAACGTTTGTAAAAATCATTAAGAAGAAAACTGGCTCCCCAGTTCATCTGGGTGGAAATGGTGCTCATATAAGCTGAAAGAAAAGCCAGAAGCAATAAACCCTTAAATCCGGCCGGCAGAAATTCTTTCATAGCCATAACATACCCCAATTTTTTGTCAGCAACAGAAAGTTCGGGGTATAGAACCATAGCTGCAAGAGCAACTAAAATCCATGGCCAGGGGCGGATACAGTAATGTGCTATCTGGAAGAACAAGGTTGCGAACACGGAATGCTTTTCATTTTTACAACTCATCATTCTTTGGGCAATATAACCGCCACCGCCAGGCTCTGCTCCGGGATACCAGCTTGCCCACCACTGTACTCCTATAAAAGCAAGAAATGCTCCTATGCTGATACTTAATGTTTGAGCAAAGCCAACACCCGATTGGCCAGAACTGATAACAGGAAAGAAATTTAGGGCACCTTCCGGCAATTGCTGTTTCAGCCCACTGATACCTCCAATTTTATCCGATGATATGACAATAATAGCTAATATTATACAGCCTGTCATGGCAATTGTAAACTGTATGACATCTGTTATGGCTACTCCCCATAGCCCCGATAAAGCTGAGTAGGTTACGGTAATCAGCATAATTGCAGCAACCACCCAAATCAAATATTCATCAGGGATATTAAAAAAAACTTTTAACAATGACATGAGTGCAATATTTACCCACCCAATTATCAAGGCATTGATAAATAAACCCATATAAACCGACTTGAACCCCCTTAGGAAAGTAGCAGCCCGACCACTGTATCTTATTTCTATGAGTTCCAGTTCTGTGAGAATTTCTGCACGTCTCCATAAATTTGCAAAGAAAAATGTGGTGAGCATTCCTCCAATCAACATATTCCACCATAACCAGTTTCCTGAAATCCCATTTAGTGATACCAATTCAGTAACAGCAAGAGGTGTATCGGCTGCAAAAGTGGTTGCAACCATCGAAATGCCTGCTATATACCATGGAAACCTTCTTCCCGAAAGAAAAAAATCTGATATGCTCCCTTCTGAACGACTCTTAAGTCTAAGCCCGATGTAGAGGAATAATAACAGAAATGAAACGATAATAACCCAATCTATTATTGCTAATGACATTTTATCTCCCGTATTGAATTGTGTTCCAAAAGTAGAAATATTTTATTTATTCTAATGTTTTTTGTGACAAGAAATAATCAGATGCTTTCTCTTTTATCTTGTCATAGCTGAGAAATGAGAAGGGGAGAAGCAGAAAAATAACAGGTAGCAGAAAACGGAATCCGTAATTTGAAATGTTTACGCCCATCACAAACAATGTCAGATAGTAACAGACGACAAAAAGGTGAACCATGATTTCCCAAAGTTCCATTTTTACTTTACTTTGGAGGTAGAGAAAAAAATATACAGCATATCCTGCCCACATGATTGTCCAGTGAATCCGCCATGCATAGCCCGGTTCAAATGGAGACAGATAGCCCAGAAAGAACAGGCTTTTACGTATATAATACCCAAAACTCAATCCTGCCTCAGGGATAAAATAGTCATTGAATGCTGTGAACTTAATGGGTAATAGTGACAAACGGCCACAGGCAAAATAATTTCTAAATGCAAGCAGTGAAGCGCTTAATAATAGAAAAATCAGGAACATCAACAGGTTCCTTCTCAATGGATTATTTTTTTTTAGGGAGATTTTTATAAGAAAGACGCTCATTAAAATACCGAATAAAAAGATATTTGGCCTTGTTAGAGTGGAAAAACCCAGAAAAATTCCTGCTGTGATTAAAAGGAACAAATTATTTTTTTCTATGCCTTTGATAAAACAAAAGAAAAATACTGATAGCGTAAAAATAACCAGGTTCTCGCTAAGAAGCTGAAAAGTGTAATGCAAACTCATGTCTGTTAATGCAATAAAAAAGATTGAAATCAGGAAAGCAAATGCTGTCAATGGTTTCATTTTATTGCGAAAAGTCCAGTAAATTAGAAGGGAAGAGAACCCTATCAACAGGTTCTGTATAATATAAACAGGTACTGTATGGTTACCAAAAAGAGTGAAACACAATGCCAGAAAATAGTTGTATAAAAAACCTGCCGGAACCAAATAAATGCCTTTGACTATAGGCATCAGCATCCCATTCTCTTTAATATCGAGGGCATATTTTATATAATTGGCCCAGTCATCATTACTGTATTGTAAATCAAGGAAATTACTGTTAAAAGGATAAAGCCTGATGATTGAAAGGAGTCCCAAAAAAAGAACCATTAGTAAAGCTGTAATATCACCGGTTCGCTTTAAACTAAGAAAAATTAAAAATTTGTGCATTTACTTTAATGCTCGTTAGTGCAAATCAAGCTCATTAACTGTATATACAAGATGATTGAACAGAGGCATGATTTCTTTCATATACTCATTCACAGCTTTAACACTTCCTGGAAGTGTAAATATGAAACTGTTGTCAATAATCCCTGCTACGCTTCGGCTTAGAAGTGCTCCGGGTTTGTCGGTACCATATTTCAATCGAATCATATCCATAATACCAGGGAGTTCTTTGTCAAGCATTGGCATCACTACATCGGGAGTAATATCCTTTGGTCCTATGCCTGTTCCTCCTGTTGTGATGATAAAATCAATATTGTTTTGCAATGCTTTATGGATAAGCAGTTCTAAGCTTTCTGCATGATCAGGTATGATGGTGTGTTCAATATCTATTTGCCTTTTTGAGTCTGCATAAAATTCATTCAATAGTTCAATAATTCGGGGGCCGCTTTTGTCCTCATATTCCCCGCTACTTGCACGGTCGCTGAGCGTTATCACCATAAATGAGAAAATTCTGGGGATGTATTCAAATTCATCACCGGCTTTTACATTCCCGCCCTTCATAACCCTGCAGAAAATGCCTTCTTTGGGCATCACACAATTCCCTACTTCTCTGAAGATGGCACATGTAGAGCCATGGCATTCTTTGCCTATTTGTGTCACTTCGAGTTCTGTATTATTGCTTATAAAGCGGTCTAAAGGTAAAGTTTCGTACAAAAGCATGCCTTCTGTCGTTATATTTTCAGCAAACTCACCATAATTGATTTTTCTTTTGGCTTTTTCGGAGAATTTGTTAACACTTTCTGTGCCCAGCATACTTACCTGACGGTGCCATTTTCCTGCATGAGCATCAGTTTCAACACCTCTGTCGTTGAGGATTATTTCATCAACGGGTAACTTTATTGTACCTTTGGCAACTGATATATTTACAGATATTACTTTTATTTTAGAATTCATTTTTTATAGATTTTTGTGTGAAATTACCGTTAACCAAACGCCAGATATGATGAGAATTATCATTTTGCAGTTCTTCAGGCAATAAGGCCTGAGGAAAGTTTTGATAACATAAAGGGCGTAAAAATCGTTTTATGGAAGCACTCCCAACTGAAGTGAATAAGGGATTTGTAGATGCAGGGAATGGCCCTCCGTGGTGCATGGCATGACAAACCTCTACACCTGTAGGGAAGTTGTTAATAATGAGGCGCCCAACCTTAAATTTTAATTTTTCTATAACAGTTTTCGCCAGAGGTTGATCTTCTTCTTCCATTTGGATGGCTGCGGTTAATTGCCCTTTTAGCGCATTTATACATCTAAACAACTCTTCTTCATTGCTGAGCATGACCAAAAAAGAAACCGGGCCGAAAAATTCCTCATGAAAAAGTTCATTATTAAGAAATTCGTCAGCATTTATTTTATACAAAGCCGGGGCAATGTAATTATCCGGAGCATCTCCCTGTGCCAGCAAAACACATGAAGTCACTTTTTCAACTTTTTCAAGCTGTTGTTTCAGGTGGTTTTCTATTTGGGTAGATAACATAGCACCTGACGGTGCAGCTTGAGTTTGAGAACAGATTTTATTAATGAAACTAATAGCGTCATCATTGTCAAAAAGGAAAGAAATCCCCGGGTTTGTACAAAATTGCCCTACACTTAGATTGAAAGAAGCCACATAGTCTGTTGCAATTTTGTCCTGATTTTTGTGAATAGCTCCGGGTAGAAAAAAAACGGGATTGATACTGCCCATTTCAGCATAAAAGGGGATGGGTTCTTTTCTTTGCATAGCCAGATCGAAAAGGGCTTTACCTCCGGCAAAAGAACCTGTAAAGGCAGCTGCTTTTAGTAAAGGATGTTTTACCAATTCTTGTCCCACCTTATGTGATGCTCCATGAAGCATTGAAAAAATACCTGAGGGGAGATTGCATTTATTTAAAGCATTTAGGACGGCTTTGGCTAGTAGCTCGGATGTACCGGGGTGGGAGGGATGAGCCTTTACAATTATTGGACAGCCGGCAGCAAGTGCTGAGGCTACATCTCCACCCGCTACAGAAAATGCCAAAGGGAAATTCCCTGAGGTAAAAACAGCAACCGGTCCTATTGGAATGTGTAATTGTCTGATGTCTTTCCTTGAAATGATATCTAAACCTTCATCATTTGCGTCAATTCGGATGTCAAGCCATGTGGTTTCATAAAGTACTGTTGCAAATAGTTTTAACTGCTTGATAGTTCTGGATTTTTCACTCTGTAAACGGTTCTCTGAAAGTGCAGTTTCTTGCATAGCCCTTTCAATGAGTATTTCACCTAATTTCTGAATTTCATCGGCAATAGATTCTAATAATTCTGCTCTTTGGAAGTGGGATGTCCCTGCAAAATATTCAAAATCCTCAGAAGCCTTTCCAAGAGCTTTATTAATTTCTTCAGTGGTAGCTTCAAAATATTCGGGAGTTATATATTCTCTTGTTTGTGGGTCGTATGCGCGAAATGTTTCCTCTCCAAGGGATGAAAAGTTGTTATCAATAATATTTTTACCGGTGAGTAACATTATAGATTTGTTTTGATTTTTTCAATAAGTCTAATTTCCTTAATACACATATCCTTATCAACGGCCTTGCACATATCATATATTGTCAGTAAAGCAACTGAAACAGCGGTTAGTGACTCCATCTCAACACCTGTTTGTCCGGTGCATTGCACTTCAGATTCAACATAAACACCATCATCTTTTAAAATGCATTTAACATCAACTTTTGTTAGTAAAAGATTGTGACACAGAGGTATCAGAAAAGGGGTTTGTTTGGCTGCCTGAATACCGGCAATTTCAGCTATGGTAAGTACATCTCCTTTTTTCATGAGATTCTGCTCAATAAGTTTGATGGTATCCTTATTCAGCAATATATGTCCACAGGCTTTAGCAGTACGTTTCTGTGTAGGTTTATCACCTACATTAACCATGTTGGCTTTACCGCTTCCATCAATATGACTAAGTTTGTCGCTCATTTTTTAACCTCCGATATTATTAAAACAATTATTATGATTCTTGGTTCCTTTTTCAGGCTTTCCATTTAAGGCTTTTTCGAAAGCATTCTCTATACCCAACTCCCTGATATCATATTCAAGGTCACTGAACAAACAAGGTTTGAACTTTCCATTACTTGTAAGTCGTAGTCTGTTGCAATGTTGGCAATCGCCTCCGGTGCCACCGTGAACAACCTGAAAAATGCCTTCGGATAAGTTCATCTGTGAAATATATCTGAACTCAAGACCATTTGATTTACAATAATTAAAAACTGCTTCTGCATCTTTTGTCATTGAATTTCCCTCCACCACGCAATTAATTTTTAGTGGTGATAAGCCTGCTTTTTGAGCAGCTTTAATTCCCTCAAAAACTTTGTTGATATCTCCACCTCTGGTAAGATACCTGAACTTTTCGGGGTCTATGGTATCCATGCTGATATTAATTCTATGTAAACCTGCCTGAGCTAGAGGTTCAGCAAATTCATTAAGAAGGATTCCGTTTGTAGTCATGGCTAAATCTTTTATACCTTTTAATAGAGCAAGTTCTTTAACCAGATTAACGATACCTTTTCTGACAAGGGGCTCTCCTCCTGTAAGCCGGATTTTATCTATACCTTTATCAATGGTAAATCTGACAACCTCAACAATTTCTTCAAAACGGATTATTTCTTTATGGGGTATTGAGCAAACACCTTCTTCAGGCATGCAATAACGGCATCGCAGATTGCACCTGTCGGTGACTGATATACGCAAATAATTTATTTTTCGGCTAAATTTGTCTAACATGCACTATCTCTCCTTTACAAATTTTACTCAACCCGGCCTCAACAGGCATGATTGCTTCAGCATGACAAAGGGCAAAAACATGGGCTGAACCATGATAGGAAACAGGTTTAACTGAACCGTCTTCAAGCAACATTACAGGGATCCACGACAAACGATCACTTTTTTTAACATAAAAGTCTTCATGCATATGCAGATTCATGACAATAGGTTTGTAATTTAAACCCGACATCCTGTACAAAAGTGTTTTGGTAAAAAGTTCAAATATAATGTATGATGAAACCGGATTCCCCGGTAATGCAAAAATAAATCCCTTATCCTTTTTACCAAAAACGGTTGGCTTACCAGGTTTAATGGCTATTTTTTGAAAAAGCAAATCCATTCCTGTCTTCTTAATGACCTTAGGTAAGAAATCAAAGTCACCCATTGAAATACCACCCGTCATAATAATAATATCATATTTAGGTGTATTTTCATGCAGAAATCTTTCAAGCTCTGCTTCTGTATCTCCAACAATTCCAAGATAGTCGGCATTTATACCACATCTCTGAACTTGCCCAATTAATTGATAGGCGTTACTGTTTCTAATTTTTCCCTTTTCGGGAATAAATTGAGGCTCCACAATTTCATCTCCTGTAGTAGCAATAGCAACTTTGGGTGTTTTAAAAACCAATGGCTCGGTGCATCCTGTTGTAGCCAATATGGCAATTTCCTGTGGCCTTAGTAAAGTGCCTTTTCTGAGAACAAGTTCTCCCTTTTTTATATCCTCAGCTTTAAAGGAGATGTTGTTTCTTGTGTCGGTGCCTGTAAATTTTACTTTCCCATCGGGTAATAGTTCTGTTAATTCTACAACAATAACACAATCTGCCCCCTCAGGAATAATGGCTCCGGTCATTATTTTACTGCATTGGTTTGCTTGGATCCTTTTTGTAGGCAAGTCTCCTGCTTTTATTGTTTCGAGAACCTCTAATTGAAGGTTCAAGTCCTCTCTTCTGATGGCATATCCATCCATAGCTGATTTGTTAAAAGGAGGCATGTCAATATCAGAAAAAACGTCATTTGCCAATACACGTCCCAAACAATTTCTTATTGAAACATTTTCAGTCAGGAGGTTGACGTCCACATCATTAATTATTTTTATTGCTTCTTCGTAAGTAATCATATGTATTTGTTTAAAAACCATTTGCATTTATCTATACCCAAAGTAGAAACTGCCTTCGATCTAATTAATTCATCATTATTTAAAATAATATCTGCAAATTTGTAAAGCTCTTTCGCTGAATTTTTATCACCTGTCACATCATCACTCTTAAGCATTATAAAAATATCTGGAATGAAAAAATGCCGTAAAATATTCGACTCACACACAATCATATTTTTGTTGTTTTTAAGTGATAGCAAGTGTTTAAATGCGGACTCCAAATTATCTTTATCAGATTGAATAAAAAACGATTCATTTGCACCAAAGTTAAGCATTTTTGATGTATCAGTAAGACTATTACGATGAGACTCTTTATAAATTGTAAACCCTTCGGTTTGCAACAAGATTGAGGTTTTATCATATTCAGGGTGGTGAGGAGAAATCTTAATGGCTGTAATATCATGCGTTAAAGAAAACCTTTGAATAATGGAAAGAACAAAAGATGTTTTGCCAATATTCTTAGAACTCCCTCCAATTTGCAATAAGCCCTCAATTCTTTTCATTATGTAAATAAAGCTAATTAAAAACATACCTGCCTATGATACCAAAATAATTACCTTCCAGTTTGGTATAAGCTGTTTTTGTTTCCTGTAAAGCATTTTTATATTCAATCTTGGTGTTAAACATGTGGTTGAAGTACATATGATAGGTAGGGCCAATGTAAAAATAACCTGAATTTTCAGTTCGCCATTCAAACCCAACATTGGCAACAAATGAAGTGGACATAAACCATCTTTTCAATGAAAGTTGGTTAATATATTCGTTTTTTGAATAAAGATTGGTCGGTAAAAACTGAAAAGACAATCCGAGTGTTTGTCCCATATACAGATTCTGACTGAGCCTTACAAAATGAGTAGCCAATATAGGTATTTCATAGGATACGATGCGGAGGTCAATTTCAGAATAAAAAGAAGAATCAGTCACACTGAAAGTAAAATTCCTTTTTATGTAGTTGATGTCCGTTTGAACGGCAAATCTACGTGAAATTCCGAACCTTATGGTGGCCCCAAGCGAATAACCTGTTTGGGGTTCTACTTTAAACAAAACGTTATCCTGAAGGATTTCAGAAGTGACAATACGAAACACACCACTAGGGATAATAGGTTTAATTTGAAACCCAAAAGCACTTTTTTCTTTTTTCCTTACGACATCCTGTCCTTGAGATGTACTGCACATGAGCAAAGCAAGGACAATCATATACATTAAAGACCGTAATAGAATCATCAGAACAGTATTCCTATTTTATATCTGTTAAACTTAATGCAAAATTAAACTATTTAAAATTCTTTTCGTAGAAATACTATCTTTAATTTAATTCGTTTCTAGTATTCAAAAAATCCAGATAATTTTAAGTATGAGTGGGACAGATATAATTTTCAGGGTGGTCATAGCGTTTCTTTTAGGTGGTATGATTGGATTAGAGCGCCAGTGGCGTCACCGTACAGCTGGTTTAAGAACCAATACCCTTGTTTCATTAGGTGCTGCACTTTATGTTATATTATCAATTAATATCACAGGCGATACAAGCCCTTCGAGAATTGCGTCACAGATAGTTTCAGGGATAGGATTTCTGGGAGCAGGTGTAATTATGAAGGAAGGTTTTACGGTGAGGGGTCTCAATACAGCAGCTACTCTATGGTGTTCAGCAGCCATAGGGTCTTTATCCGGTATGGGTTATTGGCAGGAGGCTTTACTTGGAGCTTCTGCTGTAGTAATTGCTCATCTGACTCTTAGGCCTGTGGCAAATTTCCTTAACCGCCGTCCTATCAAAGCAAAATCTTCTTTAAATACTTATATTTTCAAAGTTATATGTACAAAATCAAAGGAAAACCATTTTAGGGTGATGATTCTTAATGCCCTTAGTGAAAGTTCTTTTGTCTTAAAGTCTATTAAAAGCAATGTTAACAGGGTCGAAAATTTAACAGAGATACTTGCAGAACTAAGTGTAATTGGACAAAATGAACAAACCCTAGAGCGTATAGTTGATGCTATTTCAAAAGAAGAGGAGCTGATATCTGTAGGCTGGGAGGTTATTGACAGAAACGATGATTAACAGGAATTTCTGTTGTCCTGAAGCGACATTGTGTCAATAAAGAATAATAACACAACAACCCTTTTTGTCATCAAAGCTGTGTTTACAAAATTTTTCTCTATGTTTTGCCAATTTTTAAACCGCTGAATGAGTGCTATTATTTTATGACAAATTTTTTACCCTGCCAGGTATCCATTTGTTCCATTTTCTTTTCAATCATTTGCAATAGCTGATCATTGCGAATAAACCCCCAGTCGGGGTGTTGCATGAAGGATGGTCCTATAAGAAAGCGGGGAGGGGCTTCTCCGGCAAAACGGTCAACGCTGATGTCAGGATTCAATTTTTCAACAAATTCAATAATTAAATCAATATACTCTTCCAATGAGTAAAAATAAAATATTCCGGGGTTTTCCCTGTACATCAATTCCATCTTTGTGTCTTTCATGATTTGAAGCTGATGAATTTTCAGGCTATTGATGGGCAATTTGGATATTATATCTGACTGAACAATTACATCGTCTCTTGTTTCATCGGGTAATCCAAAAATAAGATGAATACCGGTATGAATTTTTCTGTCTGCCGTCAATTTGATTGCTTTTTCTGCATCTTCAAAACTATGACCCCTGTTTATGATACGCAGAGTTCTGTTATGACAGGACTCGATTCCATATTCAATAGAAACAAATGTTTTCTTTGACAGTTCTGCAAAATAATCCAATATCTCATCATTCACACAATCGGGACGAGTGGCAATAACAATCCCTGCCATTTCCGGAAAAGAAAGTGCTTCATCATACATCTTTTTTAACTGTTCGATAGGTGCGTATGTATTGGTATAGGTTTGGAAATAAGCTAAATATTTATGAGCTCTTCTGTAGCGGTTGCTTAAGAATTCTATTCCTTCGCTTATTTGCAGACTTATATTTTTATCTCCATCACAATAAGAAGGATTAAACGCTTTATTGTTGCAATAGTAGCAACCTTCAGTTCCAATTGTTCCATCTCTGTTGGGACATGTCAGTCCTGCATTGATTGATACTTTTTGAAGGCGTTCACCAAATCTCAGAACACAATAATTTGAAAATGCATTATACCTTCTCTTATGACCCCATTCATACATAATTAATAAATCGGGTTTATCTTAAAGTCCTGAATTGCCTGTAATTATCCCTAATGTTGAGAATATTAAGTGCAGGGTTAAAAACAAAGAATTTATGTGCTTCTATTTCATAGGGTGCATGTTCCCTTATATATTTATTAAGGATGTAATTATACATGTATTGTGCATTCATTTTCCCCGCATATCGTATCAGTTTCTCAATGTCTTCAACCCCTATGCTGTACTTGGTGTATGAATATTTTACTTCATTGCTTGTTTGGTCGACGTAGAAATAACCCTGAATATTATCACTGATATAGAAATTACTGAAAAGCAGTTCTTTCTTTTTCTCAGTGTTTAGTTCGGAATATTCGTACCAAGAATTGAAATTAAGTGCATTCAATGAAAATTCCTGAACATAAGTAACTGAATCGAAGCGACTTCGTTCATATTCTTCTTTAAAGGGTGAGAAAAATTCCTCGATTTCTACTTGTGAAATGCTGAACATATAAGCAGGTGTTGACTGAGTGAAAAAAGTATCTATTTTTGAGGATGTAAATACGTTGACGCCAAATGTATTAAGTTCCTTTTTCAGTTCAGACATAAAAATTTCTGATACCCAGTTAACGTCAAGATCATATAAAAAATCACTCTGACTTAATTCAACATTGTTTCTTTCAACGGGATCCTCTATATTATTTAATTCAGCTCTATCAATTTTAAGATTGGATTTAATGACGAGGTCCGGTTCAAGAATAAGAATGTTTATATTCCTCGAATTATCAATAAATTTATATGCAGTTCTTTTACCTGTAACACAAGCATTTAAAAATACAATTAAAAGGAAAAAGCTTACAAACTTTATTAATTTTAATAATTGTATGCAGTTTGAAATAGTGAATATTTTAAAAAATTTAGTTTTCAATCTCTTCCGTATTTAATAATGATGTAAAGTGTTCGGCAAATTTTTTACCGAAATTAATGGCGTTTTGTTGTACATTATCATGAGGTGTAAACTTGAAAGTAAACTTCTCTTCAAATAACCTTAACTTCAGGCTTTTGATATTGGCTTCAATGATACAAGGAGCTTCACCACTCCAACCATAAGAACCAAATGCAGCAGCGAGCTTATTCCTGTCTCTGATTGGATTTATCAAAGCAAATAATTTATAAATAGGAAGTAATGTGTTCTGGTTTATTGTTGGTGAGCCAATTATATATGCAGAACTTCTGCTGATGCGCTCATCAAGGTCACCTAATGACATCATCTCTATGTCGGCAACTTCCACATCCACATTTGCTGTAGATTTTATCCCATCGGCAATTTTATGAGCGACCTTTCCTGTTTTATCGTATGCAGAAACATAAGGAATAAATATAACCTTACGTTCTGGCATCTTTAAAGCTTCTTTAGCAAAATCAACCGATTTCTCAACAATTTTTAAAGGGTTACTTCTTAATATAGGACCATGTCCCGGGCAAATGCAATCAATTTGTAGATCTTTAATTTTATCAACAGCTTTCAGAATAAATTTGCTGTAAGGTTTGAGTATAACATCAAAATAGTATTTGAAAGCTTCATCGTAATTTCCAATTTTATCATTGTACATTTCCTCATCGCAATAGTGTGCTCCAAAGGCATCGCATGTAAATAACAGCTTGTCTTCATGAAGATAGGTGAACATACTGTCGGGCCAATGGAGGTTTGGTGCTCCGATGAAACTAAGTGTTTTATTCCCCAAATCTAATGTGTCTCCATCTCTGACAATAATATGAGGAAAATCAAATCCTATTAAGTCTTTTAAATACCTGATGGCATTTCCGGTTGCTACAACTTTTGCTTTGGGTGCAATTTTTATAAGATTAGCAATGTTTCCCGAATGATCAGGCTCTGTATGATTTGCTATGATGTAATCTATCTCTTCAGGAACACACACTTGTTTAATTTTATTCAGATAAACATCCCAAAACTTTTCCTTGCTTGTTTCAATAATAGTTTTTTTATCTGCATTGATAAAATATGAGTTGTAAGTTGTGCCGAATTTAGTTTCCATCACCACATCAAATGTAGCTAAATCTTTATCAAGAATGCCTATCCATTTAACATCGCTGCTGACATCTAATATTTCTTTATTTTTCATAAACGGTATATTGTTAACTGTTATTAATTGTACAAAATTATGAAATTTTAAGGAGCCATTAATAATGACTACCGTATTTGTTCGTTTTTAATAATTTTTAACCGAAAGTTTCAAATAACGGATTAATACAACTCTAAAAACTCATAGATATTACCCGTAAAGTTTAGGAATCTTATAAAATCATCGAAGTTTATGATTAGAGATGCTGTGTTTTCATTTGGATGAAAGCTTATTTTTTCAGCTTTCTTTAGGTTGATGTCAATAAAGACATGGACATTTTTTTCGGTATCATTAATCAGTCCGAAAGGAGAAACTGAACCGGGTTTAAGTCCGAGGTATTTGTTCATGCGGTTTTCTGAGGCAAAAGTAAGTTTACCTTGTTTGAGCATCTTTTCAATATCATGAATGGACATAATTTTAAGGCAATCAAGTATGACCAGGTAATGCCTGTCGCCTTTATGATTTCGGAAAAACAGGTTTTTGCAATGCTGGGCATCATGTTCCTTCCAGTACTGCATAGCGATATCTATTGTGGGAGCAGGAGGGTGGGCAACATATTTAAATGGAATATTTAGTTCTAGCAGTGTTTGATAAACTTTTGGGTCACCATTCATGTCAACTTGTTTATTATTAGCAAAAATATGAACTTTTATTTTAAATTTTTTAAGTGGTTAATATGTGAAACCTATTTTTATATTGCATTTTCATGATGTTGATAAGTTTTTTGAAGTTTTCTGTGATTCTAAAGCGAGGTACTTTATAAAAAAATATTATGTAATATATTGATAATGAGGAAAATAATTAATTGTTAAAGAGCATTAACATTTTTTTTTAAATATTTTAACAAAAAATGTGACTTATCTTTAACTTCAATGAAATTTTTATATTAATTTTGTCTCATTATAAATAAGAGGAATTTTGCTTTAAATTTTGTCTTCAAAAAGCCGGTTTCTTTTATTTTTTGCTCAAAAATATTATTTAGAAATAGTCTAAATCAAAATGAAACATTATGAAAATTAATTATTTACAAAAAAATCAATATAAATTTAAAGCTTATCAGTTATTTATTAAGAAAATAACATCAAGTTTTGTTGTATTCTCATTAGTTTTAATGATAGGTTTAATATTTATTAGCTCAGCTTTAAAAGCACAGAATCCTATGGTAACTTTTGCTCAGGGTTCCTATATTATTGATGTAGGAAGTTTAACCCAAACGAATGCAAATGGTTTAAAACCCTATGGATTGCTGTACCAGTTAATAACAGTGGATGGTATTCCGGTAAGCTGGGCCATCAATTCATCAAAAGCTAAAGATGGAGTTGATTTTACAGCTGAAGGTAAAGATTACAGAGGCGGTCCCTTTATCATTTCTGCCGAACATGTAAATGCAGCTATTATTACAAAAATTAATACGTGGAAGGCTAAAGGTGTTATTGTTGATGGTCCTATGCTGAATTCATTTTCTGCTCCGGTGTTTCATGAACTTACTAGCTGGCCGAGAGCAGTTATTGATGATGCAAATGATCAACTTATTGAACCTTTTTATACGTATGCAGAAATACCTTCCTCTTCCTATCTTTTAGGAGCAAACCCTTCTCTCTTGAACAATTGCGGGGATATTTATGTTTTACCTCATGCTGACCCGGATGATTGGACTTCAAGCTGGCTTACTGGATTAAAAGACTTTGTAAATAATGGTGGCTATCTTTGGACGGGATGTCATGCTGTTAGTGTTTTGGAAAATCTACCGGGATGCAATTTTCTGAGTGTAGATGGTTTAATAAATTACAATTCTCATTCGAATGGGACGGTTCCATTTACGTATAACAATCACGGGGATCCTATTATGCAATTTATAGGCACAATGGATGCTGCGACACAAAATTCCGGTTCCGAGCGCATATATCTTCCAAAACCTGCAGGATGGAGACCTACAACCAAATTAGCTGTTGTTGACCCTGATCATCCTCAAACGGGTGTTGGTAAAATATCTCCCGGGCCTGCCCTCGCTTGTACTTATGGTCATGCTTTCGGAGATGTCAACAAGGGTATGGTAATGTATCAAGCTGGTCATAATGTGTCTTCAAGTGGAGCCTCAAGTGTTGCTTTTGGAAGAGCTTACTTTAATTTTCTTTTACTTGGTGGTGTTCAGAAAGAAATAAACATAAATCTTACATACCCAACCTCAGTATCTCCAAACACTACTTATAATTTTAGTGCAGTTGCCACAGGAGGTATAGCTCCTTATACTTATCAGTGGAGTGTACAGGGAGGGGGTAGCTTCTCAAACACAAATACAAGTGCCACAACATATACAACACCTTCAGAAATTGTAAATATCGTTGTAAAACTGGAAGTTACAGATGCTTGCGGCAGAAAGAACTTTGTAACAGTAGTGCTTAATCAAGGTGTCACTGTAAATTGTTTGGCTGATGCTGTTCAACCGACCCCACCGGTAGTTTATTGCGGACCGGGAAATACAAATCCAATACTTTTTACAGATCTGGCCGTTAGTGAGATTTATAATCCTCTGAATTGTGAAGGCACCAAAACTTTTACATGGAAATATATCGATTGTGGTGGTTTTACCAGATATTGGTCATATATATATACAATTAAAGATTTGATTCCCCCAACAGGAACTGCACCTGCTGATATTACAAATTTGGAATGTGTTTCTCAGATTCCTCCTGCTGATGCTTCAGCCATTACAGATGAAGCTGATAATTGTGGAGGTGTTGTAAACGTTTCGGTATCCGATATTAATAATGGTGGTGCAGGTTGTAATGCGTCACCATTTGTTGTAACAAGAACTTTCACACTGACAGATTGTGGTGGTAATACTACAAATCTGGTTCAAACCATTACAGTTAAAGATTTAACGCCACCAAGTATTAACTGCTTTGCCGATATATTTGCTCAAACAGCAACGGGCTTATGTTCAGCTACTGTTAACATAACTGCACCGACAACTTCAGATAATTGTGGAGTTGCTAATGTGAGTGGTACAAGAAGCGATTTACTCGCACTTAATGCACTTTATCCAGTAGGTGTTACAACCATCACATGGACAGCTACGGACAATTGTGGGTTGACTTCGGTGTGTACACAGCTTGTAACAGTTAATGCACCCCCTGATGCTGTTAATGACAACTTTTCTTCAAATCCGGTTAACAGCTATTCAGGTGGAAGTGCTGGTAATGTCTTGCTAAACGATTTACTGAATTGTCAGCTTGTAGATTACAATGATGTTGATATCACTTTGATTGATAATGGTGGTATTAGCGGTGCATCCATTTCAAATGAAGGCATTCTTTCAATTCCACCTCAAACTCCTGCCGGCTCTTATACTTTAAGCTATCAGATTTGTGATGTGCTGATACCTGCCAATTGTGATAATGCATTGATTACTGTTGTTGTTAATGCTGCTCCAATTTTGGCTGTAAATGACTTTGCTTCCGGTATAAACGGTACAAGTGGCGCAGTAAACGCGCTTAATGTTTTTGATAATGATTTGTTAAATGGTGTGCAGGTAATTCCTGCTCAGGTTTTATTAACACTTATAACGCCTAATGCCAATCTGGTTTTAAATCCGGATGGATCAGTAGATGTGTTGCCCTTTACACCTGGAGGAACTTATACGTTAACATATCAGATCTGCGAAGCCCTTAATCCTGCCAATTGCAGTCAGGCCATTGTTTCTGTTCAGGTAATACCCACATCGGACATTGCTATTTTGAAATCACAGATAAATCCTTCAAACCTGCCTGTGGGAACATATACGAACCTTTTATATGTAACCCCATCTCAAATTACTGCGGGAACAAAAATATATTACTTCCTGAAAGTCGATAATTACGGTCCCAACAACTCCATCAATGCCCTTATCACCGACAATATGCCTGCAGGAATCAGCAATGCGGAGTATTCATTAAATCTTGGAAATTCATGGTTTCCATGGAATGGCACACGATTATTATTAGAATTTCTTTATCCCGGATACAATACCATTCTTATAAGAGGCGATGTTGCTCAGAATGCTACAGGATCATTAACCAACACAGCAACTATTTACAGTCCTGTTACACTTGACCCAAATACTGCCAACAATGAGTCAACAGTAATAACTAACATATTACAGTCAGCAGACCTGAGCTTAACAAAACAGGTAATTAATTCACCAATTTTAATAGGTGGTCAGATTGTTTACCAGATCAATGTTTTTAATAATGGTCCAAGTTCAGCAACTAATGTAGTGATTCAAGACATTATTGACCCTCTGATAATTTCAAATACAGAGTATTCAGTAGATGGTGGCGCTAATTGGTTAAGCCCGTGGACAGGCTCACTGAATATTGGTTCATTAAACAGTCAGGCAACTTATTCGGTAAGAATCAGAGGAACTGTTGTTGATGCTACACCAAATCCAAATGTGAACCCTATTCCAAACACAGCAGTTGTATCATCCGATGTTAACGACCCCAATCCAGGAAACAATACAGTAACAATCATGACTCCCTTAAACGAAGAAGCAGATGTATCAATTGTCAAAACAGGTCCCGCTTCAGTAGTTGCAGGTTTACCAATACAGTATACCATTACCGTAACCAATAACAGCAATACTTTTGATGCTGACAATGTCATTGTACAAGACATTATTAATCTCACAAATATTACAAATGTTGAATTTTCCTATGATGGTGGTACGAATTGGTATCCATGGTTAAATCAGTATATAATAGGAACACTTACCCCTCTGCAATCAGTTCAGATTCTTATCAGGGGGGAAGTATTAAGCAGTGTTACAGCAAACATTCCAAATACCGCTGTAGTTGAAACAGACACACCCGATCCCGACCAGTCCAATAATACTTCAACTGTGCTTACTCCTGTTCAGATAATATCAGACCTATACATTGTCAAAATTCAGATTGATCCGGCTGATTTGCCACTTGATTCTGCAGCCATATTCGGAAATCCTTTTGACTATGTCATTGACCCTGTTGGCATTACAGCCGGTGATAGTATTTATTATGTGTTGTTTTATGGCAATAATGGTCCCAGTGATGCTACCAATGTAATAATAGATGATGTTATCCCTTCAGGTATTTCAGGTGTTGTGACTTCCCGTTGTCAGTTCTCTTTTGCTCCATGGTCCGGAAGTGGCAATCTTGGTAGCATAATTACCGGTGGGGGTTGTGTTTTAGTTATAAAAGGTATTGTTAATACTGATGCTTCCGGTACATTAACTAATACAGCAATTATAAGCAACAGTGATGGCATAACCGATCCTGACCTAGCAAATAATACATCTACATTCAATACACCTGTTCAGGCACAAGCCGATCTTGCTATTCAAAAAACTGTTGACAACAGCACCCCATATGTTGGTAATGATGTAACGTTTACCATTACTGTAAACAATAATGGCCCCAACAGTGCCACAAATGTTAGTTTGTATGATTTGTTACCAAACGGTTATACTTATGTTTCGCACAATACCGCTTCTGGAAGCTATAGTAATATTACCGGTGTTTGGAATATCGGAAATGTAAATTTTCCCGGATCTGTCAGTCTTACAATAACTGCAACCGTTAACCTGCCGGGAGTTGGAGTAAACTACCTCAATTCAGTAAGCCTCACTACTCTTGACCAACTTGACCCTGATCCTTCTAATAATTCAGATGACGAGATCACCTATCCCATAAATGTTATTGTTGCCAATGACGATTCATTCGGTCCTGTTAATGGTTATACAGGCGCCAACAATGTGCTTAATGTTTTTGGCAATGATTTATTAAACGGTTCAGCAGTTGTACCAGCCAATCTGATACTAACAGAAACGCTTCCGGAACCTTCAGGTTATTTAACATTAAATACCGATGGCAGTGTTGATGTAACATCTGGAACACCTGCAGGCACATACACGCTGACCTATCAGATTTGTGAAATTATTAATCTGTCCAATTGTGATGATGCCATAGTAAGTATCACAGTTGTTGCTGCACCTATTGACGCTGTTAATGATTTCGCTATGGGTATAAATGGATATACCGGTGGTGTTGCTGTTGTAAATGTTTTTGGTAATGATATGTTAAATAATTCAGCTGTTATTCCATCAGAAGTTATTTTAACTGAAACGATTGCTGAGCCCAACGGCTTCCTTACCCTTAACCCCAACGGCACCGTAGATGTAGCTTCAGGAACCCCAGCCGGTACATATTATCTGACCTATCAGATTTGCGAAATTATTAATCCTTCAAATTGTGATGATGCCTTAGTAAGTATTACAGTTGATGCCTCACCGATTGTCGCTGTCAATGATTTCGCAACGGGTATAAACGGATATAACGGAGGTGCTGCTGTTGTAAATGTTTTTGACAATGATTTGTTAAACAATACAGCTGTCATTGCATCCGAAGTTATTTTGACAGAAACCATTGCCGAACCCAACGGGTACCTTACTTTAAATGCTAATGGAACAGTAGATGTGTCAGCAGGAACTCCTGCAGGAACATATTATCTGACTTATCAGATATGCGAAGTGTTGAATCCTTCTAATTGTGATGATGCAATTGTTAGCATTGGTGTTATGGCTGCTCCAATCATAGCTTTTGATGATTTTGAAAGCGGTATTAATGGTTTTACCGGAGCGACAAATGTTCTGAATGTATTTGAAAATGATATATTGAATGGCCTTGATGTTATACCTTCAGAAGTCATCCTTTCAGAAATTGTAGCTGACCCGTCCGGTAGTTTAACCTTAAATCCTGATGGCTCTGTTGATGTAGCAGCAGGCACTCCTGAAGGCTTTTATACTTTAACTTATCAAATATGTGAAGTGCTAAACCCAAGCAATTGTGATATTGCTGATGTAAATATATTGGTTACTGCTGCAGTAATTATAGCGAATGATGATAATTTCAGCTCTAACCCGATGGATTGCGAAAACGGAGGCATATCCGGTAATGTTCTTGCCAACGACCTTCTTGACGCAGCTCCCGTTAACTTTAATGATGTAACCATCTCTATTACAAATAATGGTGGCATTGCCGGCGCATCAATAGCAGCTAATGGGAACCTTAATATCCCTGCAGGTGTGGCTGTCGGTACATACACCTTATCTTATCAAATTTGTGAGGTTATCAATCCGGCCAATTGTGATGAAGCAGATATCACTGTCTTAATAAATGATACAGTGAATCCCGAAATAATTTGTGCGGCTGATGTAAACGTGAATGTCGATCCTGCATCTTGTGAAGCAAGCGGTGTAAGCATCACGCCCCCTCAGACTGATGACAATTGCGGTGTCATGTCACTCATTGGTGTCAGAAGTGACAATCTGCCATTAAGTGCCCCATACCCACTTGGTCTAACTACAATAACATGGACTGTTACCGACTTTGGAAATAATACAGCAACATGTAACCAAACTGTGACAGTTACAGACAATGAACTCCCCACAATCTCTTGTGCAGTTCCAGCCGTATCTTACAATACAGACTTAGGTGTGTGCACTTACACCGTCACAACAACAGCCCTTGACCCTGTAACAACAGGCGACAACTGCTCAGTGACTTCTGTAGTCAATGATTATAATGGTA
>JAQVVM010000020.1:58574-72764 GCA_028698995.1 Bacteroidales bacterium
AGGTGTGTGCACTTACACCGTCACAACAACAGCCCTTGACCCTGTAACAACAGGCGACAACTGCTCAGTGACTTCTGTAGTCAATGATTATAATGGTACATCAACCCTTCAGGGTGCTGTGTTCCCAATAGGAACCACAACAGTTGTTTGGACAGTAACTGATGGTTCAGGCAATATTGGTACTTGTACATATGATGTGGTTGTAATTGATACAGAATTACCAACAATTTTGTGCCCACCTAAAGTAACTGCATATACAGACCCTGGTAGTTGTTTTGCTACAAATGTGGACATGGGAATTCCTGTGGTGAGTGATAATTGTAGTATTTTGATTATAAGTAATAATGCGCCTGCTGTATTTCCAATAGGATCAACCATAGTAACATGGACAGTTACCGATGGTTCAGGTAATATGGTAAGTTGCAATCAGATTGTATCTATTGAAGACATTGAAATTCCAACTATTGTATGTCCTTCAGATTTAACAGTGAATACTGATTCTGCTAGTTGTAGTGCAATGAATGTAAATCTTGGTAATCCTATGGTAGATGATAATTGTGGTATTTTCAGTGTTACAAACAATGCACCTCAATTATTCCAGATTGGAATAACAATTGTCACATGGACAGTAACTGACAATGGAGGTAATATTGCCACGTGTGAGCAGATAGTCACTGTTGAGGATAATGAAATACCATCTATTGTTTGTCCGGCTGATATTACAGTTTCAACTGATACTGGTGTGTGTATTGCCAGTAATGTAAATCTTGGGACACCTATAGTTTATGATAACTGTACTTTATTAAGTATTATTAATGATGCTCCGGCTGAATTTCCAATTGGAACCACCACAGTTACATGGATTGTTACTGACGCATCCGGAAATACAAGCAGTTGCCAACAAACTGTTACTGTGGAAGATAATGAAATTCCCAGTATTGTTTGCCCATCTGATATAACCAGTTGTACTGATAGTATTGTTTTGACAAATCCAATTGTTGCAGACAATTGCGGTATTGCAAGTCTTTCAAATGATGCCCCTGCAGTATTTCCTTATGGACAAACAATAGTAACATGGACTGTAACTGATTTTAACGGTAATATCACTCAGTGTTTTCAGTCAGTTTATGTATCTCAGTTAGAAGTTCTTGTTGATGTTTCTTCTCAGGTAAGCTGTTATAATAGCTCTGATGCAGTATTAACTGTAAATGTAAGTGGAGGAATAGGAGCCATGTCATATTCCTTAAACGGTGGAATTTTACAATCTTCAAATCTCTTCAGTAACCTTCCTTCAGGTTCATATGTAGTTGAAGCAATTGACGCTAATGGTTGTTCTGCCTTGTCAGACACTATCATTGTTGCAAATGCGGACTCATTGTCTGCTTCTGTACAGGTTGTCAATCACGTAACTTGCTTTGATGGCAATGATGCCACAATAACAGTTACAGCATCTGGAGGAACAGGTACTTATACTTATTCATTAAACGGTGGTGTAGCACAGACCTCAAATGTTTTTACAGGCCTGACTGAGGGGTCTTATTCCGTTACTGTTTTGGATGAGAATAATTGCCAGCTGACTTTGTCTGGTATTGTTGTTGAAAATGCAAACCCAATCATTGTTACTGCAGAACAGGTTTATAATGAATGTTTTTCAACCGTGCAGGGTCAGATTCTTATTGAAGCTTATGGAGGGACTGCACCTTATGAATATTCAATTGATGGTGGCCTGACTTTCCATAACAACAACTACTTTAATTCATTATTACCGGGTTTTGTTTATTTGGTAGTTAAAGATGCCAATGGATGCACAAGTGAAACAATGCTCTTTACTATTGTTGAAGTGCCCGATGTAAAAATTCAGGTTAATACCTTAAATGCAAACAACTGTTTTGGCGTCGAGGATGTCGTAGTTGAGGTTGTCATACTTGAAGGAGGTGTTGCACCGTTCTTATTCTCAATGAATGGTAGTGTAGCTGACTCAATAAATATCTTTACAATTGGCGCAGGTCAGCATACAGTTACAGTTTATGACAATAGCGGTTGTATCAATGAGTACAATTTCTTTATTGAATCTGCTGAGCCTATTCAAATTGATCTCTTAAATTATACCGATGCTAATTGTCTTGGGACTGATGATGGATCATTGGAAATAGAAGTAACCGGAGGCACTTCACCTTACTCTTACGAATGGTCGAATAATTTTAATACTTCATCCATTTATAATTTGCCGGCCGGAGAATACACTGTCAGTGTAACGGATGACAATAACTGTTTGGTTGAATCTAATTTTGTGATAGTTCCTGGAACCGTTGAAGTAGAACTGATTTTGAATAATGCTTTTTCTCCCAATAGTGACGGTATCAATGATTACTGGGTGCTCGAAAACTTAGAATTGTATCCGAATAATGAACTTGTTGTTCTCAACAGATGGGGTAATGAAATATATACCGCAAAACCCTACAATAATGACTGGAATGGCAGTCAATTATCCGAAGGTACTTATTTCTACATACTTAAAGTGAATATGTGTGGGGAGGATAAGGTATTTAATAATTATGTTACAATAATCCGCTAATTCAATTTATCAAATTTAATACAATATACAATGAAAACAATAATAAAAACCTTAGCCTTATTTTTCGTAGTTAATTTTGCATATTCACAGCAGGATCCACAATTTAATCAGTATATTTTCAACAACATGATTATCAATCCTGCCTATGCGGGCACAAAAGGGTACAAAAACCTCAGTGCTACTTTTTCGACACAATGGCTTGGATTTGCCGGTGCACCATCTACACAAACAATAAGTTATGATGCTGCTGTGGCAAGGAATACAGGTCTTGGTGTTCATCTCATTAATGATAAAATTGGAGCCCAGACACAACAAGGAATTTTTGGAAGTTATGCGCACAGAGTAAGACTTAATGATAATTTAACTTTATCATTAGGTCTGGCTCTGGGGGCTTCCCATTATTCGCTAGACGGGACACAGTTGTTGATAGAGAACGAAAATGACCCAACAATTCCAAAAACATACGTGAATAAACTTAGATTTGACTCAAAGTCTGGTTTCTTTCTTTACACAGACAGATTTTATACCGGTTTTTCTGTAACAGGATTATTGGCCGATGTTATGACAAAAAAGGAGCTTGAAGTTGCATCTCAGGTGAGGCATTATTATCTTACAGCAGGTTATATTTTTGATATTAATGAAGACTTCAAGTTCAAACCCAGTTTCTTGATAAAAGAAGACTTTAAGGCCCCAACAAATGTTGATTTAACAACTTTCTTCCTTTATAAAGAAAAAATATGGCTCGGTGCATCACTTCGAACCGGATTGGCACATCTGAAAAATAAAGAACTTGATAATGCTTTAAGAAAAAGAAATGCTGTTGCAGTCATGACAGAATGGTATCCAAGAGATAATTTTAGAATCGGTTATTCTTATACAGTAACTATTTCTTCTTTGAAAAATTATTCTGGGCATGAAATCCAATTGGGCTATTTCTTCCCTGAAAAATTAACACCAAAAATGAAAACACCAAGATATTTTTAAAATTTTAATTTACAACAACATGAAAACAAAAATTATAAATAATTCAATGCTCCTGCTCATTTTAATATGTTTAAACCTTGGAGTTTTTGCTCAAAGAAGCTTGCAGAAAGCCCGTGAACTTAAAAACAACTTTGATTATGCTGAAGCTTTGGTGTATTATAATAATTACTTCAGAACAAATACTCCGACAGTTGATCATGCCCGAGAAGTTTCGGAGAGCTATTTTAAAATAAACGACACTAGAAATGCTGAATTATGGCTTTCAAAAGTTATTTCATCGGGTTCATTTAATGCCTCTGATGTATTAAATTATGCTCACTTATTAAGGAGTAACGGGAAATATAATGAGGCAATCATTCAATATGAAAAATATGCAGAGTTGAATCCTTCTGATAGAATTGTGGCAACCCAATGGATCACTGCAAGTGAAATGGCTCTTATATGGATGCAGGAGATTACTTACTTTAAAGTTGTTAATGCCGAAGTCTTTAATTCTGAGAATGCGGATTTTGGATTAATTCCTTTCGGAGAAGAATATATACTAACTTCTGATAGGGAAACTAGAGGCAGCTCCTTTTCAAATAACGATTTATATGGCTGGACAGGTAAACCTTATTTAAAGCTTATGCTTTTTTCAGATGTTGATTTGGATGATAACACAGCTGAAATCAATGTGTTAAATTCTATAAACAATGAATTTCATAATGGCCCGGCCAATTTTGATGTTAACAGAAACACCGTTTTTTTTACACGTACAAAGGCTGTAAGAGTTAGAAAAAGTCCGGTGAATTCTGACCCTACCAGTTGGATTGACTATGCACCTCAGGGAGAATTTATAAGTAGGCTTGAGATATATTCTTCTGACTACTCAAATGGTACATGGACAGAACCAAAACCCTTTGCATATAATAAAGCAGAAGAGTATTCTGTTGGGCACCCGGCTTTAGCTCCTGATGGCAGTATCATGTATTTTGCATCCGACATGCCTGGAGGTTTTGGCGGAACGGATTTATATTATAGTATTCTCAATATTGATGGAACATGGTCAATTCCCCAAAATGCTGGTGAATCTGTAAATACATCAGGCAATGAAGTTTTTCCTTATGTAGAAAAAAATGGCACATTATATTTTTCTAGTAACGGCCATCCCGGAATGGGTGGGTTAGACATTTTTAAAGCATTTGGCTCTCAAAACAGATGGACATCCCCTGAGAATTTAAAGTTCCCTTTTAATTCTCCTAAAGACGATTTCTCAATTATATTTACTGAGATTGATAAAAGTGGTTTCATTGCATCAAACAGAGATGGTGGCAGGGGTGATGATGATATCTACAGATTTGAGTTGCTTCCTCCAAGAAATATGACCGTAGTTGTTATAACAAAAGAGAGAATTGACAATAGTACCAGTGGTTTGTTACCCCAAGTAAATTTGAATGTTGTAACAGGAGATAACACTTCTTTGAATTTGAATACTGATGAAAATGGGCTTTTATATATGCAGTCGGATTGTAATGAAAGCTATAACTTCACTGCAATAAAGGATGGTTATTTTTCAGACAATAAATCAATTACAACCGAATGTAGAAGTTACAACGATACTTTGTATGTTGAGTTACTGCTAAATAAATTTGTTGTTGGACGTACCTTTGCCATTAAGAACATATTTTATGATTTTGATAAATGGGACATCCGTGATGATGCAAAACCTGATTTGGATGATATTGTCAAAATACTTACAGAAAATCCTCAGATAAATATTGAACTTGGTTCTCACACCGATTCAAGGGGTACTGACAGATATAATGAAAGATTATCTCAACGTAGGGCCGAATCTGCCGTAGCGTATATTATATCACGTGGAATCGATCAAAGTCGTATTACTGCAAAAGGATATGGTGAATCAGAACTTGTTAACCAATGTGCTGATGGTGTCAGATGTACAGATGAGGAACATCAGATGAATAGAAGAACGGAGTTTAAAATTACCAGTCTGAATTATTAAAATTGAACTTAAAAATAATCTATTTGATGGTATGGGATTTATTTGAAAATACTAGATTCACTTTAATTTATTTTTAATTTTAATTAAAATGTCTTTAGGAAATTTCCTTGAAACCGGTATTTCAAAGTTTAAGTCAGAAAAATGCAATTTGTAACCTTGAGCATTTCCAGTGATTTTTTTAATGTGCCTAATATTTACTATATATGATTTATGACACCTCATTATATCTTCACAGTCTAAAAGCTGATTTTCAATGTTTTTTAATGAAATTCTGTGTAATTCTTTAACGATTTTATTTTCTCGGTAAAAATAAAATGCAGGATAATTATCGTTTGCTTCAATGCAGACAAGTTCACTAGAACGAACCTCAAAAATTTTTTTTTCACCTTCCAAAACAAATGTCAACATCACATCATTGTTAGGGATTTTTAAGTCATTTATTTGTGAAGATAAGTCTTCTGCAATTTTAATATTTTTTTTCAGAAGCATTCTTTCAAGAAGCAAAAGACCAGCAAAGACTGGAAATACAGCAATTGTAAGCACATCAACAAATGCATATAAAAATCTAAGTTTTTCATTCCCCGGCCCGTAAAAGCCTCCTATAACAAGAATAGTGGCTATAAACAACAATAAAATAAAAGTTAGGATGCTGAAAATAAATAAATTTCGGGTATCAGGTAAAATTCTTTTCAAATTACTTACAGTCAATACAACAGCTAAAATAAAAGCAATAAGTAAAAAATACTTGTATCTTTTTTCAGTTATAATAGATTTTTCGGTTAATAATGCTTTTTCAGTAAGGTAATGAACTTCTTTTTCCCACTTTTCAAGTTGAAATCCAGCTTCCAGTTCGGCTACCTTGGTGTTTATTTCAGCATTATTGATGGAGTCATTTAAAATAGTAAAAAGTTTAAGGTAGCTGTATGCTTTTTCAAAATCCCCTTTCAGGCTATGCAACTCTGATAATTCTTTATAGGCCAACCTGATATTATTCTTCTGAAAAACCAAGTCAGCATAAATTATACTTGAATCAAAAGCAATCAAAGCTTTTGAAAAATTACCAGTAGTTTTATACAAGGTTCCTAATTCGCTATAACAAAGAGAGATGCCATTTGCATCATTTATTTCTTTTGCAATATTTAGAGCTTTATTGATGCTAGACATGGCTTTTTCATAAAATCCTTTTTTTGTTTCAATGCCGGAAATGCCATAAAAAGCATAAAATTCACCTTCCTTGTTTTTTTCTTCTTGTTCAATTAAAAGCGAATTAAGATAATAAGTGTAAGCCAAATCGAGACTGTCCATAGCTTCATAGACTACGCCCATATTATATAATCTTATAGAAATTTGCTCACGATTTTGCGATTGTCTCTCAATATCAAGTGATTTTTTAAAATATTCAAGAGCTTTAATATAATTATTTTGAGTCTGGTATAAGCTTCCAATATTGTTATAACATACCGATTGCTTTTCTCTTAGCAGAAGAGTGTTAGCTAATGATAAGGCACGAAAATAATAAAGTGCTGCTTCATCAAAACGCCCAAAATTTTTTTTAACAATACCCATTAATAGTAATGCATTAATAATTTCGGTTTTAATATCGTTTTTTTCTGCTAAGAGAAGAGCTTGGCTGGCATTTTCATATGATTTGACAGGGTCGCTTTTTAGGTTTTCATAAGCCAATTTGTTGAAATGGATTATTCTTAGGGAATCACTATTTATTTGGTTTTGTTCAATTTCAGGAATATTATTTGCCAGTAAATTGATAAAAAATCCAAAGGAAAAGATAATAATTGTAAAAATATGTTTGAGCATATTAAATTTTTGTCAAACAAATGTACATTTATTTTTTGAACTTAAATATGAATTTTAAGTGAAAAATGTTCCAATTTCTGTTAGAAGATTTAAAAATAAATCCAAGAATGCTATGGAATAAATAATCCTATATGCTTACCGTTCACAACAAAAGCTTATCCATTTACCCCTAATGTAACAATTTACCACATATAATAACATCAAACCACATATATTTTAATATTATATGTGGTTGCTGTATTTTTGAAAGTAATTCTAAAACCGGTTAAAATAATCGATTATGAAAAAAAATACAATTTTTCAAAAATTTTTTGCACTTGCTTTTTTGCTGGTAATTTTTGCAACACCAATCCAAGCCCAAATAGTAGTTAACAACTACACAAGTTTATCAAATGCACAGATTGCGAATGCATTGGTAGATTCACTTATGGGTAATGGTGTAACTTTTTCCAATGCTTCTTTTCAGGGTGTCAGGTCGTCTTCAACAAGTTACGGTTATCAAGCATGTTACTTCACTACTACAGGCACTACTCAAACACAAATGGCTATAGCCAAAGGTGTTGCGCTGACCAGTGGAAACACAAATCTGATTAGTATTCCTATTGGACAGGACCCTGCATCATCAAATTCATTTTCGAAGGGATACCTCTCAACTGCACCCGGTGAGTTGAGAAAAACAACCAGCCCAATTAACGATCTGACAGTTTTAGCAGGACCTGTTAACTGGTTTAATGCTGCTATTCTTGAATTTGACTTTATTCCGGCAGGCGATTCAATTGTTTTTAATTATGTTTTTGGTAGTGAAGAATACAGTGACAATACAAACTTTACTAATTATCAATGCACCGAATATAATGATAAGTTTGGTTTTTTAATCAGTGGTCCCGGAATTTTAGGTGGCGCAGGCTTTGATAATAATGCAAGGAATATTGCCCGTTTAGCAAATGGTTCTGAAGTAGGTATCAATTCAGTCAATAATGGCACAGTGGGAAGCAGTGCTTCCCCTAACGGTGCATCTTATTGTCAGAACACAAATCCTTCTTGGGTATTGAATAACCCTGTTAATGAATATTTTGGTCCTGTTCAAGGTACATCTCCAAATGGAAACACAAAACTCTTGAAGGCTGCAAAGGGTGGTTTGATTCCAGGAGCAACTTATCATATCAAGCTTCTTATTCTCGATGCCAAAGATGGTGCTTACGATGCCATTGTATATATAGAAGCCGGAAGTTTTACCAGTCCACAACCGGGGTTATCCCTTTCGGCGAATCCTTCTTCGATTTGTCAAGGTTCAAGTACTTATGTCGTTGCTAATCAAAGTAATGGATCAGCCCCTTTCAATTATACTTGGAGCAATAGTATTATTCATAATACATCCTCTATTAAAGACTCTGTGCTTGTAAGTCCTTCTGTTACAACTACCTACAGCCTTACTGTTACTGATGCAAATAGTCAGACAGCAACTGCATCTATTGTTATAACTGTCAACCCTAATCCCATAGCCACTGCAGCTAGCAACAGCCCTATTTGTCAAGGTAGCAACCTCAATTTAACTGTAAACACTGGCACATCATGGAGTTGGGTTGGACCTAACGGCTTTACTTCAACTTCTCAGAATCCTGTAATAACTGCAGTTCCAACAACAGCAAGTGGTACCTACACAGTAACTGTTACCAATGCTCAGGGATGCACAGGCACAGCATCTGTTATTGTAACTGTAAATCCAAAACCTGTTCCCACAGGAGGATCTAACAGTCCAATTTGTCAGGGCAGCAACCTTAACCTTACCGTAAATACTGGTATATCATGGAACTGGACAGGACCTAACAGTTATACCTCAACTGTACAGTATCCTGTTTTAACAGCAGCTCCTACAGCAGCAAGCGGCACCTACACAGTAACTGTTACCAATGCTCAGGGATGCACAGGCAGCACATCTGTTGTTGTTGCAGTTAATCCTAAACCAGTTCCAATGGCCGGAAGCAATAGCCCAATTTGCCAGGGCAACAACCTAAACCTTTCTATAAATACGGGAACATCATGGAACTGGGCAGGACCTAACAGTTTTACCTCAGCTGTGCAGAATCCAGTAATAAGCTCAGCCCCATCATCAGCAGCAGGGACTTACACAGTAACAGTCACTAATGCGCAGGGATGCACAGGCTCTACATCTGTTATTGCAACTGTAAATCCTAAACCCTTTCCCATAGCTGGAAGTAATAGTCCAATTTGTCAGGGAAACAACCTAAATCTTACAGTAAACACTGGGATATCATGGAACTGGACAGGACCTAACGGATTTACTTCAAGTCTGCAAAACCCTTCTATTAGCAGTGCAACTCCAGCAGCTACGGGCACTTATACTGTAACAGTTACAAATGCGCAAGGATGTAGTGCAAGCAATTCCATAAACGTGAGCGTAAACAATTTTCTTGCAGCCACTGCAGGCAGTAACAGTCCTGTATGTCATGGAAACAGTTTGAATTTAACAGTCAATTCAGGCAATACTTGGAACTGGACAGGGCCCAATGGTTTTACATCTCAGCAACAGAATCCTGTAATAAACAATGTCGCACCTCAGGCATCGGGAACTTACACTGTAACAGTTACTAATATCCAAGGATGTACGGGCACAGCATCAGTAAATATAGCGGTTAATACAAACCCTGCACCAATAGCTGGAAGTAATAATGCAATATGCCAGGGGAGCACACTGAATCTCACGGTTAACACTGGAACATCTTGGATCTGGGCAGGTCCAAACGGCTTTACATCAAATGTTCAGAACCCTGTTATTACGAATGCTTCAACTGCTTCTAGCGGAACATACACTGTCACTGTTACCAACGCACAGGGATGTACAGGAATAGCAACAACGAATGCTACAGTAAATAGTAATCCATCACCAACAATCGGGAGCAACAGTCCAGTATGTCAGGGTAACACCCTGAATCTTACTTCCGGCACGGCTAGTGCCTGGAGCTGGACGGGTCCTAATGGTTTCACATCAACCTCTCAGAACCCAATTATAAATAATATAACATCATTAGCATCTGGCTCCTATACACTTACTGTAACCAATTCACAAGGATGTTCTGGCACTGTGACTACAAACGTTATTGTAAATGCTTTACCTTTAGTTATAGCCGGAAGCAATAGTCCTGTGTGCATAGGAAACAATCTGAGTTTGTCAGTTAATACGGGTGTTTCCTGGAACTGGGCAGGTCCTGGGGGTTTTAATTCAACATCACAAAATCCTTCGATAAACAGCGTAACTCCGGTTGCAGGTGGCACCTATACCGTTACAGTCACGAATAATCAGGGATGTAGCACTTCTTCATCTACCATTGTTTCCTTGAACAGTAATCCAGTAGCTCTTGCAGGAAGTAATAGTCCAATTTGTGAGGGTAACTCGCTTAATCTACATGTAAATACAGGCACATCATGGAATTGGTCAGGTCCGGACAACTTTAGTTCTACTTTACAAAATCCTATAATAAACAGCACAAACCTATCAGCAGCAGGCACATACAGTGTTACCGTGACAGATGCCAATGGGTGTACAGGCAACTCTTCTCTCATTGCTACTATTAGCCCTGCTCCGTTACTAGTCGCAACAGCCTTTCCATCTGAAATATGTTTGGGCAGCCAGACAACTATAAGTTCAGGTGGAGGATTTTTATATGTATGGAACACGGGTGATATAGATGAATCATTTACTGCATCTCCCTTAGTCACAAGTACCTACACTGTCAGTGGAACTGACAATCTGGGTTGTACCGGAACTGCACAAGTTCAAGTTATTGTTCATCCCAACCCAACTGTTAGTATTACACCATCGCAACCAGCCATCTGTGAGGGAGAGGATATTGTTATTACTGCGGTTTCAAATGGTTTAAACCCACAATTTTTGTGGAACAACAACAATACGTCAGCTTCTCTTACAGTAAGTCCTGTTATCAACACGCCTTACAGTGTTGTTGTTACTGATGTTCATGGGTGTACAGGAGAAGTCACCACTTCAGTCAATGTAAATCCCTTGCCCGATGTTGATTTTGAAGCAGACCCTTTAAGTGGATGTGTACCTCATAATGTGTCTTTTTCAAGCCTTTCATCAGCTTCAAATAGTCACAACTGGAACTTTGGAGACAATTTCTCAAATAACTTAACAAACCCTGAACATTTGTATTTGATTTCAGGAATTTATTCTGTTACTTTAACAGTTACTTCTTCTACCGGCTGTTCCAACACAATAACAAAAAATAATTATATTGAAGTGTATCCCAAACCGACAGCATCCTTTTATACATCAACAAATATAACTGATGAGTTTGAATCGGAAATTTCATTTGTCAATCAGTCATCCGGCGCAACATCATGGTTCTGGCTTTTTGGTGAAGGAAATAATGACAGTATATCTCAGGAAGAAAATCCAATATACACCTATAATTCAGATGGAGAGTATGGCGTCTGGCTTTATGTTGAAAATCAATATGGGTGTAGTGATTCAATATCAAAAGATATACTGATAAAGCCATTAACAACGTTTTACATTCCTAATTCTTTTTCACCAAATGGGGATGGAATAAATGATTATTTCGGGCCTGTAGGGGTTGGATTTGACACTAACAGTTTTGAAATGTATATTTATGACAGGTGGGGAAAACTGATTTTTATGACTGAAGACATTAATTATTTGTGGGATGGCAGAATATCTGATACAGGCAACATGGCTGGACAGGATGTGTACTCATGGGTCATTTTTTTCAACAAGCCCAATAAAAGTGAAAGTCATTTGAATAGGTATATTGGAAGTGTTATTCTTTTAAGATAATTGTTAATTAAGTTTTCTCTTTTAAAGAAAAAAAAGTAATTTTAATCCATAATTCTAAAATAATGAATAAAATATATTTTCTAACTTTTTTTCTGTTAAGCTGTATGTTGTTTAGCGAGTTCACGTTTGCCAACAAGTATTATGTCAATGACTCTTCATTGGCCAATGATATTTATACTACAGCGCAAGGCAACGACGCTAACAGCGGCACTACCCCAGGTGCTCCTAAACGCACTTTAGGTGCAGCCATTACAACTGCATCAGCAGGAGACACTATATATATTGATGCCGGTACTTATACAGGTACTGGAAATATCTCCTTAAATATAACTAAATCAGTGACTATTATTGGAGCCGGAACAGGCAATACAATTTTTACAAGTCATACCAATAACAGATTTATGTCAATTAAAGCCAATAATGTCTCTATTTACAATTTGCAAATCTATGATTTTTTTTATGAAGGGACAGGGCAAGCAATAATGGTAGATCCAAATATAACTGGTTTTACCCTTACGAATATCGTCATGAAAAGAAATTTGGGTTCAGGTAATTCTGGGGGTGCAAGTATTTTTCTTTCCTCTGGATCATCTACAATTATCAACAGCATATTGTTTAGTTGTTCTGGGTTTAATGGCAGTTATGGAGGAGCTATAAAAGTAGAAGATGCCACTTTGATTATGAACAAAAGTGTTTTTTTTCAGGCTAGAGACAATGATGGTTTTGGTGGAGCTGTTGGAATATCAGGAAGCTCATCCTTTGTTTCTATTACAAACTCTGTATTTCAGGAATGTAATTCAAAAGCTGGTGGAGCTATAGGACAGCTAGGAGGTACACTTACCGTTAAAAGCTCATGTTTTACAAATAATTTTATTCAAGGATATTCGGGTACTAATACATACGGAGGAGGTCATTATTTTTCTACAGGAACAATAGTTTCGGCTACTTTTTCTAACTGTAGTTTTTCAGGTGCTTTTTTTTGCAGCACCACTAACCCACCTGCAGGTTCAATTTGTCAATTTGATTCAAATCCTTCTAATGATGGTAAGTCAATAAGCATCAGGGGTTCTTCTGGAACATTTAATTTCGACACATGTTTTTTTAATAACAATAATATAAGTACCTCATTTGACGACGGCCTTGATTTTTATATAAGGGGAGGGGTAACGTGTTTTGTTAATATTAATGAGTGTAAGTTCGCTAATGATCAGTTTCCATCTAACAGTGATAAAGTTAATATCTTTAACTATGATGTTCCTTCTGCAAATTTTGTTGTTAAAAACTCAGGACTGGCTGAGCTTACTGCCAATCAGGATGGTACAGATGGGAATAACTTCTCATATAAAGGTTCAGCTCCTGGTGGTACATCAAATAATAGTGTAGCAAACACTACTCCCATTACCAGTTGTGCTAATATTAATATTGCAGGTTGCGATGATATAAGCATTAATTGCGCTACTGAAATTAATAGCCCTGTTATCATTACTTGTGCAACAGATAAAGTAATATCAGATTGCAGTGCATTGGGAGATTATCGTACTGAAGTGGCTGCTTTTGATGATTGCTCTTTTACTGTTTCACAAAATCCTGCCCCCGGAACAGTGATGGCTGATGGCATTCATAATGTTGTTTTCACTGTAACTGACGAAGCCGGAAATATTGCTACCTGTACTATTACAGTTACAGTTTCAGGATGCGGTTGTTTACCACCACCGCCTCCTACTGGCAGCTCTACCCAATCGTTCTGTAGTATTGACAATCCCACCGTGGCAGATTTGATTGCAATTGGCACAGCCATTCAATGGTACGATGTTCCCACGGGAGGTTCAGTATTGTCCACAGCACTTGCCCTAACAAACAACAGCACCTATTATGCCTCACAAACCATTGGCGGCTGCGAAAGCGATACCCGCCTTGCGGTAACAGTTACAGTCGCCGACCCTGCTTCACCCACAGGTACTTCTGCACAATCTTTCTGTA